>NZ_JAUSLE010000019.1 GCF_030646845.1 Rhodoferax sp. | reverse complement strand
GGTCAACATGTACGCGGTCATAAAAACCGGCGGCAAGCAATATCGGGTTGCAGCCGGCGAAAAAATTAAAGTAGAACAGATTGCTGCGGACGTAGGCCAAGAGATTGTGTTCAACGAGGTTCTGGCGGTCGGTAACGGCGCAGATCTGAAGGTGGGTACTCCCTTGGTGTCCGGCGCAACGGTGAGTGTCACCGTTCTTTCACACGGCAAGCACGACAAGGTCAGCATTTTCAAAATGCGCCGTCGCAAGCACTATCAGAAACGCCAAGGGCATCGCCAACAGTTCACCGAACTGCTGGTTGGCGTCATTGCGGCATAAGGGGCAAGAGTCATGGCACAGAAAAAAGGCGGCGGCTCTACGCGAAACGGGCGCGATTCCAAGCCCAAAATGCTCGGTGTGAAGAAATTCGGTGGTGAGTTGATCGGCGCTGGCGCCATCATCGTTCGCCAACGCGGCACCAAGTTCCACCCCGGGACCAATGTCGGCATCGGCAAGGATCACACGCTGTTTGCGCTGGTTGATGGCAATGTATTGTTTGCCACCAAAGGTGCAATGAACAAGCAGACGGTGAGCGTTATCTCGGCCTAAGCTGCTGGGAACCCCCAATTGAGACCCTGCGCCCAGCGCGGGGTTTTTCGTTTATAAAGCCTGATTCCGTTCTTAGTTCAATGCGAGATTAGGCGTACCGTAGCAGGCAGTGCTTCAGCACGGCAAGACGGGGCAACGACATATCGCATTGAAGTAGAAATGGAATGAAATCATGAAATTCGTCGACGAAGCCTACATTGACATCTCTGCGGGAGATGGTGGAGCTGGCTGCGTCTCGTTTCGCCATGAGAAATACAAAGAGTTCGGCGGCCCCAACGGTGGTGACGGCGGGCGCGGCGGCCACGTCTTTGCCGTGGCTGACCCCAATCTGAATACACTGGTGGACTATCGCTTTTCGAGGCGGCATGACGCCAAGCGCGGTGAGCATGGCATGGGCTCCGACATGTTTGGCGCGGCCGGCGACGACATCGTCCTGAAAATGCCGGTTGGCACCATCATCTCGGATGCCGAAACCGGTGAGGTGCTGTTTGAGTTGATCACGCCGGGCGAAGTCATCACCATTGCCAAGGGTGGTGATGGTGGTTTTGGCAATATGCGTTTCAAAAGCGCCATCAATCGCGCGCCACGGCAAAAGACCCCGGGCTGGCCGGGCGAAAAGCGCCACCTCAAGCTCGAACTGAAGGTGCTGGCCGACGTGGGTCTGCTCGGTATGCCCAATGCGGGCAAATCCACACTGATTTCCGCCATTTCCAACGCGCGCCCGCGCATTGCCGATTACCCATTCACCACCCTGCACCCCAATTTGGGCGTTGTGCGGGTGGGCCCGGAGCAGAGCTTCGTGGTGGCCGATCTGCCGGGGTTGATCGAAGGCGCGTCTGAAGGCGCGGGCTTGGGTCATCTTTTTCTGCGCCACCTGCAACGCACGCGACTGCTGCTGCACGTGATCGACATGGCACCGTTTGATGAGGGCGTCGACACCGTCGCCCAAGCCAAGGCCATCGTGAACGAACTCAAGAAATACGATCCGGCGCTCTATGCCAAGCCGCGTTGGCTGGTTCTCAACAAGCTGGACATGGTCCCCGTCGAAGAACGCGCGGCGCTCGTGAAAGACTTTGTCAAACGCCTCAAGTTCAAGGGACCGGTGTTTGAGATTTCGGCACTCACCCGCGAAGGGTGCGAATCCCTGATCAAAACCGTCTACCAGCACGTGAAGGCCCAGCAGAAAGCGGAACAGACGCCGGAAGTCATAGATCCCCGTTTTGCAGTCGATCCCGAGTAACACGAAGACGCTATTAACTTGATAGCGCATTGCGCATGTATGACGTGGGCTGCAGGCCAAAATGACCATAGAAACTAGTTCACTTGTGTTGCGTGATGCCGGACGCATTGTCGTCAAAGTCGGCTCCAGTCTGGTAACCAATGAGGGGCGGGGGCTGGACGAGACGGCGATCGGTGAATGGTGTCGTCAGATGTCCCTGTTGGTGCGTGGGGGCCGTGAAGTCATCATGGTGTCCAGCGGCGCCATTGCCGAAGGCATGAAGCGGCTGGGCTGGACCAGTCGGCCGCATGAAATCCATGAGCTCCAGGCCGCCGCCGCCGTCGGTCAGATGGGCCTGGCGCAAATGTACGAGACCAAGCTGCGTGAAAACGGTTTGGGCAGTGCGCAGGTGCTGCTGACCCACGCTGATCTGGCCGATCGCGAGCGCTATCTCAACGCGCGCTCGACACTGTTGACCCTGCTCAAGTTGGGCGTCGTCCCTGTGATCAATGAAAACGACACCGTGGTCAACGACGAAATCAAGTTTGGCGACAACGACACCTTGGGCGCACTGGTGGCGAATCTGGTGGAGGCGGACGCTCTGGTCATTCTGACCGACCAAAAAGGACTCTACACGGCTGATCCGCGCAAGGACGCGGGCGCGCAATTTGTGCATGAGGCCAAGGCGGGCGACCCCGCGCTGGAGGCGATGGCGGGTGGCGCTGGTTCAAGTCTCGGGCGCGGCGGCATGATCACCAAGATACTGGCGGCCAAACGGGCTGCAGGTTCCGGTGCCTCCACGGTGATTGCCTGGGGGCGCGAGCCCGACGTCTTGGTGCGGTTGACTCAGGGGGAGCCGATCGGGACGCTGCTGGTGGCGCAGACGCAGAAAACCCAGGCACGCAAGCAGTGGATTGCCGATCATCTTCAACTGCGTGGGTCGGTCATGGTGGATGCTGGCGCTGCAGCGAAGTTGCAGGACGAGGGCAAAAGCTTGCTGCCTATCGGCATGACGGCCGTGGACGGCGAGTTTTCGCGGGGTGATGTGATTGCCGTGCGTGATGCGCACGGTGTCGAAATTGCGCGCGGGCTGGCCAACTACGCCAGTTCAGAGGCGCGGCTCATTTGTCGCAGGCCCTCCAGCGAATTTGAAAAACTGCTCGGCTACGCGGCTGAGCCCGAAATGGTCCATCGGGACAATCTGGTGCTGACCCGGTAAGACCCTCCAAGGCCGCAGCTTTACTGCGGGCGGGACCGTGCCATTACGGCTCCCATTTCGGGTGTTTTAGCCCCTCGACAATCTCTGCGACTGAATTGGCCGCCGCCGACCGGCCGACACAGACTCCTTGTCTGGCAAGGGCCATCGCATGCCTGGATGGCAGGTTGTCGTTGAGTCCCTGCCATTGCGGATCTTGAACTGACGACCACTGCCCGTTTGACATATACCGGGCGTAAGTTTTGACTTCTCCGGTCGCGCATCGAATCCCCTCGTACATCGCATTGGTCGAGCCCGTGGCACTGACTGCCACGACCACATAGCGGACGATGCCCTCAGGGGTAATGGCGAACGTCGCCGGATCGACACCAAACCGCAGTGACACATACCTCGGCATCTCGATCGGAATCAACTTGTCTTTGTTGAACGAGGGGGGAGGCGGCGCCTCGGTTTCTTTCCAGTCGGGGTCAATGATTATTTGCGCAGAGGCGCTGAGAGCCACCAGCGTCAGGCCCAGCCATACAAGCTTTTCAAACTTCATTTGTTCTCTCGGGGCTTTCGGGGAAAAAGCCGGTTGGCGGATTGGGCTCGAACGAGCCTCCGGGCGGCAGATCAAAATGGGCACCCGGCATTGTCTCGTAGGCCGGGTCCTGTTCGTGCAGCCGATTGCCTTGGCGCAGGAACCGGTTTCTGTGTTCGTTGCGCGGTAAATAGCGTGCCAGCTCAGTCAGCGCCATCTCGTACACGCCACGTTTGAACTCCACGACAGCGTCCAGTGGCACCCAGTAGTCGTTCCAGCGCCAGGCATCAAACTCAGGGTGGTCGGTGGCGCGCAGGTTCAAATCCCAGTCGTGGCCTGTCTGGTGGAGCAAGTACCAGAGCGGTTTCTGGCCGTGGTCATGGCCGCGCGCGTCGCGGCGGATGTCTCTGTCCGGCACCTCGTAGCGCAACCAGTCTCGGGTGCGGGCCACAATGCGAATATGCTCACGATGGAGCCCCACTTCCTCATGCAGTTCACGAACCATGGCCTGCTCGGGGGTTTCTCCCCGATCAATGCCACCCTGCGGAAATTGCCACGAGTGTGTACGAATTCGCTTGCCCCAGAACACCTGATTTTTCTGGTTGAGCAGGACGATGCCGACGTTGGGCCTAAAGCCGTCCCGGTCAAGCATAATCAAACCCCAATTTTTAAACTTCGTCCATTATGCACAG
>NZ_JAUSLE010000084.1 GCF_030646845.1 Rhodoferax sp. | reverse complement strand
TTTGTGCTGACGCAGGGCAAGCTCACGCGCCTTGTGCCGGTGGAAAACGCCGCCATGCCGGATCGCTCCATCATCCAGTGGGACAAGGACGACCTGGACGCCATGGGCCTGCTCAAGGTCGATGTGCTGGCCCTGGGCATGCTCAGCGCCATTCGCCGTTGTCTGGACCTGATCAGCGCGCAGCGCGGCACCCCCTTCCGGATGCAGGACATTCCTTCGGAAGACCCGGCTACCTACGACATGATCTGCAAGGCCGACACCGTGGGCGTGTTCCAGATTGAGAGCCGCGCGCAGATGAGCATGCTGCCGCGCCTGCAGCCACGCTGTTTTTACGACCTGGTGATCGAAGTGGCCATCGTGCGCCCCGGCCCGATTCAGGGTGGCATGGTGCACCCCTACCTCAAGCGCCGGCAGGGCCTGGAGCCGGTGGACTACCCCGGCGAGGGGCTGCGCACCGCGCTGGAGCGCACGCTGGGTGTGCCGATCTTCCAGGAGCAGGTGATGCAGATCGCCATGCTGGCGGCTGGTTTCAGCGCGGGGGAGGCCGACAGCCTGCGCCGCTCCATGGCGGCCTGGAAGCGCAAGGGCGGGGTGCACAAGTTCTACGAGCGCATGGTGGGTGGCATGGTCGAGCGGGGCTACACGCAGGAGTTTGCCGACAACATCTTCAGGCAGATCGAAGGCTTTGGTGAATATGGCTTCCCCGAAAGCCACGCCGCCAGTTTTGCGCTGATCACCTATGTCAGCTGCTGGCTCAAACACCACGAACCCGCCTGTTTTCTGGCGGCCATGCTCAACAGCCAGCCGCTGGGCTTTTATGCGCCTTCACAGCTGGTGCAGGACGCACGCCGGCACGCTGTGGCGGTCCGCGCCGTGGACGTGACCCATAGCGATTGGGATTGCACGCTGGAGCAACACGCCGTCCGCCTGGGCCTGCGCATGGTTGCTGGTCTGCACCAGACAGCCGCTCAACGCATTGCCGCCGCGCGAGCCAATGCACCGTTCACCAGCACCGAAGACCTGGCCCTGCGCGCCGGGCTGGATCAGGGCGATCTCAAAGCCCTGGCCGCGGCCGATGCACTCTCCAGTCTGTCCGGCCACCGCCGCCAGCAGGTATGGGACGCCAGTGCCCTCAAGGCTGCACCGCCCTTGCTGCGCGCCGTCCCGGTGCAAGAAGATTTATTGACACTACCGGCCGCGACGGAAGGCGAAGAAGTGGTCTTCGATTACGCCGCGCTCGGCTTGACTTTGCGCTCCCACCCCCTGTCCCTCTTGCGCGGGCAGCTATCAAAAATGAAGCTGCTCACGGCCGCCCAGCTGCGTGATCTGCCCAGCGGGCGGCTGGTCAGGGCCTGCGGCCTCGTCACCATGCGCCAGCAACCGCAAACCGCCAAGGGCGTGGTCTTCGTTACCTTGGAGGATGAAACCGGTCAGGTCAATGTGATTGTGTGGAAGAGCCTGCGCGAACGCCAGCGCACGGCGCTGCTCAAGTCACGCCTGCTGGCGGTCTATGGCGTGTGGCAGCGGGATGCAGAGACCGGTGGCGAGGTACGCCACCTGATTGCCGGGCACCTGAAAGACCTGACGCCGATGCTGGGCGGACTGGCGACGCAAAGCCGGGATTTCCACTGACAACTCAGGCACCGTTACCCGGCGTGAAACTGGTCGGCATTCTTGCCCGTGAAGGGCGCATAGAAGGACTTGATCGCCGCCATGTCGGCCTCAACGTTGCCTGTGGGCAGGAAGACCGGCCCCAGTCCACTGATCTTTTTCTCGTAATCCATGTAGGCCATCACGATCGGCACCTGTGCGGCCAAAGCGATGTAATAGAAACCGGTCTTCCAGTACCGTGTCTTGCCGCGTGTCCCCTCCGGCGGCACGATGAGTTGCAGCGGACCATCCGCGGCCTTGATGGCCTCCGCCGACGCTGCGACCAGGTTGTTGGACTTCTCCCGCTCTACCGGTATGCCGCCCAGCCACATCATCAGACCGCGAACGGGCGGCTTGAACAACTGTTCCTTGCCCATCCAGTAAACATTGAGCCGCAGGGCGAACGCCACCATCAGGGTATAGGGCAGGTCCCAGTTGCTGGTGTGAGGAGCGGCGATCAGCACGCACTTGCGGCCATCGGGCGGCAGGCTGCCTTCCACCTTCCAGCCGGTGAGCTTCAAAAAGCTCACCGAGAAGGCGCGCAGCAGGGTGTTGACGATGGGGGTGTCGAATATGGTGTGGTGCATGGGTTGTTCAAACAGATGAGTCATCCGATTTCGGCTGCTCATGGGGCAGGATAACGCCCAGAATTTTTTTGACAGCCATACCAGATGGCAGATTCGCATTATTCAGTTCAATGTCGGGGTGCTCCGGGGCTTCGTACGGACTATTCAAGCCGGTCATATTCGGAAGTAGTCCGCTGCGGGCTTTCTTGTAGAGACCCTTGACGTCGCGCGCCTCACACACTTCCAGCGGCGTACTCACATACACCTCCAGGAAATTCTCCGGGCCGATGAGTTCCCTGGCCATTTCACGTTCTCTGCGAAAAGGCGAGATGAAGGCCGTCATCACAACCAGTCCCGCATCCATCATCAGCTTGGCCACCTCGGCAATACGACGGATGTTTTCCACGCGGTCGGCATCGGTGAAGCCCAGGTCCTTGTTCAGCCCCTGGCGCACGTTATCGCCATCCAGGATGTAGGTGCGGTGCCCTTGGGAATGGAGTTCGATTTCCAGCGCGTTGGCAATCGTGGATTTGCCGGAGCCCGACAGCCCGGTGAACCAGATGACCCGACCCTGGTGGCCGTTGAGCCTCTCGCGGTCGGACCGGGCAATTGACAGCGCCTGCCTGTGCACGTTTTGCGCGCGCCGCAGACTGTGGCGAACCATGCCCGCTGCGACCGTGGCGTGGCTGAAACGGTCAACCAGAATGAAGCTGCCGAGTGTTCTGGCGTTCTGGTAGCTGTCAAACACCAGTGGCTTGCTGGTGGCGAAGTTGCAGACGCTGATGTCATTGAGTTCCAGGTGTTTGCTGGCCTCGTGCGCCAGGGAGTTGACGTTCACACGGTGCTTGATGCTGGTTACCGAGGCCGATGCCCACTGCGTGGCCAGCTTGATGTCGTAACTGCGGCCAATGAGCCCGGCCTCTTCGCTCATCCACACGACGGTCGCTTCAAACTGGTCGGTGGTTTCCAGCGGATTCTGGCCAAGGGAAAGAATATCGCCGCGTGACGCATCGACTTCCCTGCTCAGCCGCAGGGTAACGGCATCGCCCGCGACAGCTTGCGTGAGCAATCCGTCCATGGTGACGATCTCGGCGACCGTGGTGGTCTGGCCAGAGCTTGTCACGCGAATTTCATCACCCACCTTGATGGTGCCCTGCGCCACACTGCCGCTCAAACCACGGAACGACGAGTCCGGCCGATTGACCCACTGGACCGGGAACACCATGCTGTCTGAACCTTGTGGTTTGACCTTGATGGTTTCCAGGTAGCCCATCAAGGTTGGTCCTGAATACCAGGGTGTGTTTCCCGACAGCTGCGTGATGTTGTCACCTTTGAGGGCACTGAGCGGGATGGCGGTGATGTCGTCAAAGCCGAAGGTCTGCGCGAACTGCTGAAATGACTGCTGGATGCGCTGGAAGACGGCAGGGTCGAAGCGCACCAGGTCCATCTTGTTGACAGCCAGGACCACGTGGCGAATGCCCATCAGTGAGACCAGGTAGGCATGGCGGCGGGTCTGCGTGAGGATGCCCTGGCGGGCATCGATCAGCAGTACCGCCAGCGAAGCCGTCGATGCGCCTGTGACCATGTTCCGCGTGTATTGCTCGTGGCCGGGGGTATCCGCGACGATGAACTTGCGCCTGTTCGTGGCGAAGTAGCGGTAGGCCACATCAATGGTGATGCCCTGTTCCCGCTCCGCCGCGAGGCCATCCACCAACAGGGCGAAGTCGATATCGTCGCCTTGCGTCCCGTATTTCCTTGACTCGGTCTGGAGGGTTTCCATCTGGTCGTCGAACAGCTGCTTTGATTCCCACAAGAGCCGCCCGATCAAGGTGCTTTTGCCATCGTCCACGCTGCCGCAGGTGATGAAGCGCAACAAGTCCTGGTTCTGCTGTTGCCGCAGAAATGCGTCAAAAGTCGAGGGCGGGATTTCCGCTGGCCTTGGAGCCGCTTGACCTTTGATGATGGAGGCTCCGGCTTTGCGTGACATCAGAAATAGCCCTCCTGCTTTTTCTTTTCCATGCTGGCCGCGGCGTCTGCATCAATGGCGCGTCCCTTGCGCTCCGAGCTGCGGGCGTTGATCAATTCCAGAAGGATGTCTGGCAATGATTCGGCATCCGACGCCATGGCCCCGGTAAGCGGGTAGCAGCCAAGGGTGCGAAACCGCACTTTCTTTGCCTGGATGACCTCGCCAGGAAGCAGGCGCATGCGGGCGTCGTCAACCATCAGCGTCATGCCGTCACGCACGACCACCGGGCGTTCCCTGGCAAAGTACAGCGGCACCACGGGGATGTTTTCCTGGAGGATGTACTGCCAGATGTCGAGTTCGGTCCAGTTGGACAGCGGAAAGACCCGGATGCTCTCGCCTTTGTTTTTTCGCGTGTTGTAGAGGTTCCAGAGCTCCGGGCGCTGGTTCTTCGGGTCCCACTGGTGGGTGGGGGTGCGAAAGGAAAAAATCCGCTCCTTGGCGCGGGATTTTTCCTCGTCGCGCCGGGCACCGCCAAAGACAACATCGAATCTGTATTTGTCCAGAGCCTGCTTGAGGCCTTCCGTCTTGGTGATGTCGGTATGCAGCGCCGAACCGTGATCGAAGGGATTGATGTCATTCGCAATCGCGTGCGGGTTGATGTGTACCAGCAAATCCATGCCGCTCTCACGCGCCATGTGGTCGCGAAAGAGGTACATCTCCTGAAATTTCCAGCGCGTGTCCACATGCAACAGCGGGAACGGCGGCGGTCCGGGGTAGAAGGCTTTGCGCGCCAGGTGCAGCATGACCGAGCTGTCTTTGCCCACGGAATAGAGCATGACGGGGTTGCCTGCCTCGGCAATGGCTTCGCGAAAAATGTGGATGCTCTCGGCTTCAAGGTGTTTCAGATGGGGCGTGCTGGTTCGCGTTGGAGCAGGTGGGCGTTGCAGGTGCTCGAGATTGAGCACCGGTGAGTAGCTCAACTGGCCCAAAGTGACTTGCGCGGGCATTGGCGCCCGGCGCAGCAGGGTGACCAGACGACCATGCGGGAAGATGGCGATGTCCTTGCCGATGTGATGCTGCAGATTTTGCAGTGCCGTCATGACGACCGCCTGGCTGGCAGCGGTTTCTTCAAGGGGTAGCCAGTAACGTGCGCCCCGGGCATCGTTGGCATGCAGGCAGTCACGGCCGCCCGGCATTTCACAGAGTTGGGCGAACAGCACCAGTCTGCGTTTGCCGCGGGCTTGCTCGATTTCCCAGTTCAGCACTGCTGGACTCGGTTGGCGCCCGAATTCGTCTTCCAGATGTTCCGGTCGCAGTTCGGTCGGAAGAATGGCACACTCATGCAACCGCCGCTCAGCCGTGCGTTTGGTGTCGGCTTGGCCTATGCTGTTGAGATGCTGGAAAGCGCGCTCGGTATCCCAAACCGTGGGCGCATCGAGTCCGAGGAGATTGGTGTTGGGCATGCAAACTCTTTTGTCGCAATTTGTTTAATGGCTAATTTAGTTCATATATTTCAAAGTGGCAATGACATAAATCTCAAAATTCGGATTGAATAAACGTTATGCGACAAATCAACCTGACTTCCAGTCTGGCAACCCAAGTGCTGGACATAGCCCGTGGCGCCGGTGCCGTGATCATGGCTGTCTACGAAGACATGCGTAGCGGCGGTGCGGGTGCCAAAGAAGTGCTGGTGACCTACAAAACCGATGACAGTCCGCTCACGCGGGCCGATCTGCTGGCGCACCAGCACATTTCGCAAAGACTCGCGGCATTGACGCCGGACATTCCGGTGGTTTCCGAAGAGGATGAACAGTCCCAGAAATATCGGCAACCCATCGGCGACTTCTGGCTGATTGACCCCCTGGATGGCACCAAGGAATTCCTGGCACAGAACGGGGAGTTCACGGTGAACATTGCTTTGGTCCGGGATGGCAAGGCCGTGCTGGGTGTGGTGGTGGCGCCGGCTCTCGGGCAGGCCTATTGGGGAGCGCAAGGGCTGGGTGCTTTTCGTGAGTTGGACGGACGAGTGGAGTCAATTCGGGTGGGCGATCCAGTTGGGGCCAATCAGCCGCTGCGCGTAGTCGCCAGCAAAAGCCATATGAATACGGAAACCATTGAGTTCATTGACCGGTTGAGTCCCCATGAGCTGGTGCAGGCAGGCAGTTCCCTGAAGTTCTGTCGCGTCGCTGAAGGAGCTGCCGATGTGTACCCGCGTCTTGGGCCGACATGCGAGTGGGACACGGCCGCGGCCCAGGCGATCGTGGAGGCCGCCGGCGGCCATGTATTGAAGGTGGATGGCACGCCGTTGCGCTATGGCAAGCCGGATGTATTCAATCCGCATTTTGTCGCGTCAAGCGCGCTACTGCCTGACCTACACTCATTCACAGGGTTCGCGTGAAATCCGACCGATTTCGCCAGATTGGCGAGTGGTATGCTGAAGAATCGTGTTCGTCCACGTCTAGCCAATTGGAGCATTCTTGATGGCCATGCAAACTATTTCCAAGGCATTCCCGCGCAAAATTTGCCGCTTTCGCAACGCGATCATTGTCACGGCCATGGCATCCTTCATGGCAGGGTGCGGCCAGGACTCGCTCGTAGCTGGCAACGAGTACATGAAAAAAGGGGAATATCCCTCTGCCGTGATTGAGTTCAAGAATGCAGTCCAGGCCAAGCCTGATTCGATTGAAGCCCGCCTGGCAT
This sequence comes from Rhodoferax sp., assembly GCF_030646845.1. Taxonomy (GTDB): domain Bacteria; phylum Pseudomonadota; class Gammaproteobacteria; order Burkholderiales; family Burkholderiaceae_C; genus Rhodoferax. The sequence goes on along the minus strand of NZ_JAUSLE010000084.1, from coordinate 59,008 downwards.
TGGCAGATGCTCTGGATCGGACATATGACACCGTCGGCGCTGAACAACATCTCCGCAAAGTCGTCAGCGCAGGTGGCGATGCCGACTCTTTGCTGCCCCGTATTGCCCTGTTAATGCTCGACCGGAACGAGCTGGGCAAGATCATTAATGAATTCAAGGATCGTCGCCTGAAGTCGCCCGAAGCCGATAGCAATCTTCGCGCTGTCGTCGCCGTCGCCTACATGGGTCAGAAGCAAAACGCCCTTGCCGAAGAGCAGTTAAAGAATGTATCAGCAAAAACTGCTTCCGTCATGCTGGCAAGGGCCCAGTCGCTGCTCGGTCAAGACAAAAAAGAGCAAGCTTTGGCAGCTCTGGATAGCTCGCTGGCAGAGCCGAATTCCCCGTGGTGGGTGCTTCGAGGTCTAAGCCGTATCCATGAGTCAAACGGCAATCGCGAACAGGCATTTCAATTCATGACTCGGGCCTATGAGGCTGTACCCTGGCATCGTGGCGTAATGGGGGAATATGGTGAGTTCCTCGTCGGGGTGGGGAAGCTGGATCAGGCGATTGTTATCAGAGACCGGCTCAAGAAACTGGCACCCGCCTTCTACATGACGCACTATGTCGATGCGCTCGTTCTGTCCCGTCAAGGCCGTTCGGAGGAGAGCCTTGCGGCAGCCCTTAAGACTCTCGCTGTCGCTCCAGAGCATCTGCCAGCAACCTTGATGGTCGCTTCTGCAGAACTGCAGAAAGGCGATGTCATGATGGCCGACCGGCGGCTGAAAAAGATCGCTCCGAAATACCCTTTTTCTGTACCCACTCTCCAGTTGCTGGCTGAAGCGCAACTCCGACTGGGCAAGGCCACCGATGCCGCTGACGCAATTGGGCGGGGACTCAGCGTGGCGCCGACCAATGCACGGCTGCTCTCCCTGCGGGCGGAAAGCGAAGTCATGCGCGGCGCAATAAAAGAGGCTACAGCCACCTTGGAACAGCTCAGCGCGAACGATCCTGCCAATGCGTCATATCTGCTGCGCCTCAGTGAGCTGCGCGCACGCGCAGGCAACAAGGATGGGGCAAAAAAACTCCTCGACCAAGCGACTGAAGCCGGTAAAGACAATCCGGCAATCCGCGACCGGATCATTGCCATCTCTTTGGGTATGGGGGACGTCGCGCGAGTTCGCCAACTGGCGGACCATGCGATGAAAACCCGTCCCCATGATCCCCAGTCTCGCCTGACTCTGGCTGCCACCCTGGGGGTGGAGAAAGACAATGCCGGGGCTTGGCGCGAGACCTTGGCTGCCCTGGATATCCAGCCTGCTTTCCAACCCGCCTTGACCGCTCTGACCATGATGGCGAGAGAACCCAAGCAGCGCGAGGAACTGGTCGTACGTTACGAGAAGGCGGTCCAGGTAAAACCATCCAGCGCCCAGACCTATCTCGAATACGCCCGATTGCTGCAGGAAACACAAAACGATCGAGCCAGCATAACTGCGCTGCTGGAGAAGGGGGTAAGGTCTTTGCCCACGTCCACCGCATTGCGTGAAGCTCTCGCGCAAGAGCATTTCCGTGCTGGCAAACCAGATGCGGCGCTCAGCGTTGCGCAGGCCGGCGCGTCTGCCAACAATGCATCCCCCGATGCAACAGCTCTGCTCGCCACCATCTACGAACGAGTTGGCGAAACTCAATTGGCCACCGAAACTTATCGAAAGCTCGCCGCCAACTATCCGCAGCGCGCGGACTGGAGACTCAGGCTGGCAGAACTGGAGTTGGGTGCCGACCGAAAGAAAGAAGCTACCACCATCCTTCGTTCACTGATCGCCGACCGCCCGTTCGATCCCCAGCCATACGTCACATTGGCCCACCTTACCAGGCCGGACAATCTGCAAGAAGCATTCTCCATCGCCAGGGAACTCGGTGAAAAGGAACCCAATAAACTGACGGCCATGCTCCTGGAGGGCGACTTGCTCGCTCTAGCCGGGCAATCGGACGCGGCCCTCAAGCAATTCGCCAAAGCCGCAAAGGCTGGCGCCGTGCCTGCGGCGCTGCTGCGCAATGTTCAGATTCTCGATCGAACCAAGCGTAGCCAAGCCGCTGAGCAGGAATTGGCCGATGCCTTGCGCAAGTATCCTGAGGACCCGACGGTGATGGGTTTTGCAGCACAACGCATCCGAGCGCAGGGGAATCCCGGAAAAGCAGTTGAACTCCTGCAAAAGATCGCCGATAAGAATCCGCGTAATCCTGTCGTACTGAACGATCTTGCATGGGCTCAGATTGAGGCAAAACAAGCCGATGCCCTAAAGAATGCGACCAGGGCGGCCGAACTCGCGCCAGGCAGCCCAGAAGTGCTGGATACCCTGGGCATGGCCCAAGCACTGGCAGGCAAGCAAACTGAAGCGATTGCCACCTTGCGTACGGCGGTCAACCTTGCACCGAAGGTGCCGACAACCAGGTTTCATCTCGCCGAGTTGTATATTGCGTCAGGCAACCGCAAGGAGGCTGGTAATCTGATTCAGGCCATGGACCGAAAGAAACTCGGAACCAAAGATCAGGAAACCCTTGCCCGGCTCAGTAGTGGCCTCGGTGGTTAGGCGTCAAACCCTGACGCTTGCAGACTTAAGAAAAATGGTAGTTGAATGCGCGAATGTAAGGCGCCAAGACGCCATTGATTGGCGCAAAGTCTGATTCAAAACACCGCCACTTGGCTACTGACGAAGCGTATAGCGGCTGGGTCACTTGGGAGCGACTGGGGGTGGCGATAAATTTTCGTGCCGCGCTTTTGTGAAAATCGACAACCGCTGCGTCCCATGTGATCCCCAGAAAATCGAAGACCTTTCGATAAGTCTGCTCGAAATCCGAGACCACGTCTTCGTAGCGGAATTCGATGAACTGCAGTGTCATCTGCTGTTTGATGTACATCCACCACTCCATCACCTCGGCATAGAATTTCGCCGTTCCCTCCCAACTCAAAAGCTGGACGGTGGTTGGTGTCGGGACCATGAGTTGCATGAAACAACTTAGGCAAACATCGCGTGGGTCCCGCATCACAAAAACGACCTTGGCATCAGGAAATACACAGTTGATCAGGCCAAGGTCCACCGTATTCATGGTGAACTTGTCGACAAAAAGCCGCTGTTCAATGGCATCCCCAAACCGCTCACGCACCCTTTTCCAGTAGAACTCCCGCAGATGTAGCACGCCAGGCAGGTCAAGACGGCTTAGCTTCTCTGCTGTGCTGATATTGGATCGGTCCCGTTCATGCAATTCGCGCTTCATGGCCGAGACAAAATCTATCTCGTCGGCAACGAATACATCGGGATGCGCATCCAGCACCTCCTGGGTCAAGGTGGTCCCGGAGCGCATGAAGCCGAGGACGAAATTCGGTGCAGGTTGATCCAGTGGGAATTCAGTACCGGCCCAGCGACTCAGGAGTTGACGGTCAAATCCGGCTCGGTTCGCCTTGAGCATGTTCGGGATGAGGCTCGCATCCTGCTGTGCATACTCCGGCAAGGAGCGTGATAAATTGCCAGAAGCGTGCAGATGCGAAAAAACCTGACAATACACCCCAAGTTTGTCGAGCACTCGTGCCAATTCCTTGTGCGCCCGGAATGCTTCCCTGGCATTCGGCTGCGTGGCGAGAACTCTCTGAAGACGCTCCCGCGCCACCTCACTTTTCCCAGCATCGGCTTCCAGGCTTCCCTGGAAAACCTGCATCATGTTGTTCTCAGGGGAGAGTTTTAGAGCCTGTTCTCCCGCTACAAGTGCTTCGGCCTTCTGATTCAGCTGGGCAAAGGTAACCGCAAGTAGCTGATACCCGCGAAACTCATGAGGGTTAATCTGAACTGCCGCACTGAGGAGCTCCAGGGCGCCGGGAAAATCGCTCCAATGCTGCAATTGGCCCGCAACTTCCAGAACCAGGTTGATATTCCCGGTTTCGCGGGCGTCTTTCAGGAGACCTCGACCGGCCTCACGCAGATGGGCAATGCCCTCATCGCGCCGCCCGATGCTACTCAGGGATTGCCCGAGCCAAGCCTGGGTTTGAGCGTCATCCGGATGTTCTTGGCATGCTTTCTCAAACCATTTCGCGGCTTCAGCGAAATTGCGAGCTTTGACAGCGGCTTGGGCGCGCGCCAAGGGGCTGGTCCCAGGAGCAACTGCAGACGTATGGCTGACTGAGACAGTGGCATAACCGCGCGGTGCGAAACTGGTCATATTCAATGGATCAATTGAGTATCTTGAAAACTCGCAGACGCCACCAATTCAAGGGCCGAATGCGGTAACGACGAAAGTCCATTTGCTAGCCGGAGGGAGAATCCAAAGACCTCGGCAGCGCCTCGACGTGATTCTACATATGCAAAAAAGCGGCCCGCAGGCCGCCTTTCAGCATCGAACAGATCTCGTCAGACGCTCTTGCGACGACGGGAGGCAGCCAGACCAGCCAAACCGAGGCCAAGCAACGCCACAGATGTGGGTTCCGGAACATTATTGGTAGGATCAGGAATATTGGCACCGAAACCATCGAGGTAGACATAACCAAAGTGGCCGGTCGGCTGGCAATCCGCTGCAATCACCGACAAGGTAAAGGTATGACCAGATAGAGCAGCGCTGATATTCAACTGCTCGATTTGCCAAGCCGCGGTGTAGTAGTTGCCACCCGAGAAAGTGAATTTCGTAGGATCCACGCCGCCAGATGTGGCGTTATAGGTGCGGGTGATCAGGTCGATTCCGTCCGTATCGTCGCGCAGATTTAGCTTCATGGTCGCAGCCGTGTCTGCGGTGTGGGCGGCCTCAAGCACGGCCTTCCATGCGAAGAAAATTGTAGGATCGGTATAGTTCGCGACGGTCTGACTGATGGCAGACGCGTAACCACCGTTGCTCGTGTTTTCCACACGATAGGAGTAACGACCGCCATAGACGGTGGTACCCAGAGCCGCGCCGACATTGGGATCAACGTAGGCTGAGGTGTTGTCGATGATGGCAGAATTGCTGTTGGCAGCGTTATAGTGGAGACCGCCCGGTAGCCAGGCAGCCGGAGTGAGCGCACTATTGGACACGCCCGAACGCGAAGAGATGGACGCGTTACCCCCCCCCGCGAGCCAACCATTGATATTGCCATCTTCGAAACTGCCGTTCACAAACGAAGCGGCAAATGCAGGAGATGCCAAAAGCGTTGCAATGGCCATCCCGATTGCTGTTTTTTTCATACTGATTCTCCTAAAGTGAGTGTCTGAAGCCTGCTAATAGCGCCAATCGCCAACCGCGATGCAATATAAGCACATACTGTGCCATCTCAATTGAAAGCGTGTAAGCAATTGTTTTATATGGGGTTTTGAAAAAACCGCAAAGAAACTCTGTCATTCAATGTAAACATTCTCGACGCCTGCGACGCACACTTCCTACCACTTAAGATTGTTTTTTTGATATTTCACACTTGAACGAATCTCTTCACCCAATGTGCAATGTCTGATTCCCTGATCGCAGTTTTTCCCCGTTCTTTCGGCATGCGATTGGCAATTGGTCTGCTGGTCTTTGCGACTTTGACTGGCCTGGATGCCGGGCGCCGCGCTGAGGTAAATCCGGCCGCGCAAGCGGTATGGCCCACCGCCGGCAAGATGGTGGTCGATGGTCCCCTGACGCCGACCGGCCGCGGCCACGTTCCCATGCCCACCAACACGCCCGCTGCCCATGCCAGTAGCTTGCTGGCGATGCCCGCATCCCACCCATCTGCCTTGCTGGCGTTCTGGTTTGCCGGCACGCGTGAAAGCGCTGCTGACGTCCAGATAGCTGCCTCACAATTCGATCGCACCACGCAGCAGTGGAGCGCGGCGCGTTTTGTGGTGAACCGGCAGGTGATGGGTGATCAACTGGATTTTGGTGTGCGCCGACTGGGAAATCCGGTGGCCTGGCTCGACAGCCAGGGCAAGATTCACTTGTTTGTGGTGGCCACCGGTCTGGGTGGGTGGGCAGCGGCGCGCATCGTTCATTTGCGCCAAAGCAATGAAGGTCAAGATTTTTCTGCGATGTCGTTTGACGTGGTGCGCGCGCTGCCACTGTCCTGGCTGTGGAATACCAGCTTTCTGGTGCGCAGCGCACCGCTCCCCCTGGCGGATGGCGGCATGGTGTTGCCTGTGCATTTTGAACTGGGCATCAAGTACCCGGTCGCCCTGCGCTTTGATGCCGGCGGAGAGTTCAAAGGGATGGTGCGGATTTCAAGTCGCAAGCACCTGCTGCAACCCACGCTGGTCATGGTGAGTGAATCACGCTGGCTGGCGTTGATGCGCGACCAGCGTCCTGAAGGCAAGGTGGGCGTGGCCCAAACCACCAACGGCGGGAAGAACTGGGTCGATTTGCCCGATCTGGCGTTGCATAACCCCGACGCTTCCGTCGCGGGCTTGGCTTCGGCGCCCGGGCGAATGTTTCTTGCCCATAACTCATCACCCCACTCTCGCAGCGCCCTGGATCTCAGCAGTTCAATGGATGGCCGGGCCTGGGTCCTGGCGCAGTCGCTGGCCCACGGATCGGCTGCCGACGAGTACTCTTATCCGGCACTGGCCTGGGCTGACGACAGCCTGTGGGTCAGCTACACCGATCAGCGCCGCAGCATTGCCTGGCAACGGTTTTCTTTTTCGCCCACCGCCCGCTGAGGCAGCAGTACTTCATGGACATGAGCACTTTTTTGGACATTCTGTGGGCGACGGACAACGCGGTGTTGCCCAGTGCCACGGCAATGCGGGTGGCCTTGCATTTGCTGTGGGCCATCGTGCTGGGCAGTGGTGCGCTGTTGATCGCGGGCAAGCTCGCGCGGCCTTATCGACTGGGCCTGTCCTTTCTGGTCATTGCGTGGACTCTGATGCCGGGTGCCATGTCGCCAGCGTACTGGCTGGGTCTGGCGTTTCAGACGCCCAGTTTGATGAGTGGTGCGATTTGCCTGGTTTGGTTTTTGAGACAGGCACGGCAGGCGCCGGGGACGGGTGTTTCGATGGCTGGGCCACGAGTGGATGCACTGGGAATGCTGGCGTGGGTTGGTGTCGGCCTTGGTTGGGTGTTGCTGATGGACACGCTGGCCTGGCTGCCGGTGTCGATCTATGCCTGGGGTTTCAGCACGGCTGCCTTCTCTTCGGTGCTTGTGTCCGCCATGCTGTTATGGGTGTTGTTTGGTGCGACAGGCACGAATCGAAAGGCGTCGCAGCTGGTTGCATTCGTGCTACCACCGCTGGTGCTGATGCTGTTCCTGCTGACACGATTGCCTACCGGCAATGTGTGGGATGCCCTGCTTGACCCCTGGTTGTGGGTCGCGCTTCAACTCGGGTGGTTTGTCAGCGTTGTGCGTCGCCTGAAGGCGGGTGGGCGAGCGTCACCAGCCACTCGCGTCTGAACAACCAGGTTTGCGGGTACCACAAGTTGGGCAGGTTGATTTCGCCGCTTTTGTGCCGGCCTTTCACTTCCCATCGCATCCCCAGCACAGTGCACCCTGGCGCGCAGGGTGGTCCCTGCTCGGCAGGCTCCGACTGCAGCCAGACGACCGCGTCGTGTGTGGCTAGCAGACCATTGAGCGCCTGCGCATTTTCGCTCGCGCTGTGGGCGGCGCGACCTTCACCGTCATAGGGCACAAACTGGTTGCCGGGCAGCAGGAACTGAAACCGTTCGAACTGACCATTGAAACTGCTTGGCACGGCCACGCGTGCCTCGTGAATCCTGGCGATGGTTTGCGCTTCGTAGTGCCCGGCCGCTCCGTTCAATGGCGCTGTGGTCAAGCCGAAGCCTGCGTAGACGGCGAAGCACGCCGCGACGGTAGCAGCGCGAGTCCAGGCTGGTCTCAACGAGCCGCCGATCACCAGCAGGAGACCGGCCACCACCACGAACAGGGTGGCGCCCAATTCGAGACCCGTGCCGATGCCGACGTCATGCGCCGCCCAGGCGATGCGCCCCAACACGCCAACAAAAATCCCGCATAGCAGCAACGACAGCAAGAACCAGCCCCGTGCAATGCGGTCCCAGTACAGCGCGAGCAGTATGGCCAGCGCCGGCATGGCAGGAACGACATAGCGCGCCGAACGCTGGCTTGGCAGGGTAAACACAATCAGCCACACGGCCAGCCATATGAGCAGAATCAACAGGGTCGGGGATAGATGGGCCTTGGCCCCGCGTTTGGCCCACGTCCGCAGTCCGACCCACGCCAGACCGATGACGACGAATGCCAGCAGGCCGGCATTTTGCGCATAGGCCAGCAATTGCACCCATACGCTGCCCCCGCCACCCAACAAGGCCAGGCGCCAGTAGCCCTGGCTATTGGACATCTTGCCGGCGTTTTCACCGATGACAAACTCCTGCCACACGGCACCTGGATCCGGGTCAAGGACAAACCACAAGGCAAAAATGCCCAGCGCGACGGCCGCACTCAGGCTGACCTTGAGGGTGGTCTGAACAACCAGGCGCCAGTTCAACGTGCGCTCAGTCAAAAGTTGGGCGCACCACAGCGTGGCGGCTGCCGGTGCAATGAGGGCAAAGGATTTGTAGGCCAGCCCGAGCCCCAGCGCCAGCCCGAACGCCACGTGGGTCAACCAGCCCAGAGGGCGCGTCGGCGCTGCAGGCGTGGAGCGCAAGCGTTGCCACAGCAACCAGAACATGGGCAGGTTCAGCCAGAAGGTTTCAGGGGCGCTCGTCAAATAGGTGCGACCGAAACGGAAGGTGCAAAAAAATGCGAGGTAAACACAGGCCGCCAGACAGGCTGTGCGCAGGTCGCGGGTGAGTTGCTGCACAGTCCAGGCGACCGCCCCCGCCACCAACAGTGTGTAAATCAGGCTGGGTGTGCGCAGTGCGGCCATGCTCCAGTGCTGCCCCCAGTCTCCGGCCACCATGGCCTGCCAAAAGAGCAAGGGCGGTTTGGTGTTGCGCATGTGGTCCAGCTCGGACACCAGCGGCAGCCAGTGGTTTGAGGCGGCGGTCAGGCGCGCAATGTGCGTGTAAACCAGCTCATCACCGATGCTTGGGACGTACTGCCCATCCAGGCCGAAGGCATAGACGCACACGGCGAACGCCAGCAAGGCAAGCCAGGCCAGAGTCGAGGCATCAAGGGGGCGATTTTTCGGCGGGGCGTCACGCATGACCTATTTTGACGGACGGTGGCGAAACGTCCAGAGGTCATTGGCCAGAAAGTTGCTCACGCTGGCAATCACGATGGCGATGACATTGGCCAGCAGGTAATGCAGGGAGTGCGACAGCCACAGCGTGAGGCCATATTGAAGTGCAATGCCAAACCAGGAGGCGACGGCGTAGCGCCCCAGCTGACCAAAATAGAGCGAGACACCCGTCTGGGGGGCGCTCCCGGGTCGGGCCCGCGCGGCAGCGTCACGCAGCCGGTCGGCCCAGGTCCAGAGACGGTTCCAGGTGAAGTTGTTGATCGTTGCGACCGCAATGGCCAGGGCGAGAGAGGCATAGAGCCGGCTGCGCGGCGCGGCAATGGCAGCAAACAGGTACTCCTGCGCGACAAACAGGACGGCCATGTTGACCACGGTCCCGCTGGCGCCCACCAGTCCGAACTTGATGTAGCGAAAACCCTTGAGCCATTCGATCAGCGAGAAGAGACGCTGCTGCCAGCCTGTGCGCTGACTCATGAATGCGCCTGGCTTGGCTGGGCGAGGGCGGTCAGGGCATCTGCCAGCACCGGGTCAGGCGCAATGCGTTTGAGGCACTGGTTGTCGCCGTCGCAAAAGGTTTCACGGTGGTTGTAGGCACTCAGGCAGGGCGAGCAGGCCAAGCCGGATTCCAGCACTTGTGCGCGGGATCCAAGCGGTCCATACAGACGACCCGTTTCGGGGCCAAAGAACACCATGGTGCGAATCGGCGTGAGGCTGGCAAAGTGACCAGGTCCACCATCGTTGGTGATCAACAAATCAGCGCAATGAAACAGCATCAGCAGTTCGCGGATGCTGCGGGTATAGCCGGTCAGGTCCACGCAGAATTCGCTTCCGATTTGCGCCAGCAGATCGTGCGCCAGTTGTGCATCGTCGCGCAAGCCAATCAGCCCGACCGCGTGACCGGCCTGGCACAGGCCGCGCGCCACCCGGGCGTAGTGTGCCGCGGGCCAGGCGCGCTCTGGCAGGAGGCCGCCACCTGCATAGATCAGCACGATTTTCCGGTCCGCCAGCGTGGGGTGGTCAGCCAGCATCTTGTGGCGGTAGGCATTCAGTTCGGCGGCCTCAAACGGCACGACCAGTTGCGTGTCGGACGGCAGTCCACGAATGGGTGCCGCCTTGTTGCGCGGCATCGAATCAGCGTCCAGTGCATCGACCAGGGATAAAAACTGCTTGCTGATGTGCTGGTATGGGTTATACGGAATCGCCCGGTTGATGTAGCTGCCGCGGTACAGGCCCTCTTGCGTGTGCGGCGTAAAACCGACGCGCAGAGGCGCTCCGCTCAGGTAGGACATCAGGCTGCTGATGCGGGAAAACAGCTCGCAGTCGATGACGGCATCCAGCGGCAGGCGGCGCAGGTGCATGCTGACGCGCCAGATGTCACCCAGCAAGCCCAGGCCGGCGCTGTCGTCCAGCGCATGCAGGTGTTCCGGCTTGGCCAGCCCAAGCAGGGCGGCCACTTCCTGGTTTTTCTGGAGTTGCAGCACGTGCAGCGTGGCGCCGGGGTAGCGCTGCCGCAGGGTGGCAAACATGGGGCCCGCCAACACGACACTGCCCATTTCGGAAAGCAGAATCACCAGAATGTGACGCGGCTCTTGCGCCAGCGCGGGCGGTCGTCGCCCCAGCGTTACGAGCCGAGCCCACACAGACACGATCCCACAAAGCAACTGGCCCAGCCAGCGGTCAATCCAGCGCTGTGTCTGTACTCTCATGTATCCCGACCCGCCTGTCAGGCGTTGGGCAGCCCGGCAGCGGCACGCAGTGTCTGGGCCTTGTCGGTGCGCTCCCAGGTGAACTCCGGCTCTTCACGACCGAAATGGCCGTAAGCCGCGGTCTTTTCATAGATGGGACGCAGCAGATCGAGCATCAGGATGATGCCTTTGGGGCGCAGGTCGAAGTACTCGTTAACCAGTTCCGCGATTTTTTCGTCTGGAATCACGCCTGTGCCTTCGGTGTACACCGTCACGTTCATGGGCTTGGCCACGCCGATGGCATACGCTACCTGGATCTGGCACTGCCGGGCCAACCCAGCCGCCACAATGTTTTTGGCCACATAACGGGCCGCATAGGCAGCGGAGCGGTCCACCTTTGTCGGGTCTTTTCCGCTGAAGGCGCCGCCGCCGTGCGGGCAGGCGCCGCCGTAGGTGTCCACAATGATCTTGCGCCCGGTCAGGCCGCAGTCGCCTTGCGGGCCACCAATGACGAAACGCCCGGTGGGGTTGATCAGGTACTTGGTGTCGGCGGTCAGCCATTCCTTGGGCAGCACGGGCTTGATGATGTCTTCGATCACCGCCTCAATAAAGGCGGGCTTCATCTTGGCGCCGTCGCTCATTTCCGGGCTGTGCTGGCTGGACAGCACCACCGTGTCGATGCTGTGCGGCTTGCCGTCCACATAACGCATGGTGACCTGGCTCTTGGCGTCGGGTCGCAGGAAGGGCAGGCGGCCGTCTTTGCGCAACTGGGCCTGGCGCTCCACCAGCCGGTGGGCGTAGTAGATGGGCGCGGGCATGAGTTCGGGCGTCTCATTGCAGGCATAGCCAAACATCAGGCCCTGGTCGCCAGCGCCGGTGTTCAGGTGGTCGTCACTGGCGTGATCGACGCCCTGGGCAATGTCGTTGCTCTGCTTGTCATAGGCCACCAGTACCGCGCAGCCCTTGTAGTCGATGCCGTACTCGGTGTTGTCGTAACCGATGCGCTTGATGGTGTCGCGCGCGACCTGGATGTAGTCCACGTGCGCGTTGGTGGTGATTTCACCGGCGAGCACCACCAGACCGGTGTTGCACAAGGTCTCGGCGGCGACGCGGGACTTGGGATCCTGCTTGAAGATCGCATCGAGAATCGCGTCGGAAATCTGGTCGGCCACCTTGTCGGGGTGTCCTTCGGAAACGGACTCGGACGTAAAAAGAAAATCGCTCGCCATAGTAAGAAGCTCCAATCACAAGTTCAAACAAGTTCAAGACCGCGTTGCTTGGGCTTGGAGGCTTCGGCGAACGCTTTAGCAGATTTGTCAAATTTGACAAGGCACAATGGCGGCTCGCGGGAGCCGCTCCATGTGTGTCGCCCTGCAAGTAGTTCCGTAACTCAGCGACCCGCGCATTTTATCCCACCGATGATCTCCCTTTTCAGAATTTTGTCCGTATTGCCGTTGTGGTTGGCACACGGGGTGGGCTGGGGCTTGGGCTGGCTGGTGTTCGCCGTCTCCGGGGTGTATCGCCGGCGTTTTTTGGCGAACGTGCGACAGGCTGGCATCCATTGGCGGCAGTGGCTGGGTGCCGTCGGCGAGGGCGGCAAACTGGTGGCCGAGTTGCCGCGCCTGTGGATGGGGCGGCCGGTGCGGGTGCTGTGGGATGGCGCTCACCACGTCGAGGCGGCGTTGGCCCTGGAACGTGGCGTGGTGTTCCTGACGCCCCACCTGGGCTGTTTTGAGATCGCGGCTCAGGCCTATGCCCGACGCTACGGCCAGGCGAAATACCCTCTTACCGTGCTGTTTCGCCCGCCGCGGAAGGCGTGGCTGCGGGCGTTGGTTGCGACTGCCCGGGCTCGTCCCGGCTTGCACACGGCCCCAACCACGTTGGCGGGCGTCAAGCAGATGATCAAAGCTTTGAAACAGGGCCAATCCGTGGCCCTGTTGCCGGACCAGGTGCCGCCGCTGGGTATGGGGCTGTGGGTGCCGTTTTTTGGCCGGGCGGCCTACACCATGACGCTGTCGGCGCGATTGGCGCAGCAGACCGGCGCCACGGTGTTGCTGACTTGGGGCGAACGTTTGTCTTGGGGGCGCGGCTATCGGGTGCACGTGCAGCCCTTGATGGAGGCCTTGCCAGCGGACGGGGCACAGGCGGCGGGGGTCATCAACCGGGCGATGGAAGATCTGATTCGTCACTGTCCGCAGCAGTACCTGTGGGGCTATGCGCGCTACAAACAGCCGAGGCAGGAACCATGACCACGGGTTGCGCATTATGTTGAGCCAGCTTGGCATATTGGTGATGCATCTGCTGGGGCGCATGCCCCTGTCATGGCTGCGTGCGCTGGGCTGTTTGTTGGGTTGGGTGCTCTACGGGCTGGTTGTGCCCCGCCGCCGCGTGGCCCTGACCAACCTGCGTTTGTGTTTTCCGGACCGGTCCGTGCAACAAATTCGGGCGATGGCGATCGGCACTTTCGTTCATTTCGCCCAGGCCTGGCTGGATCGCGGCTGGCTCTGGCACGGCTCTCCAACTGTGGTTCGGCAGCGTTTGACACTGACCGGAGCCGTGAGCGAATTGCAGGGCGACGAGCCAACGGTGATTTTTTCGCCGCATTTCGTGGGGCTGGACGCGGGCTGGACGGCCCTGACCCAGCAGCTGCCGCGGCAATTCACCACGATCTACACGAACCAGGCCAACAAGGTCATCGACGGCTGGATTCTGGAAGGTCGCCAGCGGTTTGGCTCTGCCCGGCTTTTTGGTCGCGTTGACGGCGTCAAAACCGTTGTGGCCACGCTGCGCGCGGGTGATCCCTTGTATCTGTTGCCCGATATGAACTTTGGCCTGGAGGAGTCCGTCTTTGTGCCGTTTTATGGCGTTTCGGCGGCCACGGTGCCGTCCCTGTCGCGCTTTGCCAGACTGGGTCGCGCAAAGGTGGTGCCGGTGGTGACGCGCATGACGCGCCAAGGTTACGAGGTTCAAATCATGCCGTCATGGCAGGGGTTCCCGACCGATGATGTGGTCGCGGACACGGCGCTCATGAACCAGCGCTTGCAGTCTTACATAGACACCATGCCTGACCAGTACTTCTGGGTCCACAAGCGTTTCAAGGATCGCCCACCGGGCGTGCCATCGGTGTACTGAAAATATTAGATATTTCGGGCTCTAGCCCTCATGGAATAAGCGCTAATAGCTATTAATTTAATAGCAAAAACTGCAGCAGGGATTGCGCCACCAGTTGCGGCTTTTCATGTACGACCCAGTGGGTGGCGTCGGGTATCGTCTGAACTGTCAGGCACTCAACATACGCATCGAGTCCCTCAATCAGCGCTGGCGGCAGCGCGATATCGTCCAGGGCCCAGATCACCAGCGTGGGCTGCGTTACCGTCAACATAGCGTGCGGCAGATCAACCGCGGCAGCGGCAGGGTCCTGTGCTCGCGGCGGTCGCAGCGGTGACGCCCGATACAGGTTGCAGCCGCCGGTCAATCCCGCATTCCAGACCTCGCGGTACTGGGCCTTGACCTGTTCTGTGAGCCAGGTGGCGGGGTGAGAGCCAAAAGTATTGGTCAGGAACTCCCAGAGTCGGCGGTAGTCGTCCTGCGTCAGCAATTTTTCCGCATCCGGGCGAATGAGGAAGTTCATGTAGGCGCTGGCCGCCTGCTGCGCCGGGTTATCTTTGAGTTCGCGCAAAAACGTGCCGGGATGGGGTGAATTGATGATGGCCAGGCGCTTTGCCAGATGCGGCAACTGGTTGGCGAGATTCCACGCCACGGCGCCGCCCCAGTCGTGCGCTACCAGGCAGGCCAGTTGGCCGCCCTGGTTTTGCGTTTCGATCGCAATCAGGGCAGCGATGTCCTGCACCAGGTATTTGGGCCGGTAGGCGCTGACGTCGGTTGGCGCGCTGGAATGCTCGAAGCCCCGCAGATTGGGCGCCACGCAGCGGTAGCCGCCGTTTTCGGCGCGAGAAAAATACGCCAGCAGGAAGTCCCACACAAAAGCCGCTTCAGGGAAGCCATGCAGGAACATGAGAACCGGACGCCCCCGATCGCCGGCCGCCCGGCAACTCAGGGTGATGCCATGCGGCAATGGCTGGGCATAAGTCTCGATCATGGTGAAGTCAGCCCGTCAAAGTCAAAACGGGTGTGAGATTACGACACCAGACGGCCTTGTGCAGTCGCATTTGGGACCGCGACGAATGACGCGTTCGCCTGTCGGTCTGCTCAGGTGTCGGCCTGGTCCACAGTGGGGTGCGCCCACTGCCACAGCAACGTGGCGACCTCGTCAATTCCCTGGCGTTTGGTGGCGGAAAACAGCCGCACTTCACCGCCACCAGCCTGCAGCTTCATGATGGACAGAGCTTTGGCTTGCTCGACGCGAGTCAGTTTGTCGGCCTTGGTGAGAATGACCAGAAACTTGAGCCCCTCTTCAACCCGCGGACGGATGATGTCCAGGAGGATTTCGTCCAGTTCCGTCAGCCCGTGGCGCGGATCGCACATCAGCACAATGGCCTTCAGGTTTTCACGCGTGACCAGGTAATTGGCCATCACTTGCTGCCAGCGAATCTTGTCCGATTTGGGTACTGCGGCGTAACCATAGCCCGGCAAGTCAGTCAGGACGGCATCGGTCACACCCTGCTTGCCCAGCGAGAACAGGTTGATGTGCTGGGTGCGCCCCGGTTTTTTGGAGGCAAAGGCCAGCTGCTTTTGCTGCGTCAGTGTGTTGATACAGGTCGATTTGCCCGCGTTGGAGCGGCCCACAAAGGCAATCTCGGGCACATCAAGAGCCGGCAGGAAATGCAGCTGGGGCGCCGTCGTGAGGAATTTGGCGGTGTGAAGCCAGCCCAACGCAACATTGGCCGCAGCCTTGGCGGCGACATCCGAAGGAGGTGCCTGGGGGGCCGAAGCCGGTGGGTTTGAGTTGGTAGTCATTGATTAAAGCGGGGAAACCCGAAGCAGCATTGTAGAATCACGCTGTTTTGGTCACCTGACACGACGTTCAATATGAAGTTGCTTGCCTCCCTTTTGTTTGCTGCCTTATTGGCAGCTCCCGCTTTTTCCACCTTTGCACAAGAGGCCAAGCCTGCTGCGCCCCAGGCGGAGGCCAAAGCTGAACCCGCGAAACCGGTCAAGCCTGATCTGGTCAAAGGCGACGCCAGCTATGCCGCCGTGTGCGCTGCCTGTCATGCGGCAGATGGCAACTCGGGCATTCCGGTCAACCCCAAACTGGCACAGCAACACCCGGAGTACCTGGTGAAGCAGCTGCAGGAATTCAAATCGGGCAAGCGCTCCAACGCCATCATGTCCGGCTTTGCCGCGACACTGAGCGATGCTGACATGAAGAACATCGCCTACTGGGTGAGCTCGAAGAATGCCAAACCGGGCTTTGCCAAGGAGAAGGAGCTGGTCACTCTGGGTGAGCGCATCTACCGTGGTGGCATTGCAGATCGTCAGGTTGCCGCCTGCGCGGGTTGCCACAGTCCCAATGGCGCCGGGATTCCTGCGCAGTACCCCCGCCTGGGTGGCCAGCATGCTGATTACACGGCGGCCCAGTTGACCGGTTTCCGTGACGGCGTGCGCAAGAACAGCCTGCAGATGACGCAAGTGGCCGCCAAAATGAACGATCGCGAAATCAAGGCCGTCTCTGACTACATTGCCGGTCTGCGCTAGCCGCAGGCCAGGGTTGCTGGTTACCCGCGTTCGGTTTTTTTGATTGAACTAAACGCGGGCAACAAACCCAAACGGGGGCAGGTCCATTTTGATGTGGGCCTGCCCTTTCTTTTTGAAAATACGACAATGCCGCGACAATTCTTCCAATGACAGTCTCCACCCAAGGCCTAGAACTCAAATCCGGTTCGCGACCGCTACGCGCTGCTGTCGAATTGCTGTCGTCGATGCGCTTCTCGATCTCCTTGTTGACAGTCATCTGTATTGCCTCAGTCATTGGCACGGTGCTCAAGCAGCACGAACCCAGCACGAACTATGTCAATCAGTTCGGGCCGTTCTGGGCTGAGGTGTTTGCTGCCGTCAGCCTGTATTCGGTCTACAGCGCATGGTGGTTCTTGCTGATACTCGCTTTTCTGGTGACCAGCACCTCGCTGTGCATCGCGCGCAACACGCCCAAAATCCTCACGGATCTGAGAACCTACAAAGAGAACATCCGTGAGCAAAGCCTGAAGGCGTTCGGCCATCGGGCCCAGGCCGAGCTGAATGAGACGCCTGAGGTCGCGGCCAAACGCATTGGCCAGATGCTGGTCACCGGGGGCTGGAAGGTCAAACTGCAACAGCGCGACGCGCCCGGCGCCCGTGGCTGGATGGTTGCCGCGAAGGCAGGCGCTGCCAACAAGATTGGCTATATCGCGGCTCACAGCGCCATTGTCCTGGTGTGCCTGGGCGGCTTGCTGGATGGCGATCTGGTCGTTCGTGCGCAAATGTGGTTCAACGGGAAAACCGTGTACAGCGGCGGCGGCATGATTGCCGATGTGAAACCGGAGCACCGTCTGAGCGACCGCAATCCGACATTCCGCGGCAATTTGTTGGTGACCGAAGGCACGAGGTCCAGCACGGCGATTCTGAGTCAATCGGACGGCATTCTGCTGCAGGAGTTGCCATTTGCAGTGGAACTGAAGAAATTCTTTGTGGAGTACTACTCGACGGGCATGCCCAAGCTGTTTGCCAGCGACATCATCATTCACGATATTCAGACCGGGGAACAGATCCCGGCACGGGTCGAGGTCAATCATCCGGCGAGTTACAAGGGTGTGGAAATCTACCAGTCCAGCTTTGATGATGGTGGTTCCACCGTCAAGCTCAAAGCCTTGCCCATGAACGCGGCTACGAAACCGTTTGAAGTTGAGGGGGTTATCGGTGGTTCATCCCAGCTCACCAATGGCAACGACAAGCTGACGATCGAGTACACCGGCTTGCGTGTCATCAACGTCGAGAATTTTGCGGGCAATGGCGTGGCAGGCGTGGATGTTCGCAAGGTCGATCTGCGCGAGTCGATCAATTCCCGGCTTGGTGCTGCCAATAAGGCAGGTGCCAAAAAAGAGTTGCGAAATGTGGGACCCAGTATTTCGTACAAGCTGCGCGACGCTGCCGGCCAGGCGCGTGAATACCACAACTACATGCTGCCGGTCGACATGGGCGATGGTGCTCCGGTGTTTTTGATGGGGCTGCGCGATTCACCGGCTGAGCCTTTCCGCTATCTGCGCGTTCCGGCCGATGACAAGGGAACTCCCGAGGAGTTCTTCAGGCTGCGTGCGGCGTTGTCGGACCCCGTGGTGCGCGATCTGGCAGTTCAGCGCTATGTTGCACGAGCGGTGGACCCAAGTCGCCCGGATTTAAACAAGCCTCTGGCGGCGTCGGCGTCGCGTGCGCTGGCCCTGTTTGCCGGTGCTGAGGCGGGCGTGGACGGCAAAGCCGTGGGCGGTTTGCAGGCCATTGCGGACTTCATGGAAACCAACGTGCCTGAGGGCGAGAGAGCGCGGGCAGGCGAGGTGCTCATCCGTATTCTGAATGGTGCCCTGTATGAACTGGCCCAGCTCACGCGTGAGCGTGTAGGCCTGCAACCCTTTGAGGCCAATGAAAAAACGCAAGGGTTCATGACCCAGGCGGTGCTGGCACTCAGCGACGCGCAGGTTTACCCAGCCCCCATGGTATTGCAGCTGGCCGACTTTACCCACGTACAGGCCAGCGTTTTCCAGGTCGCCCGTGCCCCTGGGAAGAATATTGTCTATCTGGGTTGTGCCCTGCTTATTCTGGGGGTATTTGCGATGCTTTACATTCGCGAGCGGCGGCTGTGGGTATGGCTGGCGCCCATTGATGGAACGGTGGACGGGCGGGCCACTGCCACGATGGCCTTGTCAACTAACCGCAAAACCATGGATGGTGATCGCGAATTTGAGAGGCTTAAATCCCGGCTGATTGGGATCAAGGAAGAATGACATGAATACGGCTTCAACGACTGTTGGTACTACATTGACCTTGAACGAAGGTTATTTCGCCAAACGCAACTGGTTTGACTGGTTGTTTGCGGCCATTGTGCTGGCCGGCGGCTTGTTCGCGTTTTCGCGCTACAACGCGGCGATGGACGTTTATGAGAAGGGCATTTTGCTGGCTGCCATGCCCAGCGCCATCATGCTGGGCTGGTTCTGGCGGCCCCTGCGCACGTTGATGCTGGCCGTGGCCGGGTTTTCGCTGCTCGGCATCGTGTCGTACCAGGGCAGTCTGGCGAACGCGGACAGCGTTTTCTGGCTCAAGTACTTCCTGTCCAGCCAGTCGGCCATTCTGTGGATGAGCATGCTGTTCTTCATGAGCACCGTCTTCTACTGGATCGGCATGTTCGCCCCACGGCAGGGCGGCGACGCCTTGACGCTGGTGGCATCGCGCCTGGTCTGGGTGGCGGTGGGCATGGCACTGATCGGCACCATGGTCCGCTGGTATGAGGGCTATTTGCTGGGCGCGGACATCGGACATATTCCGGTGAGCAACCTGTATGAAGTGTTCGTGCTGTTCTGCTGGATGACGGCGGCGTTTTATCTTTACTTTGAAGCGCAGTACAAAACGCGGGCGTTGGGCGCTTTTGTCATGCTGGTGGTCAGTGCTGCCGTCGGGTTTTTGCTCTGGTACACGCTGGTGCGTGAAGCGCATGAAATTCAGCCACTGGTACCCGCTCTCAAGAGCTGGTGGATGAAGCTGCACGTGCCTGCCAATTTCATCGGATACGGCACTTTTGCGCTGGCGGCCATGGTGGCCTTTGCCTACCTGATCAAGCAGCAGGCGACAGAGACGCGTTGGTACAAGCTGGCTCCGCTGTGGTTGCTTGGCATTGTGTTGTGTTTTGAGCCCATCGTGTTTCGCAAGTCGGCCGTCGGTGGCATGAGCGACTACTGGGCCGTGTACTTTGGTATTTCCGCGCTGATTGTGGGTGGCATCCTGTTCGGGCGGCGCCAGATCGCGTCCAGACTGCCATCCTTTGAGATTCTTGACGATGTGATGTACAAGTCCATCGCCGTTGGCTTTGCGTTCTTCACCATTGCCACGGTGCTGGGGGCGCTCTGGGCTGCCGAGGCTTGGGGCGGTTACTGGAGCTGGGATCCGAAAGAGACCTGGGCCCTCATCGTCTGGCTCAACTATGCAGCCTGGCTGCACATGCGGTTGATGAAGGGTCTGCGAGGCACCGTGGCGGCCTGGTGGGCCTTGGGTGGTCTGGCTGTCACCACTTTTGCGTTCATTGGCGTGAACATGTTCTTGAGCGGCTTGCACAGCTACGGCACGCTTTAAGGCCACGGTATAGGGGGCGGGCGGACTGGCGGCATATTGTGTAAGAACAGACGTCGTTCCACGACTACCAGTGAAACGAGGGCATCTTTATGTTGATCAAGACAAGCCGGGACGGTTATTGCCATCCCGTCGCTAGCGAAATCACGACGCAGGCGGTCTATGCCGGGCGGCGCGACCTCATCAGGCTCATGGCCGGCGGTGTCGCTGGTGCGGCGTTGGCGTCTTGGGCGTCGCGTGACGCCCAAGCACAAACCACCGGGTCGGTCCCGCGGCCCGGCAAACTGGCCGCATTGTCGGGTGTCAAGTCGAGTCTGCCCGGTGCAGTCACCATGGAGAAGGTGACTGACTACAAGGATGCCAGCACCTATAACAACTTCTACGAATTCGGCACTGACAAATCTGATCCTGCACAGAACGCCCACACCCTCAAGACGAAACCGTGGACGGTAGAGATTGAAGGCCTCGTCAAAAAGCCGGCCAAGTACACCCTTGAAGATCTCCTCAAGCTGAGTGCGCAGGAGGAGCGAATCTATCGTCTGCGCTGCGTTGAAGGCTGGTCCATGGTGATCCCGTGGGTAGGCTATTCACTGAGCGAACTGATAAAAAGAGTGGAGCCGTTGGGGAACGCCAGGTACGTCGAGTTTGTGACGCTGGCTGATCCAAAAACCATGCCCTTTGTCGGTTCCAGAGTACTGGACTGGCCCTATGTGGAGGGCTTGCGCATGGACGAGGCCATGCATCCGCTGACCTTGCTGAGCTTCGGCATGTACGGTGAGATATTGCCCAACCAGAACGGCGCGCCGGTGCGGCTGGTGGTGCCATGGAAATACGGCTTCAAGAGCGGTAAAAGCCTGGTGAAAATCCGCTTCACCGACAAGCAACCCGCCACGGCCTGGAACAAAGCGGCAGTCAATGAATACGGCTTCTACTCCAATGTCAATCCTGCGGTGGACCACCCGCGCTGGAGTCAGGCCACGGAGCGGCGTATCGGCGAAGATGGCTTGTTTGCCAAGAAGCGCAAGACGCTGATGTTCAACGGCTATGAGGCCCAGGTCGGGCAGCTTTACGCCGGGATGGATCTCAAGAAGTTTTTCTGATGGTGGCGCTCGCCACCCCATGGCCAAGGGCGCGGGTGCAAAAACTGCTGCTGCACCAGTTTGCCAAACCGATCGTATTTGGCCTGTCGCTGATGCCGTTTTGCTGGCTGCTGGTGGCCGCCATCACCAACCAGTTGGGTGCCAATCCGGCGGAAGCCTTGAGCCGGTCCACCGGCGACTGGACCTTGCGCTATCTTTGCCTGGTGCTGGCGGTAACGCCGCTTCGATTGATCAC
Source organism: Rhodoferax sp. (assembly GCF_030646845.1). Classification (GTDB taxonomy): domain Bacteria; phylum Pseudomonadota; class Gammaproteobacteria; order Burkholderiales; family Burkholderiaceae_C; genus Rhodoferax. Next base: position 37,605 of record NZ_JAUSLE010000084.1, on the reverse strand, counting down.
CGGCACACCGGCACTGGCCCGATTTCGTCGCATGCTGGGCCTGTTTGTCTATTTCTATGCCGTGCTCCATCTGCTCAGCTACAGCTGGTTTGACATGGGTTTTGAGGTGACCGACATTGCAAAGGACATTGTGAAACGTCCCTTCATTCTGGTGGGTTTCTCCGCCTTTGTCTTGCTCACACCGCTGGCATTGACGTCTTTCAATCAGGCGATCAAGGCGCTTGGCGCCAGACGCTGGCAGCTCTTGCACAAGTTGGTGTACGTCGTCGCCGGGCTTGCAGTCCTGCATTTCTTGTGGATGCGGGCAGGCAAGAACAACTTCACCGAGGTCTTCGTCTATGCCGCGATTTTGGGTGGACTGTTAAGCTGGCGACTGGTTGATTTTTTGAAGAAAAAGAGGCTCTAGCCCCCGCTCCTTATGCGTCTATAGCTACTTATTTAGTAGCAAAATCTCTTGCCTCATCTGGTCGGCAATCGTCTCCCGTTGCCGAATGAGGCGGGTCTGGTTGCCCTCCACCAGAATCTCGGCCGCGCGCCCCCGGGAGTTGTAGTTGCTGGCCATGCTCATGCAGTAGGCCCCTGCAGACAAAACCGCGAGCAAGTCACCTGGCTGCACCGCCAGGGCGCGGTCATGCCCGATCCAGTCGCCGCTCTCACAGATCGGACCCACGACATCCCAAGTGGCGGGGGCTTCTGCTCGTGATCGCAACGGCACGATCTGGTGAAACGCCTGGTACATGGCCGGGCGGGGCAGATCGTTCATGGCGGCGTCGATGATGCAGAAGTTCTTTTGCTCACCGGGTTTGAGGTACAGCACTTCTGTCAGACACACGCCTGCATTGCCAACCAGTGAGCGCCCGGGCTCGATCATCAGTTGCCGCTGGTCAAAGCCGCGCGCATCCAGTTTGGCCAGCAGCTTTTCCCAGAGGCGGTCTGCAGGAGGTGGCGTGTCGCCGTTGTAGTCGATACCCAGACCACCGCCAAAATCAATGTGCTGAATGGGGATGCCCGCTGTCTCGATTGCTTCCACCAGGTCCAGCATGCGGTCCATGGCGTCAAGGTAGGGTTCTTCTTGAGTGATTTGCGAACCGATGTGGCAGTCAATACCAACCACGCGAATGCCGGCCAGGGTGGCCGCCCGCTGATAGGTGCGCACGACGCGCTCGTGGGCGATGCCAAATTTGTTGCCTTTGAGGCCCGTGGAAATGTACGGGTGAGTCATGGGGTCCACGTTCGGGTTGACGCGGATGCTGACCGGTGCGCGCAAGCCCGTGGACAGGGCCACTTCGCTCAGGACTTCAAGTTCGGCTTCGCTTTCGACGTTGAAGCAGCCAATGCCCGCTTCCAGCGCGCGCCGCATTTCCGCCCGCGTCTTGCCCACGCCGGAAAAGATGATTTTGTCGGCCCGTCCGCCAGCGGCCAGAACACGGTCCATGTCGCCACCCGAGACGATGTCAAAGCCGCAACCGGCCTGCGCAAAAACCTGAATCACGCCCAAAGCCGGGTTGGCTTTCATGGCGTAACAAATCTGAACCTTTCGTCCGGCAAATCCACGCTGGTAAGCGGCCAGCGCTGACAACATGGCGCTCTTCGAATAGACAAAAAGCGGCGTGCCATGTTCTTTTGCCAAGTCAGTCAGACGAACGTCTTCAGAAAAAAGCTCGTTGCCCCGATAGGCAATCTGGGGTTGGCCGGGGAGATTTTGAGAGATCATTGAGGGACTGAGGTAGATGCTGGGGCCGAAGGGCTGGCAGAAGCTGGATCAGCGGGTGCCTGTGGGGCGGCTTTTGAGGGTCGGATGTGCAACAGTGTTTCGGGCAGTGTGGCACGATTGGCAGCCGCCGGTTCCGTGGGCAAATACAGCGGGCCCTGCTGGCCACAGGCCGACAGACTCACCGCACTGGCGCCAAGGACAAGCGTACTGACTAGAATTTGAGAAAAACGCAACATGGTGAAATTGTAATGACCGACCCTGAATTCATGGACCGTGCGGAAAAACTGCTCAAGGCCGTCGAGGCGAGTTGTGACCGCATCAATGACGAGAATCGTGCAGATATCGACAATCAGCGCGTGGGGGGCATGATCACGCTCGTTTTTTCCAACAAAAGTCAGATCGTCATCAATCTGCAAAAACCCTTGCACGAAGTCTGGTTGGCAGCGAAATCCGGTGGCTATCACTACAAATTTGACAAGGAACAGTGGCTCGATACCAAGGGGCAGGGCGAGTTTTTTGCCAGCTTGTCGCGCTATGCCAGTGAGCAGGCGGGTTGCCCGCTGGTGTTCACCGTCTAATTGGTCACGGGCCGAACTGGCTCACGCCGTGTCATTGCGGCCTGTCACGCAAAGTTTGGCATTAGTTCTTGAAGAGGTCGAGAATGCTCTTCTTTTCGTCGGCCGGTGGCAGCGGCTGAACAGTGGTTCCTGCCGTCCCATCCGGCGAGTCCGTGAGTCCCAAACCGCTGACGCCGGCGCCTCTGGCGTATTCCTCATAGAACCATTCGCCGCCTGAATTGACAATGCCCGGTGGGACGCTGGGTTCGGTCACCGGGACGCCTTTGAGTGCATGTTCCATGAACCTGATCCAGATCGGCAGGCTCAACCCGCCCCCTGTTTCGCGGTCGCCGAGCTTGCGCGGCGTGTCATAGCCGATCCAGGTGATGGCGGTCAGCGTCGGCTGAAATCCTGCAAACCAGGCGTCCATCGAATCGTTGGTAGTTCCGGTTTTGCCGTACAAGTCAGTACGCCTCAGTTCCCTTTGCGCGGAGGCCGCCGTGCCTGAACGCGTCACTTCTTGCAGCAGACTGTCCATGATGAAAGCATTGCGCGCATCGATGGCGCGCATCGACTCGTCCAGCGCCTTGGGTTTGGTTTCCACCAGAACTTTGCCTTTTTGCTCGGTTACCCTGGCAATCAGCCATGGGTTGATGCGGTAGCCGCCGTTGGCAAAAACCGAATAGGCTGAAGCCATCTGCATGGGGGTCACCGATCCGGCGCCCAGTGCCATGGTCAGGTAGGCCGGGTGCTTGTCCGCATCGAAGCCGAAGCGCGTGATCCATTCCTGTGCGTTCTGGGCTCCGACCGCCTGCAGGATGCGGATCGAGATCATGTTCTTGGATTTGGCCAAGCCGCGGCGCATCGTCATGGGACCCTCAAATTTGCCGTCGTAATTTTTGGGCTCCCAAGGTTGACCACCCGTCACACCCGCGCCAAAGAAGAGGGGCGCGTCATTGATCACTGTTGCGGGAGTGAAGCCTTTCTCCAGTGCAGCGGAATAAATGAACGGCTTGAAGCCCGAGCCGGGTTGACGCCAGGCTTGAGTCACGTGGTTGAACTTGTTCTTTTCAAAATCAAATCCACCGACCAATGCCTTGATGGAGCCATCGCGCGGGTCCAGCGCCACAAAGGCGCCCTCAACTTCGGGCAATTGCGTGATTTCCCAGGTGTTCTTGGGCGTTTTTGCAACCCGAATCACGGCGCCCCGCCGTATTTTGATATTGGGCGGAGCCTTGTCCGACAAGCCCGACTGGGCGGGTTTGAGCCCCTCGCCGGTTATTTCGACGCTCTCCCCGTTCAGGCGGATGGCCTTGATCTTTCTGGCATCCGCTTCCAGCACCATGGCCGACATCACGTCGCCATTGTCTGGGTGATTGTCCAGGGCATCGTCGATGGCGTCCTCGATCTCCTCCGGATTGGTCGGCAGGGTCACAAATTCCTCTGGGCCACGGTAAATTTGACGCCGTTCAAAATCCATAATTCCGCGCCGCAGCGCCTTATAGGCTGCGTCCTGGTCGGCCGCCCGCAGCGTCGTGTAGACGTTCAGACCCCGGGTGTACGTCTCATCGCCATACTGTGCGTACATCAACTGGCGCACTGTCTCGGCCACGTACTCTGCGTGCACTTTGGTGTTGTCTGATCCCGATTTGACCTTGAGTTCTTCCTTTTTTGCTGCAATCGCCTGCTCTGCGGAGATAAAGCCGTTTTCCTCCATGCGCTCAATGATGTAAAGCTGGCGCGCCCGGGCTCTTTTCGGATTGTTGATCGGGTTGTAGGCGGATGGCGCCTTGGGCAGTCCGGCCAGCATGGCCGCTTCCGCAATCGTCACGTTCTTCAACGGCTTGTCAAAATATGCCTCCGACGCCGCGGCAAAACCGTACGCGCGGTTACCCAGAAAGATTTGATTCATATAGATCTCAAGAATCTGGTCCTTGGTCAACAAGTGCTCCAGCTTGAAAGTCAGCAGGATTTCGTAGATCTTGCGGGTGTAGGTCTTTTCCGTGGACAAATAGACGTTGCGGGCCACCTGCATGGTGATGGTTGATGCGCCCTGGCTTTTGACGCGTCCCAGGTTTGCCAGCGCCGCGCGCAAGACGCCTTTGTAATCCACGCCGCCATGCTCGTAAAAGCGTGAGTCCTCAATGGCCAGGACGGCATCCGTCATGACCTTCGGGATTTCCTTGATGGGTGTCAGGTGCCGACGCTCCTCGCCAAACTCGCCAATCAGGGCACCTTCCGATGAGAAGACGCGCAAGGGCAACTTGGGGCGGTAATCAGACAAGGCTGAAATATCTGGCAGGTTAGGAAATGCCACTGCCATCGCAATAGCAACAATGATCAGTATGGAAAGGACGCCCGCCAGCGCCAGCCCGATCCCCCACAATGCAATGCGCAGGAACCAACTCATCGCACTGACTCGGGAGCTGGAAGCTTGGGCACGGCCGGGTTCGCTAGGTGGTGATTTGGAGGGCATGGAAATACTTCATAGAAACGCTTCGCCATTATAAAAAATGATGTTTTCATGGGCAGGGCCGCTATTGTTGCGGGTTAACCCCCTGGTGTGTGTTCAAGGCCCCCTGTCTGTCACGTTTGAATACAAAACGTCTACTTTTGACAACGCTCGTATTCCCGCAAATCAGGAAATATCTTTGCGTGACAACAAGCTTGCTGCTAGCATTCAAGTGAAGTCTTAAGTTTCGCTGATCTTTGATTAGCCTGTTTCAGGGGATAGTTTTGATCTCTTTGGGGTCCTTGTTTAGCCGTCAACCAGCACCTATGCTGGGTTTGGACATCAGTTCTTCCAGTGTCAAACTGGTGGAGTTGGGTCAAGACAAGGCTGGGAATTTGGTGCTTGAGCATTGTGCGATTGTTCCGCTGGAGCGTGGATGGATTACCGACGGCAACATCGAGAAATTCGACGAAGTGGCTGATGCGGTTCGCCGGCTGGTGAAAAAAAGCGGAACCAAGACCAAAAATGTGGCGATGGCCTTGCCACCCTCCGCCGTCATCACGAAGAAAATCATTCTTCCTGGTGGCATGTCCGACCAGGAACTGGAACTGCAGGTCGAGACGGAGGCCAACCAGTACATCCCGTTCCCCCTGGATGAAGTCAGTCTTGATTTCTGTATTGTGGGGCCCAGTGCCGCTTCTTCCGGCGACATCGAAGTGCTCATCGCGGCGTCACGTCGGGAAAAAGTTCAGGATATTCAGGGCTTGGCCGAGGCGGCTGGGCTGAAGCCAGTGATTGTGGATGTGGAATCCTACGCATCGCGACTGGCGACTGGGCGCCTGATTGAAAGCCTGCCCAACAAAGGCGTTGGAAGCATCGTGGCCCTGTTTGAGGTGGGCGCCTTGACCACCAGTATGCAGGTTATCCGCAACGATGAAGTCTTGTATGACCGGGATCAGGCGTTTGGTGGCGCCCAGCTGACTCAGCTGATTGTGCGCCAGTATGGTTTTTCCCTGGAAGAGGCTGAAAGCAAGAAGCGAAGTGGTGAGTTGCCGGATGACTATGAATCCAGTGTGCTGCGCCCGTTTGTTGAAAGCATGGTCCAGGAAATCGGACGGGCTCTACAGTTCTTCTTCACGAGCACGCCACACAACAAGGTTGACTACATCATGCTGGCCGGCGGCTCGTCGGCGCTGCCGGGTTTGACGGCAGCTGTGACACAGCACACCACTTTCCCATGCAGTCTGGTGAATCCGTTTGACGGCATGGAAATTGGTGAGGGTGTTCGTTTGAAGAAGATGACACGGGAAGCGCCGTCGTACCTGACGTCATGCGGACTGGCTTTGCGGAGGTTCATGCAGTGATTCTGATCAATCTGCTTCCCCACCGCGAAGCTGCGCGCAAGCTGCGCCGGGATATATTCAACGTCAGCCTGGGGGCGTCTGCGCTTGCCGGTGGTCTGCTCGCGGGAATTATCTTCCTTTGGTTTCAAGCCCAGATTTCCGGGCAGCAAGGGAAAAACCAACTGCTGCAGACCGAGATTAAGCGTTTTGATGAGCAAATCAAGGATATCGCCGGCCTCGAAGCGGAGATTGCGGCCTTGCGGGCTCGCCAGCAGGCGGTAGAAGATCTGCAGGCGGACCGGAATCTGCCTGTTCATCTGCTGACAGAACTCGTCAGGCAATTGCCTGATGGCGTGTATATCGCCAGCATGCGTCAAGAAAACCAGAGTGTGACGCTGCAAGGTGTTGCTCAATCCAATGAGCGGGTGTCTGAACTATTGCGCAATCTCGGAAACAATACTCCCTGGTTTTCCAAGCCGGAGTTGGTTGAGATTGTGGCCGGTTCGGTCGCTCTGACGCCGCGTGATCAGCGTCGTGTGGCCAATTTCACAATCCGCGTTCGCCTGATGCGCGCCAGCGAGGCTGAAAAGATGCGGGCCGCCGCAATCGCCGCCGCCTCCGGGCCTATTCCCGGAACCGCTGTAGCCGTCCCGGCAGTCGCCGCCTCAACTCCTGTCAAGAAGTAGGGGCAAGGCATCATGACAAAAAAATCCTCATTGAATTTCGACTTCCCTGCCATGCAGGAGAAATTAGTCGGGCAATTTCGCAATCTGGATCCCAAGGATCCCTCCAATTGGCCAGCGTTCCCGCGCTATGCGCTCTTTTTGGCAGTCACCATTCTGCTGGTCGTCGTGTTGTGGTTCTTGTGGCTGAACACCTCGGAGCTTGAGCTTGAAGCGGAGCAGGCCAAGGAAGTGACGCTGCGTGAAGAGTACAAAGCCAAGCTGAGCAAGGCGGTGAATCTTGACGCACTGAAGAAACAGCGTGAGCAGGTTCAGCAATACGTCACGCAACTCGAAAAGCAACTGCCGAGCAAAGCCGAGATGGATGCCCTCTTGTCCGATATCAACCAGGCTGGCCTGGGGCGAAGCCTTCAGTTTGACCTGTTCCGTCCGGGTCAAGTAGCGGTCAAGGACTATTATGCCGAGCTGCCAATTGCGGTGCGTGTCACAGGGCGGTATCACGATATCGGCGCTTTTGCGTCGGACATCGCCAATCTGTCCCGTATCGTGACGCTCAATAACTTGACTATCTTGCCTGCCAAGGATGGGACGCTGGCAATGGACGCCACTGCCAAGACTTTCCGCTATCTGGATTCCGATGAAGTGGCTGCGCAGCGCAAGGCGGCGGCACCGAAAGGAGTCAAGAAATGAGGCTCATGACTAGATTCCTGTTTGTTGCGGTTGCCATGGCACTTTCCGGCTGCGGCGCCTCCAGTGAGGATGAATTGCGTCAATGGATGGCCGAGCAGAAGAGCCAGACGCGACCGAAGATCGCCCCCATTTCCGAACCTAAGCAATTCAAGCCGGAAAGCTATACCCAGGTCACGGCCATAGAGCCTTTCAGCAATCAAAAGCTGACTCAGGCCCTGAAGAAGGAAGCGACACAAACGGCTGCCAGCGGTGCTTTGATAGCGCCTGAATTGGCCCGTCGCAAGGAAGCCCTGGAGTCCTTCCCCCTGGATGCAATGGCGCTGGTAGGGAGTCTGGCCAAGGCGGGCCAACCCGTGGCGCTGGTGAAGGTTGACAACTTGTTGTATCAGGTGCGGCCTGGCAACTACCTCGGACAAAACTACGGGCGCGTGACAAAGATCAGTGAGACAGAAGTCACGCTGCGTGAAATTGTGCAAGACGCTGTGGGTGAATGGATTGAACGCACAGCTACGTTGCAGCTGCAAGAGAGGTCGAAATGAATAATCAGAATTGTTGGATGGTCAAGCGAGCGTGGCAACGGGTTTTCCTTGCCACGTCACTCATGGTGGCGGCATTTGCCTCCCAGGCTCAGGGCGCCATTGAAGCGGTGTCGGGGTCTATTCAAGGTGGTGTTGAGGTCGTCAAAATCGATCTGACTCAGCCGTTGGCGGCGATTCCAGCGGGATTCGCGATCCAGTCTCCAGCAAGAATTGCGCTCGATTTCCCGGGGGTCGCCAACGCTATGGGGCGCTCCACTGTCGAGATCAACCAGGGCAATTTGAAGTCGGTCAGTGTGGTGCAAGCCGGCGACCGTACCCGCGTGGTTCTCAACCTGAAGCAGGCGACCCCCTATAAAGCGCAGCTGCAGGGAAAATCCCTTCTGGTTGTGCTCGAATCCGTAGCCGTCGCGGCTCCTTCTGCGTCTGCAGTGCCCGTTTTTGCGGCAAGCCAGAGTCGGGATACATTGCCACTTAAAGATCTGGATTTCCGTCGTGGCGAAGAGGGCTCTGGACGAATCGTGGTTGCCTTGCCCAATAACCAGGTCGGCGTTGACATTCGCCAGCAAGGACAGACCCTGGTAGTCGAATTCATGAAATCCACTTTACCGGAAGGCCTGCGCCGCCGTCTTGATGTGAGTGATTTTGGCACCCCTGTCCGAACGGTGACCACGTTCCAAGTGGGTGATCGTGTGCGCATGGTGATCGAACCCAAAGGCCAGTGGGTCCACAGTGCGTACCAGAGCGACGAGCAGTTTGTAGTGGAAGTCAAGCCGTTGAAAGTCGATGCGTCAAAACTGACTCAAGGTCCTGGCTACAGCGGGCAAAAGCTGTCGCTTAACTTCCAGAACATTGAGGTTCGCTCACTGCTTCAGGTTATCGCTGATTTCACGAATTTCAACATCATTACATCCGACTCCGTGACTGGTTCGGTGACGTTGCGTCTTCAGGATGTGCCTTGGGACCAGGCGCTGGACATTATTTTGCAGGCCAAGGGCCTGGGCATGCGCAAGACCGGAAATGTGCTCTGGATCGCTCCCAAGGATGAGATCAATGCCAAGGAAAAATTGGACTTGGAATCGGTCGCGTCGCTTCAAAGCCTGGAGCCTTTGCGCACGCAATCCTTCCAGATGAACTATACGAAAGCGGCTGAGGTGGCAACTGGCTTGACAGGGGCTGGAGGCGCCAACAGCACTCGGATTCTGAGCGCGCGCGGCAGTGTGATTTTTGAAACTCGGACCAATCAACTGTTCGTCACCGATATTGCCAGCAAGCTGGAGCAGGTTCAGCAATTGATCAGCAAAATTGATATCCCGGTACGCCAGGTGTTGATTGAAGCCCGCATCGTGGAAGCGTCGGATACCTTTAACAAGGCCCTTGGCGTTCGCCTGGGCGGCGGCGTCAACCCCCCTGGTGGCGTGCAAGTTGCGAGCACCGGCGGCAATCCACTGAATGCGACATTCGGGTCCACCTACGCGGCTGGATCTGCAAATACAACATCGGGGGATTTTGTGAATTTCCCGGTCGCGGGCGGAGCGAGCTTTGCAGTGTCCATTTTCAACGCGGCGGCCAACCGTTTCCTCAACCTCGAACTATCAGCGCTTGAGGCTGACGGCAAGGGCAAGGTTGTATCGAGCCCCCGCGTGATCACTGCCGACCAGATCAAGGCCTTGATCGAGCAGGGCACGGAGTTCCCTTATCAGGTGGCGACTTCCAGCGGCGCCACGTCCATTGCCTTCCGCAAAGCGAGTCTGAAGCTGGAAGTGACACCGCAAATTACGCCCGAGGGCAACATCATTCTCGATCTCGATGTCAACAAGGATACCCGCGGCATTCAGACTGCCGCTGGCTATGCCATCGATACCAAACACATCAAGACGCAAGTACTGGTGGAGAACGGTGGCACCGTGGTGGTTGGCGGCATCTTCACAGAAGACCAGGTGGACAGTGTCGACAAGGTTCCCTTCCTCGGCGATTTGCCGGGTGTAGGCAATTTGTTCAAGAGAACTTCCCGCTCGTCGGAAAAACGCGAAATGCTCGTGTTCATCACACCCAAGGTTGTTGCTGACAAGGGTTCGCGTTGACCTTGGCAGGTGGCTGCGACGTGACGCGTAATTCGTTGGCAAATTGATATTCAGCCTGATCGGTCTGCCCGGTTCCGGCAAGTCAACGGTCGGGCGACAGCTCGCCCGGCGACTGCAACTTCCATTCTTTGATTCCGATCATGTGATCGAGCAGCAATTGGGCTGCTCGATCCGTGACTACTTTGAGCGTGAGGGGGAGGACCGGTTCCGGGATGTCGAGGAATCGGTGATTGACCAGCTCACCCAGAATCCAAAAGCTGTGCTGTCGACCGGTGGCGGTGTTGTTCTGCGGGCCGCAAACCGCCAGCACCTGCGTGAGCGTGGCCAGGTGGTCTACTTGAATTCCTCTCCAGACGAATTGTTTCGACGCTTGCGCCATGACGTGAACCGGCCTTTGCTCCAGGTGGCAGATCCCTTGAGTCGCCTGCGTGATCTTTACGCCGTGCGCGATCCGCTGTATCGGGAGACGGCGCATTTCATTATCGAAACCGGGCGCCCGTCTGTCGCCACCCTGGTGAACATGATTGTGATGCAGCTTGAACTGGCGGGTGTGGTGTCCGCGCCCTGAATCAGCCTTGTCAGAGGGCCGCACGAAACACGGCGAAGTGCCTCTAAACTCACGGGTATGAATGCCCCAGACTCCCAATCGAATTCAACAGGATCAACCGTCACCATTGATCTGCAGTCGCGCAGCTACAACATTGCCATTGCTGGCGCGCTTCTTGACAATCCACTCACCTATTCAGAGCTTCCGGGATCAAGTAGCGCGTTGATCGTGACCAATGCCACGGTCGCGCCACTGTATGCCAAGCGGCTGCAAACGGCCTTGCAGGGAAAGTACCCGAACATCCACACGGTGATCCTGCCCGATGGCGAAGAATTCAAGACCTGGCAGACCCTCAACCTGATTTTCGATGCCTTGCTGGAGAACGCCTGTGACCGGAAAACGGTTCTCTTCGCCCTCGGCGGCGGCGTTGTAGGCGACATGACAGGCTTTGCCGCCGCAAGTTATATGCGGGGGGTGCCTTTTGTTCAGGTGCCCACGACCTTGCTGGCGCAGGTCGACTCTTCGGTAGGCGGCAAGACCGGTATTAACCATCCGGCCGGCAAGAACATGATCGGTGCGTTTTATCAGCCGCTCAAGGTCGTGTGTGACCTGGATACGCTCAAGACCCTGCCCCAACGTGAACTCAGCGCCGGTCTGGCCGAAGTGATCAAGTACGGCCCGATTGCGGACCTGGACTTCCTGGCATGGATTGAGACCAACATTGACGCGCTGATGGCGCGCGAACCCGCGGCACTGGCCCATGCGGTCAAACGCAGCTGTGAAATCAAGGCGTGGGTGGTGGGACAGGATGAACGTGAATCGGGGCTGCGTGCCATCCTCAACTTTGGTCATACCTTTGGTCATGCGATCGAGGCGGGGCTGGGTTACGGCCAGTGGTTGCATGGCGAGGCCGTCGGCTGTGGCATGGTGATGGCGGCGCACTTGTCACATCGTCTGGGTCTGGTGGACGACGTCTTTGTTCGGCGGCTGACCACGCTGATTCGCAACGCAGGTCTGCCCGTGACCGGACCGTATCTGTCCAAGGCCGATAACGCCGGGCGCTACCTGGAACTCATGCGCGTGGACAAGAAGGCGGAGGGCGGGGAAATCAGGTTTGTCGTGATCGACGGGCCCGCCAAGGCGGCCATGCGCAGCGCGCCCGATGCGCTGGTGCGCGAAGTGATTGACTTGTGTTGCACTTGACTGCTACCAAAACAATAGCTGATGACGCATATGTGACGGGGGCTGGAGCCTAGTTTTATATATAAGTATGATGCTCGCTGTTTTTGCCTGCCACCCAGCCAAATCGCGCGGTCGACTGTACCCGCAAGAGCCGGCACCCACGCGCACCGAGTACCAGCGCGACCGCGACCGTATCGTTCACTGCAGCGCATTTCGGCGGCTGGTGTACAAAACCCAGGTGTTTCTTAACCACGAAGGCGACCTGTTTCGCACGCGTCTGACTCACTCGCTGGAGGTGGCGCAGTTGGGGCGGTCGATTGCGCGGTCGCTGGGGCTCAATGAGGACCTGGTGGAGGCCATTGCGCTTGCACACGACTTGGGACACACGCCATTTGGCCATGCCGGGCAGGACGCACTCAATGAATGCATGTCCGCGTTCGGTGGCTTCGAGCACAACCTGCAAAGCTTGCGCGTTGTGGATCAACTGGAAGAGCGCTACCCCCAGTTCGACGGTCTGAACCTGACGTTCGAGACGCGCGAAGGCATTCTCAAACACTGTTCCCGCGCGAACGCCCTAAAGCTCGAGCAGAGCCAGCCCGGCGGCGTAGCCCGGCGCTTTCTCGATCGAACACAGCCCAGCCTGGAGGCGCAGTTGTGCAATCTGGCCGATGAAATTGCCTACAACGCACATGACATTGACGACGGTGTGCGTTCCGGCCTGATCACGCTGGACCAGCTCCAGGAAGTGGCCCTGTTTGATGACTTCAGGCGGCAGACGCTGCTGGAGTATCCGCAATTGCAGGACAAGACACAGGGGCGCCGCCTGCTCTACGAAACCATTCGCCGCATGCTCAGTGCACAGGTGTACGACGTGATTGTGGCGACCACCTCCGCGCTGGAAGCGGCCGCGCCAGACAGCGTCGAGGCAGTTCGCCAGATGGCGCTCCTGGTGCAGTTTGGCCAGGATATGCGGCTCAAGTCGCAGGCGCTCAAGAAATTCCTGTTGCAGCATTTGTACCGTCATCCGCGGGTCATGCAAACCACGGGGCAGGCGCAGCAGGTGGTGCGTGACCTTTTCGCTGGCTATCTGGAGCACCCGCAAGAAATGCAGGGCGGGTTTCTGGCGCGATCAGAGGCGGCGCGCGACGTACCAGATGAGGCCATCACCACGGCGCGCGTGGTGGCGGACTACATCGCCGGCATGACCGACCGCTTTGCCGGTCGTGAGCATGAGCGCCTGACCGGCCAGCGCTTGCTGACATGACCGACGCCCTGCGCGAGAGGCCAAGGCGCATCGACCCGGCCTTCGTGGTTATTTTGGCGGGTGTCAGTGCCGCACTGCATGTCGGCAAGTTGCCGCCTGCCTTGCCGGTGCTGCATGAGGCGCTGGGCATCACGCTGCTGCAGTCCGGATTTTTGCTCTCCATGGTCCAGCTGGCCGGTATGACGCTGGGTCTCGCCGTTGGTTTGACGGCCGATGGGATCGGCTTGAGGCGCAGCCTGATGACTGGACTGTTGGTGCTTTTTGGGGCGGGAGCCCTGGGTGGCTGGGCGCAGGATGCTGCGAGTCTGATAGCACTTCGGGCGCTCGAGGGCTTTGGCTTTTTGCTGGTTTCCATGCCGGCGCCAAGTCTCGTGCGCCAATTGGTGCCAGCCCATCGCCTCAGCGCCATGTTGGGCATCTGGGGGGGTTATATGCCTTTGGGCACGGCGGCGGCCTTGTTGTCGGGCCCGCTGGTGATCTTTGCCACCAGCTGGCAAGTCTGGTGGTGGGGCACGGCCGGCCTGTCTTTGCTGATGGCCGCCTGGGTTTGGTGCGCAGTACCCGGCGACAATCAACGCCGTCCAGTGCCGGCGCTTGACAGCCGCGGGACGGACCGGGAAGCCTGGTCGCAACGCCTGCACCAAACGCTGCGTTCACCGGGTCCCTGGCTGGTGGCGTTGAGCTTTGCCATGTACTCCGGTCAGTGGTTGGCCGTGATCGGTTTTCTGCCCTCGATCTATGCCCAGGCCGGGGTGGCGGGCAGCGCCAGCGCTGTGCTGACGGCACTGGCGGCAGCGGTAAATATCGTGGGCAACATGGCGTCAGGGCGTCTGTTGCATCGTGGTGTTCCTGCGCAGCATCTTCTTTACACAGGCTTTTGCGTCATGGCTCTGGGGGCATTTCTGGCGTTTGCCACGCTTCCCTTGGCTGACGGTGCCAGCTTGCCGCCGATGATCCGTTTTGCTGCCATTTTGCTGTTCTCTGCGGTGGGCGGCATGATTCCGGGCACCTTGTTTTCGCTGGCAGTTCGGTTGGCCCCGGGTGAGCGTACTGTGTCCACCACCGTCGGCTGGATGCAGCAATGGGCTGCCTTTGGCCAGTTTGCCGGACCGCCGCTGGTGGCCTGGGTGGCCAGTGGCGCCGGAGGCTGGCACTGGACGTGGTTGGTTACCGGGGCCTGTTCGGTGCTGGGTATGCTGTTGGCCCGGCAGCTAGGGCGCCAGCTGGAACCAGGAACTGCAGCTTGAAGGCTCTCGCGCCTAAAATTCAGTATGCGCACGTTTCGTGTTCGAACAACCCAAGCCGATGACTCATTCCCCTCCCCAAGCCCCCGCTCATTTGATTGAGCAGGACATGCGCGTCTGGCTGGAGCGTGCCGTGATTGGCCTTAACCTGTGTCCGTTTGCCAAGGGCGTGCATGTGAAGGGGCAGATTCACTATGTGGTGAGCGGCGCCCAGACGCCCGAGGACCTGCTGCAGGAACTCGTCGTCGAGTTAAAAGAGCTGCAGGCTCAAGATCCATCTGCGCGCGACACGACGCTTTTGATAGCGCCTGACTGTCTTGCCGATTTTCTCGATTTCAATGATTTCCTGGCCGAGGCCGACCAGGCCCTGTTTGATCTGGAGCTCGACGGGGTGCTTCAGATTGCCAGTTTCCACCCGGATTTCCAGTTTGCCGGGACTTCGGTCAACGACATCACCAATTTCACGAATCGCGCGCCGTATCCGACCCTGCACCTGCTGCGCGAAGACAGCATTGACAAAGCGGTGCAGGCCTTTCCGGAAGCGGAAAGCATTTATGAGCAGAACATGCAAACCCTTGAGCGGCTCGGGCCTGCGGGCTGGGCGGCCTTGGGGGTAGGGCGTTCAACCGGTCCAGTCGACGACGAGACACCCGGCACAAAGGGCGCAGCAGGACCGAATGATGAAAACCAAAAAAACTGATCGCCATGCCGGCAGTGGGCTGCAAGCCAAGGTGCAAGAGTCTGTGGCCATGGCACCAGAAATCAGGCCCGGCCAGTCCATCGAGTTGCTCAAAGAACTGCATATCCTGACCCGTGACGGCAAGCTCAACCAGGACTCGCGGCGCAAACTCAAGCAGGTGTACCACCTGTTCCAGTTCATCGAGAAGTTGCTGCAGGAGTTGCCCGACAAGCCTGAGGGCATCACGCTGGCCGACCACGGCGCGGGCAAATCGTACCTGGGCTTCATCATTTATGACCTGTTTTTCAAGGACCAGAAGACGGGCCACATCTATGGGATCGAGACTCGACCCGAACTGGTGCAGAAGTCGCGTGAGTTGTCGGCCCGGCTCGGCTTCGGCCGCATGTCGTTCCTGAACCTGAGCGTCGCCGAGTCGGCCCGGTCGGACGAACTGCCCGAGCGTATCGACGTGGTGACGGCGCTGCATGCCTGCGACACGGCCACCGATGATGCCATTGCGTTCGGCCTGCAAAAACATGCCAAATTCATGGTGTTGGTGCCCTGTTGTCAGGCTGAAGTGGCGCGACGCTTGAGCGAGCACAAGGCGCTCTCCCTGTCGCGCACACCGTTGGCGGAACTCTGGCGCCACCCCCTGCACACACGGGAGATGGGCAGCCAGATCACCAATGTCCTGCGCTGTCTGTATCTCGAGGCCAACGGTTACCAGGTCACAGTCACCGAGCTGGTCGGCTGGGAACACAGCATGAAGAACGAGCTCATCATCGCGAAGTACACCGGACAGAAGAAACGAAGTGCCGCCGACCGGCTGCGCGCGATTCTGGAGCAGTTTGGTCTGGCAGAATTGTTGGAGACCCGATTCAAGTTGCCGCAGGTGGCGTCGGACGTCACGGCACCATCACCGCCGATTCATCCCCTTTAATTTTGAGAAAAAAAAATGAACAGACACCTTGCACTGCTGATTCTGGCGCTCAGTCTGGCGCTGCCACTGCCGTCACAGGCCGACAGCGATCTCGTGTTGGCCGTCAGCGAAGGCACATCGGGCGGCATGGACCATGCCCAGGTCATCGCCAAGTACAGGGGGCTGGCCGATGCCATCGGGCGCGGAATGAAAACCACGGTCAACGTGGTTTTCATCCGTGAATTTTCCGCGTTGGAGGAAGGGCTGAAAACCAGCCGGTTTGCGTTTGTGATCGCCCGCCCCAGCGACTATCCGGCACGCGGCATGCGCGACCACGGCTACAACTACGTGGCCAGCGCCAAGCCCGACGGGCAGTGCTACATCGTCGTTGCCAAAGGCTCGCCCCTGAAAACGCTGGATGACATCAAGGGGAAAAAGATCGTCATACCGGAAAAAGCAGCGTACATGTCGCGCTTTTGTGCCGCGGAATTGCGCGACAAAGGTATTGAGCTGGGCAAGGAGAACGTGCAATACGTGCGCGAACAGGCGGCCGTGGGCTTTTACCTTGACAACAAGTTTGCTGAGGTAGGGGCGATCGCCTCCTATTCCGGAATAGGCAAGAAATGGGAAGCGGATGGCAACCGCATTTTGCACAAGAGCGTGGCCCAGCCCTACTTCCCGCTGGTGGCTTATGGCAAGATTCGCCCCGATCAAATCCAGGCGGTGCAAAAGGAGTTGCTGGCTTTGTCCAACTCAGAATCGGGACAAGAACTACTCAAACGCATCGGCGTCAAAGAGTTTGACACTGGCGCCGAAGACCGGATGCGCGCGCTGCTCAAATGGATGGGGTCGTAACGCCTTGAATTGAGAGCGGGCTTCGGCTTGGCGCGCGAATTTTCGATGTGGAGGACAAATGATGAAGGTATTTTTGACATTGAGCCTCGTTGTGGCCCTTGCGGCGTGTGCTACGAGCAGCCCAGACATCATTCAACGTGGCGACGCCCAGCGTCTGTCAGAAGTCGTGGACGCGACCGTTCTGACGATTCGACCGGTCACGGTGGAGGGTAGCCAGTCCGGCGTGGGCGCAGCGGCCGGGGGTGTTGTCGGTGGCATCGCCGGCTCCAGCGTGGGTGGTCGGCGTGAGGGCGCCATTGTTGGCGTGTTGGCGGCGGTGGCCGGCGCCGTGGCCGGCAATGCAGTTGAACGCATGGGCACGCGGGAAGAGGCTGTCGAGATTCTGGTGCAGCTGAAGAATGGCGACCGGCGCGCCATTGTGCAAGCCAAAGGAAGCGAGATATTGCAGCCAGGCGACCCGGTGATTCTCGTCACGACGGGCGGCAAGGTTCGTGTGACCAAAGCGCCGACAGTCAGGTAAACATCGGGGGCATATCCCGACAGGATTTGCTGTCTCTGAAACCTGGATTTTCATGGCCCGACTCTCCCGACTCACGCTGCCCGGCTATCCTCACCACGTCATCCAGCGCGGCAACAACGGCCAGGCCATTTTTGCGTCTGCGGCTGATTACCAGACGCTGCTTGACCTGCTGGATGAAAACGCCAGGAAATTCGCCGTCGACATACACGCCTATGTCTTGATGAGCAACCATTTTCATCTGCTGGTGACGCCTCAGACCCTGGAGGCCCTGCCGCAGATGATGCAGGCCGTGGGCCGGCGTTATGTACGCTACTTCAACGATTCTCAAAAACGCAGTGGCACCTTGTGGGAGGGGCGCTACAAGTCCACCTTGATCCAGGCGGACCGTTATTTGCTCGCGTGCATGGCCTACATCGACCTCAATCCGGTGCGCGCCGGGCTGGTGGCCCAGGCGCGCGACTATCGCTGGTCCAGTCACGGTCACTACACAGGACAGCACATTGACAAGCTCATCACCCCGCACCCGCTGGTTTGGGCGCTGGGCAACACGCCCTTTGCCCGCGAAGCGGCATACGCGGAACTGGTGCAGTCGGGCATCAGCCCGGTGCAGCAGGTGGCATTGACGGACTCGGCCTTGCGTGGCTGGGCGCTCGGCGATACGGATTTCGTCGCAGATCTGCAAAAAAGAACTGAGCGCCGCGTGACGAAAAGCACCGCTGGACGGCCAGTTTCGCCCAAGAAGTTATAGGAAATTTGCCTCTATCCCTCATGCATATTGGCTTATACGCTATCAATATCGATGTGTCCCCGATTAAAAATAGATGGCTTCAATCGTAAAATAATTGGAATCTGACCCCAATTATTCCGCTTGGCACTTTTGTTGCATTGCAGTATTCTTCGCATCCCAGTGCAATTTTTAGGAGAGCGCCATGACGACGGCTGCCGAAATCCAACATCTTCAGAACAACGGTTTGTATTCCACCGAGAACGAGCATGATGCTTGCGGCGTGGGCTTTGTGGCGCATATCAAGGGTCTCAAGTCCCACGACATCGTCAAGAATGCCCTGAAGATTCTCGAAAACCTGGACCATCGCGGTGCCGTAGGGGCCGACAAGCTGATGGGCGACGGCGCCGGAATTCTGATCCAACTGCCCGATGCGCTGTACCGCGAAGAAATGGCGGCGCAGGGTGTGACGCTGCCGCCTCCTGGTGAATACGGTGTCGGCATGGTCTTCCTGCCCAAGGAGCACGCCTCAAGGCTGGCCTGCGAACAGGAGATGGAGCGCGCCATCAAGGCCGAGGGCCAGGTGCTGCTGGGCTGGCGCGATGTGCCGGTCAACCGGGATATGCCGATGTCGCCCACCGTTCGCGAAAAGGAACCGATCCTGCGCCAGGTTTTCATTGGCCGTGGCAACGATGTCATCGTGCAGGATGCCCTGGAGCGCAAGCTCTATGTGATCCGCAAGACCTGCAGCGCCCACATCCAGGCACTCAAGCTGACGCACAGCAAAGAGTATTACGTGCCCAGCATGTCGAGTCGCACCGTGGTCTACAAGGGACTGCTGCTGGCCGATCAGGTGGGTGTGTATTTCAAGGACCTCGCAGACGTGCGCTGCGTGTCCGCCCTGGGTCTGGTGCACCAGCGATTCTCCACCAACACTTTCCCCGAATGGCCGCTGGCGCATCCGTACCGCTACGTGGCGCACAACGGCGAGATCAACACCGTCAAGGGCAACTACAACTGGATGAAGGCGCGCGAAGGTGTGATGTCTTCCCCGGTGCTCGGCGCCGACCTGCAGAAGCTCTATCCGATCAGTTTTGCCGGCCAATCCGACACCGCCACGTTTGACAACTGCCTGGAACTGCTGACCATGGCCGGCTACCCGATCAGCCAGGCCGTCATGATGATGATTCCCGAGCCCTGGGAGCAGCACACCACGATGGACGAGCGCCGCAAGGCCTTCTATGAGTACCACGCCGCCATGCTGGAGCCCTGGGATGGCCCAGCCTCCATCGTGTTCACCGACGGCCGCCAGATAGGCGCCACGCTGGACCGCAATGGCCTGCGACCATCGCGCTACTGCATCACCGATGACGACCTCGTCATCATGGCGTCCGAGTCGGGCGTGCTGCCCGTGCCCGAAAACAAGATAGTGCGCAAATGGCGCCTGCAGCCTGGCAAGATGTTCCTGATTGACCTGGAACAGGGTCGCATGATCGACGACGAAGAGCTCAAGTCCAGCCTTGCCAACAGCAAGCCCTACAAGCAGTGGATTGAAAACCTGCGCATCCGCCTGGACGATGTGGTGGGCGGCGGTGAGCCCGCCAGCGCATCCGAGAGCGTGGTGAGTTTGCTGGATCGCCAGCAGGCGTTTGGGTTCACGCAGGAAGACCTCAAGTTCCTCATCGCCCCTATGGCCACCGCGGGCGAAGAAGCCATTGGCTCCATGGGCAACGACAGTCCGCTGGCTGTCTTGAGTGACAAAAACAAGCCGCTGTACAACTACTTCAAGCAGTTGTTTGCGCAAGTGACGAATCCGCCGATCGACCCGATCCGCGAGGCGATCGTGATGAGTCTGGTGTCCTTCATCGGCCCCAAGCCCAACCTGCTGGACATCAACCAGGTCAACCCGCCGATGCGCCTCGAAGTGAGCCAGCCGGTGCTCGATTTTGCCGACATGGCCAAGCTGCGCGACATCGAAAAACACACGCAAGGCAAGTTCCGCAGCTACACGCTCGACATTACTTATCCATTGGTTTGGGGCCACGAGGGTGTGGAGGCCAAGCTGGCCTCGCTGTGCGCCGAAGCGGTGGATGCCATCAAGGGCGGCAAGAATATTCTCATCATCAGTGACCGCGGCGTCAGCGCCAGCCAGGTGGCGATTCCAGCGCTGCTGGCCCTGAGTGCCATTCACCAGCACCTGGTGATAGCCGGCTTGCGTACCACCGCCGGTCTGGTGGTCGAGACCGGCACCGCGCGTGAAGTGCATCACTTCGGCGTGCTGGCCGGTTACGGCGCGGAAGCCGTGCACCCCTACCTGGCCATGGAAACGTTGGCTGCCATGCACAAGGAGTTGCCGGGCGACCTGAGTGCTGACAAGGCGATCTACAACTACGTCAAGGCCATCGGCAAGGGGCTGTCCAAGATCATGTCCAAGATGGGCGTGTCGACCTACATGAGCTACTGTGGTGCCCAGTTGTTCGAGGCGATTGGCCTGAATTCCGAGACCATCGCCAAGTATTTCACCGGCACCCCCAGCCGCGTCGAAGGCATTGGCGTCTTCGAGATTGCCGAAGAAGCCATCCGCATGCATAAGGCCGCCTTCAGCGACGACCCCATTCTGGAATCCATGCTGGATGCCGGTGGCGAGTACGCCTGGCGCGCCCGTGGCGAAGAGCACATGTGGAGCCCGGATGCGATTGCCAAGCTGCAGCACTCCACCCGTTCCAACAACTGGAATACCTACAAAGAGTACGCCCAGCTTATCAATGACCAGAGCAAGCGTCATATGACACTGCGCGGTTTGTTCGAATTCAAGATTGACCCGGCCAAAGCCATTCCGATTGACGAAGTGGAAAGCGCCAAGGAAATTGTCAAGCGCTTTGCCACCGGTGCCATGTCGCTGGGCTCGATTTCCACCGAGGCCCACGCCACGCTCGCCATTGCCATGAACCGCATTGGCGGCAAGAGCAACACCGGCGAGGGCGGGGAAGACCCTGCGCGTTACCGCAACGAACTCAAAGGCATCCCGATCAAGCAAGGTCAGACCATGGCCGACATCATTGGCAAAGATGTGGTGGAGGTTGACATCGCCATGAACGCGGGCGACAGCTTGCGTTCACGCATCAAGCAGGTGGCGTCGGGCCGCTTTGGTGTGACGGCCGAGTACCTGACCAGTGCCGACCAGATCCAGATCAAGATGGCCCAGGGCGCCAAGCCCGGTGAGGGCGGCCAGCTGCCTGGTGGCAAGGTGTCCGAATATATCGGCCGCTTGCGCCATTCCGTGCCGGGTGTGGGTCTGATCTCGCCGCCGCCGCACCACGACATCTACTCGATTGAAGACCTGGCGCAGCTGATTCACGACCTGAAAAACGTCGCACCGCATTCCAGCATCAGCGTCAAGCTGGTGTCGGAAATTGGCGTCGGCACCATCGCGGCGGGCGTCGCCAAGTGCAAGAGCGACCATGTGGTGATCGCCGGTCACGACGGCGGCACGGGCGCGTCGCCCTGGTCGTCCATCAAGCACGCGGGCAGCCCCTGGGAAATCGGTCTCGCTGAAACCCAGCAAACGCTGGTGCTCAACCGTCTGCGCAGCCGCATTCGCGTGCAGGCCGACGGCCAGATGAAGACCGGTCGCGACGTTGTCATTGGCGCGCTGCTGGGCGCTGACGAATTCGGATTCGCCACTGCGCCGCTGGTGGTGGAAGGCTGCATCATGATGCGTAAGTGCCACCTCAACACCTGCCCGGTTGGTGTGGCCACGCAAGACCCGGCCTTGCGCAAGAAGTTCTCTGGCAAGCCTGAGCATGTGGTGAATTACTTCTTCTTTATTGCCGAAGAAGTGCGTCAGATCATGGCGCAACTGGGCATCGCCAAGTTCGACGACATGATTGGCCGAGCCGACCTGCTGGACACCCGCCAGGGCATCGCCCACTGGAAAGCCAGCGGTCTGGACTTCAGTCGCCTGTTTGCCATGGCGCCGGTGCCGGCCGACGTGCCGCGCTTCCAGACGCTGACGCAAGACCATGGCCTGGAAAAAGCCCTGGACAACGTGCTGATCGCGAAGAGCCGCGCAGCCATCGACAAGGGCGAAAGAGTGCAGTTCATGGAGGTTGCCCGCAACGTCAACCGCTCGGTGGGTGCCATGCTCTCCGGCGCGGTGACCAAGGTGCACCCCGAAGGCTTGCCGGACGACAGCATCCGCATCCAGCTCGAAGGCACGGGTGGCCAGTCATTTGGCGCCTTCCTGGCCAGGGGCATCACCATGTACCTGATTGGCGACGCCAACGACTACACCGGCAAGGGCCTGTCGGGTGGCCGCATTGTGGTGCGCCCCAGCATCGACTTCCGGGGCGACGCCGTGCGCAACACCATCGTGGGTAATACCGTGATGTTTGGCGCCACCAGTGGTGAGGCCTTCTTCAGCGGTGTGGGCGGCGAGCGTTTTGCCGTGCGTCTGTCTGGCGCCACCACGGTGGTGGAAGGTACCGGCGACCACGGTTGCGAGTACATGACCGGCGGCACGGTGGCGGTACTGGGCAAGACTGGCCGCAACTTTGCCGCCGGCATGAGTGGCGGCGTGGCTTATGTGTATGACGAAGACGGCCAATTCTCCAAGCGTTGCAACACCGCCATGGTTTCCATGGACAAGGTGTTGACAACGGCGGAGCAGGAGGCCAGTGTCGACAAAGCCATATGGCATCGGGGTCAAAGTGACGAAGCGCAGCTGCGCAAGTTGCTCGAAGACCACAACCGCTGGACCGGCAGCAAGCGGGCCCGTGAATTGCTCGACACCTGGGATGTTTCCCGCCTGAAGTTCGTCAAGGTCTTCCCGCTGGAGTACAAGCGCGCCCTGGGCGAAATTCATGCACGTGGACGAGGGGTTTTGCCAAAAGAGGCGCTAGCCCTCACCAGTCGTGCACAAGCAGCTACAAAAAAAGAAGTGACTCCAGCCAAATAGGGCGGGGCGGCATCAGCGTATAAGGACAGGAATCATGGGAAAAGTCACTGGCTTCATGGAGTTTGAGCGCATCGAGGAGGGCTACAAGCCCGTCCCGGCGCGCCTGAAGAATTACAAAGAGTTTGTCGTCGGCCTGGACGAGGCCCAGGCTAAGGTGCAGGCAGCGCGCTGCATGGACTGCGGCACACCGTTCTGCAACAACGGCTGCCCGGTCAATAACATCATTCCCGACTTCAACGACCTCGTGTACCGCGGCGACTGGAAAAACGCCATTGAGGTGCTGCACAGCACCAACAATTTCCCCGAGTTCACAGGCCGTATCTGTCCCGCTCCGTGTGAGGCGGCTTGCACGCTGAACGTGAATGACGACGCGGTGGGCATCAAGTCCATCGAACACGCCATCATTGATCGTGCCTGGGCGGAGGGTTGGGTTGCTCCCCGCCCGGCCAAACACAAGACCGGCAAGAAGGTCGCGGTAGTAGGCTCCGGCCCGGCTGGCATGGCGGCTGCGCAACAGCTGGCACGCGTCGGCCATGACGTCACCCTGTTCGAGAAAAACGACCGGGTGGGCGGTTTGCTGCGTTATGGCATTCCGGATTTCAAGATGGAAAAGTCGCACATCGACCGCCGCATCGAGCAGATGCAGCAAGAAGGCGTCACGATCCGCACCGGCGTGCTGGTGGGTGAATTGCCCAAAGGCTCCAAAGTCACCAATTGGGCCAAGGAGACCATTTCTGCCGCCCAGCTGCAAAAGGACTTTGATGCGGTCGTGCTGACCGGCGGCGCCGAGCAGTCGCGCGACCTGTCGGTGCCCGGGCGCGACCTGGACGGCATTCATTTCGCCATGGAATTCCTGCCGCAGCAGAACAAGGTCAATGCTGGTGACAAGCTTAAAGCGCAATTGCGTGCCGACGGCAAGGATGTCATCGTCATTGGCGGTGGCGATACAGGCTCGGACTGCGTAGGCACCAGCAATCGCCACGGCGCGGCCAGTGTTACCCAGTTTGAAGTGATGCCCCAGCCACCCGTCGAGGAAAACCGCCCCATGACCTGGCCCTATTGGCCGCTCAAGCTGCGCACCAGCTCCAGCCATGAAGAGGGGTGTGAGCGCGAGTTCGCCATTTCCACCAAGGAATTCATTGGTGAAAAGGGCAAAGTCACCGGCCTCAAGACCGTGCACATCGAGTTCAAGGATGGCAAGATGGTCGAGATTGCCGGCACCGAGAAGACCTACAAGGCTGACCTGGTCCTGCTTGCCATGGGTTTTGTGAACCCTGTGGCGACCGTGTTGGAGGCATTTGGCATCGACAAGGATGCCCGCGGGAATGCCAAAGCGACGACTGAATTCACGGGTGGTTATGCCACCAACGTGCCCAAGGTCTTTGCCGCCGGCGATATCCGCCGTGGCCAGAGCCTTGTGGTGTGGGCCATCCGCGAAGGTCGCCAGGCCGCGCGCTCGGTGGATGAATTTCTGATGGGATTCAGCGATCTGCCCCGTTGAGATGTTCTTCCCGCTGGCTACTGCGTGTGTTGCGCCAGTCTGAGGTCGGGTAATCCCGTATGATCCAAGGGCCGGGCATACCCCGGCCTTTCTTTTAATATGGCCGCTTCATCCACTGCAGAATCTCTTGTCGAACTCCGCAACCTGACCTTTGGTTACGGTGAGCGGGTGATTCTGGACGACATTTCGCTGTCTGTGCCGCGTGGCAAGGTCACCGCCCTCATGGGGGCGTCTGGTGGCGGCAAGACCACCATTTTGAGGCTGATCGGCGGACAAAACAAGGCGCAGTCAGGGCAATTGCTGTTCGACGGGCAGGACGTCACCCCCATGGACCAGACCCAGATCTACGCCGCGCGTCGCCGTATGGGCATGCTGTTTCAGTTTGGCGCGCTGTTTGCGGATTTGTCGGTGTTTGAGAACGTGGCGTTTCCGCTGCGCGAGCACACCGATTTGCCCGAAGCCCTGATTCGGGACATCGTCCTGATGAAGTTGAATGCAGTGGGCTTGCGTGGGGCTCGCGATTTGATGCCCAGCGAGGTGTCGGGTGGCATGGCCCGACGCATTGCATTGGCGCGAGCCATCGCACTGGACCCTGAATTGGTGATGTATGACGAGCCGTTTTCCGGACTTGATCCGATTTCCCTTGGTACGGCGGCGCGCCTGATCCGCCAACTGAATGATTCCATGGGGTTGACCAGCATTTTTGTCTCCCATGAGCTGGAGCAGACGTTTGCGATTTCTGATCATGTGATCATTCTGGCCAATGGAAAAATTGCGACCCAGGGCACCCCCGAACAGGTCCGACAAAGTACCGACCCGCTGGTATACCAGTACGTGAATGCCTTGTCCGACGGTCCGGTGCGGTTTCACTATCCGGGCCCTTCTTTCGAGGAAGACTTGGGTTTGGGCTCCGCCGCGGTGCAACGCCCCTCAAGAAGTGGAGCCAGGTCATGAGCTGGTACAAACCAGGCGATGTCGGGTTTGCCGCTCGCCGTCAATTGGCCGATCTGGGGCAGGGTGCCCGTCTTTTCATTCGTCTGCTGGCGTCGCTGGGTGGCAGCTTGAAACGTTTCGGCCTGATCCGCGACCAGATTCATTTTTTGGGCAACTACTCACTGGTCATCATCGGGGTGTCCGGCTTATTCGTCGGCTTTGTCTTTGGCTTGCAGGGGTACTACACTTTGCAGCGCTTTGGCGCATCCGAGTCATTGGGCCTGCTGGTGACGCTCACGCTGGTCAGGGAACTGGGGCCGGTGGTGACCGCCCTGTTGTTTGCCGGTCGGGCGGGAACCTCCCTGACGGCTGAGATCGGCCTCATGAAGGCGGGCGAGCAGATCAGCGTCATGGAAATGATGGCGGTCGACCCGGTGAAACGAATTCTGGCGCCCCGGTTTTGGGCCGGCGTCATCACGATGCCCGTGCTGGCAGCTGTCTTCAGTGCCATGGGCATCATTGGCGGCTGGGTGGTGGGCGTGCTCATGATTGGCGTTGATGCGGGTTCGTTCTGGAGTCAAATCCAGGGTGGCGTCGACGTTTGGCAAGACGTCGGTAACGGCATCATCAAAAGCATCGTCTTTGGTTTTACCGTGACCTTTGTCGCGCTGTTGCAGGGCTTTGAAGCCCAACCCACGCCTGAAGGCGTGGCCAGCGCGACCACCCGTACCGTGGTGGTCGCGTCCCTGTCGGTTCTTGGTCTGGATTTCATCCTGACTGCCATGATGTTTACTATTTGAGGGAGAGTGTTGTGCAACGCTCGAAGAATGATGTGTGGGTTGGCATTTTTGTACTGATTGGTGCGCTGGCCATCCTGTTCCTGGCCCTGCAGTCAGCCAATTTGCTGAACCTGAATTTCCAGCCGACCTATCGAATCAACGCCAAATTCGACAATGTTGGCGGGCTCAAGCCCAAGGCCGCAGTGCGAAGTGCGGGTGTGGTGGTGGGGCGGGTAGAGCGGATCGTCTTTGATGACAAGTCCTTTCAGGCTCAGGTCACTCTGGCCATGGAGAGCCGCTATGTGTTTCCCAAGGATAGTTCCCTGAAGATATTGACCAGCGGCATGCTGGGTGAGCAGTATCTGGGGCTTGAGGCCGGTGCTGATGAAAAGGTACTGGTGGCGGGCGATACCATTTCCAGTACCCAATCGGCCGTGGTGCTGGAGAACCTGATTGGTCAGTTCCTGTACAGCAAGACCGCCGACTCGGCCTCTGCCAATGGGAGCAAGGCCAAGAAATGATGGTCAATCTGAGTATGTACCGCATGGGTGGTTCGGGCGCCGGTGGCGTCCGGTGGATCGGCGCGCTGCTGGTTTTTTTCCTGCTGGGTGGCTGTGCAACCGGGCCTAACGCCAATCCGGGCGACCCGCTTGAACCGTTCAATCGTGGGGTTTATCGGTTCAACGATGCGCTCGACAAGGCAGTCCTCAAGCCCGTTGCCACGGCGTATCGGGACGTCCTGCCGGGGCCGGTGCGCCGGGGCGTCGGCAATTTTTTTGGCAATCTGGAAGATGCTTGGTCGTTTGTGAACAATGCCTTGCAGTTGAAGGGGCAAGCGGCAGCAGAAAGTCTGGTTCGTTTTGGCGTCAATACATTCCTCGGCCTGGGCGGCATTCTTGACGTGGCGAGCGAGATGAACATCGACAAACACACCAAGGATTTCGGGCACACGCTGGGTTATTGGGGCGTTGCGCCGGGCCCTTATCTCGTGCTTCCCTTGCTTGGGCCTTCGACCTTGCGCGACACCGTGGCTCTGCCTGTTGACATGATGGGCGATATTGTCTCCAACATCGAGCACGTTCCGACCCGCAACACCGCGAAAGCGGTGAGAGTCGTTGACAACCGGGCCGGTTTGCTCAGAGTCACCGGCCTGCTGGAGGAGGCTGCGCTGGACAAATACTCGTTCACGCGCGATGCCTTTCTTCAGAGCCGCCGCAGTTCGATTTTCGATGGCAACCCGCCAGAGGAAGAGAGTCTGGATGCTGTGCCGTCGCAACAGGATCTGGCCCGACCACGGGCTGAAACGTTAAACAATTCCGGAGTTTCCGGAGAAGAGAGGGCAAAGCCATGAATCGTCGTTTATTGAGTCACCTTTTTGTCGGGCTTGCTTTGAGCGCATCAAGCCTGCTGGCCCTGCCAGTGAGTGCCGCAGATGAAGCGCCAGATGTCCTGATCAAACGCTTGTCGACAGACGTGCTGGACAGCATCAAGGCGGACAAGACCATCCAGAGTGGGGATGTGTCGCAGATTGTTGTGCTGGTGGACAACAAGATCATGCCAAACGTCAATTTCCCGCGCATGACGGCATCCGCGGTCGGACCGGCCTGGCGGCAAGCTACACCGGAGCAGAAGAAACGCTTGCAGGACGAGTTCAAGATATTGCTGGTGCGTACCTATGCGGGCGCGCTGACGCAGGTCAGTGATCAGGTCATTGTCGTCAAGCCCTTGCGTGCGGCTGCAGAAGACAAAGAAGTGGTGGTTCGTACCGAGGTCAAAGGAAGGGGCGACCCCATTCAACTGGATTACAAGCTGGAAAAAACGCCTGGTGAGGGCGCCGGCTGGAAAATCTATAACCTGAACGTGTTGGGTGTGTGGCTGGTTGAAACCTACCGCAGCCAGTTTGCCCAGGAAATCAATGCCAAGGGCCTCAATGGCTTGATCACCACCCTGGTGGACCGCAACAAGGCCAACGCCAGCGCCAAGAAGGGTTGATTGTGCTGGTCTTGCCAAATGAGCTGACGCAATCCCAAGCCACCGCATGCCTGCGCATGCTGGTACAGGGCTTGCGCGCCCAATCGGGTCCGGACGTGGTGGTTGACGCCACGGCACTGAGCCGATTCGATTCGGCGGCGCTGGCGGTTCTGCTGGAGTTCCGGCGCGAGACCCTGGCTGTGGGCAAGCGTTTTTCCATCCGCGGCTTGCCCGCCCGCCTGGGTGATCTGGCCAGTCTGTACGGCATTGATGAGTTGTTGCCCGCCACGCCGTTGACACCCATAAAATAGCGGACTCCCATGCCCGCAATTTCTTTCCAGTCCGTCTCCAAGGTCTATCCTTCCCCACGCGGACCCAAAGGCAGCACTTTTCTTGCGCTCGACCGCGTCAGCCTTGACATTGAAGAGGGTGAATTTTTCGGTCTGCTGGGTCCCAATGGCGCCGGCAAGACCACCATGATCAGCATTTTGGCCGGTCTCTCACGGGCCAATTCAGGCAAAGTGTCGGTGCTGGGTCATGATGTGCACCTTGACTATGCCCTCGCGCGCCGTAGTCTGGGGGTCGTTCCGCAAGAGCTGGTGTTTGACCCGTTTTTCAACGTGCGGGAAGCGCTGCGTTTTCAGTCGGGCTACTTTGGCATCAAGAACAACGATCCCTGGATCGATGAGTTGCTCGACAGCCTGGGCCTGACCGACAAGGCGGGCGCCAACATGCGTCAGCTGTCAGGCGGCATGAAGCGGCGCGTATTGGTGGCGCAGGCGCTGGTGCACAAGCCGCCCGTGATCGTGCTGGATGAGCCCACTGCCGGTGTCGACGTGGAGTTGCGCCAGACTTTGTGGCAATTCATTGCCAAGCTCAACAAGCAGGGGCACACGGTCTTGTTGACCACCCACTACCTGGAGGAGGCGGAAGCCTTGTGCGGCCGTATTGCCATGCTCAAGTCGGGCCGGATCGTGGCCCTGGACCACACCAGCGAACTGTTGAAGGCGGCCTCCAGCAACGTGCTCCGTTTCAAGGTCGACGGCCAGCTGCCCAAGGTGTTGGCGGACAAGGCCAGAATTACCGGGCGAATTGTTCAGTTCCCCGCGCACGATGCCCTGGAAATTGAACAGTACCTGGCCGCAGTGCGCGAAGCGGGCCTGGTGGCGCACGATGTGGAGATACGCAAGGCCGATCTGGAAGATGTCTTTCTGGACGTGATGAAGAAACATGAATTGGCCGCGGAGTTTGCAGCATGACGGGCTGGCAAACCCTGTTGTACAAGGAAGTGCTGCGCTTCTGGAAGGTGGCCTTTCAGACCGTTGCGGGTCCGGTGCTGACCGCGATGCTGTATCTGCTGATCTTCGGGCACGCCCTGGAAGCCCATGTCAAGGTCTACGACAAGGTCAGCTATACCGCTTTTCTGGTGCCGGGTCTGGCCATGATGAGCCTGCTGCAAAACGCATTTGCCAACAGCTCGTCGTCATTGATCATGAGCAAAGTCATGGGCAACCTCGTGTTTCTGATGCTGACGCCACTCTCGTACATGAACTGGTTTGTGGCGTATGTGGGGGCGGCCGTGATTCGGGGTCTGGTCGTTGGCTTGGGCGTGTTTGCGGTTTCCGCCCTGTTTACCGATGTCAGTTTTGCGGCGCCGCTGTGGATAGCAGCTTTTGCCGTGATGGGCGCCGCGCTGATGGGCACCCTGGGTCTGATCGCCGGCTTGTGGGCCGAGAAGTTTGATCAACTGGCCGCCTTTCAAAATTTTGTCGTCATGCCCATGACCTTTTTGAGTGGCGTTTTCTATTCCATTCATTCACTGCCAGCGTTCTGGCAGAACGTGAGCCATCTCAACCCGTTTTTTTACATGATTGACGGTTTTCGCTACGGATTTTTCGGCGTGAGCGATGTGTCGCCGTGGTTGAGCCTGTGCGTGGTGGGTGTCGCGCTGGCTGTGGTGAGCGTGATTGCGATGTACCTGCTTCGCACAGGCTACAAGATTCGCGGTTGAATTGTTTTTTTTACTTTTTGGATTGTTGACATGACTGCAGACCAGATCAAAAACATGATTGCGGCTGGCATCAAATGCGAGCACATCGAGCTTGAGGGCGACGGCCGCCACTGGTATGCCACGATCGTTTCCGCCGAATTTGAAGGCCGGCGCGCGATCCAGCGGCATCAGCAGGTGTACGCCACGCTGGGCACGAAGATGCAGAACGACGAGGTGCATGCCCTGTCGATGAAGACTTTCACGCCGGCCGAGTGGGCCGCGCAGCAGGCCTGACCGTATGGATAAATTACTGATTCGCGGCGGCCGGCAGTTGCACGGGGATGTTTTCATCTCTGGTGCCAAGAACGCTGCTTTGCCAGAGTTGTGTGCCTGTCTGCTGACGGCGGAGCCGGTGACCCTGAGCAACGTGCCACGCTTGCAGGATGTGTCCACCATGCTCAAGCTGATTCGCAACATGGGTGTCGGTGTTGAGCGCAGCGATGACGGTGTCGTCACCGTGAACGCCGGGTCGCTGAGCTCGCCGGAAGCGCCCTATGAGCTGGTCAAGACCATGCGCGCTTCGGTGTTGGCGCTGGGTCCCCTGCTGGCGCGTTTTGGCGAGGCCACGGTGTCCTTGCCGGGCGGCTGCGCCATTGGTTCACGGCCGGTGGACCAGCACATCAAGGGCATGACCGCCATGGGTGCCGAGATTGTGGTCGAGCATGGCTACATGATCGCCAGATTGCCCAAGGGCTGGACACGCCTGAAAGGTGCACGGATTGCGACTGACATGGTCACTGTCACCGGCACTGAAAACTTCCTGATGGCCGCATGCCTGGCCGAAGGCGAGACCATTCTGGAGAATGCGGCGCAGGAGCCCGAGATTCCTGATTTGGCCGAAATGCTGATCAAGATGGGGGCGAAGATTGAAGGGCACGGCACCAGCCGCATTCGCATCCAGGGGGTCGAGAAGCTGCATGGCTGTGCGCACCAGGTGGTGGCTGACCGGATCGAGACGGGCACCTTCCTCTGTGCGGTGGCCGCGACCGGTGGCGATGTGCTGCTGCGGCATGGCCGGGCAGAGCACCTGGAAGCCGTGGTGGAAAAGTTGCGCGATGCCGGGGCCACAGTCACGCCGGTGGACGGTGGCATCCGGGTCCAGTCCCAGGGCCGCCTCAAGGCGCAGAGTTTTCGCACCACCGAGTACCCGGGTTTCCCGACCGACATGCAGGCGCAGTTCATGGCGCTCAATTGCATTTCGCATGGCACGGCCAAGGTGACCGAGACCATTTTCGAGAACCGTTTCATGCACGTGAATGAAATGGTGCGCCTGGGTGCCAACATCCAGATTGATGGCAAGGTGGCGGTGGTGGAAGGTGTCGAAAAGCTCTCGGGCGCCACGGTGATGGCCACCGATCTGCGTGCTTCTGCCAGTCTGGTGATTGCTGGCCTGGTGGCCGCTGGTGAAACCGTGGTGGACCGCATCTACCATCTGGACCGGGGTTACGACCAGATGGAAGCCAAGCTGCGTGGCCTGGGTGCCGATATTGAGAGAGTGAAATGATCACACTGGCTTTGTCCAAAGGGCGGATTTTCGAAGAGACCTTGCCCCTGCTGCGGGCTGCTGGCATTGAGGTGCTGGAAGATCCTGAAAAATCGCGCAAGCTCATCCTCGCGACCAATCAGCCCGATGTGCGCGTGCTGGTGGTGCGCGCCACCGATGTGCCGACCTACGTGCAATACGGCGGTGCGGACTTGGGCATCACCGGCAAAGACACACTGCTGGAGCATGGCAGCGATGGTCTTTACCAGCCGCTGGATCTGCAGATTGCCAAGTGCCGCATCAGCGTGGCGGTGCGCGCCGATTTTGACTACGCGTCTGCCGTGAAGCAGGGCTCGCGTCTGAAGGTGGCCACCAAGTACGTGGCAATTGCCCGCGAATTTTTCGCCGCCAAGGGCGTGCACGTGGACTTGATCAAGCTTTACGGCAGCATGGAGCTGGCGCCCCTGGTCGGGCTGGCGGATGCGATTGTCGATCTGGTCTCTACCGGCAATACGCTCAAGGCCAACCATCTGGTCGAGGTCGAGCACATCATGGACATCAGCTCGCGGCTGGTGGTCAACCAGGCGGCGCTCAAGTTGAAACAGGCGCCGATTCGCAAGATCATCGATGCCTTTGCCTCCGCCGTTGCCAAATAACCCAGGCCATTTATCTTATTAGATTGCTATGACTTTTATAGCTACTCCCGCCCATCTATCCACGGCTGACAGCACATTTGATGCTGACTTCAAGGCGCGCCTGCATTGGTCGGCCGATGCCGATGCCGCGATCGAGCAGCGGGTGGCCGATATTCTGGCGGATGTGCAGCAGCGCGGTGATGCGGCGGTGCTGGAGTACACCGCGCGTTTTGATGGTCTGCAAGCCGCGACGGTGGCCGGGCTGGAACTGACACAGGCCGAACTGAAGGCCGCCTTCGAGGCGATTCCTGCTGCCCAGCGTGATGCCCTGCAAGCGGCCGCACAGCGGGTGCGCAGCTACCATGAAGCGCAGAAAAAGGCCAGCGGTGAAAGCTGGAGCTACCGCGACGAGGACGGCACCTTGCTGGGCCAGAAAGTCACGCCGCTGGACCGCGTCGGCATCTATGTGCCCGGTGGCAAAGCGGCCTATCCCTCCTCGGTGTTGATGAACGCCATCCCCGCGCATGTGGCGGGTGTGGGTGAAATCATCATGGTGGTGCCCACGCCGAAGGGCGAGAAGAACCCGCTGGTGCTGGCTGCCGCCTATGCAGCGGGTGTCACCCGCGCATTCACCATCGGAGGGGCGCAGGCCGTGGCAGCCCTGGCTTACGGCACGCAAACCATTCCTGCGGTGCACAAGATCACTGGCCCCGGCAATGCCTATGTGGCCGCCGCCAAGCGCCGTGTCTTCGGCACCGTCGGCATCGACATGATTGCCGGGCCGAGCGAGATTCTGGTGCTGGCGGACGGCAGCACGCCGCCCGATTGGGTGGCGATGGACCTGTTCAGCCAGGCCGAGCACGACGAGTTGGCGCAGAGCATTCTGCTGTGTCCTGACGCGGCCTACATCGCGCAGGTGCAGGACGCCATCAACCGCCTGCTGCCCGCCATGCCGCGGGCAGAGATCATCGCCAAGTCGCTCAATGGCCGCGGCGCCTTGATTCATACCCGCAGCATGGAAGAGGCCTGCGACATCAGCAACCGCATTGCGCCGGAGCACCTGGAGGTGTCCAGCCGTGACCCGCACCGCTGGGAGCCGCTGCTCAAGCATGCGGGCGCCATTTTTCTGGGCGCCTACACCAGTGAATCGCTGGGCGACTACTGTGCCGGCCCCAACCACGTGCTGCCGACCAGCGGCACGGCACGCTTTTCCAGCCCCCTGGGTGTGTACGATTTCCAGAAGCGCTCCAGCCTGATCGAGGTGAGCGAAGCGGGCGCCCAGACGCTGGGCCGCATCGCCGCTGAGCTGGCCTACGGCGAAGGCCTGCAGGCGCATGCCCGCGCGGCCGAGTTGCGCCTGGCGTCTGTACCCCCGATGCGGGTGACGAAATGAAAAATGCTGGACACGAAGCGACAAGTGCGAATGCGGGCATGAGCGCCGCCGGGCTGCCCCAAGGCGCGAAGGCTCCCTCGGGGGGCAGCGCAGTACGCGAAGCGACAAGCGTGGGGGCGAGCATCTTTCGTCAGGACGTGCAGTCCATGCACGCCTATGCCATCCAGGACTCGGCGGGCATGGTCAAACTCGACGCCATGGAGAACCCGCATCGTTTGCCGCCCGCATTGCAGGTCGCGTTGGGGCAACGTCTGGGCGCGCTCGCGCTGAACCGCTACCCCGATGGCCGTGTCAATGACCTGCGCCACGCGCTGGCCGCTTATGCCGGTATGCCCGAGGGCTTTGACATCATGCTGGGCAATGGCTCGGATGAACTGATCAGCCTGCTGGCGCTGGCTTGCGCCGTGCCGCCGGGCGCGGAGAATGGCTTCAGACGCGCCGGCGTGCTGGCGCCGGTGCCCGGCTTTGTGATGTATGCCATGAGCGCGCAGTTGCAGGGGCTTGGCTTTCATGGCGTGCCGCTCACGGCCGATTTCGAGCTGGACGAGCCTGCCATGCTGGCCGCCATCGCGCAGCACCAGCCCGCCATCACCTATCTGGCCTACCCGAACAATCCCACCGCCAATCTGTGGGACGACGCGGTGATCGAGAAGATCATCCTGGCCGTGGGCGCGCAGGGCGGCCTGGTCGTGATGGACGAGGCCTACCAGCCGTTTTCCAGCAAAAGCTACATCGACAGGCTGGCGCGCCACAGCCATGTGCTGCTGATGCGCACCCTGAGCAAATTCGGTCTGGCGGGTGTGCGGCTCGGGTACATGATGGGGCCGCAGGCGCTGATCGCCGAGATCGACAAGGTGCGCCCGCCCTACAACATCAGCGTGCTGAACTGCGAGTGCGCCCTGTTTGCGCTTGAGCATCATGAGGTTTTTGCGGCCCAGGCCCTTGAGATACGTGCGCAGCGTGCTATGCTTTTAGAAGCGTTGGCGCTTTTGCCCGGCGTGCGGGTCTATCCCAGCGATGCCAACATGATTCTGCTGCGGGTGCCTGACGCGCAAAAAACTTTTGAAGGCATGCGGATGCGCAAGGTACTGGTCAAGAACGTTTCTAAAATGCACCCACTGCTGGCCAACTGCCTGCGCCTGACCGTCGGCACCGCCGACGAGAACCGGCTCATGCTCGCGGCCCTTCGAGAATCACTATGACGACCTCCACCATCACATCCATCCCGGCGCCACGCACGGCTGAAGTGTCCCGCAACACGGCCGAGACAAAAATCACGGTCAAACTTAACCTGGACGGCACGGGCCAGGCCCGGCTGCACACGGGCATTGGCTTTTTTGATCACATGCTGGACCAGATCGCGCGCCACGGCATGATCGACCTGGACATTCAGGCGGATGGGGACCTGCACATTGATGGTCACCACACGGTGGAAGACGTGGGCATTGCATTCGGCCAGGCCGTGCACAAGGCCGTGGGCGATAAAAAAGGCATTCGCCGCTATGGTCACGCCTATGTCCCGCTGGACGAGGCGCTCTCCCGCGTCGTCATTGACCTGTCCGGCCGCCCCGGCCTGATCATGAACGTGCCCTTCAAGAGCGGCATCATCGGCACCTTCGACAGCCAGCTGGCGCATGAATTTTTTCAGGGCTTTGTGAACCATGCCTTTGTCACGCTGCACATCGACAACCTGCGCGGCGAGAACGCCCACCACCAGGCCGAGACCGTGTTCAAGGCTTTCGCCCGGGCCCTGCGCGCGGCGCTGGAGTTTGATGCGCGCGCCCTGGGCACCATTCCATCGACCAAGGGGTCTTTGTAGGTTTCTATGCCATATAGGCCTCTAGCCCCC
The DNA here is from genome assembly GCF_030646845.1 of Rhodoferax sp. Taxonomy (GTDB): domain Bacteria; phylum Pseudomonadota; class Gammaproteobacteria; order Burkholderiales; family Burkholderiaceae_C; genus Rhodoferax. The sequence goes on along the minus strand of NZ_JAUSLE010000084.1, from coordinate 2,061 downwards.
GTCGGTATTGCGTAAGTAGCTATGAATTTGATAGTAAGTGGTGGACGTGAGAAAACCGTGGCTGTGGTCGATTACGGTATGGGCAACCTGCGTTCGGTGTCGCAGGCGGTGCAGGCCGCGGCGGCCGGCACCGGCTACCGGGTGGTGATTACGGCCAACCCGGACGAAGTGCGGGCCTGCGAGCGCGTGGTGCTGCCCGGTCAGGGCGCCATGCCGGACTGCATGCGTGAATTGCGTGAGTCGGGTCTGCAAGCGTCGGTGCTGGAAGCGGCGGCCAGCAAACCCCTGTTTGGCGTCTGTGTGGGCATGCAAATGCTGCTGGACCACAGTGCCGAGGGCCCGGTGGGTGTTGGCACCCCTGGATTAGGCCTGATTCATGGCGAAGTGCTCAAGTTCGAGCTTGCCGGCCAGTTGCAGCCCGACGGTAGCCGCTACAAAGTGCCGCAAATGGGCTGGAACCAGGTTTACCGCAACAACCACGGCGGTGCACCGCACCCGGTCTGGGGTGACGTGCCGGATGGCAGCTACTTCTACTTTGTGCACAGTTTTTACGCCCGGCCATCAGATGCACGCCACAGCGTCGGCGAGACCGACTATGGCAGCCGCTTCAGCTCGGCGATTGCCCGCGACAATATTTTTGCGACCCAGTTCCACCCTGAAAAAAGTGCCGAACACGGTCTGTCTCTCTATCGGAACTTCCTTCACTGGAACCCCTGATAATCCTGCTCATCCCGAGCCCGTTGAAACCATCCTTCCTCTCCAACCTTAAGCATCATGCTTTTAATCCCCGCAATTGACTTAAAAGATGGCCACTGCGTTCGCCTCAAACAAGGCGACATGGACCAATCCACCACCTTTGGCGAAGATCCAGCCGTGATGGCCCGCACCTGGGTTTCCAAAGGCGCGCGACGCCTGCATCTGGTGGACCTGAATGGCGCGTTTGCCGGTCACCCGAAAAACGAGCTGGCCATTCGCAAGATTCTCAAAGAGGTTGGCAACGAGGTCGACGTGCAGCTCGGCGGCGGCATCCGCGATCTGGACACGATCGAGCGCTACCTGGATGCCGGTCTGCGTTACGTGATCATTGGCACGGCAGCGGTGAAGAACCCTGGTTTTCTGCAGGACGCCTGCACCGCCTTTGGCGGCCACATCATCGTGGGCCTGGATGCCCGGGACGGCAAAGTGGCCACCGACGGCTGGAGCAAGCTCACCCGTCATGACGTGGTGGACCTGGGCAAGAAGTTTGAAGACTACGGTGTGGAGTCCATCATCTACACCGATATCGGACGGGACGGCATGCTCAGCGGCATCAACATTGACGCCACCGTCAGGCTGGCGCAGGCGCTGACGATTCCTGTCATCGCCTCGGGCGGGCTGTCCAACATGGCCGATATTGAAGCGCTGTGCGAGGTGGAGGAAGAGGGCGTTCATGGCGTGATCTGCGGCCGCTCCATCTACAGTGGCGATCTCGACTTTGAAGCGGCGCAGACGCGCGCCGATGAACTCAACGGATGACCGCGATGGTGAACTCTGGGGCAGCATTTTCAAGCAGGGGCCGCGGAACCGGCTTTGCCGGGCCGCAGGCGCAGCGGCCCCCTCGGGGGGCAGCGCAGCACACGAAGTGGCAAGCGTGGGGGCTCATCCATGCTAGCTAAACGCATCATTCCCTGCCTTGACGTGACCGGCGGCCGTGTCGTCAAGGGCGTTAATTTCACCGAACTGCGCGATGCTGGCGACCCGGTTGAAATTGCCGCGCGCTACAACGATCAGGGTGCCGATGAGCTGACGTTTCTTGACATCACCGCCACCAGCGACGAGCGTGATTTGATATTGCACATCATTGAAGCGGTGGCGTCCCAGGTGTTCATTCCGCTCACCGTCGGCGGCGGGGTGCGCACGGTCGAGGACGTGCGCCGCCTGCTCAATGCCGGGGCGGACAAAACCAGTTTCAACTCGGCGGCACTGGCTAATCCGCAGGTGATTGAAGACGCGTCGGCCAAGTACGGCGCGCAGTGCATCGTGGTGGCGATAGACGCCAAGCGCCGCAGCGCAGAAGACGCC
>NZ_JAUSLE010000081.1 GCF_030646845.1 Rhodoferax sp. | reverse complement strand
GGCCAGGCTCGCGTCGATCCAGCGGCCGGCTTCCATGATCGCCATCATCACGGCGCGGCAGGTGTTGGGATTTTTCTTGACGAAGTCGGCGGTGGTGCCCAGCGTCTTCTCGGGGTGGTCCTTCCAGATGTCCTGGGTGGTGTTGGCGGTCACTCCGATGCCGTCCATGATGGCGCGGTGGTTCCAGGGCTCGCCGACGCAGAAGCCGTCCATGTTGCCCACGCGCATGTTGGCCACCAACAGCGGTGGTGGCACCACGATGGCGCGCGCGTCCTTCATGGGGTCAATGCCCGCTGCGGCCAGCCAGTAGTACATCCACATGGCATGCGTGCCGGTGGGGAAGGTCTGGGCGAAGGTGTATTCACGCTTCTCGGCCGCCATCAGCCTGGCCAGGCCCGCACCGTCCACTGCGCCTTTGTCAGCCAGCTTTTTGGACAGGGTGATGGCCTGGCCGTTGTGGTTGAGGTTCATCAGCACCGCCATGTCTTTCTTGGCGCCGCCCACGCCCAGGTGCACGCCGTAGATCAGGCCGTACAGCACGTGGGCAAAGTCGAGTTCACCGGTCACCAGTTTGTCGCGCACACCGGCCCAGCTGGCTTCCTTGGTCGGGATGATCTTGACGCCATATTTCTTGTCGATGCCCAGTACCGAGGCCATCACCACGCTGGCGCAGTCGGTCAGCGGAATGAAGCCGATCTTGACTTCGGTTTTTTCCGGCGCGTCGGAGCCTGCGGCATAGACAGCAGTGCGCAGGGCCGGGCTGATGCCAACGGCACCGACAGCGGCGGTCTGCAAAACAGCGCGGCGGCTGAGGCTGGTTTTAAGAAGATCGGTCATCGCACACTCCTGAAAAAAAAACAAACAAAAAAAGGCGTCCGCACGAAGCCGGTGTGCGACGGGTCTGTCGCTGCCTGCTTGTGGGGACGCCTTTGTCCGGTTACGAAGTTCCCGGCCCGCCGTTGGACCAGAACCCTCGCATGACCCTTGCGGGTCTCGGAGTTATCTATGCAATGACCATGCCAGTTTTTTCGGAGGGCGAATTGCTATCTAAATAATAGCTACCTTCGCTTGTTGCATGAGGGCTAGGGCCGTATTTGATGCTTGATGGATGGGTGTGCACTGTTGTTGTGCAGTGCACCAAAATGGAGGTGCGGGTTCAGGGTGAGGGGGGTGGCGCCCCACCCCCCAGCGCCTTGTACAGCACGACCTGGTTCTGCAAATACGCCAGCCGGGTTTGCGCCACGGCCTGCTGGACGCCGAACAGCGAGCGTTGCGCGTCCAGCAGTTCCAGGTAGCTGGCAACACCGTTGCGGTAGCGCAGGTCGGCCAGGCGGAAACGGTCGGCCTCGGCGTCGTTCTGAACTTGCTGGGCTTGCAGTTGTTCGCCCAGCGTGGCGCGCCCGGCCAGGGCGTCGGCCACTTCGCGAAAGGCGGTCTGGATTGCTTTTTCGTACTGCGCCACGGCGATGTCACGGCCGACCTTGGCGGAGCTCAGGTTGGCCTGGTTGCGGCCGGCGTCAAAGATCGGCAGCAGCGCCTGCGGCGCCAGCGTCCAGCCCCAGGAGCCGTCTTTGAAGAGTCCCGCCAGCTCACTGCTGGCCGAGCCCGCGCTGGCGGTGAGCGAGATGCGCGGGAAGAACGCCGCGCGCGCCGCGCCGATGCTGGCATTGGCCGCGATCAGCTGCTGCTCCGCCTGGCGGATGTCCGGGCGGCGCTGAAGCAGGTCGGACGGCAGGCCCGTTGGCACTTCACGGAATGTGGCCCCCGCGCTGGTCAGCAGCGCATCGGGCAGGGGCTGCCCCACCAGCAGGGTGAGCGCGTTCACGTCCAGCGCCCGCAGCCGCCGCTGCTGGGCCAGGGTGGCGCGGGCCGCCGCGGTCAGCGATTCGGCCTGCCGGAAGTCCAGCGCCGAGGCGGCGCCGTTGTCCAGGCGCAGCTTGGTCAGGCGCAGCGAGTCGTCGCGCGTGGCGAGCGTGCGCTGCGTCAACGCCAACAGTTCGTCGTTGGTCTGCAGGCTCAGCCAGGCGTTGGCTACGGCGGCGATCAGACTGATCTGCGCCGCTTTGCGTGCCTCCTCGGTTGCCAGGTACTGCGCCAGTGCCGATTCCTTCAGGCTGGCCACGCGGCCAAAGAAATCAATTTCCCACGACGCCATCGCCAGGCCCGCGGTGTAGGCACTGCCGATGCCACCGCTGCCGTCGGTCTTGGGCTGGCGCAGGCCAGTGGCCGCCAGGTTGAGCGTGGGAAACTGGTCGGCGCGGCGGATCTGGTAGGTCGCGCGCACCTGCTCGATGTTGAGCACTGCCACGCGCAGGTCGCGGTTGTTGGCCAGCGCCAGGCGGATCAGTTCGCGCAAGGAAGCGTCGCCGATGAAGTCCTGCCACGCCAACTCAGCGGCGGGGACAGTGGCTTCGTTGGTCGCCGTGGCGCTGAGGACGGGCCACTGCGCAGCCACGGGCGCGGCCGGGCGTTCGTAGGTCGGGATCATCGAGCAGCCGGCCAGCGTGGCAACGGCGGCCAAGGTCAGCAGGGATCGGGAAGAACGGGAAGAGGGCAGCTTCATGGAACGTGTGTGAAGATTGGTCTTGCTCATCGGTTTGTGCCGTGCACCCCCATGTGGGCGGCCTGGGCCGCATGGATTTCGTGCTGGCGGGCGGTGTCCTTGAACAGGCTGCGCACGACGACGAAGAAGATGGGCACGAACACCACCGCCAGCGCCGTGCCGACCAGGATGCCGCCGATCACGCCGGTGCCAATGGCCCGCTGGCTGGCCGAGCCCGCACCCGAGGAAATCGCCAGCGGCAGCACCCCCAGCGTGAAGGCCAGCGAAGTCATCACGATCGGACGGAAGCGCAGATGCGCGGCCGCCAGCGCCGATTCAATCACGCTCTTGCCCTGGGCCTGCAGGTCCTTGGCGAATTCGATGATCAAAATGGCGTTCTTGGCCGACAGGCCGATGATGGTGATCAGGCCAACCTGGAAGTAGACGTCGTTCGAGTAGCCGCGCAGCAGCGTGGCCAGCAGCACGCCCAGCACCCCCAGCGGCACCACCAGGATCACCGCCAGCGGAATGGTCCAGCTTTCATACAGCGCCGCCAGGCACAGGAACACGGCCAGGATGGCGAAGGCGTACACGATGAGCGCCTGCGCGCCGGCCAGTTTTTCTTCGCGCGATTGACCGGTCCACTCAAAGCCGAAGCCCTGTGGCAGCTGGGCCGCCAGGCGCTCCATCTCGGCCATGGCGGCCCCGGTGCTTTGACCCGGGGCGGCGCTGCCGCTGATGCGCATCGAGGGGTAGCCGTTGTAGCGCACGGTCTGCATGGCGCCCGTGATCCAGCGCGTGCTGGCGAAGCTGGAGAGCGGCACCGCCTGGCCCCGGCCGTTGAGCACATTGAGATTGAGCAGGTCCTCGGGCTGCATGCGCGCGGGTGCGTCGGCCTGCACCACCACCCGCTGCAGGCGCCCGGCATTGGGAAAGTCGTTCACATAGCTGGAACCCAGAGCAGTGGAAATCGCGCTGTTGATGGCGTCATAGGTGACGCCCAGGGCGCTGGCCTTGTTGCGGTCAATGTCCAGCTGCAACTGTGGTGCGTCTTCCAGTCCGTCAGGTCGCACCTGGGTGATGACTTTGCTTTGTGCCGCCAGGCCCAGCAACTGGCCGCGCGCGGCCAGCAGCGCGTCGCGGCCCAGCCCTGCGCGGTCCTGCAGGCGGAAGCTGAAGCCGGAGGAGGCCCCCAGCTCAGGAATCGGCGGCGGGCTTAACGGGAAGATGAACGCATCGCGAATGCCCCCGAGCGCGCCGAAGGCGCGGCCAGCCACGGCCTGGGCCGAATTGCCGGGGCCGGTGCGCTCGGTCCAGTCCTTGAGCGTGATGAACCCCAGCGCGGCATTCTGGCCCTGGCCCGAGAAGCTGAAGCCGAGCACGCTGACCATGCTCTGCACCTCGGGCTGCTTGAGCATGTAGCCTTCGACCTGCTGCATCACGGCACGGGTGCGCTCCTGGGTGGCACCGGGTGGCAGCTGCACGTTCACCAGCATCGTGCCCTGGTCCTCGTTGGGCAGGAAGGAAGTAGGCAGGCGCAGGTAGACCACGGCGGCGGCGGCGACGATGGCCCCATAGATCACCAGGTAGCGGGCGGCACGCGGCAGCAGCCGGGCCACGCCACTTTCGTAGCCTTTGGCTGTGCGCGCAAAGCCGCGGTTGAACCAGCCGAAGAAACCTTTCTTCTCGTGGTGGTGGCCGGCCTCAACCGGCTTGAGCAGCGTGGCGCACAGCGCCGGCGTGAGCGACAACGCGAGGAACGCCGAGAACGCGATGGACACGCCCATCACCGCTGAAAACTGGCGGTAGATGTTGCCTACCGAGCCACTGAAGAACGCCAATGGCACGAACACCGCGATCAGCACCACCGTCACGCCGATGATGGCCCCGGAGATCTGACCCATGGCCTTGCGCGTGGCCTCCAGCGGTGGCAAGCCTTCTTCGCTCATGATGCGCTCGACGTTTTCGACCACCACAATGGCGTCATCCACCACGATGCCGATCACCAGCACCATGCCGAACATGGTCAGCACGTTGATCGAAAAACCCAGTGCCAGCAGCGTGGCAAACGTGCCCAGCAGCGCCACCGGTACCACGATGGTCGGGATGATGGTGTAGCGCCAGTTCTGCAGGAACAGGAACATCACCAGAAACACCAGCGCCACGGCTTCCAGCAGGGTTTGCGTCACCTGCCGGATGGAGATGTCGACAAAACGCGAGCTGTCATACGGAATGGTCCATTTCATGCCCTTGGGGAAGAAGCGTTCCAGTTCCTGCATCTTGGTGCGCACCGCCTTGGCGGTCGCCAGCGCATTGCCTGACGGCGAGAGCTGGACGCCGATGCCGGTCGAGGGCTGGCCGTTCAGCCGTGCCGAGGTGGCATAGGTCTGGGCGCCCAACTCAATGCGTGCCACGTCTTTCAGGCGCACGGTGGAGCCATCGGCGTTGGCACGCAGTACCACGTTGCCGAACTGCTCAATGCTGGAGAGCTGGCCGCTGACCACTACGGTGGCGGCAATGCCCTGGCCCGCGACGTTGGGCAGGCTGCCGATCTCGCCCGCGGATACCTGTGCGTTCTGGGCGCGGATGGCAGCGGTCACCTCCGCGGCCGAGAGGTTGAAGCCCATGAGCTTGGCCGGGTCGATCCAGATGCGCATGGCGCGCTCAGTGCCGAACAACTGCGCCTGGCCCACGCCGGGCAGGCGCTGCAGCTCGGGCACAACGCTGCGCGACGCATAGTCGCCCAGCGCCACCGGATCCCAGGCCGGGTCATCCGACGAGAGGATGGCAAACAGCAGGAAGTTGCTGCGCGACTTGTCCACGCGCACACCCTGTTGCGTCACCGCCGAAGGCAGACGCGGCGTGGCGCGTGACAGGCGGTTCTGCACGTCCACCTGGGCCAGGTCGGCATTGCTGCCGGGCTGGAAGCTGAGCGTGATCTGGCCTGTGCCATTGGCCTGCGCGACCGACTCCATATAGATCAGGCCGGGCGAGCCGTTCATTTCCTGCTCGATGACCGAGATCACGCTCTCTTCCAGCGTCCTGGCCGAGGCGCCGGGGTAGGAGGCTGAAATCACGATCGATGGCGGGGCCACCGGCGGGTACTGGGCAATCGGCAGTTGCGTGATGGCCACGGCGCCCATCACCACGATGAACAGTGCAATCACCCACGCGAAGATGGGGCGGTCGATGAAAAATTTTGCCATGACGCCGGCTCCTTAACGCGCTGCGCCGGAGGCCGCACTGGCGGGCGCTGACGCCACCGGTGCTGTGGCTGACGAAGCCGCCGGTGCAGCAGGTGCGGCCGACTGGCTGCCGGGTGCCTGCCAGGGCACAGGCTTGACCGGCGCGTCGCCGCGCAGCTTCTGAAAGCCATCCACCATCACCTGTTCGCCGGCCTTCAGGCCTTCCAGGATCACCCACTGGCCGCCCTGCTGGCCGCCGACCTTGACCGGGCGGGGACTGACTTTGCCGTCGGCACCGACCACCATGACCGAATCGCCTTGCGGTGAGCGCGTTACCGCCTGCTGTGGCAGCGTGAGCGCGTTGCTGGCCTGGGCCTGCTCGAGCCGCACGCGCACGTACAGGCCGGGCAGCAGCGCGCCGCCCGGGTTGGGCACCTCGGCGCGCAGCGTGATCTGGCCGGTGGTGGCGTCGACGGTCAGGTCCGAGAACAAGAGCTTGCCCGGGCGCGCGTATTCGCTGCCGTCTTCCAGCACCACGCGAACACTCGCCGCATTGCCGGTGCCGGCGCGTTTGAGCTGGCCGCCCTCCATGGCCCGGCGCAGCTTCATCACCTCGGCGGCCGACTGCGTGAAGTTCACGTACATCGGGTCAATCTGCTGGATGACAGCGAGCTGCGTCGCTTCGCCCTGGCCCACCAGGGCGCCTTCGGTCACCAGTGAGCGGCCAATGCGGCCCGAGATCGGGGCCGTCACCGTGGCGTAATTCAGGTTGATGCGGGCGGTCTGCACGGCGGCTTTGCCCATCGCGACGTCGGCCTCGGCCTGTTTGCGGGCCGCCTGGGCGTTCACGAACTCCTGCTGGCTGATGGCCTGGGCCTCTGCCAGTGGTTTGTAGCGCTCGGCTTGCGCACTGGCCTGCATCAGGTTGGCCTCGGCTCTGGCCAGGCTGCCCTGGGCGCTGGCATAAGCGGCCTGGTAAGGGCTGGCGTCAATCTCGAACAAAGCTTGACCGGCTTTCACGTCGCTGCCTTCCCGAAACAAGCGCTTTTGCAGAATGCCCGCGGCCCGTGCCCGCACCTGGGCCACACGCGAGGCTTCCAGCCGGCCAGGCAATTCAGTGATCAGGCCCACATCGCCCGGCGTGACGGTGACGACGCCCACTTCGGCCGGGGGCATGCCGCCCGCAGGGCCAGCCGGTGCCGTGCTGCTTTGACCGCAGCCCGCCAGCAGGGCCGCCAGGCCGATGGCGCTCAAGGCCAGCCGGCTGTGCCAGGACGAGCGCTGAGGAAAAGGGGAAACGAAGGCAAGCCGAGTGCAAGGTGCAGGCATGGTGTTTTTCCGGAAAGAGGGGGATAGAAATCGGTTTCTGCTGCATGGTGTGCAAAAGCATCGCGATTGTCAAAGTATACATACAATGATGAATGTATGAGTCTGGATGCTGTGCCATTCCTGCCATTTTTTGAAGGACGCCCGTATGGCTCGCTGCACCAAAGAAGAAGCTCTCGCGACCCGCCTTCGCCTGCTGGATGCGGCCGAGCATGTGTTTGCCGAAAAGGGCGTTTGCCGCACCTCCCTGCATGACATTGCACAGGCCGCGGGCGTGAGCCGCGGGGCGATCTACTGGCATTTCAAGAACAAGGCGGATCTGTTCAACGCCATGATGGAGCGCGTCACCCTGCCCATGGAGGAGGCGTTGCACCAGGTTGGACACGACGGCGGACTGGATCCCCTGGATGAACTGCTGCGCGCGATTCTGGACGCCGTGCGCAAGATCGCCTCGGACGACCGGACCCGTCGTGTCTTTGAAGTGGCCACCCTCAAAGTGGAGTACGTCAATGAACTGCTGGCAGTGCAGACGCGCCAACTGCAGATTCAGGCCGACGCGGTGGGCCACATGCAGCGCAGCCTGCGCGACGCCAGTGCGCGTCGGGCGACACCCTTGCCGGTTTCGCCATTGGCCGCGGCGCATGGTTTGCATGCGCTGGTGGTGGGGCTCATCCATACCTGGTTGCTGGCCCCGCAGGCCTTTGAGTTGGTGGATGTCGCCGAAATGGCGATGCAGACCTATCTGGCCGGCTTGGGACTGAAGCCGGGACCAGGACCAGTAGTCCACAGGGATTGAACGGCAGCGCGGCTCAGCCCAGCAGATCCATCACATCGAGCATGCGCTGCGCCACGTCGGCCAGCTTCAGGCCTTTGTCCATGGCGGTTTTTCGCATCTTCTCAAAGGCGGCCTGTTCGCTCAAGCCCTGGCGCTGCATCAGCAGGCCCTTGGCCCGGTCAATGACTTTGCGGTCCTGCAACTCGGTCTTGGTGGCGGCCAGTTCCTGCCGCAGCGCCTGTTCGTGCTGGAAGCGCGCCATGGCCACGTCCAGAATGGGGCGGATGCGCTCGCTCGAGAGCCCGGCCACGATATAAGCCGATACGCCAGCGGCCACGGCGTCCTTCACGTGGCGGGTGTCGCTGTCGTTGGTGAACATGACGATGGGGCGGCGCGCATCCCGGGTTGCCATCACCACATGCTCCAGGGCGTCGCGAGCCTCGCTCTCCGCGTCCACGATGATCATGTCGGGTTGCAACTGGGCGATGCGCTCCTGCAAGAACACATCGGCCGGGAGCACGGCCACCAGGTTGAAACCGTTCTCCAGCAGGCCAATGCGCAGGCTGCGGGAGCGCTCCGCCTGGTTGATGGCGTAGTCATCGCTCTGGTCCTCTACGGCCAGATCGGGGGCGACGACGACAATTTTGAGGGCTTCATTCATACCGTTTTTCATGCAAGAATCGCGCCAGATTGGCGCCTCCGCGCGGCTTGCGAAGGGTGTGCATCCCCTAAACTCGGACGCTATGGTGAAAAACTTGCGGGTGTTGGGGATTGAGTCCTCGTGCGATGAGACGGGCGTGGCGCTGGTCGAGGTACAGGGTGCCGGCGTGCCGGTGCTGTTGGCGGAGGCCCTTTACAGCCAGATCGAGATGCATCAGGCGTACGGCGGCGTAGTCCCCGAGCTGGCCAGTCGCGACCATATTCGCCGCGTGCTGCCCCTGACAGAACAAGTGCTTGCTTCCTCGGGACGAACCCTGGCCGACGTGGATGTGGTGGCCTTCACCCGTGGTCCCGGTCTGGCGGGGGCCTTGCTGGTCGGGGCGGGTGTGGCGTGCGCGCTGGGCGCGGCGCTGGGCAAGCCGGTGCTGGGTGTGCACCACCTCGAAGGCCACTTGCTGTCGCCTTTTCTCAGTGCCGATCCACCGGAGTTTCCGTTCGTCGCCCTGCTGGTGTCGGGCGGCCACACCCAATTGATGCGGGTGGATGGGGTCGGGCGTTACACGCTGCTGGGCGAGACGATTGACGACGCGGCGGGTGAGGCTTTTGACAAGTCGGCCAAGCTGCTGGGCCTGGGTTATCCGGGTGGCCCGGCGCTTTCAAGACTGGCCGAGCAAGGTGACCCTGCCGCGTTCAAGTTGCCACGCCCCTTGTTGCACAGCGGAAACCTTGATTTTTCGTTTGCTGGCTTGAAGACGGCGGTGATGGTGCAGGCGAAGAAGCTGGCGCTGGCGCAAGACTGCGCGGTCACGGACTTGCCCGCGAACGTGCTGGCCGACCTGGCGGCATCCACCCAGGCGGCGATCGTGGAAGTGCTGGTGAAGAAGTCACTGGCGGCGCTGAATCAGGCCGGTTTGAAGCGGCTGGTGGTGGCGGGCGGCGTCGGCGCCAACCGGATGCTGCGCGAACAGCTGAACAGCGAGTGCGCCAGGCGCCAGGTGCGGGTGCATTACCCGGAGCTGCATTTGTGCACCGACAACGGCGCCATGATTGCGATGGCGGCTGCCATGCGCCTGCAGTCCGGACAGCAAACAGCCAGCGAGGTGTACGCTTTCGACGTCAAACCGCGCTGGCCGCTAGATTCACTATAAATGGGCAGCTAGCCTACGTATTCATTTCCTGTATAGCTATCGTATTAATAGCAAATCAGTTGACCGTCAACTGGGTCACCCGGCTCACCGGCACTTGTTTTCCGAGCTTGAGCGTGAGCACACCGTTCTCCAGTCTGGCCTCGCTGGTGGTCACGTCGATGTCCTGCGGCAGTTCATACGCTTGCTTGTATTGGCGTGGCGCGCCGGCCTGGGTTTCGATCCGCACAATGTTGCCTTCAATGCCGATGTTCAACTGGTCTTTCGCGATGCCGGGTACGTCAAAGGTCAGCGTGTAGGACTTGTCATCCTGTGCGACGGCGCATGCTGTCTGACGGCTGGCCCGTTGCGCCTCGGACAGGAAACGCTCCAGGGAACGAGCTGCAGGCGAATAGGCTTGACGACGCAAGCTGGCAGGGGCGGTGGTGGCAAAAAACATGGTTTAACTCCTTGTACACTGCGCGGCGTTCAACATGAATCGCCGCCTGTACCGAATCTGCGAGTGAAGCGGTGGTTTTCAAGAGAGATTCCCATATGTTTATTCTTCCCCGCTGGGCCTTGAAATTGCTGGCCGTGGCGCTATGTGTGCCGACCCTGGCGATGGCGCAGCCAACGCCAGCCCCCATCAAGGTCGCGATGATCGAAAGCTTGAGCGGTCCGTTTGGCAACACCGGCGAGGCGGTGTCTCGCAACCTGATCTGGGCCATGGAGCGCGTCAACGCCCGCGGTGGGGTCAAGCTTGGTGTGGCCGGCGGCGGCGCGCGTCCGCTGGCGCTGGAGCGTTACGACAGCAAAGGTCAGACCGAGGAGGCCCTGTCGGCGCTGAAGTCGGCCATTGACGACGGTGCGCAGTTCATCATGCAGGGCAACTCGTCGGCGACGGCGGCGGCCCTGATTGAGGCGATCAACAAGCACAACGAGCGCGAGCCGGGCAAGCGCGTGGTGTTTCTGAACTATTCAGCGGTCGATCCCATTTTGACGAATGAGAAGTGCAGTTTCTGGCACTTTCGCTTTGACGCCCACGCCGACATGCGCATGAGCGCATTGATGGAGGTGCTGAAGGACGACAAAGCCCTCAAGAGTGTCTACATCATTGGCCAGGACTACAGCTTCGGCCATGCCGTCGCGCGCGAAGCCAAACGCCAGCTGGGCGTGCTGCGCCCAGACGTGCAACTGGTCGGCGAAGAGCTGCACCCGATCGGCCGTGTCAAGGACTTCCTGCCCTACGCGGCCAAGATCAAGTCCAGCGGCGCGCAGGCGGTGATCACCGGCAATTTCGGCAACGACCTGACGCTGCTCGTCAAGGCGGCGAAAGAGGTCGGCTTCGAGGGCAAGTTCTACACCTTCTACGGCAATGCGCTGGGCGCACCGGCTGCCATTGGCGATGCCGGTATTGGCCGGGTGGTGGCGGTGGCTGACTGGCTGCCCAATGTGCAGACGGCGCAAAGTGAAGCCTTCTACCAGTCGTTTCGCCAGCGTTTCCCCAAGCCGGCCGACGACTACGTGCACATGCGCATGCAGCTGATGGTGGAGTCATTGGCGCAGGCAATTGAAAAAGCCGGTACTACCAATTCGATAGCTGTTGCCGCCCAGCTGGAGAGGGCTAACATCACTTTTGCTTCGCAGAGCGGAGCGATGCGGGCGTCCGATCACCAGTTTCAGCAACCCCTGGTGGTGGGCATGATGGACCGGCAGGGCGCCCCCGGCGTGAAGTTTGATGTGGAAGGCTCGGGTTACGGGTTTCGGGTCATCAAGACCATTGCCGCGGCCAGCGCCGAGCAGCCCACCAGCTGCAAGATGCAGCGCCCCGCGCAGTAACCCTGTTCCCAACCTGAGGCCGCCATGCGCCAAGTCATTCAGAACCTCGAAGAATCCAGAATCCGCGAAGTCGCCAACGCCGGCATGGGACGCAGCGATGTGCTGGCTTTCTGGTTTGGCGAGAGCGACGAAGTCACGCCTGATTTCATTCGCCAGGCGGCCATCGATTCGCTGCAGCGCGGCGAGACCTTCTATTCCCACAACCTGGGCCTGCCCGAGTTGCGCGAGGCCATCTCGGACTACATGAGCGCGCGGCATGGCCCCATTGGCGTGGATCGCGTGGCCGTCACCAGCGGCGGCGTCAACGCGCTGATGCTGGCCATGCAGCAACTGGTGGATGCGGGCGACGAGGTGGTGGCGGTGACGCCCGTGTGGCCGAACCTGACGGCGCAGCCCGCTATCATGGGGGCCCGCGTCAAGTGCGTGGCGCTGAGCCCGGTCGGTGGCGCGTGGACGCTGGATATGCAGGCACTGCTGGCAGCCGTCACAGCGTCGACCAAGGTGCTGATCATCAACGCGCCGAACAACCCGACCGGCTGGACGCTGACCCGTGACGAGCAGCAGCGCATCCTGGACCATTGCCGGGGCACGGGAACCTGGATACTGGCGGATGAGGTCTATGAGCGGCTCTATTACGAGCCCACAAGCAATGGCTGCGCGCCCAGCTTTCTGGATGTGGCCGGTCCCGAGGACCGCCTGGTGGTGGTGCACAGTTTTTCCAAGAGTTTCCTCATGACCGGCTGGCGGCTCGGCTGGCTGGTGATGCCGCCCAGCATGACGCATCACATGGGCAAACTGATCGAGTTCAACACCTCGTGCGCCAGCGTCTTCACGCAGCGGGCAGGTGTGGCCGCCCTGCGGCGAACCGACGAGGTGACGCCCCGGGTCGTGGCCCATCTGAAGGCCTGCCGTGACACGCTGATTCCCCTGTTGCAGGCGATGCCGGGCGTGCAGGTGGCGCCGGCGCGCGGTGGCATGTACGCCTTTTTCCGGCTGGAGGGCTTCGACGATTCACTCACGACGGCCAAGCGGCTGGTCGTTGAGGCGGGTCTGGGCCTGGCACCGGGCGACGCATTTGCGCCTGAGGCCCGGGGATGGTTGCGCTGGTGCTTTGCCTCAAAGGATGCGCAGCGCCTGGAGGAGGGCGTGGAGCGCCTGCGGGGCTGGCTGGCGAAGCAAGCGACGCCGGGAACGGTTTAGCCCTGGGATGCCGCCGAACCGGCGTCGGGTTATAATCCAAAGGCTTTGCACACCGCAATAGCGCACGTCAGGGGCAGTTCCAGCGCCTGACGCAAGTTCAACACCATCAGGAAAATGAAATGATCGCATCCAGTATCAAAGCCGCTGTCGTCAAAGACAACGCACGCCAGGCCGGCGACACAGGCAGCCCAGAAGTCCAGGTGGCTCTGCTGACCGCCCGTATCAACGAACTCACCCCCCACTTCAAGACTCACGCCAAAGACCACCACGGTCGCCGCGGTCTGTTGCGCATGGTGAGCCGCCGCCGCAAGCTGCTGGACTATTTGAAGTCCAAAAACGCTGAACGTTACACCGCACTGATCGCCAAGCTGGGTCTGCGCAAGTAATCGATCCATCGAATGATGAACGCCTGAGTTAGGTTACTAGCTCAGGCGTTTGTTACTTCGGAGAAGGCATAAACGGAGCGAAGCTGTGTCATTCCACAGAAATTTAGAATCGAATTTCTCTGGAATGGCATCGTGTTCTGTGGTGCTGTATCCGGGCTCGGGCGAGGTGGCCTGCACTTCCCAAATTGACCAGGAGATAAAAATGAGCATATTCAACAAAGTCACCAAAACGTTCCAGTGGGGCCAGAACACGGTCACCATGGAAACCGGCGAGATCGCCCGTCAATCCACCGGCGCTGTGCTGCTGGACATGGACGGCACTGTGGTGCTGGCCACTGTGGTTGCCAAGACCGAAGGCAAAGCCGGTCAGGACTTCTTCCCCTTGACCGTCGACTACCTTGAGAAGACCTACGCCGCAGGCAAGATTCCCGGCAGCTTCTTCAAGCGCGAAGGCCGTCCCAGCGAGTTTGAAACGCTGACCAGTCGCCTGATTGATCGCCCGATCCGTCCGTTGTTCCCCGAAGGTTTCTTCAATGAAGTGCACGTGGTGGTTCACACCCTGTCACTGAACCCCGAAGTCGACGCCGACATTGCCGCCCTGATTGCTGTCAGCGCAGCGCTGTCCGTCAGTGGCATCCCATTCAGTGGCCCGATCGGTGCCGCCCGCGTGGGCTACGTCAACGGCGAATACGTGCTCAATCCCGGTCAGACCGCTCGCAAGGATTCCATTCTTGACCTGGTGGTGGCCGGTACCGAAGCTGCCGTGCTGATGGTGGAGTCCGAAGCCCAGCAATTGTCCGAAGAGATCATGCTCGGCGCCGTGGTGTTTGGCCATGAGCAGGGCAACATCGCCATCAACGCGATTCACGAACTGGTGCGTGATGCCGGCAAACCGGTGTGGGACTGGAAAGCCCCCGCCAAGAACGAGGCGCTGATCGCCCGCGTTGGTGCGCTGGCCCAGGACAAACTCGTGGCGGCCTACCAGATCCGCAACAAGCAGGCCCGTACCCGCGCCTGCCGCGAATCCTACGCTGTCGTGATGGCCGACCTGAAGCTCGACGGTGTCGCGTTTGACGCGGTTGCTGTCGAAGGCATGCTGTTTGACATTGAAGCCAAGATTGTTCGCAGCCAGATCCTGGCTGGCGAGCCCCGTATTGACGGCCGTGACACACGCACTGTGCGCGCCATCGAAATCCGCAACAGCGTGCTGCCCCGCACCCACGGCTCTGCCCTGTTCACGCGTGGCGAAACACAAGCGCTGGTGGTCACGACCCTGGGCACCGAGCGCGATGCACAACGCATCGACGCCCTGGCGGGTGAGTACGAAGACCGCTTCATGCTGCACTACAACATGCCTCCGTTCGCCACCGGTGAAACCGGTCGCGTGGGCACGCCCAAGCGCCGCGAAATCGGCCACGGCCGTCTGGCCAAGCGGGCTTTGATGGCGGTGCTGCCATCGAAGGAAGAGTTCCCCTACACCATGCGCGTGGTCTCGGAAATCACCGAGTCCAACGGCTCCTCGTCGATGGCTTCGGTCTGCGGCGGCTGTCTCTCGCTGATGGATGCTGGCGTGCCCATGAAAGCCCACGTGGCGGGCATCGCTATGGGTCTGATCAAGGAAGACAACCGCTTCGCCGTGCTGACCGACATCCTGGGCGATGAAGATCATCTGGGCGACATGGACTTCAAGGTGGCCGGTACCACCAACGGCATCACCGCCTTGCAGATGGACATCAAGATCCAGGGCATTACCAAGGAAATCATGCAAGTGGCACTGGCGCAGGCCAAGGAAGCGCGCATGCACATCCTGGGCAAGATGCAGGAAGCCATGGCCGAGGCCAAGACCGAAGTCTCCAACTTCGCACCGCGCCTGTTCACCATGAAGATCAATCCGGAGAAGATCCGTGATGTGATCGGCAAGGGTGGCTCCGTCATCCGTGCGCTGACCGAAGAGACCGGCACCCAGATCAACATCGACGAAGATGGCACCATCACCATCGCGTCGGCTGATCCAGCCAAGGCTGAGGAAGCCAAACGCCGCATCGAGCAGATCACGGCCGAAGTGGAAATCGGCAAGATCTACGAAGGTCCGATCACCAAGATCCTGGACTTCGGTGCGCTGGTCAACCTGCTGCCTGGCAAGGACGGTCTGCTGCACATCAGCCAGATCGCACACGAGCGTGTCGAGAAGGTCAGCGACTACCTGTCGGAAGGCCAGATCATCCGGGTCAAGGTCATGGAGACCGATGAGAAGGGCCGCGTCAAGCTGTCCATGAAGGCCCTGCTGGACCGTCCGGCCCAGAATGGCTCTGACCACGCTTGATGTTTTTTCGCTTGTTATGAAATTGATAGCGCCTCGCGCATACAGCACGGGGGCTATCGCCTGAAATGACTATGAAAGCCATCGAAATAACCTCGTTTGGTGCGCCCGACGTGCTGCGACTGGGTGAGCGACCTATGCCGGTACCGGGCGCGGGTGAGCTGCTCATTCGCGTCTCGGCCAGCGGCGTCAACCGGCCGGATGTGCTGCAACGCACGGGCAACTACCCGGTGCCGCCGGGTGCCTCGGATATTCCGGGCCTGGAGGTGGCGGGTGTGATCGAGCAGGGCGATGCGCAGGAACTCCTGCGCCATGGCTTCAAGCTGGGCGATCGGGTGTGCGCCTTGGTCGCCGGTGGCGGCTACGCCGAATATTGCGTGGCTCCGGTCGGGCAGTGTCTGCCGGTGCCCAAGGGCTTGAGTGACCTGGAAGCGGCTTCTTTGCCCGAGACCTTCTTCACGGTCTGGAGCAATGTGTTTGACCGCGTCGGTCTGCAGTCAGGTGAAACCTTGTTGATTCAGGGCGGCTCCAGCGGCATTGGCGTGACGGCCATCCAGCTGGCCAAAGCCATGGGTGCGCAGGTGATCGTGACGGCCGGCAGCGACGAGAAGTGCGCAGCCTGCCTGGCGCTTGGCGCCGACCATGCCATCAACCACAAGACGCACGATTTCCAGGACGAGGTCAAGCGACTGACCAGCGGCCAGGGCGTGAATGTCATTCTTGACATGGTCGCCGGCAGCTATGTGGCCAAAGAACTCGAGTGTCTGAGTGAGGATGGCCGCCTGGTCATCATTGCGGTGCAAGGTGGCGTCAAGAGCGAAATCAATGCCGGTCAGGTGCTGCGTCGGCGGCTCACGGTGACCGGCTCAACTTTGCGGCCGCGGCCGATTGCCTTCAAGGCGGCCATTGCGCAGGCTCTACTGAAAAATGTCTGGCCACTGATTGAGCAAGGCCGTATCAAGCCGGTGATTCACAGCACATTTGCGGCGCCGGATGCCTACAAGGCGCATGCCCTGATGGAGTCCAACCAGCATGTGGGAAAAATTGTTTTGACTTGGGGTGTGGCATGAAAAAGAAGCTGATCGCAGGCAACTGGAAAATGAACGGCAGCCTGGCTGCCAACGAGGGTTTGGTGACCGCGCTGCGGGCGGGGCTTGGCGTGCCCAATTGTCATGTGGCGCTGTGCGTGCCATCGGTGTATCTGCCACAAATGCAGGCGCTGGTTGCTGGCAGTTCAATTGATCTGGGGGCGCAAGACGTTTCCCAGCATGAGTCGGGTGCCTTCACGGGTGAAGTCTCGGGCAACATGCTCAAGGAATTTGGCGTGCATTATTGTATCGTGGGTCACTCAGAACGGCGTGAGTACCACTTCGAAACCGACGCTCTCGTCGCGGCCAAAACGCAGCGGGCGCTGGCCTGTGGCATCACGCCGATTGTGTGTGTGGGAGAGACGCTGGCCGAGCGTGAAGCCGGCAAGACTGAAGAGGTCGTCAAGCGTCAACTTGCGGCGGTGATTCACGCCAACGGCCATTGCATCAGTGAGATCGTGGTGGCGTATGAACCCGTGTGGGCCATCGGCACCGGCAAGACGGCCAGCACGGAGCAGGCACAGCAGGTGCATGCTGTGCTGCGGGCGCAATTGAAAGCGGCCTCGCCCCAGGCGGATCGCATCCACATCCTGTACGGTGGCAGCATGAATGCCGCCAATGCAGCGCAGTTGCTGGCGCAGCCTGACATTGACGGCGGCTTGGTGGGCGGTGCTTCGCTCAAAGCCCCGGATTTTTTATCAATTATTGCTTCTGCCCTCTGATTCAGGGGATTGGTTGCTACATATTTAGGAGTATTTAATGAGTGTTTTTCTAACTATTCTTCTTGCGGTTCAGATGATTTCGGCGGTGGCCATGATTGGTCTGATTCTGGTGCAGCACGGTAAGGGTGCGGACATGGGAGCCGCTTTCGGCAGTGGTGGCTCGGGCAGCCTGTTTGGCGCCACCGGCAGTGCGAACTTCCTCTCTCGAACAACGGCTGTGCTGGCCACTGTGTTCTTTGTCTGTACCCTGATGCTCGCTTATTTTGGTGCAGCGCGTCCGGCGGCGACCTCGGGCAGTGTGCTCGAGGGTGCGGCGGTGACAGCGCCCGCGCCAACGGCCGTCGTGCCTTCGACGCCAGCGTCTGGTGCAGCGCAAATCCCTTCCAAGTGATTGCCGCCGAAATTGCTGGTTGCGGTCCAAATACCGGGTGATTTCAGGGTAAACTCTAAGTCTGTCTGGAAAGCCAAATCCGCAGGGATTGCCTCACGCAATCCAGACACAAAAAAGCCGCCGTCGTGGTGAAATTGGTAGACACGCTATCTTGAGGGGGTAGTGGCGAAAGCTGTGCGAGTTCGAGTCTCGCCGACGGCACCAAACAAAAATATGCTTGCTGCAGATCAATGCAGCAAGCAAAGAATTTGATCAGAATCTCCAGATGAACCTTGATCAGTATCTGCCAGTCCTTTTGTTCATCCTGGTTGGCATCGCTGTCGGCATTGTCCCACAGGTGCTTGGTTATTTTCTGGGGCCGAATCGGCCCGATCCCGCGAAAAACTCCCCTTACGAATGCGGCTTCGAAGCTTTCGAAGATGCCCGCATGAAATTCGACGTGCGCTACTACCTGGTGGCCATTCTGTTTATCTTGTTCGATCTGGAGACGGCATTCTTGTTTCCGTGGGCGGTGTCGCTCAAGGATACCGGCCTGCTTGGGTTTTTGATTGGTGCAGAGTTTGTGCTTGTTCTTGCCATTGGGTTCGTTTACATGTGGCAAAAAGGCGCACTGGACTGGGAGTAGCGGAATGATTGAAGGTGTTTTGAAAGAGGGCTTTGTCACCACCAGTTACGACTCGGTGATGAACTGGGCGAAGACGGGTTCCGTCTGGCCCATGACTTTCGGTCTGGCTTGCTGCGCAGTTGAGATGATGCATGCGGCAGCCGCACGGTACGATATCAGCCGCTTTGGTGCCGAGGTCTTCCGTGCGAGTCCGCGCCAGTCCGACCTGATGATCGTGGCCGGCACGCTGTGCAACAAGATGGCGCCTGCGTTGCGCAAGGTCTACGACCAGATGTCCGAGCCGCGCTGGGTCATCAGCATGGGTTCATGTGCCAATGGCGGTGGCTATTACCACTACAGTTATTCGGTGGTACGGGGCTGCGACCGCATCGTGCCGGTCGATGTGTATGTGCCCGGTTGCCCGCCGACCGCCGAAGCCCTTCTGTACGGCATCATGCAGTTGCAGCAAAAGATTCGCCGCACGCAGACGATTGCACGTGCCTGAAGGATTGTGATGACTGTTTTTGCTGTAAATCCAGGCGCTCTTAAAGACACCATTGCTGCCGCACTCGGTGACAAGGTCCGTCACATCCATGTTGCATTGGGTGAGGTGACTGTGGTGGTCGCCGCCGCTGACTACCTCGATGTCGCCAAAACTCTGCGTGATGCACCGGGCTGCTGTTTCGAGCAGCTGATGGACTTGTGCGGCGTGGACTATTCCGAATACAAGGGCGGTGGCCTTGAAGGTTCGCGCTACTGCGTGGTGCTGCACTTGCTGTCCGTCAGTCTGAATCAGCGGGTCCGGTTGAAGGTGTTCGCCCCGGATGATGATTTTCCATTGGTGGCCTCGGTGACGGACATCTGGAATTCCGCCAACTGGTTCGAGCGCGAAGCGTTTGACCTGTTCGGCATAGTGTTTGAGGGTCACAACGATTTGCGTCGCATTCTGACGGATTACGGCTTCATCGGCCATCCGTTCCGCAAGGACTTCCCTTTGAGTGGTCATGTCGAGATGCGCTATGACGCGGAGAGTCGACGTGTCGTTTATCAGCCCGTCACGATTGAGCCGCGCGAAATCACGCCGCGCATCATTCGTGAAGACAACTACGGAGGCCTGCACTAGGCAGTATGTGTCATGGCTGAAATAAAAAATTACACCCTGAATTTTGGACCGCAACACCCGGCCGCCCACGGCGTTTTGCGTCTGGTGCTGGAGCTCGACGGCGAGGTGGTCCAGCGCGCTGATCCACACATTGGCCTGCTGCATCGGGCCACCGAGAAGCTGGCGGAAAGCAAGACCTTCATCCAGTCATTGCCCTACATGGATCGGCTCGATTACGTGTCGATGATGTGCAACGAGCATGCCTACTGTCTGGCCATCGAGAAGCTGCTCGGCATTGACGTGCCCGTGCGGGCCCAGTACATCCGCGTGATGTTTGCCGAGATCACCCGTCTGCTCAACCATCTGATGTGGCTGGGATCGCACGGAAACGATTGCGGCAGCTCCACCATTCTGATCTACACATTTCGCGAGCGCGAGGATCTGTTTGACATGTACGAGGCGGTCAGCGGCGCCCGCATGCATGCGGCGTACTTCCGTCCGGGTGGTGTGTACCGGGATCTGCCCGACACCATGCCCCAGTACAAGGCGAACAAGATTCGCAATGCCAAGGGTATTGCAGAACTCAACAGCAATCGCCAGGGTTCCCTGCTGGACTTCATTGAAGATTTCACCCAGCGTTTCCCGACCTATCTGGGCGAATATCACACGCTCCTCACGGAAAACCGGATCTGGAAACAGCGTACGGTGGGTATTGGGGTGGTGACCGCAGAGCGTGCCCTGAACATGGGCTTTACCGGTGCCATGCTGCGCGGCTCAGGAGTCGCATGGGATTTGCGCAAGAAGCAACCCTACGATGTTTACGATCGCATGGACTTCGATATTCCTGTTGGCAAAACCGGCGATTGTTACGATCGTTATCTGGTTCGCATGGAGGAGATGAAGCAGTCCAATAACATCATCAAGCAGTGTGTCGACTGGCTGCGCGTCAACCCCGGCCCGGTGATCACAGATAACCACAAGGTGGCCGCTCCCGATCGCGAATCCATGAAATCCAACATGGAAGAGTTGATCCACCATTTCAAGCTGTTTACCGAAGGCTTTCACGTGCCTGAAGGCGAAGCTTACGCGGCCGTGGAACATCCCAAGGGCGAGTTTGGCATTTACATCGTGAGCGATGGCGCCAACAAGCCTTACCGCCTGAAAATCCGACCGCCAGGTTTCGCGCATCTGGCCGGCCTGAATGAGCTGGCTGGCGGTCACATGATTGCCGACGTCGTAGCCGTGATCGGCACTATGGATATTGTGTTTGGAGAGATTGACCGATGATCTCAGAAGCTGTTTCTCAAACGATTTCCGATGCAACCAGGGCACGCTTTGCCAGGGAAGTCGCGAAATACCCCTCGGATCAAAAACAGTCCGCTGTCATGGCGTGCCTGGCCATCGTCCAGCAGGAAATCGGCTACGTAAGCACCGAGAGTGAGCAGATCGTGGCCGACTATCTCGGCATGGCACCGATTGCCGTGCACGAAGTCACCACCTTCTACAACATGTACAACCAGCAGCCTGTTGGCAAGTACAAGCTCAACGTTTGCACGAATCTGCCATGCCAGTTGCGCGATGGCGGAAGGGCTCTTGAGCATCTTGAACAGAAGTTGGGTATCCGCATGGGCGACACGACGCCGGACGGCATGTTCACCCTGCAGCAGTGTGAATGCCTGGGTGCGTGCGCAGATTCCCCCGTTTTGCTGGTGAACGACCGGACGATGTGCAGCTTCATGAGCAACGACAAACTCGACCAGCTGGTGGACGGCCTGCGCGCGGCGGAGGACAAATGATGATGGCCGAGAAAATCCTTGCCCAGTTTCAGGCCACAGGTGTGCAAACCTGCTTTCACGATCGGCACATCAATCCGCAGATCTACGCTGGATTGAATGGCACCAACTGGCGTCTGAGGGACTATGAAGCACGCGGTGGCTATCAAGCGTTGCGCAAGATCCTTGCAAAGGACGGTGGTGAGGGTTTGACGCAAGACCAGGTGATTGCAACGGTCAAGGAATCTTCCTTGCGCGGGCGAGGCGGTGCCGGTTTCCCGACGGGGCTCAAGTGGAGCTTCATGCCGCGCCAGTTTCCCGGACAAAAATACCTGGTCTGCAATTCCGATGAGGGCGAGCCTGGTACCTGCAAAGACCGCGATATCCTTCAGTTCAACCCCCATATCGTCATCGAGGGCATGATCATTGCCGCGTACGCGATGGGCATTTCGGTGGGCTACAACTACATTCACGGCGAAATCTTCCAAAGCTATGACCGTTTTGAAGAGGCGCTGGAAGAGGCGCGTGCCGCCGGCCTGCTGGGCAACAACATTCTGGGCAGCAGTTTCAGTTTCCAGTTGCATGCGGCCCATGGTTTTGGTGCCTATATCTGCGGCGAAGAGACTGCGCTGCTGGAGTCGCTTGAAGGCAAGAAGGGCCAGCCCCGTTTCAAGCCACCGTTTCCGGCCAGCTTTGGGCTGTACGGAAAGCCAACCACCATCAACAACACGGAAACTTTTGCTGCCGTGCCATGGATCATCCGCAACGGCGGGCCGGCTTATTTGGAGTGTGGCAAGCCCAACAATGGCGGCACCAAGATCTATTCCATCAGCGGTGACGTGGAGTTGCCCGGCAACTACGAAATCCCGATGGGCACACCGTTTTCCAAGTTGCTCGAAATCGCGGGCGGCGTGCGCAAGGGGCGCCAGCTTAAAGCCGTGATTCCTGGCGGCTCATCGTCACCCATTCTGCCGGCCGGCATCATGATGGATTGCACAATGGACTACGACTCCATCGCGAAAGCGGGCTCCATGCTGGGCTCGGGGGCGGTGATTGTGCTGGACGACAGCCGTTGCATGGTCAAGAGCCTGCAGCGCTTGAGTTACTTTTACATGCACGAATCGTGTGGCCAGTGCACGCCATGCCGCGAGGGCACCGGTTGGCTGTCGCGAGTGGTGGACCGGATCGAAAATGGTCAGGGTCGTCCTACCGATATGGACTTGCTGAATTCGGTCGCCGAGAACATCATGGGACGCACGATTTGCGCCTTGGGCGATGCGGCCGCCATGCCGGTGCGGGCCATGATCAAGCATTTCCGTCATGAATTTGAATATCACGTAGAGCACAAGACCTGCATGGTCCCTGCCTACGTCTGACCGAGTCCTACGATGATTGAAATTGAACTCGACGGCAAGAAGGTAGACATTGTTGAAGGCAGCATGATCATGCATGCGGCTGAAAAGGCAGGCACCTATATCCCGCATTTCTGCTACCACAAGAAACTCAGCATCGCGGCCAACTGCCGTATGTGTCTGGTTGATGTGGAAAAGATGCCCAAGCCCATGCCCGCCTGTGCCACACCGGTGACGCAAGGCATGATCGTCCGTACCAAGAGCGACAAAGCGATCAAGGCGCAGAAGTCGGTCATGGAATTCTTGCTGATCAATCATCCGCTGGATTGCCCTATTTGCGATCAGGGTGGCGAGTGCCAGTTGCAGGATCTGGCCGTTGGCTACGGCGCTTCTTCTTCGCGTTACGAAGAAGAGAAGCGTGTTGTGGCGGTCAAGGATGTCGGCCCCCTGATTTCCATGCAGGAGATGAGCCGGTGTATTCACTGTACCCGCTGCGTTCGTTTTGGCCAGGAAGTGGCCGGCGTCATGGAGCTGGGCATGTCGCATCGCGGCGAGCACGCCGAGATTGAAACATTTATCGGTCACTCGATTGATTCGGAACTCTCGGGCAACATGATCGACATCTGTCCGGTCGGCGCCCTCACCAGCAAGCCGTTCCGTTACAGCGCACGCACATGGGAATTGTCGCGCCGCAAGTCCATCAGTCCGCATGACTCGACCGGTGCGAATTTGATTGTGCAGGTCAAGAACAACAAGGTCATGCGCGTGGTGCCGCTCGAGAATGAAGATGTCAACGAGTGCTGGATTGCCGACCGCGACCGTTTCTCCTACGAGGCCTTGAACAGTGACGAACGCCTTACCACCCCGATGATCAAGCAGGGTGGGGCATGGAAGGCTGTTGATTGGCAGACGGCGCTCGAGTATGTTGCCAATGGTTTGAAGCAAATCAAGTCAGAGCATGGTGCGGCGAGTATCGGCGCGCTGGTCAGCCCACACAGCACGCTGGAAGAACTGTGTCTCGCCTCCGCCTTGACGCGCGGTCTGGGAAGTCAGAACGTCGATTACCGTCTGCGCAATGCTGAATTCGCGGCAGTCGAGGGCGTGCACTATCTTGGCACCTCCATTGCGTCTTTGTCCGGACTCCAGTGTGTCTTGGTGATTGGCTCCAGCCTGCGCAAGGATCACCCCTTGTTTGCACAACGAATCCGGCAGGCAGCCCGCAAGGGCTGTGCGGTGAATGCTATCAATTCTGCAGCAGAAGACTGGGCCATGCCCGTTGCCAATACCTTGCTGTGTAACACCAGTACCTGGGTGCAGGCACTGGCCGACGTGGCGGCGGCGGTGGCAGCTGACAAAGGCGTTGCAGCTCCGGCGCCGGGCACCGTTAGCGATGCTGCCAAGGCCATCGCCCAGTCTCTGCTGAGTGGTGAGCGCAAGGCAATTTTGCTGGGCAATGCGGCCGCGCATCACGCCAGGGCTTCGAGCCTGTTGGCGCTCGCCAACTGGATTGGCGAGCAGACGGGTGCGACGGTGGGTTACCTTACAGAAGCCGCGAATACCGTGGGGGCACAGCTTGCCGGTGCGTTGCCTGGGCAAGGTGGCCTGAACGCCGCGCAAATGCTCGGCGGCGGTCTCAAGGCCGTGCTGCTGTTGAATAACGAGCCTGAATTTGATTCGGCTGCGGGTGCGTTGGCCCGCAATGGTCTCTCGCAAGCACAGATGGTTGTGACGCTCAGCCCGTTCAAGTCGAACATGGCGTTTAGCGATGTGCTGCTGCCCATTGCGCCGTTCACAGAAACCTCAGGCACTTTTGTCAATGCCGAAGGTCGCGTCCAAAGTTTCCATGCGGTGGTCAAGCCCCTGGGTGAAACCCGTCCGGCCTGGAAAGTCTTGCGCGTACTGGCCAACTTGCTGGATGTGCCGGGCTTTGACTTCGACTCCTCACAGGATGTGCTGAATCAGGTGTGTGGGCTACCGCCAGCAGACAAGACGCATTTGTCTGCAGAGATGCTGAGCAATGCGACGCAGGCGGTCATTGATCTCGCACCGGCGACGGTTGCGCCGGTGGTGGCCAGTATCTACACATTGGATGGTACGGTCCGTCGTGCCGCGAGCCTGCAACTCACGGCAGACGCCAAAACTACTGAATCGATGCAGCAAGTGGCGAAGGAGAGCGCAGCATGATTGACGCCATTTTTGCTTCCGGGCAAGGGCTGCTCGACGCGTCCTGGTGGTCTGCCATGGTTTGGCCGGTCATATGGAACCTCATCAAGATCGTGGTGCTGGTGTTGCCCTTGATGGGCGCTGTTGCCTACCTCACTCTGTGGGAGCGCAAGTTCCTGGGCTGGATGCAGGTTCGTGTGGGCCCAAATCGGGTCGGTCCTCTGGGCTTGCTGCAGCCGATTGCTGACGCCTTGAAGCTGTTGGGCAAAGAGATCCTGATGCCGACGGCGGCCAGCAAAGGCCTGTTTTTCATTGGTCCCGTCTTGACCATCATGCCCGCGATGGCGGCTTGGGTGGTGATCCCGTTTGGTCCTGATGTCGCACTGGCCAACATCAACGCCGGTCTGTTGTTCGTGATGGCCATCACGTCAATGGAAGTCTACGGTGTGGTGATTTCGGGCTGGGCGTCCAACTCCAAATACTCGTTTCTTGGTGCCATGCGGGCTTCCGCCCAGATGGTGAGCTATGAAATCGCCATGGGCTTCTGTCTGATCGTGGTGCTCATGGTGTCGGCCAGCATGAACATGACGGACATTGTGACCGGGCAGGGCAAGGGGTATTTCGCACACATCGGCCTCAACTTCCTCTCGTGGAACTGGTTGCCGTTGCTGCCCATTTTTGTTGTTTACATCATTTCGGGTCTCGCTGAAACCAATCGTCACCCTTTCGACGTGGTTGAAGGTGAAGCTGAAATTGTGGCCGGGCACATGGTCGAATATTCAGGCATGTCATACGCCATGTTCTACCTGGCCGAGTACGCGAACATGTGGCTGGTGTCCATTCTGGCGGCCACCATGTTCCTGGGCGGCTGGTTGTCGCCGATTGACAGTGCCTTGTTCAACTGGGTTCCGGGCTGGATCTGGCTGGGGTTGAAGACCTGTGCGGTGGTCAGCCTGTTTATCTGGGTGCGTGCCACCTTCCCACGTTTCCGCTATGACCAGATCATGCGTTTGGGCTGGAAAATTTTCATACCGGTAACGCTGGTATGGCTGCTGGTCGTGGGCGCCTGGATGCAGACCTCTTTCAATATCTGGAAGTAACAGGAGCTGATCATGTCCAACATCACTTCAGCCGCCGTGCCATCGACTTTTTCCCTCAAGGATTTCCTCACCAGTTTCTTGTTGCTGGAGTTGTTCAAGGGCCTTGCGCTGACGGGGCGCTACGCCTTCCGTCGCAAGGTGACGATCCAGTTCCCGGAAGAGAAGACTCCCCTGTCGCCAAGATTTCGGGGCCTGCACGCCTTGCGCCGCTACGAGAACGGCGAGGAGCGTTGCATCGCATGCAAACTGTGCGAGGCGGTGTGCCCTGCCATGGCCATCACGATTGAATCCGAGGTGCGGGCCGATGGATCGCGTCGCACCAGTCGCTACGACATCGATCTCACCAAATGCATTTTCTGCGGCTTCTGCGAAGAAAGTTGCCCGGTCGATTCGATTGTTGAAACCCATATTCTTGAGTACCACGGTGAAAAACGCGGGGACCTGTACTTCACCAAAGAAATGCTGCTAGCCGTTGGCGATCGGTACGAAAACGAAATTGCGGCCAGCAAGTCGGCTGACGCCAAGTACCGCTGATTAGCCGCAAGAAAGAAACTACTCCCATGGATGTCAAAACAGGTCTGTTCTACGTTTTTTCAGCGGTGTTGCTGTTCGCCGCGTTTCGGGTGATTACGGCCCGCAACCCTGTTCACGCCGCGCTATTTCTCGTGCTCTCGTTTTTCCAGGCGGCCATGATCTGGATGCTGCTCAAGGCAGAGTTCCTGTCCATCACGCTGGTGCTGGTGTACGTTGGGGCAGTCATGGTGCTGTTCCTGTTTGTGGTGATGATGTTGGACATCAATGTCGATGGCGTCCGCGTGGGCTTCTGGAAACACTTTCCGCTGGCAGCCGTGATGGGTGTCCTCATCGCTCTTGAGATGGCGGCAGTCCTGATGGGCGGATTTCGGGTTACGGAAGAGCCGCAAGTTGCTGCCGCTCTTGGCCAGGCGACTGGGGAAACATCGAACAGTCGCGAGCTGGGCAAGCTTTTGTTTACCGAATACATCTATCCGCTTGAAATCGCTGCGGCGATTCTGCTGGTCGCCATGATTGCCGCCATTGCGCTGACATTGCGTCAACGCAAGGACAGCAAGTATGTGAGCCCCTCCGAGCAGGTGCGGGTGAAGGCAAAAGACCGGATGACTGTGCTCAAGATGGCGGCGACCCAGGCAGCCGTGATTGACGATGCGGCGACAGGGACTGGGGAAAACAACCCGAATGCGGAGAAAAAAGCATGACCTTGACCCTTGGACATTTTCTTTCTCTCGGCGCCATGCTGTTTGCGCTGTCGGTGATCGGCATCTTCCTCAATCGGAAGAACCTGATTGTCCTGTTGATGGCGATCGAGTTGATGCTGCTGGCGGTGAATACGAATTTCGTGGCTTTCTCCTACTATCTGGGCGATATGCACGGGCAGATCTTCGTGTTTTTCATTCTGACCGTTGCTGCCGCCGAATCGGCCATCGGTCTGGCCATTTTGGTGCTGCTGTTCCGCAACAAGTCCAGCATCAATGTGGACGAACTCAATACGCTCAAGGGTTAATAAGATGAGTCAAACCCTGTCCGCTTCAACGCTTCTGGCGGTGCCGATGGCGCCGCTGGCGGCGGCCGTTCTGGCCGGTATTCTTGGTACCAAGTTTGGTGGCAACTGGATCGGTCGCCGCATGTCGCACTCCCTCACCATTCTGGGTGTAATGTTGTCATTCATCCTGTCCGCCATGACGCTCAAGAGCGTGGCGCTCGACGGGGCGCGTTTCAATGAAACCCTCTACACCTGGATGGTGGTGGGTGGTCTCAAAATGGAAATTGGCTTCCTCGTCGATGGCCTGACCGCGATGATGATGTGCGTGGTGACTTTTGTGTCCTTGATGGTTCACATCTACACCATTGGCTACATGGAAGAGGATGAAGGCTACAACCGTTTCTTTGCCTACATTTCTCTCTTCACCTTCTCCATGCTGATGCTGGTGATGAGCAACAACATGTTGCAGTTGTTCTTTGGCTGGGAGGCGGTGGGACTTGTCTCCTATTTGCTGATCGGATTCTGGTTCAACAAGCCTACCGCCATTTTCGCCAATATGAAGGCCTTTCTGGTCAATCGGGTGGGGGACTTCGGCTTCATCCTGGGCATCGGACTGATCGTTGCCTTTGCGGGCACACTGAATTACACCGAGGCTTTTGCCAAGGCGGGCGATCTGGCAAAGTTGAGTTTCCCGGGAACCGACTGGATGCTGATCACGGTCATCTGCATTTGTCTGTTCATTGGGGCCATGGGTAAATCAGCCCAGTTTCCGCTGCACGTCTGGTTGCCCGATTCAATGGAAGGCCCGACCCCGATCTCGGCGTTGATCCATGCGGCCACCATGGTGACCGCCGGCATTTTCATGGTGGCGCGCATGTCGCCCCTGTTTGAGCTGAGCGACACGGCGCTGAACTTCGTGCTGGTGATCGGTGCCATCACGGCCTTGTTCATGGGCTTTCTTGGCATCATCCAGAACGACATCAAACGCGTGGTGGCGTATTCCACGCTGTCCCAGCTCGGCTATATGACAGTGGCGCTTGGCGCATCCGCCTATTCGGTGGCGGTGTTCCATCTGATGACGCACGCCTTCTTCAAGGCCCTGCTGTTTCTTGCAGCCGGTTCGGTCATCATGGGCATGCACCACAACCAGGACATCCGCTGGATGGGGGGAGTGCGCAAGTACATGCCGATCACGTGGATCACCACGCTGTTGGGCTCGCTCGCTCTCATCGGAACGCCATTATTTGCCGGGTTCTATTCCAAGGACAGCATCATTGAAGCGGTTCACGCAAGCCACCTGCCGGGTGCCGGCTTTGCATCGTTTGCCGTGCTGGCCGGCGTGTTTGTGACCGCGTTCTACTCGTTCCGGATGTATTTTTTGGTGTTCCATGGCAAGGAGCGTTTCGACCAGAATCCTGACGCCCACCACGATGCGCATCATGCGGGTGACCATGGCCACCACCAGGAGCAGCACCAGCCACATGAGTCACCCTGGGTGGTGACGGTACCGCTGATTTTGCTGGCGATCCCCTCGGTCGTGATCGGTTTCATGACGATTCAGCCCATGCTGTTCGGAGAGTTCTTCAAGGACGCCATCTTCGTCAACGCCGAAAAACACGCGGCGATGGAAGAACTGGCGAAGTTGTTCCATGGTCCGGTTCAAATGGCGTGGCACGCATTGACGACCCTGCCGTTCTGGCTTGCGCTGGCAGGTGTGGCCAGCGCCTACTACATGTACATCGTCAATCCGGCATTGCCGGCCGCCATCAAACGCCGTGTTGAGCCAATCTACACCCTGCTGGAGAACAAGTACTACATGGACTGGTTCAATGAGAACGTGCTGGCGCGTGGCGCGCGTGCTCTGGGTGTCGGTTTGTGGAAGGGCGGCGACCAGTTCCTGATTGATGGCACGCTCGTCAACGGCTCCTGGAAAGTTGTCGCCTGGGTATCTGGTCTGGCCCGCCGGGTGCAGTCTGGTTATCTGTACCACTACGCACTGGCCATGATCTTGGGTGTTTTTGTGCTGATGACGTATTTCGTCTGGCTCAAGTAGGAGAATAAAAAAAATGGGATTGTTGAGCCTGGCTATCTGGACGCCGATTGTTTTCGGTGTCGTGCTGCTGGCACTCGGTCGTGACGATCAGGCGCGTACTGTGCGCTGGGTCGCGTTGATCGGCGCCGTTGCCAGCTTTCTTGTGACCCTGCCGCTGTATTCCGGGTTCAAACTTGGCACGGCCGCCATGCAGTTCGTCGAGAAGGCGCCCTGGATCAGTCGCTTCAATGTCAACTACCACCTTGGCGTGGACGGCATTTCACTCTGGTTTGTGCTGCTGACGGCATTCATCAACGTGGTGGTCGTCATTGCGGGCTGGGAAGTCATTACCCGGCGCGTGAACCAGTACATGGGTGCGTTCCTGATTTTGAGCGGCTTGATGATCGGCGTTTTCTGCGCGCTGGATGGCATGCTGTTCTACGTCTTTTTTGAGGCAACCCTGATCCCGATGTACCTGATCATTGGTATCTGGGGCGGCCCGAACAAGATCTACGCCGCGTTCAAGTTCTTCCTTTACACGCTACTCGGCTCGCTCCTGATGCTGATTGCGTTGATCTTTCTGTATGTCAAGTCGGGTGGCAGCTTCGACCTGGCCTTGTGGCACAAGCTACCCCTGGATGGCACCACACAGACGTTTTTGTTCTTTGCTTTCCTGGCCGCCTTCGCCGTGAAGGTGCCGATGTGGCCGGTGCACACGTGGTTGCCTGACGTACACGTGGAAGCGCCCACCGGCGGGTCCGCCGTGCTGGCCGCCATCATGCTGAAACTTGGGGCCTATGGTTTCCTGCGGTTTTCCATGCCCATTGCGCCCGATGCGGCGCGGGAGTGGGCCTGGTTGATGATTGCGCTGTCCCTGATTGCCGTCATCTATGTCGGTCTGGTGGCGATGGTGCAAAAGGACATGAAGAAGCTGGTGGCCTATTCTTCGGTTGCGCACATGGGTTTCGTGACCCTCGGTTTCTTCATCTTCAATGATCTGGGCGTGTCGGGCGGTCTGGTACAGATGATCGCGCATGGCTTTGTGTCGGCTGCCATGTTCCTGTCTATCGGGGTGCTGTATGACCGCGTCCATTCGCGCGAGATCGCCAGCTACGGTGGTGTGGTCAACACCATGCCCAAGTTCACCGCGTTTGCGCTGCTCTTTACCATGGCCAATTGCGGCTTGCCGGCTACCGCTGGTTTCGTGGGCGAGTGGATGGTGATTCTGGGTGCCGTCAAAGCCAATTTCTGGCTGGGTTTTGGCGCCGCGAGTGCGCTGATCTTTGGGGCAGCCTATTCCTTGTGGATGTTCAAGCGCGTCTATCTGGGCCCGGTTGCCAACCCTCATGTCAAGGCCCTGGTCGACATCAACAGCCGCGAGTTCCTGATGCTCGCTTTGCTGGCGATTGCGGTGTTGTACATGGGTATCTATCCGAAGCCGTTTACCGACGTCATGGATACGTCGGTGGCGGAGTTGCTCAAGCATGTTGCGCTGTCCAAGCTGAATTGATCAGTCTGAATTGACCAAATTTGAATTAAGAGATGGAAAATGATCGATAAACTCAGTTGGATCTCGGTGTACCCCGAAATCATCCTGCTTGTCATGGCCTGCGTCATTGCGCTGGCCGATCTCGGTGTGAAGAGTCCACGCCGCACAACAACCTATTTGCTGACCTTGCTGACCTTGGCCGTGGTGGCTGCCCTGCAGGCAGCTTACGCCAGCGGTGGTGTAACGCTGTATGGCTTTGGCAACATGGTGGTCAGCGACCCGATGGGCAACTGGCTCAAGTGCTTTGCAACGGTGGCCGTCATGGTCACGCTGGTGTACGGACGTCCCTACGCCGCAGACCGGGACATGTTGCGGGGCGGCGAGATATTCTCACTGAGCACGTTTGCATTGCTGGGCATGTTCGTCATGATCTCGGGCAACAATTTTCTCGTGATTTACATGGGTCTTGAATTGCTGACGCTGGCGAGTTATGCGCTGGTGGCCTTGCGGCGTGACGATGCCACGTCGACAGAAGCTGCGATGAAGTATTTTGTGCTGGGTTCCCTGGCCTCTGGTTTCCTTTTGTACGGCTTGTCGATGATGTACGGTGCGACTGGCTCGCTGGATATCACTGCCGTGTTCAGAGCCATCAACTCAGGGCAAATCAAACATCAGGTTCTGGTCTTCGGTCTGGTGTTTGTGGTGGCGGGTCTCGCTTTCAAGCTGGGCGTGGTGCCATTCCATATGTGGATTCCCGACGTGTACCAGGGTGCACCCACGGCGGTGACGCTGTTCATCGGTGGCGCGCCGAAGCTGGCGGCATTCGCGATCATTATTCGGCTATTGGTGGAGGGCATGTTGCCGCTGGCGCTCGACTGGCAGCAGATGCTGATGGTGCTGTCGATTGGCTCGCTCCTGATCGGAAATCTGGCGGCCATCGCACAGACCAATCTCAAGCGCATGCTGGCGTTCTCGACCATTTCGCAAATGGGTTTTGTATTGCTGGGCCTGATGTCGGGTGTGGTGAATGGGAACGTCCTTTCCGCCGCCAATGCCTACAGTTCGTCCATGTTCTATGTCATCACCTATGTCCTCACCACGCTGGCAAGTTTTGGGGTCATCCTCCTGCTCGCCCGCGAGGGCTTTGAGAGTGAAGAGATCTCTGATTTCGCTGGTCTGAACGAGCGCAGTCCTCTTTACGCCGGCGTGATGGCCATCTGTCTTTTCTCGCTGGCCGGCATTCCCCCCATGGTTGGTTTTTACGCCAAGCTCTCGGTGTTGCAGGCGCTGGTCGCGTCGGGTCAGGCAGTCCATATCGGGCTCGCGGTGTTCGCTGTGCTGATGTCGCTGATCGGTGCTTTCTACTACCTGCGCGTCGTGAAAGTCATGTACTTTGACCAGCCCATCACGGCCAGCACCGTGTCGGCACCATTCGACGTTCGGGCCGTGCTGTCGATCAACGGCGCGCTGGTGCTGATCCTGGGCCTGGTGCCCGGCGCCCTGATGGCTTTGTGCGCCGATGCGGTCGTGCAGATGCTGGGCGCCTGATAGCCAGCACCTGGTTCTCCACACGTGTCTCAAACTGTCTCTGTCTGGGTGGTCGTACTGACCGCATTTTGCGCGGCCAATCTGCCGTTCATCAGTCATCGCCTGATGGCTGTCGTGACGCCGCGCAAGCCGAAGACGCTGGCGGTCCGGCTGGCCGAACTCGTGGTGTTCTATTTTCTGGTGGGCGGCTTGGCCCTGCTGCTGGAAAAACGGGTGGGCCAGATTGCGCCGCAAACCTGGGAGTTCTATGCGATCACAGCAACATTGTTTGTGACGTTTGCATTCCCTGGTTTTGTCTATCGCTACCTGCTCAAACACCGCGACTAGTTCTCGACAAAGCTTATGGACGATCGCCATCTGATCGAAGAAAAGCTCTCGAGCATCGAATTGTTCAAGGGCCGTCTGCTGCACGCGTTTCGCGATACCGTCAGACTCCCTGACGGAGCCACCACCAGCCGCGAATACGTCGTGCATCCCGGGGCCGTCATGATCGTTCCCCTGATCGAAGACGCCACAGGTGGGCTGCGGGTGGTGTTGGAGCGCCAGTTCCGCTACCCGGTTGGTCAGGTCATGATTGAGTTTCCGGCGGGCAAGCTCGATGCCGGAGAAGACATCCAGGTCTGCGCCCAGCGCGAGTTGATGGAGGAAACCGGCTACACCGCCATGGAGTGGGCGCGAGCAGGGGTGCTGCATCCGGTCATTTCCTATTCGACCGAATTCATTGACATCTGGTTTGCCCGCGGCTTGACCCAGGGCGCCCGTCAGCTTGACCAGGGCGAGTTTCTGGATGTGTTCACTGCGACACCGACCGAGCTGTTGGCGTGGTGCCGCGATGGCCGGGTGACCGATGCGAAAACCCTGACGGCTGCCCTGTGGTTGCAGAACGTCCTGTCGGGTGCATGGCAATTGCACTGGAAGCAAGCCACCGCGCCCCCTATCGCTGGATAATGGCGCCATGAAAGTTCTGGATATTCAGTGTGGCCACCAGCATGTGTTTGAAGGCTGGTTTGCGTCCGAAGACGATTTCCTGAGCCAACAGGGCCGCGGCCTCGTCGAATGTCCGGTGTGCGGCGACGCTTCCATTACCAAGCGTTTGAGCGCGCCGCGGCTTAACCTGGGCGCGGCCCGTGGCGAGACCTCAAGCACGCAGGAAGTGGTCGCCACGGCCACGGCAGATCAGACTCTGCCGACCGCCTGGATGGCGGTGGCCCGCCGTATCCTGGCCAATACCGACGATGTCGGGAACAAGTTTGCCGAGGAAGCACGCAAGATCCATTACGGCGAAGCGAAGGAGCGCGGCATCCGCGGCCAAGCCTCCCGCGCTGAGACCGAGTCCTTGATCGAGGAAGGGATCGCCGTGATGGCTTTGCCGCTGCCCGAGGCGCTCAAAGGCCAGTTGCAGTAGGCCCGTCGGCCACAGGCGCCCAGCCAATTCAGGGATAAAGGCCGCGCAACTCGCGCGCATGCAGAATCCGTTTGCACGCCACAATGAAAGTCGCCGTGCGCAGGCTCACCTTGTTGTCCTGTGCCACTTCCCAGACACCCGCAAAGGCTTCTTTCATGATGCGCACCAGTCGGGCATTGATCTCGTCTTCGCTCCAGAAGAAGCTGGAGAAGTCCTGCACCCACTCGAAGTAGCTCACCGTCACGCCACCGGCGTTGGCGATCACGTCGGGCAGCACCAGCACGTTGCGGTCGTGCAGGATGTCGTCGGCCTGTGGCGTGGTCGGGCCGTTCGCGCCCTCGATCACCATGCGCGCCTGGATGCGCCCGGCGTTGGTTTCGTTGATCTGCGATTCGAGCGCGGCGGGAATGAGGATGTCGCACGGTACGCCCCAGAAGGCGTCGTTGGCGATGACTTCGGCCCCGGCGAACCCGGCCACCGAGCCGGTCTGCTTCACGTGGTGCAACAGCGCCGGCACATCGAGCCCGGCTTCGCGGTAGATCGTGCCGCCGTGGTCCTGCACCGCGACCACGCGGGCGCCAGCCTCGGAGAACAGCTTGCCGGCCACGCCGCCCACATTGCCAAAACCCTGCACGGCCACGCGCGCCGTGGACACGTCCAGGCCAATGCGGCGCGCCGCTTCCACGCCCACGGTGAACACGCCGCGGCCCGTGGCTTCGCGCCGGCCGAGCGAGCCGCCCAGGTCCACCGGCTTGCCGGTGACCACGCCGGTGGCGGTGGAGCCTTCGTTCATCGAATACGTGTCCATCATCCAGGCCATCACCTGCTCGTTGGTGTTCACGTCGGGCGCGGGGATGTCCTTGGTCGGGCCGATGATGATGCCGATCTCGCTGGTGTAGCGGCGCGTGATGCGCTCCAGCTCACCGATCGACAGCTGGCGCGGATCGACGCGGATACCACCCTTGGCGCCACCGTAGGGCACGTTGACCGCCGCGTTCTTGATTGACATCCAGGCCGACAGCGCCATCACTTCGGACAACGTCACATTCTG
>NZ_JAUSLE010000068.1 GCF_030646845.1 Rhodoferax sp. | reverse complement strand
ATGCGGTGGTAGCGCGTGAGCGAGTCCATGATGGTCTGGTTGAAGGCGTGCCCCATGTGCAGCGTGCCCGTGACATTGGGCGGTGGCAACTGGATGGCGAAGGACGCGGCGCCCTCTTTTGGCTTGCCCGTGCCCCGGTAGCCCGCGACGGCGTAGCCACGTTTTTCCCATTCGGGACCCCAGTGCGCTTCCAGCGCGGCAGGCTCGAATGATTTGGACAGGCTGTTCAGGCCGGGTTGTTGCAGTGCGTCGTTCATGGTGTCTTTGGCGTTTTCGCCCCAGGACCCGGGTGCGGGTCGCCGGAGGCAAAAGCGGCTCACCCGAAAGGAGAGATGCCGCTGGTGAGGAAAGGCTGGGAGCAGCTGATTTTATTCGACGCCGGGCCCCGTTTCGATTCGACCCTCGATGTGGGGCTCGCCTGTCGGCTCCACCGCCAGCCGGAAGTGCGTCGCCGGCCCGGTTGCGCTTGTTGCGTACAGGGCGACCTGCCCCGGCAGCGTCAGGGGTCGTTTGAACCGGGCCTCCAGCACGGTCGGACCGGTGGAGGTGTGCGCATGCTGCAAGAGCGCAGCGCAGCGGCCGAGCGACCACATGCCGTGGGCGATCGCGCGCGGGTAGCCAAACAGCCGCGCCGTCCAGGCCGAGACATGGATTGGATTCCAGTCGCCGGTGACGCGCGAGTAGCGTCGCCCGGCATTGGCCGCCACGGCCCAGCGCGCCAAAGGTTCCTCGGGTCTGGCGGGCACGTCGGGTGCGCTGGCTGCGCCTCGCGTGCGCTGGCCTGAGGGCGCCAGAAAAGTGCTGTGCTCCTGCCAGACGGTGCGGCCTTCCCGGCACACGCGGGTCTGGATCTCGAACGACTGTCCGCGCTCCGTTTGCTGGATGCCGTCGATCCGGCAGTGCAGCTCCATCGTGGCATCGGTGGGAATGGGCTGGTGCGAGGTGATCCGGTTCGATACATGCACCAGCCCCATCAGCGCCAGGGGAAAGGTCTTGTGGGTCAGCATCGCCATGTGCAAAGGCATGGCCAGCAGGTGCGGATAAATCAGCGGCAGCGCGGGACCGGGCGTCAGGGCGCACTGCGTCGAGTAGTCCGCCAACTGGCGGGAATTGGCGCGCAGTCCGGTCAGGGAGGCCTCAATGCGGTTGTTCAAGGCGTGCTCCGGTGCGCACTTTGGACGCCGGAGCAGCATTACCTTGAAAAAACTACCCCAGAGGGAAGGGGTCTGGGAAAACCGGAGTTGGGTGGTCGTTGGGATGGTCATTGTTGCGGGCCATTATGACCATCCCGAAAGTGATCTTTTAGCCCCGCGTCAAGGCGGTGGCGCGCTGGCAGCCTGCAGACACTCCCGCAACACTTTCGAATCCCCCACCTGGTTCGCCAGCAGCAGGATGAGCCGGGCGTTGAGCAATTCCGACTGCTCGCGGTCGAGGCCCGCATGGGCGTCCAGCAGCTGCTCGTAGAAAGCATCGGCGTCCTGAAGATGGAGTGTGGTTTTCATATTGGTGGTCATGTTGCACTCCTCACTTCATGCCCAGCGCATGTTCGATGGATTGAACCAGCTTGCCGTCGACGGTCTCGCCGGTTGCCGCCAGATAGCCGTCGGGACGCAACACGGCCCAGGCATGGCCGAACACGTGACAGGCGCCCTGCAGGTGGCCCTGCGGGTCGATCACATGTTCCAGCGCTTGCGGCCGGCCGTAGGCTTCCAGCACCTGCACACAACGCACCGGGGCGTGGCTGGCCAGTTGGCGCAGGCGC
The DNA here is from genome assembly GCF_030646845.1 of Rhodoferax sp. Taxonomy (GTDB): domain Bacteria; phylum Pseudomonadota; class Gammaproteobacteria; order Burkholderiales; family Burkholderiaceae_C; genus Rhodoferax. The sequence continues at coordinate 57,536 of NZ_JAUSLE010000068.1, read as the reverse complement.
TCGCTGGCGGCTTCCGAGATATGGCCGAACACCAGCACCAGCAAGTCGCCACTGGCCCATGCCAGCAGGTCGTTGACGGCGCCGCTGCTGCCATCGGCCCAGCGGAACGCCACGTTCTGCACCGATTGCCCGCCGGTGCTTTCGCATACGCTGGATTGCGTGTAGCTGTTGGCCACCGCCATGCGTCCCGTGTTCACCAGCTGGCGGGCAAAGGGGTACTGCCGGGCCAGGCCGATGGTGGCGTCGCGGAACAGGCGCTCCGCGCCGTCCGCCGGCCGCAAAAACCGTGCGGTGCGGTTGGTGATGCGCACATTCTGCTCGGCCGCTTCGTGTCGCTCTTCGTTGTAGCTGTCCAGCAGCGCGGGCGGTGCCCGCTCCTTGAGCACGGCCGCCAGCTTCCAGGCCAGGTTGTCCGCGTCGGCAATGCCGGAATTGCCGCCGCGCGCCCCAAACGGACTGACGATTTTCGCCGCGTCACCCATGAAGAAAACATTGCCCAGGCGCAGCTGGTCAAGGCACTGGCTGCGATAGGCATAGGGTCCGACCCACACAATTTCGCATTCGACGTCGTCTCCAAATTGGCGCTGCAGGCGTTCGCGCACCTGTGCCTCCTGGCTCACGTCATCGGGGTCGGCGTCGGGCGCCATCTGGTAGTCAATGCGCCACACATCGTCCGCCATCCGGTGCTGCCACACCGCAAGGTTTTGATTGAAGGGCGCTTCGATCCACGTATGGCGTTCCGCGGGCGGCTGGTGTTTGAACCGTACGTCAACAATGCACCAGAGGTCATCGCCCCGTTTGGAGGTCATGGTCGCGCCGCACCAGGCGTGAAATGGCGTGTGCGAGCCGGTCGCGTCAATCACGTAGTCGGCCTGCAGTGTGTAGCTGCCGGCCGGTGTCTGCACCGTGAGCGTGTTGAGTCCGTCGTCGGGCACGAAGTCGGTCACCCTTGAGCTCCAGCGCAGGTCCACAGAGCCCAGCTCTGCGATGCGCTCCACCAGGTAAGCTTCAATATAGAACTGCTGGATGTTCATGAAGGGGGGCTGGCAGGACAGCCCGAAGTTGCTCTGCTGGCGCAGGTCGAAGGAGTAGACCTCATCCTGGCCCGAGAAGGTGCGGCCCACACTCCACTGGACTGCCTTGGCGGCAATGCGCTCGTAGATGCCCAGGCGCTCAAATATCTCCAGGGACTTCTGCGTGTAGCAGATGCCCTGCGATGAGGCGCCCTTCATTCCCACGGTGTTGTCTTCGTCCAGCAAAACCGCAGGCACGCCCAGCCCAGCCAGTGCACACGCCATGGTCAGGCCGGTGATGCCCGCGCCCACCACCACGACCGGGTAGCGGCGCGCTTCACCGGTGCGCAGTTCCGGGGGCTCGACAAAGGGGTACTCGGGCAGGCTGTAGCTTGTGCCCTGCGTGAAATCAGAATCAGGGGTGACGGCCATGACAACCTCCAGGATCAGAAACGCTTGCTGGTGCGTGAGCGGATAACTCTATCCCAATTCATGTCTTTGGGCTATTGCCGAGCACCTGTGTATCTGGATTTGGTTGATTTTTATCAAAAACCTGTTTTGATAGCCATAAACAATTAACCAGATTAAGGGAGCCAATTAGACGGGTATGCCTAAGGCCGCTAATCTGCAAAAGTCTTTGGGCAATTTTTGTTCAAAGCACACGCATTTCCATCAACCACTAGGAGATTTCCATGGCAGCACTCAAAGGCTCCAAGACGGAAGACAACCTGAAAGCCGCCTTCGCAGGCGAGTCTCAGGCCAACCGCCGTTACTTGTATTTCGCAAACAAGGCCGACGTTGAAGGTCAGCCTGACGTGGCAGCGCTGTTCCGCTCCACCGCCGAAGGTGAAACCGGTCATGCGCACGGTCACCTGGAATGGCTTGAGCAGTGCGGTGACCCCGCAACCGGCATGCCCTTCGGCGCCACCCGTGACAACCTCAAGTCGGCTGTGGCTGGCGAGACCCACGAGTACACCGACATGTACCCCGGCATGGCCAAGACCGCTCGTGACGAAGGCCATGACGAAGTGGCTGACTGGTTTGAGACGCTGGCCAAGGCCGAGCGTTCACACGCCAATCGCTATACCAAGGCACTGACAGAACTGGTCGACTGATCCGCGCTGATTCGTCTGTGTTGGGCGTTGCCTGCAGCGCCCAATGCAGAAGATTCAAGACAGCAATCAAAACCACCCACGAGACCTCCACCATGGCACGCGAAGGCAACCTGTCAGCTCCTACCCGCCACCCGATCGACTGGAAGGGGCCGGACTACTACAACGAAGATGCCACCTTCCATGAGATGGAGCGCATCTTCGACATCTGCCACGGCTGCAGGCGCTGCGTGAGCCTGTGCGGCTCGTTCCCCACATTGTTTGATCTGGTGGACGAGAGCAAGACCCAGGAGGTCGATGGCGTGGCGAAGCAGGACTACTGGAAGGTGGTGGACCAGTGCTACCTGTGCGATTTGTGCTACATGACCAAATGCCCGTACGTGCCGCCGCATGAGTTCAACCTGGACTTTCCGCACACCATGCTGCGCGCCAAGGCCATCAAGTTCAAGAAGGGTGAGGTCGGCATGGCCGAGAGGTTCCTGGCTTCCACCGATGTGCATGGGCAGTTCGCCGGCATTCCGATCGTGGTGCAGGTGGCCAACGCGGTCAACAAGACCAGGGCGGCGCGCAGCCTGATGGAAAGCGTGGCGGGCGTGGACCAGGATGCCTGGTTGCCGTCGCTGGCAACCAAAAAATTCCGCCACGGCACACCCAAGGCCAAGACGACGGTGGTGAAGGACGGCGAGAAGACGCCCGGCAAGGTCGCTATTTTTGCCACCTGCTACATCAACTACAACGAGCCCGGCATCGGCCTCGATCTGCTCAAGATCCTCGACCACAACGAGGTGCCCTACGTGATCGTCGAGAAAGAGAAATGCTGCGGCATGCCCAAGCTGGAGCTGGGGGATCTGGAGTCCGTCAACGCCAGCAAAGAGGCCAACATTCCGGTGCTGGCCAAATACGCCAAAGACGGTTTCGCCATCCTCGCGGCGGTACCGAGCTGCGCCCTGATGTTCAAGCAGGAAATCCCGCTGATGTACCCGGATGAGGCTGACGTCCAGCTGGTCAAGGAGTGCATGTGGGACCCGTTTGAATACCTGATGCAGCGCAAGCGCGACGGCCTGCTCAAGACCGAGTTCCCGACGCCGCTGGGCAATGTGAGCTACCAGATTCCGTGTCACGGCCGGGTGCAGAACATCGGCAAGAAGACCGAAGAGATGCTCAAGATGATTCCCGGCACGACCATCAACACCAACGAGCGCTGCTCGGGCCACGCCGGCACCTTTGGCGTCAAGAAGGCGCATCACCAGCAGGCCATGAAGATCGGCAAGCCACTGTTCAAGGCCATGGCCACCATGAAGGATGGCGCCAAACCTGATTTCATCAGCTCGGACTGCCCGCTGGGCGGGCACCACATCGCCCAGGGCTTCGAAGTCAATGGGCTGGGCGCGCCTGAGCTGCAGCACCCGCTGAGCCTGGTTGCCAAAGCCTACGGATTGAAGTGACGAAATGACGCAAGGATCAGAATGCAGTTAACCGGAAAAATCACCCCCGACAGCCTCATGTCGCTGGAGGCCTACACCAAGTACCGCAAGGCCAACAAGCCGGCCATCATGGCGCACCGCAAGCTGCGCAGCGTGCGCCTGGGCGACTACATCAACCTGCAGTTCGAGAGCGAACTCACCATCCGCTACCAGATCCAGGAGATGCTGCGCATCGAGAAAGTATTTGAAGAAGAGGGCATCCTGCAGGAGATCGAAGCCTACGCCCCGCTGGTGCCGGACGGCAGCAACTGGAAAGCCACCATGATGCTTGAATACCCCGACGTCAACGAGCGCAAGCGCGAGCTGGCGCGGTTGATCGGCGTGGAAGACCGGCTGTTTGTCGAGGTGGAAGGCCAGCCCCGCGTCTACGCCATCGCCGACGAAGACATGGACCGCGAGAACGAGGAAAAAACCTCGGCCGTTCACTTTGTGCGCTTCGAGTTGACGCCGGCCATGTGCGCGGCGGTCAAGGCCGGGGCCAGCGTCAAACTGGGCTGCGATCACACCAACTACCCGGCGCATGTGACGATCCCGGCGGAGACGCTTGCTTCGCTGGCGGGTGATCTCAAATAGACCCTGTGCACGCGGTCATGATAATGAAGGCTTCGTCAGGAAGCCTTTTTTCTTGCCCAACGTTTGAATCAAGCCCTCTCGGGGCGCCACTGGTCGTTACCTCATGCTGTTCTTGCTGTCTCCTGCCAAATCCCTTGACTTTGAAACCCCGGCCGGCGACGTGCCGCACACCCTGCCCTTGTTCGTACCGCAATCGGCCCAGCTGATTGACTTGCTCAAGGTGCAGTCGCCGCAGCAGATTGCCACGCTGATGCATTTGAGCGATGCCCTGGCTGGCCTGAATGCGGCGCGTTATGCGGCGTGGCGCCCGAAATTCACCGCGAAAAACGCCAAGCAGGCGGTGTTGGCCTTCAATGGCGATGTGTATGAGGGCCTGGACGCCAAGAGCCTGGCGGCTAATGAGCTGGCTTGGCTGCAAGACCATGTCTGCATCTTGAGTGGCTTGTACGGCGTGCTGCGGCCGCTGGACTGGATGCAGCCGTACCGGCTGGAAATGGGCACCAAGCTGGGAAACGAGCAGGGCAAGAACCTCTACCAGTTCTGGGGCGCACAAATATCGACTTATCTGAACGGGCGTTTGCAGGTGGACCTGTCGCCCGTGGTGGTGAACCTGGCCTCGCAGGAGTATTTCAAGGCGGTGGACCTCAAAGCGCTCAAGGCGCGGGTGGTGGAGTGTGTTTTTGAGGAGTACCGAGGCGGCCAGTACAAGATCATCAGCTTCATGGCCAAGCGGGCGCGCGGGCTGATGGCGCGCTATGCGGCAACGCATCGGGTGGTGACGCCCAAACAGCTCGAAGGCTTTGATGCCGAGGGTTACGCGTTCGACGCATCCGTCTCGCGGCCGGAGAGGCTGGTCTTCCGGCGCGCGCAGGCTTCCTGAAGAATTTATATGAAATAGGGTTCCAGCCCCCCGTGAAATAAGCGCATATTGCTATGAAAATCAGAGCAAATGGCATCGACATCGAAGTTGAAGACACCCATCCCGGCAGTGATGCACCAGCGCGGCCCGCAGTGTTGCTGATCATGGGGCTGGGCATGCAGCTCGTTGCCTGGCCGCCGCAACTGGTGCAGGCGCTGGTGGATGCCGGCTACCGGGTGATTCGCCACGACAACCGCGATGTGGGGTTGAGCCATCGTTTTGAAGCGCTGGGCAAACCCAACCTGATCTGGCAGGGCGTCAAACTCAGAATGGGCCTGACACCCCGTGCGCCCTACAGCCTGAGCGACATGGCGGCTGACTCACTGGGTGTGCTCGATACGCTGGGGGTAGAACAAGCGCATGTGGTGGGTGCCAGCATGGGCGGCATGATCGCGCAGCGCGTGGCATTGATGGCGCCGCAGCGCACCCTGAGCCTGACCAGCATCATGAGCACCAGCGGTGCCAAAGGGCTGCCGCCACCGCGGCCTGAAGTCGTTCGTGCGCTGCTCAAGCGCCCGGCGGACCACCGGCCGCAGGCGGTGGTCGACCATTACGTGAAGCTGTTCAAGGTCATTGGCAGCCCGGCCTTCCCGACGCCTGAGGCCGAACTGCGCGAGCGCATCCTCAAAGGGGCGGAGCGCGGTTTTTACCCGGTGGGCACGATGCGGCAAATGCTGGCCATCATGGCCGACATCACCCGTGCGGCCCAGCTGGCCCGCGTCAGGGCGCCCACGCTGGTGGTGCATGGCAAGGCTGACCCGCTGGTGCCCTATGCCTGTGGCGAAGACACGGCCCGGCGTATTGCGGGTGCGAAAATGCTGGGTATCGAAGGTATGGGCCATGATCTGCCACCCGGTGTGGTCGACCAACTGCTTGCGGCCCTGCTTCCCCATCTGAAATCCGCTGATCCTCGCGCTCCAGCCTGAACCCCAAACTCATGAACCATCCTGAAAATTCCCAGTTGGGCAAGCCCTCGGCCTACATCGACCAGTACGATGCCTCGCTCCTGTTTCCCATCCCGCGCGCCGGCAAACGCGCCGAGATCGGCGTCGCCGGTGCGGCCCCGTTTTTTGGCGCCGACATGTGGACCGCGTTTGAGTTGAGCTGGCTCAACTTGCGTGGCAAACCGCAGGTGGCGCTGGCGCACTTCACCGTGCCGTGCGAAACCCCCAACATCATCGAGAGCAAGTCCTTCAAGCTCTACCTCAACAGTTTCAACAACACCCGTTTTGTCGATGTCGATGCGGTCAAGACGCGGCTGCGGGCGGACCTGAGCGAAGCCGTGTGGCGCGATACCGCGCATGAGCCCTCAGGCCGTGGCCCGGCACCGGCGTCGATTGGCGTGAAGATCCTGCTGCCCGAGCTGTTTGACCGTGAACCCATTTACGAGCTCGATGGCCTGAGCCTGGACCGGCTGGATGTGGAATGCAGCCGCTACACGCCGGCGCCGGATCTGTTGCGCGTCGTGCCAGATGAAGCGCCGGTGACGGAAGTGCTGACCAGCAACCTGCTCAAGAGCAACTGCCTGGTGACCGGCCAGCCGGACTGGGGCAGCGTGCAGATCAGCTACAGCGGCGCCCCGATCAACCAGGAGGGCTTGCTGCAATACCTGGTGAGCTTTCGCAATCACAACGAGTTCCATGAGCAGTGCGTGGAGCGCATCTTCATGGACATCTGGACGCGCTGCAAGCCGCTCAAGCTGGCGGTGTATGCGCGCTACACGCGCCGCGGCGGGCTGGACATCAACCCGTTTCGCACCAGTTATCCGCAGGCACTGCCGGCCAACACCCGCACGGCGCGGCAGTAGTCACGCAATATCGCGAAAACTGCGCAAGCCGCTCAAGGGCGGAAAGTCCGCCGCGCGCTTGGTCTTCATCGCCATCACGGCTTCGAGCACATGCCTGTTGCTCCAGATGGCGCCCTGCAGCCAGCCCATTTGCTTCAGTGATTCATCCACCGAGTGGTCGCGCGCGTAGTGCACGGCCTGCTTGGTGCCCCAGATCGCGATCGGCGGCTTGGAGGCGATCTCTGAAGCGCATTGCATGGCCGCCGTCAGCATGGCGTCGGGCGTGTCGAACACCTCGTTGACCAGGCCGTAGCCGAGCGCCTTCTGCGCCAGCAGGCGCCGCCCGGTGTAGGCCAACTCTTTCACCACGGCCAGTGGCATGAGCTTGGGCAGGCGCTGCAGCGTGCCGACATCGGCCACCATGCCGATGTTGATTTCCTGTATGCAGAAGAAAGCATCTGCCGTGGCGTAGCGAATGCAGCAGGCCGTCACCATGTCGACGGCGCCGCCAATGCAGCCGCCCTGGATGGCGGCAATCACCGGAATGCGCAGCGTCTCCAGCTTGGTGAAGGTGGCCTGCATGTCAGTCAGCAGGTCAAAAATGGCGGCCCGGCCTTCGGGGCTCTGGTCGTCCATCTTGATGGCGCCGGCAAAGGTCTCCAGTGCCATGCCGGCGCTGAAATGCTTGCCGGTGCTGCTGATGACCAGCACGCGGGCGGCGCCGTCCCGGTGCAGCTGCGTCAGCACCTCGTCCAGCTCGCGCCAGAAGGTCGGGTGCATGGTGTTCAGCGCCTCGGGCTGGTTGAGCACCAGGTGGGCGATGTGGTTCTCGGTGGTGAGGGAAAAACAGGTGAGGGCGGTAGAGGTGTTCATGCCCAGACTGTAGTGCAAACTAGGCCGCGTTCAGAGTCGCCAGCTTGACGCCTCCAGCGTCATGCGGCATGATGGCATGAAGGCACAACAGGAGACGGCCATGCTCAAGGAAGTCGGCGCCAGCGGCCAGATATCGCTGGGAAAAAAATATGCGGGCCAGCTGTTTGACATGCAGATCGCGCCCGACGGTGCGGTCACGCTGACGCCGGTGAAAGTGGTGCCGCTGACGCATGCCGTGCAGGAAGAGCTGGCGGTTTACAAGGTGAATCCGGCAGCCGTGGGTAACGCAGACAGCTACTACACGCCCGAGCGCATGGCACGCCGCGCGGCAGCCGCTGCGCGCAGCCCGACTGAAAACCAGGCTTTGCATGCCAAATGGGAAGAGGACAACAAGGACGCCATCGAGGCCATGAACAAGCGTGTCTCCAAAATAGGCTCCATGGCCAGAAGAATTCACGAATGGCGGCAGGAGAAAGCACTGTCTGAAGCGGGCGCGGGCAATGACCCAGGTGCTGAGAGTGTCTGATGACGCAATTTGATGTGTACACCAATCCGATTGCCAAATTGCGTGAGAGTCACCCCTATGTCATGGTGATTCAGAGCCACTTTCTGAAGCGACCCATTGCTGTTGTGGCAATCCCGCTCGCTCGAATGGACGAAGACACCAGCCCGGTAACGATATTGAATCCACGACTCGATGTGGCTGGCGAAACGTTGCTACTTGAAACCCTGACTATCGGCTCCTATGAACCCGGCGACCTGCGCGACCCGGTTGCCAACCTCAGCCACAACGCTGCGGCGATCTGGGACGCCCTGGACTTCGCCCTGCACGGCTACTGACACCCGGACCACTCATGGTCGTCCTACCTGCAACGCCCAGTCCTGCTTCGAAACCTTCCTTTTCCCCGCCGACACCGCTCACCAGCGTACCGAAACGCTGCAAGGCGCTGCCGTCATTCCTGCCGGGATTTCAGAGCAAAATCAGCCTCTAGCCCCCGTATTTATTGCGCAAGTAGCTATCAAAAACATAGCATCAACCACAGCGCCCAGCCGAGCACTCCAGGCCGGGCTGGCACAGGGGGTGGGGGCGATTTCAAAAAGCGCAGCGCATGAGCCCCCGCCCCCTGTGCCAGCTCGGCCGGCCCAACGCAAAGGGCAGCCAGGCGAGCCCACCCCCAGCCAAACCAGCGCACCGCAACGCCAGGCGTTAGAGAAAACGCCAGCAATATCGCCCAAGCCTACGGCTGGAGTGACTACAAGCCCGACATGCAGGATGAAGAAATCCTCAAGCGCCTGCTGGCGCTGAACCTGGCGCGCTCGGGCTGACGGGCGGCAAAGTGCAGTGAAGCAGGCCGCTCAATTGATGCTGTCCCGCCAGTCGCACCGCAGGCGCTGCGCTTCATCCGCCTTCAGGCGCCAGCCCACATACAGGTGCGGTGCCAGCATGCCTGCCAGACACAGGGGATAGGCCCACGGCGCCTCCAGCGCAAAGGCGGGCAGCCAGCCTACGCGCCCGAGCACCCACAGGATGAGCACGGTGTCCCACAGCTGATATTCGAGCGGATGCTCCGGCCGGTGTTCCACATGCCATTTCTTGATGCGCTGAAGCTTGGCCAGCGGGAGATGTCGGGGCATGTGGTGAATCATGGCAACCTCCGGTATGAAGGTCCGAATGTAAGTTGCGCGTAAGCCGCTGTCAACACCCTTTGTCATCAAAACAGCTGATCGATCCTTGCTATTGAATTAGTAGCTGATGAGGCATGTTCCACGGGGGCTAAAGCCTTGTTTTGTTCATAATTCTCGGCGTCGCCGACTTTCAGCAGCGTGCCCACGCGCACCCCCAGCAGGCGCAGGCGCTTGTCCAGCGGCACCCGTTTGAGGCACAACCCGGCCGTCTGGCGAATGGTCTGGGCGTCTGCGGTGTAGCTGTCCAGCGTCTGGTCGCGGGTCACGCTCTTGAAGTCGTCATAGCGCAGCTTGATGCCGATGGTTTTTCCGACATAGCCTTTGCGCTGCAGGTCGTCGGCCACTTGCTGGCACAGCCGGGTGAAGATGGCGCCCAGCTCGGTCTTGTCGCGCACGGCGTGCAGGTCGCGCTCAAAGGTGGTCTCGCGGCTCATGGAGACGGGTTCGCTCTCCAGCACCACGGGGCGTTCGTCGCGGCCGCGCGCCGCCTCAAACATCCAGGCGCCGGTCTTTTTGCCGAAGTGGGCCACCAGCCAGGCCAGCTCCTTTTGCGCCAGCTCGCCGATGGTCTCAATCCCCAGGCTTTTCAGCTTCTCGTCGGCCTTGGGGCCAATGCCGTTGATCTTGCGACACGCCAGCGGCCAGATCTTGCTCTCCAGGTCGTCTTCGAAAACGATGGAGATGCCATTGGGCTTGTTGAACTCGCTGGCCATTTTGGCCAGCAGCTTGTTGGGCGCCACGCCCACCGAGCAGGTGAGGCCGGTCTCCTCGAAAATGGTCTTCTGGATCAGCCGCGCCAGCACGCGCCCGCCCTCGCGCTGGCCGCCGGGCACATGGGTGAAGTCGATGTAGACCTCGTCCACGCCCCGGTCTTCCATCAGCGGCGCAATGTCGGTGACGATGGCCTTGAACGCGCGCGAGTATTTGCGGTATTCATTGAAGTCCACCGGCAGCAATATCGCCTGCGGGCATAGCTTGGCGGCCTTCATCAGGCCCAGCGCCGAGCCCACGCCAAACTGGCGGGCCGCGTAGGTGGCGGTGGTGATGACGCCGCGGCCGGTGTAGCTTTGCAGCCGGGGGAAGGCGTCCAGCGGAATGTCGGCCAGGGTGTGGCCGTCATAGGTCTGGCGCAGCGTTTCATCTTCCGCGCGCCGTCCGCCGCCAATTACCACCGGCAAGCCCTTGAGCTGCGGGTAGCGCAGCAGCTCGACCGACGCGTAAAAGGCGTCCATGTCAAGGTGGGCAATGCGGCGAATCACGCCGCGAGGCGGTGTGCTCACGACATCCACATCCCGGCGGCCATCAGCACTGGCGTCAGGATGCAGACCAGTACATTGCGCGCCATCGCCGGCAGCAGGCGCTCCACATCCAGCGCGTTCGCCAGCACCTCACGCACGGTGGGCAGCGCCAGCACCAGCGTCAGCAGGCCCAGCAGGGCGCCGGTCGGCAGCCAGCCGATCAGCACGCCCAGCGCCAGGCTGGCAAAGGCCAGCAGCGTCAAAGCGGCATACCAGCGCGCGGCCACGGCAGGGCCCGAGGTGATCAGCAGGTGGCGGCGGCCCGCCTGGCGGTCGGCCTCGGCGTCCGGAAACTGGTTGAGCAGCAACAGGTTGTTGACCAGGAAAAACGGCACCAGCGACGCCGCAGCGGCCGTGGCCGAGTACTCCCCGGCCAGTGCCACCTGGGTGCCCAGAACCATCAGGGGGCCAAATCCCAGGCCGGGTGCCAGCAGGCACAGCAGCGGGTGGCGCGTGATCCACGGCGTGTAGGCCAGCACCAGTGCCACGCCGGCCAGGCCCAGCGGCAGCAGGACCGGCCCGCGCAGCGCAACGAAATACAGGCCAATGGCGACGCAACTGCCCAGACCGGCAATCGCCATCGCCAGGGTGATGCCCGCCAGCTCCGGGTGCGCCGGCAGCACGCCGCTGCCGCCGCTGAAGGGGGTGCGTTGCGTCATGGCATCCAGCCCGCTGCGAAAATCCAGGTATTCATTGAAGGCATTGACGCTGATGTGGGCTGCCGCCGCACCCAGCAGCACCAGCAACGCGTCCTGCAGATTGACCTGGCCCTGTGTCCACTGCACACAGGCCACGCCCAACAGAATGCAGGCGGGCGTCAGCACCAAAAAGGGGAGTCGCGCCGGCCCAAGCCAGACAAAGAATTTGTGCATGCCACGAGGATAGCGCGGACCGCTGTTGCCTCAAGTCAAGGCATGCGTCATGTTGACGGGTTAAGCTGGCATCCTGCGACCACTTTGCCAATTGAGATCCGTATGGACAAACATTTCCTCACGCCCCTTTTTTCGCCACGTTCCATTGCTGTTTTTGCCGGCAAGCCGGACGACCCGGCCGCACAGACGGCCCAGGCGCAGGCTTTGCACCACGCGCTGGTGGCACAGCGTTTTACCGGCACGCTGGTGTTTCTGGACATTCACTACAGCGGCACGCTGGCCGACCTCGCCCACACCCAGGCCGATCTGGCGATCATTGCGCTGCCCGTGGCCGAGGTGGCAGCGGCCCTGGAAATTGCCGGGCGCATCAAGTGCCGTGCGGCGCTGGTGATCTCCAGCGGCATCGACGCGACCCTGGCCGCCGACCTGCACAAAATAGCGCGGCGCGACGGCATTCATCTGCTGGGGCCCAATTGCCTGGGTTTTCAGCGTCCGCACCTTAATCTCAATGCCAGCGTGGCCGGCGCCCTGTGCGCGCCCGGTCCGCTGGCGCTGGTCTCGCAGTCGGGGGCCTTGACGTCGTCCATTCTGGATTGGGCGCAAAAGAACGCGGTGGGCTTTTCCACCGTGGTCTCGCTGGGGCCCAACACCGCCGTCGATATGGCGCAGGTGCTCGATTTCCTGGCGGCCGATGCGCAGACCCACAGCATCGTGGTTTATCTGGAAGGCATCAGCAATGCGCGCCGCTTCATGAGCGCGCTGCGCGCCGCCGCCAACGCCAAGCCGGTGGTGGTGCTCAAGGCCGGCCGCAAATCAGCGGGCAACCGCGCGGCGCTCACCCATTCGGGCAGCATTGTCGGCAGCGACGATGTGTTTGACGCCGCCTTGCGCCGCGCCGGGGCGGTGCGGGTGCGCTCGTTTGTGCAGCTCTTTTCCGCGGCCAAGTGTCTGGCCTCGCGCTACCGGCCGGTGGGGCGCCGGCTGGCGATTGTCACCAACGGCGGCGGCCCGGGCGTGCTGGCGGCGGACTGGGTCAGTGAAATCAACCTGCAGCTGGCCAGCCTCACGCCCGGACAGGCCCAGGCCTTGCAGCCGCAACTGCCACCGCTGGCGTCGCTGTGCGACCTGATCGATGTCTCGGAGGAAGCCGGGCCCGAGCACTTCAAGGCGGCGGTTGAAGCGGCCGTGAAGGCGCCCCAGGTCGATGGCGTGCTGGCGATCTATTCACCCAAGATCGGCACCAACAGTGTGACCGTCGCCAGCGCGCTGGCGGACCTCAACAAGCAGCTGGGCAAACCCCTGCTGACCTGCCTGATGGGCGATGCCAGTGTGGGTGAAGCACGGCTGATCCTGAACGCGGCCGCCATTCCCACCTTTCGCACGCCGGAGGCGGCGGTGGGTGCGTTTGGCAACATCGCCTCGTTCTACCAGAACCAGCAGCTGCTGCAGCAGACGCCACCACCGCTGTCCGATCTGGCCAAGCCCGACGTGGAGGGCGCCCGCATGCTGATCGAGAGCGTGCTGGCCGAGCGCCGCAAGGTGCTGACCGAGATGGAATCCAAGGCGCTGCTGGCGGCGTTTCACATTCCGGTGACCAAGACCATCCTGGCGCGCACCGTGACCGAAGCGATCATGATCGCGACGCAGCTGGGTTTCCCGGTGGCGCTCAAGATTGACTCGCCCGACATCAGCCACAAATCCGACGTGCAGGGCGTGGCGCTCAATGTGCAGGGCGCCGTGGGCGTGCGTGACGCCTACCTGGAGATGATGCAGGCGGTGGCCAGGTTGCAGCCCGGCGCGCGCATCAATGGCGTCACGATCCAGAACATGGCCAGCAAGAAGCGCGGCCGCGAAATCTACATTGGCCTGGTGACGGATGAACCTTTCGGCCCGGTGATTGCGTTTGGCGCGGGCGGCACCATGATCGAGCTGATGAACGACCGCGCCATGGAGCTGCCGCCCCTGAACCAGTTTCTGGCACGCTCGCTGATTGACCGGTCCCGCGTGGCCGAGACGCTGGGTGAGTGGCGCGGCGCGGCGGCGGTGAACATGGAGGCGCTGGAGCAGGTGCTGCTGCGGGTGTCTGAAATGGTGTGCGAACTGCCCCAATTGCGCGAGATGGACAACAACCCCATCATCGTGGACGAGTCCGGCGCGGGGGCGGTGGATGCGCGCATCGTCATCGACACCGCGCCGCCTTCAGCGCGGCACTACAACCACCTGGCGATCCTGCCGTATCCCTCGCAGCATGAACAGGTGTGGCCGCTCCAGGGCGGCGGCGAATACACCGTGCGCCCGGTCCACCCGGACGACGCGACCATGCTGCAGGAGTTCGTGCGCAACCTGTCGCCCGAGAGCCGCTACTTCCGCTTTGTCTCCAGCATGCAGGAGCTGCCGGCCACCATGCTCTCGCGCTTCACCCTGATTGACTACGACCGCGAAATGGCGCTGGTCGCCGTGTACCGGGAACGGCGCGTGGGTGCCGACGGCGCGGCCACGGAGTCGGCCCGTATCGTGGGCGTGTCGCGCTACATCACCAACCCGGACCGCGCCAGCTGCGAGTTTTCTCTGGTGGTCGCGGATGACTTCAAGGGCCGGGGCCTGGGCTCGCGCCTGATGCTGTCCATCATGGACTTCGCCCGCGAAAAAGGCTTGACCGAGATTGAAGGCCTGGTGTTGGCCAACAACCCCACCATGCTCAAGCTGATGCGGGGCCTGGGCTTCACGGTCAAACGGTTTGATGAAGACGCCGATTTCAAGCTGGTGACGCACCAGCTGTAGCTCACAGTCCCAATTTGTCAGCCAGCGCATCAAACCCGTCGACCACAATGTCGCAGTCGGGATGGGGTGTGGGATCGGGTGGGCCCTGCGGCCCCCATTCGTCCGGTCTGCGAACAAAGGCTGTTTTGAAACCGCAGGAGCGGGCTGCGTTCAGATCGAAGTTGTGGCAGGCGACCATCAGAATCTCTGCCGGAGCCATCCCCAACCATTGCGCCGCTTTCAAATAGGCTTCTGGGTGCGGTTTGTAGACACCAATCATCTCGCATGAGATGACCGCATCCCAGTACAGATTGTTCTTGCGGGAAACATCCAGGACCAGAGACAGCGGCAGCATTGTGAACGAAATGGCGGGAAGTTTCTGCCGAATACGGGCCAATGCGGCCGGGAAATCCGGCCAGACTGTCAGCTCGTGCCACGCATGAAAAATCTGCCAGCGGTCTTGGGGACCCAATTGCTGCAGGCTGTAGTTCGACAACACCTCGTCCAGCGCAGCGCGATGCACGTCGTCCATGTTGAACGCAGGCTGGACTTGTCCTACGATGCCTTTCATGGCCAGGCGCCGGTAGTCGTTCGTCACCGTGTGCCAGTCGAGCGAAATACCGTGGCGTTCACCGATCCGCTGGAATGCGCTGCAGACGCCACTGTGCCAGTCCAGGATGGTTCCGCCAGTATCGAAGGTGAGCGCTTTGATTGTCATGCTGCGTGCCTGAAATTCGCAAGTATTTGTGCAAGACAGCGGTTCCGGATGTAAGAAACCAGGGAGGTCCTGCGACTACTGGTGCAGCATAGAACAAAAACTGCGTTCCGTGCTGCCCTTAGCCCACGTTTTACTTCTTGAAGGACACATTGAAATGAAAAACCAGACCACCACCTCTCGCTACGCCTCTGCCGCCGCCTTGGCATTGGCCATGAGCGCCGCCCTGACCATTGCCGCAACGCCCGCTGCCGCTCAACCAGCCGACAAGGAACACTGCTTCGGCGTGGCCCTGAAAGGCAAGAATGACTGCAAGGCGGGTGCAGGATCAACCTGCGCCGGAACTTCAAAAATCGACTACCAGGGCAACGCCTGGTCGATGGTTCCAAAGGGTACCTGCGAAAAGACGGTGTCAAAGACTTCCCCAACCGGCTTCGGTCAGTTGAAGGAGTTCAAGGAAGTCAAAGCCTGATTCTTTGACGCAACAACGGAGCACCTGGCATGCCAGACCGAATTGACCTGCTATGGCAGCCCCCGGGTGCTCCGTCTCACGCCCTGCCAACCCGGGCCGGCGTGGGTTTGAAGCCGGCTCATTTTCAGGAAATCCTGGAGACGCAGCCCGATATCGGTTTCTTCGAAGTTCATGCCGAGAACTACATGGTCGCCGGCGGGCCTTTCCACCATTACCTCACCCGCATCCGGGAACGCCATGCGCTCTCGGTGCACGGCGTCGGTCTTTCCATTGGGGCAGACGCCCCGCTGGATCGCGGACATCTTGATGCGCTGGCAACCCTGCTGGACCGCTATCAGCCGCAATCCTTCTCGGAGCACCTTGCCTGGTCTACCCATGGCGATACGTTTCTGAATGATCTCTTGCCCATTCCCTACACCGACCAGACGCTGCGTCGCGTGTGTGACCATATTGACCAGGTGCAGTCGCACCTCAAGCGCCGCATGCTGCTGGAGAATCCGGCCACCTATGTGGAGTTTGAAGGCTCGTCCATGGATGAAGCGGCCTTTCTGAGTGAGGTCGTACGTCGAACCGGCTGTGGACTGCTGCTCGATGTGAACAATGTTTATGTTTGCAGCGTCAATCACCAGCGCGATGCACGGGCTTACATCCGGTCGTTGCCGCTGGCGCAGGTCGGACAGATTCACCTGGCAGGTTTTGCCGAGCAGCAAGACGGCCATGGCGATCGTCTGCTGATTGACAGCCACGGTTCCCCTGTTGCGCAGGCGGTATGGGACCTGTACGCCTTCACGCTGGAACTGGCGGGCGCAGTGGCGACTTTGATCGAGCGTGACAATGATGTGCCTGGCTGGCCGGTCTTGTTTGCCGAGGCCTGCGTGGCGGACCAGCAATTGCGCGCGTTGCCGCGCCTGACAACGCCAGGGTCAGACGGACCCCGGATGGCGGTCACCACATGAACAGCCAGACCCCCTTTGCCCAGGCCTTGCTGAACCCCGAGCTGGCTTGCCCCGGTGGCTTGAAGACCTGGAACGGCTCTGACCCCGAAGTCCGGTTTGCGGTGTATCGCAACAATGTGACGGTGTCCTTGATCGATGCCCTGGCTGACACCTTTCCCACCGTGCAGGAGCTGGTGGGGGTAGAGTTTTTCCGGGCGATGGCCAGGGTTTTTGTACAGGCAAGCCCGCCTCGCTCGCGCATCATGGCCTATTACGGGGGCTCCTTCGCCGATTTCGTGGGGTCCTTTCCACCGGCGATGTCAGTGCCCTATCTGGCAGACGTGGCACGTCTGGAAATGGGTCGGGTGATGGCTTGTCACGCCGCCGACGTGCCCCCTGTACCGCCCGAAGCCCTGCAAGCTGCGTTGTCCGATCCCCAGCGCCTCATGTCGCTGCGACTGGTCTTGCACCCCTCGGTTCATGTGATCGCGTCACGGTTCGCCGTTTTTTCGCTATGGGCAGCGCATCAGGGGGCGCTGTGCATTTCTTCGGTCGATCCTGCGGCAGCCCAGACGGCGCTGGTGTTCAGGAATGAACTGGAGGTCGATACCGTGGAATTGCCCGCAGGGGCAGGACAGTTTGTCAAGTCACTGCAAATGGGTGAGACCCTGGCCGGGGCCGCGAGTACCGCAAGCAGCGGAGATCACGAATTTGATCTGGTCAACACGATAGCGATGCTCATCCGCCTGCAGCTCATTACCGACATCACAACGGTGAGACAACCATCATGAACACACGCACTGAAAAATCAGGCACGACTGATGCCGGCGAAGCGCTTTCGATACCGGGAATAGCGGGCCTGATACGCAGCTTCATCGCCATTTGCACGCACATACCCAATTCCCTTGTCGCCTTCGTTGCCCGCTTCTCGATTGCAGCGGTGTTCTGGAAGTCCGGACAAACAAAGATACAGGGGCTCTCGATCGATATCGTGAGCGGGGATTTCACACTGGGGTGGCCGCGTCTGTCTGATTCAGTCGTCGCACTGTTCAAGGAGGAATACCGCCTTCCCCTGATTGCTCCCGAAATCGCGGCACCGATGGCGGCATTTGCCGAACACTTGTTCCCGGTGATGATCCTGCTCGGGCTCGCCACCCGCATGTCTGCCCTGGCATTGTTGGGGATGACGCTGACCATCCAGATATTTGTGTATCCGGATGCCTACCCCACCCATGGCACATGGGCAGCCGTTCTCTTGTACCTGATGGCGCATGGGCCTGGAAGGCTGTCGCTTGACCACTGGATTGCGCGCCGCTACCAGCTCACGACTGAGGCGGCGGCTTTCGTGGTAACTCCTGGCTTGTTGGTCAATCCAGGTCAACCGGGAATCAAGTAGGGTAAGTGCCGGGCAACAAGATGCCCTTGTCCACCGTCTTGATATTGGTGTGGCCGCAAAAGGCCATGGTCAGGTCCAGCTCGCGGTGGATGAGCTCCAGCACCTTGTCCACGCCTTCTTCGCCCATGGCGCCCAGGCCGTAGAGGAAAGCGCGGCCGATGTAGGTGCCCTGCGCCCCCAGCGCGCGGGCCTTGAGCACGTCTTGCCCGCTGCGGATGCCGCCGTCCATGTGCACTTCAATGTCCTTGCCAACCGCCTCCACAATCTGCGGCAAGGCGCGGATGGAGGACTCGGCCCCGTCGAGCTGGCGCCCGCCGTGGTTGGAGACGATCAGAGCATCGGCGCCGGAATTGACGGCCAGGCGCGCGTCTTCCACGTCCTGAATGCCTTTGAGAATCAGCTTGCCGCCCCAAAGCTTTTTGATCCACTCCACATCGCCCCAGTTGAGCGCCGGGTCGAATTGCTGCGCGGTCCAGGCCCCCAGGTTGCCCATGTCGTCGACGCCCTTGACGTGGCCCACAATGTTGCCGAACTGGCGCCGCTTGGTGCCTGCCATGCCCAGACACCAGCGCAATTTGGTGGCCAGGTTGATCATGTTGGCCAGGGTGGGTTTGGGCGGCGCAGAGAGACCGTTCTTGAGGTCCTTGTGACGTTGCCCCAGGATTTGCAGATCCAGCGTGAGCACCAGTGCCGAGCAGTTGGCGGCCTTGGCGCGCTCGATCAGTCGTTCGATGAAACCCCGGTCCTTCATCACATAGAGTTGAAACCAGAACGGGTGGCGGCCGGTCTCCGCCGCCACGTCTTCAATCGAGCAGATGCTCATGGTCGAGAGCGTGAAGGGAATGCCGAATCGCTTGGCCGCCTTGGCCCCCAGAATCTCGCCGTCGGCATGCTGCATGCCGGTCAGGCCGGTAGGCGCAATGGCCACCGGCATCGCCACATCCTGCCCAATCATCGTGGTGCGGGTGCTGCGGTTTTCCATGTTGACGGCCACGCGCTGGCGCAGCTTGATCTTCTGGAAATCGGCCTCGTTGGCGCGGTAGGTGCTCTCGGTCCACGAGCCGGAGTCGGCATAGTCGTAGAACATGCGGGGCACCCGCTTTTGCGCCAGCACGCGCAGGTCTTCGATGTTGGTGATCACGGGCATGAAGGTCTCCTGTTATTTGTGTGCATGGTAAGGGGTGGACGGCGTGCCGGGCGTGAAATCTGGTGGCGGAGGATTGAAATAAATTGCTTCCGGGTGGCGCAGCGGCCTGAACGGCGGCGGCGTGTGGCACGGTCCATTGGGATTGGTGACAATCTGAACCAAACCCTTGCCGTCCTGATTCCCCATTCCCATGCAAACCACAGACATTCTCATCATCGGCGCCGGCATGGCCGGTGCCTCCGCGGCCCACTCCCTGGCGCCGCACGCCAGAGTCATCATGCTGGAGCGCGAAACACAGCCGGGCTACCACGCCACCGGGCGCTCGGCCGCCATGTATTCCGAGACCTATGGCAACGCCACCGTGCGCGCCCTGACCACGGCTTCCAGGGCGTTCTATTTTCATCCGCCCGACGGCTTTTCTCCCTACCCCTTGCTGACGCCGCGCGGCGCGCTGACCGTGGGCGGCGCCGCCCATCATGACCCGTTGCGCGAGGCCTGGCGCAGCATGCAGGCATTGGTGCCCAATATTGAGTGGTGGACGCAAGAGCAGATCCTGCGCCGGGTGCCGGTGCTGCGCCCCGAGGCCGCTGTCTACGCCGTATACGAGCCCGACGCGATGGACATGGACGTGCACGCCATTCACCAGGGTTTTCTGCGCAGCGCCAAAAATGCTGGCCTGCAGCTGGTGTGTCAGGCGGGGGTCACACAGATCCGGCGCGAGGGCGACGTCTGGTGCGTGCAGACCGCTGCCGGGCGTTTTTGCGCTCCGATACTCATCAACGCGGCGGGTGCCTGGTGCGATGAGTTGGCGCTACTGGCCGGGGTGGCGCCCGTGGGGCTGGTACCCAGGCGCCGCACGGCGTTTATTTCTGATGCACCGCCTGATACCGACATCAGTGGCTGGCCGCTGGTGATCGATGCCGACGAGAGTTTCTATTTCAAACCCGATGCCGGGGTGCTGCTGGCCTCGCCGGCCAATGCAGACCCGGTGGCGCCGCAGGACGTGCAACCCGAAGAGCTGGATGTGGCGATTGCGGTGGACCGGCTGGAGCGCGCCACCACCATGACTTTTCCGAAAGTTCGGCGCCAATGGGCCGGTCTGCGCTCCTTTGTGGCCGACAAGACGCCGGTTGCCGGCTTCGCACCCGAGGCACCTGGTTTTTTCTGGCTGGCGGGGCAGGGCGGCTACGGCATCCAGACCGCCCCGGCGCTGGGTGAACTCGCCGCGGCCCTGGTGCGCGGCTTGCCGCTGCCGCCGGCCATCGTGGCGTTGGGTGTGCGCGCCGAGGACTTGTCGGCGGCGCGGCCCGCCTTGCGGCCCGGAGTCTAGTCGCCGAAACACACGCCCAGGTCGCGCCCGGTCTGCAGGGTATCGCTGTCGGGTGGTACCGCCTTCATGCGTCCGGCCACCTCCTCCAGCTTGACGTAGTTCACGTTGGGAAAGGCCAGCGCCACCATCACGCCAGACAGGCCTTCGTCCAGCGCGCGCACGGCCGCCGTGCCGAAGCGCAGAGCGGCGAGCCGGTCAAACGAGGTGGGGCTGCCGCCGCGCAGCAAATGGCCCAGAACGACGACCCGCGCGTCCTTGCCCGTGCGCTGGGCCAACTCCCGTGCCACCTGCTCGCCAATCCCGCCCAGGCGCTCGGCATGTCCGCTCCCGGCAGGTTCGAGCACCGCGCGCGGGCCTTGCCGGGGCTGCGCCCCTTCGGCCACCACCACCAGGGAGTACAGGCGCCCGTCAGCGTCACGCTTGCGGATCTTGACGGCGACCTGCTCCAGATCAAAGGCAATCTCGGGGATGAGAATCGCGTGCGCCCCGCCCGCGATGCCGGCATGCAGGGCAATCCAGCCTGCATAGCGCCCCATCATCTCCACCACCATCACGCGCTGATGGCTCTCTGCCGTGGTGTGCAGGCGGTCCAGGCACTCGGTGGCGAACGATACGGCGGTGTCAAAGCCAAAGGTGGTGAAGGTCTTGTCCAGGTCGTTGTCGATGGTCTTGGGCACACCCACCACGCGCAGGCCCTTGCGATGCAGCTCATGGGCAATCGCCATCGTGCCATCGCCCCCGACCATGACCAGTGCATCGATGCCATCGCGTTTGAAGCAGGCCAGCAGTTCATCGGAGCGATCGGTCTCACCCGTCGTGCCGTCGGCATTGAGCGTGGGAAAGTGAAACGGGTTGCCCTTGTTGGTGGTGCCCAGAATGGTGCCCCCCAGATGCGCGATGCCGCGCACCTGATCGCGCGTGAGCGGCACCACGCCGCCGCCTTTGGGGTAGCGCTCGGGCTGCAGGATGCCGGTCAGGCCGTCCCGGATGCCCATACACTCCCAGCCGCGATTGGCCGCCGCCGTGACGGTGGCACGGATGACCGCATTGAGGCCGGGCGCATCACCACCGCCGGTGGAGATGGCGATTCGTCGAATGGGGCTTGGCATAAGAATCTCCGGTGCACGTGACGAAGCATTCAGGATAGCAGGCAGCCCGCGCGGGTGTCTACGCCCTGGCATCGCGCAAGGTCGCGACCAAAAGCCCCAAGCCCAAAGCGCCAACCACCACGGCCGCGATGCGATTGGCCAGGCCGCGCACGCGCGCGTAACCCGAACGTACCTGCGCACGCGAGAACAGGTAGGCCAGCAGGCTGTGCCAGCACAAGGCGTTGATGACAATCATGGCCACGGCTGACACTTGCAGGAGTGGGCTGGGTGTTGCGGGAAAGGAGGCGGCGAACACGCTGCCAAAGAACAGCGCCGACTTTGGATTGGTGATGTTGGTCAAAAACCCGAGGCGAAATGCGGCAAGGCGGGACACCGATGCGCTGCTCTCGGTGAGCGCCGCATCGCCGGAACGCCACAAGCGACTTGCGACGACCAGCAGGTAAAGGCCGCCGGCAAGCTGCAGCGCCAGGCGCAAACCCGGGAAGGCCTGAAACACGGCATGCACACCCAGCACCGCGCTGCTGGCCCAGATGAAGGCGCCCAGCGTCACGCCCAAGGCCGCAAACACCGCACTCTGGGCACGGTCACTGGCCGCAAGCTGCGACACCAGCAAAACGTTGGCGCCCGGTGTGGCCATGGCGGCGACGTGAAGAATCCAGATGGTGATTAGGGTGGTGAGCATGAAGAGGTCCTGAAGGAATTGTCACACGGTAACGGCGCGTCCACCGCTTCGTCAAACAGACCCGGCCCGTTGAAGCGGGCGCGCTCGATCAGCAGCAAGCGCAGCTTGGTCGTGACGCCGCCATTGGCCGAGAAGCCGCCGGCGCGCCCGTCGGCGGCCAGCACACGGTGGCAGGGCACCACCGGCGCAAACGGGTTGCTGCCCAGCGCCTGCCCCACGGCGCGCGCAGCGCCGGGGTCGCCCAACTGGCGGGCCATCTCGCCGTAGGTGACGGTCTCACCCGGCAACAGGCGGCGCGCCACCTCGTACACACGCTGGTGAAACGGCGGCACACCGTCCATGTCGAGCATCACGTCCGACAAATCCACCGGCGCCGTGGGCGCGCCGCTGAGCAAAGCCACTACCGCGCCGATGGCCTCCTGCACCTGGGGTGGCGCAACACCTTCGCTGCACTGCGGAAACCGGCGTCCCATGCGCGCGCGGGTGGCGGCCTCGTCCTGCTCGGGCAGTTGCACGCCGGTGACCCCGCGCTCGCTCCAGGCAATGCCGCAGTGACCAATGGGCGTGTTGAACAGGGCGTAGGCTTGGGTGGGCATGATGGGGATGGATGGTACTGTTTTGGCCGCTTGACGGCGCAGTGGGTCAAGAGGTCGCAAGTCTGGGTGTATAACCTAGACCCGTTTTGGTCATGCGCCGTGTCTTTCCAGATGGCGCGCATGGCCCAATCACCCCGAACAGAGCCAGGCGCATTCGAGCGCCACAATACCAAGGAATATCAGACATGGGCGCGCAGTGGAAAGCAAAAGGCAAGGATTTGGCCGCAAATGCCAAGGGCCGGGTATTTGGAAAACTGTCCAAAGACATCATGATCGCGGCCCGCAGCGGGGCCGACCCCGCTTCCAACGCGCGCCTGCGGCTGCTCGTCGAACAGGCCCGCAAAGCCTCGATGCCCAAGGACACCCTGGACCGGGCCATCAAGAAAGGGGCGGGGCTCACCGGTGAGGCCGTCAATTTTGAACACGTGATCTACGAGGGCTTTGCGCCGCACCGCGTGGCCGTCATGGTCGAGTGCCTGACCGACAACGTGAACCGAACCGCACCTGAAATGCGCGTCTTGTTCCGCAAGGGCCAATTGGGCACTTCCGGCTCAGTGGCCTGGGATTTTGACCACGTCGGCATGATCGAGGCCGAGCCCACGGCCGCCGGCGCCGATGCCGAGGTGGCCGCCATCGAAGCGGGCGCCCAGGACCTTGAGCCAGGCGAGGAAGAAGGCACTACGCTGTTCCTGACCGACCCTGCCGATCTGGATCTGGTGAGCCGCGCGCTGCCTGCCCACGGCTTCAACGTCTTGTCCGCCAAGCTGGGTTACAAGGCCAAGAACCCGATCGACCCTGCCAGCTTGAGCGCCGAGCATCTGGAAGAGGTGGAAGCCTTCCTGGCAGCCATCGATGCCAATGACGATGTGCAGAATGTGTTTGTGGGCCTGGCGGGCTGAGGCCGGTGCCATCCAAATAACCTTGAGCACCCGCTAGACCCGATCGGTCACGATCCGGGTCTGCGGTATTGGACGCGGCAACTCCCCCTAGTTGGGGAGCACCTCAAATGCCCTGCCATCGACGACAGATGTCGATTTCTCGCCTTGCACGATAAGCGGCGTATACACGCGAATGACCGTGGTGCGGGGGACCGTGAATTGAGCGCTCAGGGTGGATTTCCCGCTACCCTTTGTAATCGCCTTGAAATCGTGGGCAATGCCCGAATTGTCCGCAGCGAGAACGATGAGCGTGACGGTTCCGGATTCTGCGGTCAGGACATGACTGACGTCGACCTTCAGCCTGACTTGCTCACCGGCACGAAAAACTTGGGTCGTGTCCGGCGAGATGGCAGTGATTTGCGCGACTGAGCCGAACGGTGCCGGCATGTCGGTCGGTTGCATCGGGAGTTGGCAGCCTGACAAGAGAAAAGAAGCTGCAACGGACGCGAACAGCGAGGGGAGGAATTTGGCAGACATCATGGCGTTCCAGGGTTATTCATGTAGACCACACGCCGCCGGGGTAAACCTCGGCAGCATCCTTTTTTCGAATTAAATGTGGACGGGATCAAGCGAAATCCTGAACCATTTGATGATGAAGCGCTTGATAAATGTCAAAGGAGCGGACCGCCATGCCAGGTCAGGCCATTGCGAATCGAAGCTGCTTATTTATAGAACGCTTCGACCTTGCCCTTGAGCTTGATCAGCAGCGGATTGCCCTTGCGGTCCAGCGTCTTGCCGGCGGGCACCTTGACCCAGCCTTCGCTGATGCAGTACTCCGCGACATCCAGACGCTCCTTGTCATTGAGTCGGATACCAACGTCATGTTCGAACACGGCAGCGACGTGAAAGGGGCTTCGCTGGTCAATGGACAGGTGGTCGGGCAGAGGGGGGAGTTGAGTGGCTTCGGTCATGGCTATTTCTTTTCAGTTAACGCGGATTTGCTGCGATTTTCCATGATTTGTTGTTGCAGCCGTTTCCTGTTGTAACACCCGGGTGTTGAATGGCGCACAAAGGGTGAACACGGTCATACTTGAGGCCCTCACTTTTCAAGGAGCTTTTCATGACGTCATCTGCAATCACCGTTCGTGGGCTATCCGCCATTGCCATCGTGACCGCTGCGAGTTGGGGCATGCCGGCCTTTGCGCAAGCCGCCGCCGACACGCCCCCCCCGGCAGGCTCCGCAGCGACTGCCCCGGGCCCCGTCGAACGGGCCGAAAATACCGTGAAGAAAGCGGCCAAAGCCACCGCCAAGGCAGGCGGCAAAGCCGTGGATGCCACCAAGAAGGGCGTCAAGAAAGGGGCCGCTGCTGTAAGCAGAACAGGCGAGAAAATCGGTGCCAAGATCCCCCGCACCAAGGCCTACAAGGAGGGCCAGGAGGATCAGGCGAAACCGGCGTCGGACGCCAAATAAAAGTCCCTCTGTTGATTTCTTTCGGGGTGATGTCCTTCAGGACTTGAAACAGGAAACTTTCAAACCACTCCGATTCCAGCAGCCCTCTGAGATGAAGGGCGGCGACCCTGGCGTCCGATGGCCGCAGTTTTCCCGCGTTCATGGCGGCCTGCAAAAACTCGGCAATCTCTGCCTCGCTACGAGCCGGGCCCAGTTCGTCGCACTTCTTCCCCAGATCTGACCGGCTCGCCTCGGAAACCATCAGACGGCACACCGCCTGCATCTGCGTAGAGTAGGCGTATGCCGGTGTGGAATGCCTGACTGGTGACAAAAGCAAGCCTCAACTCAGGCCTTCTCAGAAGAGAATTCGCCGAGCCAAGGAGTTACTCAATTGCGTTTCGGAGCCCGGTTATGTCTTTTTTCAAAGCGGCTATCGAGCTCTCGGCGCCAAGAGGGGCATTTTCAATAACCTTGTCCATCACTTCGGAAAACACCTTTCGTGATTCCGTCAACTCGACCTTGAGTCCTTGGGCGAATTCGACACCCGAGCGACTGACGAGACTGAACAGCTGCTTGCCATAGGCGGCGGATTTCACAGTCAGCGCCTGCAGT
The DNA here is from genome assembly GCF_030646845.1 of Rhodoferax sp. Taxonomy (GTDB): domain Bacteria; phylum Pseudomonadota; class Gammaproteobacteria; order Burkholderiales; family Burkholderiaceae_C; genus Rhodoferax. The sequence continues at coordinate 31,838 of NZ_JAUSLE010000068.1, read as the reverse complement.
TGTCCAACTTGCAGGCTCAACAATTCATTCACGTCTTTGGCCGCCATAAGCGCTCGAACGTGACCAACGGACTCATCCAGGAATTCCCTGCATGCCGACATGTTTAGCTTGAGCAGCTTTTCCAGCCCGGCATACGCTTGACCTGTCAAATCCTCCAACTCTTGCACTTCAACTCTAGTTGCCACAAGGGCATGTTCGACCATGTTTGCCATTTCAATTTCCTCCGAAGCGTCATTTTCGAAATATCAGCCAAACCTTGGTTTGGGAGCTCTTTGAGCCAATGCCACAAAAATGGCATTTCACCACCTGGCAGAAATCAGCCGATTGCGGATTCGCAAAGAGCTTGGCACTGAGAGGACTGGTCGGCGAGCAGCCACGGCCCAGAGATTAACGGTGCTACGCGGCCAGTGGCGGTCATTCAATGAAGTTGCCCAACTTTTGGCCATTTCGCCACTGTGGAGATAGCCAAAGCATGGCGGTTGCCTGAGAATGGAACACCTTGTGCTGCAATCGATGGCGGCGACTTTGTCAAATTCAATATGCCGGTATGAATATGCCGTCAATCAAGCTGGCAAGGTGCCATGTTGTTTCGCACTTTTGCGGGCTATGTCAAAGTCAAAGTTGGGCGTCATGGGATGAACGTCTATGCCGACACGGACAGGAGGATTGATCATGACCAATGTAATTCCTGCGGTCACCACCGAGGTCTTGCAGGCTTTCGCCGATGCATGGAATCGCCATGATGTCGATGCCCTCATGTCATTCATGACTGAGGACTGTGTGTTCGAAGCCTCGGCAGGTCCGGACATCTGTGGCACTCGCTACGCAGGACGGGAGGCCGTGCGAGCTGGCTTTGCGGAGGTCTGGACAACTTTCGCTGATGCCCATTGGGGAAATGCGCGGCACATTGTCCACGGAGATCGCGGGATCTCTGAGTGGATATTCACGGGAACACGAGCGGATGGCACTCGCGTGGAAGTACAAGGGTGTGATGTGTTCACCTTTCGAGGGGGCAAGATCGCCCTGAAGAACTCCTATCGCAAGAACCGATCAGCCGCAGCCGAACTGCCACGGATGGCTTAGCCAGCCTGCCCGCGCGGCTGAATTCAAACTGTCAATAGCCACTATTCCACCTGCGCATGACCACTTTGGGCAACGGCGTCACGCTGCGCGCGCCGCCTCTATCGCTGCAATGTCGATCTTTCCCATCGTCATCATCGCTTCGAACGCGCGCTTGGCCGCCGCGGGATCGGCGTCGACCAGCGCCGCGGTGAGGGCGCGTGGGGTGATCTGCCACGATAGGCCCCACCGGTCCTTGCACCAGCCGCACGCGCTTGCCTGTCCGCCATTGCTGATGATCGCGTTCCACAAGCGGTCGGTCTCAGCCTGGTCGTCGGTCGCGATCTGAAACGAGAACGCCTCGTTGTGCTTGAACTGTGGGCCGCCATTCAGCCCGAGGCAGGGGATGCCGGCCACGGTGAACTCGACCGTGAGGACATCGCCTTGCTTGCCGTCGGGATAGTCGCCCGGCGCGCGGTAGATGGCGCCAACCGCGCTGTCGGGGAAGGTCTCGGCATAGAACGTCGCGGCGTCGACGGCGGTGCCATCAAACCACAGACAGATCGTGTTCTTGCTGGTCATTTCGTTTCTCCTGAAGAGTTGAAGATCTCGATATCGCTCAATGCCCTTCGGTCAGGCGCCGACTCAGGCGGCAAATCGGATGGACTTGGCAACTCTCGGGGACATCAGTGCTGCACCACCTGTGTCGTTCAGGCCAGGTCTTCATGCAGGCACAGGACATTGCCCTCGGTGTCCTCGAACCAGGCTGCCTTCTCTGAGCCGAGCACGCAGACATGGCCGACCGTCTTCAGGTCGGGATAGTCGTAGTCGGCGAAAATTACGCCACGCGCCTTGAGAAGTGCAATGGCATCCGCAATGTTGACGACACGAAAACTCAAGGCCGTGTGTTGCGCCTTCGTCCCCTCCGGCTTCGGAAAGAGGGTGATCTCGGTGCCGCCGCAGCGGTAGACGAACTTGCCGTCAGGCTTGCCACCCACGGGCTGCAGGCCCAGCAATGTATCGTAGAACCGGCGCGCCCGCTCCATGTCCTTGACAGGCAGCATGCAAGTGACTTCGGTACTTGGAAAGGTGCTCATTTCAGACCCTCCTTGCGACGTTTCGCAAATTATTCCACTATAGATTCGGCCCCGAGAAGTTTCAACCTGCGGCCTGTCTGTCCCCGCAGTTTTGAAAGAAATTTTGACCCGCCGGCCGCGTGGAAACACAGGAGCCGCGGGTTTGCTGTGCCAGCGTGGTTGACAATTCTCAACAGCACACAGCCAGTGGGGCGATAGCATCATTTTTGCCCGCCCGTGGTCTGAACCTGTGGCGGTCGCCAGCGCCATGCAGGCGAAGGAAAGACTTAAACAAGGAGTGCACCATGCCCAAGGTTCAAGCCGGCAGCATCACGATGAACTACGAGCAGCAAGGTAGCGGGGAGCCCTTGATACTCATCCCATACCTGGGGGCTGACAACGCGTGTTACGCGTTCCAGGTTGCGGACTACTCCAAATACTTCACCTGCATTTCGGTCGATCTGCGTGGCACCGGGGAGTCAGACAAGCCGGGAGGCGCCTGCTCCACAGAAATGTTCGCTGACGACGTCGCCGCGCTGATGCAGGCCATAGGAATACAAAAAGCACACGTCTTCGGGCTCTCTTTGGGGGCGGCGAGCGGCATGTGGTTGGCGGCGAAGTATCCGGATCGGGTCAAGTCACTTTCACTGCATAGCGGCTGGCACAAAAGCGATGCTTACCTCAAAGCGGTCTTGAACGGCTGGCAGGTGATGGCCAAGTCGATAAACAACATGCCGGAGGCAATGATCCAGGCGCTCTTCCCATGGTGTTTCACGCCGGAATTGTATGTACAGAAACCGGACTACATCAAAGCCCTGTGCGATTTCACACGCAGCCGTCCAAAGCAATCGGTCGATGCGTTTATGCGGCAATCCGATGCCGTGATGAACCACGACGCCGAAGCACAACTCGGCAAGATACGTGCTCCGACACAAATCACCTTCGGGCGTCACGATGTGGTTTGCTCTCCCAGGTTCGCCGATCCGTTAAAGAACGGCATCAAGAATTCGGAGCTACACATCTTCGAGGACTGCTCGCATGCGGGGCTGTATGAGAACGTGCCCGCCTTCAACGAGAAGACTCTCGAGTTTCTAAGGAAGCAGGTGGGCTGAAACCACGTCGCATCTGGAATGTGGAAAAAGAAGGCGGGCATTCATCCAACGCTCTTGAAAGTCAAGTAGCAAGCGCCCCCCTAGCGCTTGCCAACCGATCCAGCCTGCGACACCCTCACCCCCGCCCCGCGGACTTCCAGCCGAATCTCATCCAGTACCTCGCCGCGTTCGCTGGCAATCTGCACCACATGCCGGCCAGGCCAGGGCAGCCACTGCGCCGCTGTCCCTTTGGCGAATACCTGGCCGTCCAGCAACCAGCGCAGGTTTGATCCTTCGGCGGTGAAGCTGACGCGCTGCCGATTGGGAGGGATGTCGGGGTCGAGCGCGATGATGGTGCCGGTGGCCGGGGTGGTGATGCGTGGCGGCCGGTCTGGGGTGATTTTTGAACGTTTTAGGCCTCTAGCCCTCGTATCCATTGCGCTATTAGCTATTGAATTAATAGCAAAATAACTTTGCTGGGTGCCCTGCAAAAACCACTCGGTGCGCGCCGCCTCGGTTGGCGCTGCGGCGCCGGCATCAAACTGCACCGCCGTTTGCACCACGCCCGCAGGCGCTTGCGGTGCACGACTCGGCTGCGTCTTGTGCAGGTAGTTCATGACCGCCGCCCAGATGGGGGCGGCGCCGGTGGTGCCGCTCACGTCCCACATGGGCGCACCGCTGGCGTTGCCCACCCACACGCCCACGGTGTAGGCCTGCGAGTAGCCTATCGCCCAGTTGTCGCGCATGTCTTTGCTGGTGCCGGTTTTGACGGCGCTCCAGAAGCGGGTGGCCAGGATGCTCTCAAGGCCGAAGGTGCGGGCGCGGGCCAATGGATCACTCAGCACATCGCTCACGATGAAGGCGGCGCGCGGGTCGAGGGCCTGGGTTGAAGTCTTGTGGCGAGTGGCCGGCCCTTCGACAAGTTCAGGGCGAGCGGTGAGGGTCGGGGGACTGTAGCGGCCGCCATTGCCCAGCGCGCGGTAGGCGTTGGTGAGGTTGAGCAGCGACACCTCGGCGCTGCCCAGCGCCAGGCTGTAGCCGTAGTAGTCGCCACTCTCTCGCAAAGGCAGGCCAAGCGCGACAAGCTGTTTTTGAAACGCGTCGGGCGACACCATCACCAGTGTGCGCACGGCCGGCACGTTGAGCGACGCGGCCAAAGCGGTGCGCGCCGACACCCAGCCCTTGAACTGCCGGTCGTAGTTCTGTGGGATGTACAGGCCACCCGTGGTCTGGATCTGCGCGCCGGAATCATCGAGCAGCGAGGCGGCGGTGATGCGCCGCTCGGCAATGGCCTGCGCATACAAAAATGGCTTGAGCGTGGAGCCGGGCTGGCGCAGCGCGGTCACAAAGTCCACCTCGGCGGCGTTGCTCAAGCTCCCCGACGAGCCGACCCAGGCCAGCACCTCGCCACTGGCGTTGTCCAGCACTACCAGCGCGCCGTCTTCGACGTGGCGGCCCTGCAGTTCGCGCAGGTGCTGCTGCAGGGTTTGCACGGCATAGCGTTGCAGCGGTGCGCGCAGGCTGGTGCGAATGGCGGACTGGGCGGCAGGGCGTGCACCGGCGATTCGCGCTGAGCTCGTTGACGTGCTGCGCGAGTCAGGGGCTTCGACAGGCTCAGGCCGAACGGAAACGATTTGCCGCGCCACATGCGGCGCAATGCCCTCGCTGGCATCAAACGCCTTGCGCTGCAGGGCGGCGGTGGCAAACAGGTCCAGCCCTTCGCAGTCGGCTGACGCCCTCGTACTCTTCCCCGTATTTGCACCGCTGGTCTCCAGACTTTTGAGCACAGCACAAGCCCGCTGCACCACCTGCGCCACCCTGGCATTGGGTGCGCGCACCAAGGCTGCGGCCACCGCCGCCTCGCGGTTGTCCAGTCCGTGTGCGGCCTTGCCAAACAGGGTGTGGCTCAGCGCGTCGATGCCCACCATCTCGCCGCGAAACGGCACCAGGTTCAGGTAGGCCTCCAGCACCTGGTCTTTGCGCCAGTTGCGTTCCAGCAGCTGCGCCGACACGGTTTGGCCAATCTTCTGCACCACGTTGCGCCCTGCCGCGCCGCGCTTCAAGTCCTCATCCAGCAAACCCGCCAGCTGCATGGTGATGGTGGAGGCGCCGCGCGTTTTGCTGTTCCACAGATTGCCCCACGCCGCAGAAGACACGGCGCGCCAATCGACGCCGCTGTGTTCGTAAAAGCGCTTGTCTTCACTCAGCACCAGCGCCGTGCGCAGCGCCGGCGACACATCCGCCAACGCCACCCACTGCCCGCGCCGCACCGAAGTGTCCGTGCGCAGGCGGTGCAGCAGCTCGCCGTGGCGGTCCAGAATCAGCGTGTCAGACGGCGTGAATTCACTCTTTACTTCATCAAAAGTGGCCGTAGCCCCCGCAGAACATGCGCAAGCAGCTATAAAAAACATAGCGAAAAGACGAACCACGGATAGCGGCCCCCGATATCTCCCAACCCGAAGCGCGCGGTCAAATGAGGCACCCCTCTTTCGCCCGGCGGGGCGAGAGAGGGGCGGGGGGGAGTGAGTGGGGAAACTCACCGTGGCGACTCCACCTTGACCTTCGCATTCGGCGCCTCGCCAAACATCTCCGGCGCATACATCGCCTCCACGCGCGAGGGTGGCAGCGAGAACTCGCCCACGTTGTTCAGGCGGATGGTGTATTCCATCTTCACGACGCCTTTGGGCAGGTACTGGTAGTAGCTGCGGAACGACTCGAAGCTGCGTTCTTCAAAGGCCGGCCAGCTGTCACCGAATTTCTTCTCGCCCTGTGTCGCAATCTCGGAATCGCGCCCCAGGCCGCTGCCCAGAATGGTGGCGCCGCCCGGCACCGGGTCGGTGATCACGGCCCAGGTCATGTCGGCCGAGGCGTTGACCTCCAGCGTGATGCGCAGCACGTCGCCCCGGGTGTAGCTGCCGGCGGGCAGCGCCTTGTTGGCCTGCTCCACGGGCGTGATGGTCCTCTTGATCTGGTAGCCGGCGTTGAACGGCTCTTTAAGCTGGACGGCGGCGACCGACTGCAGCGTCAGCCACGGCTTGCCGGGGCCCTGGTGCGTCACATTCAAGGTGTCTTTGCCGCCAGTCTTGCCCCAGGGCAGGAACATGCTGTTGTTGCGCAGATTGCCGGGCGCGGCCGGTGCGCCGAACCAGGTGGTCTGGTGTGCGGCACCGGCTGCGTCGGTGGTCTTGATGCGCTCCACCTTGCTCCAGTCCACGCTGGCGACTCCCGTGCTCATGGTCGCTTTGGTGCTGCCTGCCACCGCCACCGCTTCAAACTTGCTGGAGAACTTCTCCAGCGCCAGGCCGCCCCACAGGTTGGCCGTGGTGGTGTGCCACGCGCCGTGCTGCTGGCGGCCGATGAAGCCGTTGGCCAGGCGGCCCATGTCGTCTTTCCAGGCCGGGTCGTCCATGACAGCCAGCATCAGGCGTGCGGTGTTGACGTCGCCGTTTTGCATCAGCCACCACCAGTAGTCGTCTTTCTCGGTGCTGAAGATCATCTTGGTGCCCTGGTAGCTGATGCGACTCCTCAGGATTTGTGTGGCCTCAGTCATGCGCTGCTCACGCTGCGGCACATCCGCCACCCGTTTGAGGATGTTGAGCCAGTCGATCACCGCATGGGTGGGCCACTGGTTGGGTGCCATCGTGATGGAGCCCAACATGCGGCCCTGCGCCTTGCCATAGCGCGACAGGGCTTCCAGGGCAGCGAGTTTGCGCACGTCCAGATCCTTGCGCGGGCTCCAGAACTCGCGCTGAATGCGGCCCTCGACAAAGGCAATCAGGCCCCGCTCCATCGGCGCACGCACTTCGTCGCTCAGGGCGAAGGCCGGGTTGATGCTGGCGGCTTCATGCGTGCTGGCGAGCAGGTAGGCGGTGAGCGTGTCGCTGCCCCGGTTCGCCTCGCCGTCACGCGGCGGAAAGTAGCTGGCCAGGCCATCGGCATCGAGGTAGCTGGGGATCTGGCTGACCACCGTTTGCCACATCTTTCCGTCGCGCAGGCCGACCGACTTGCTGGTCTTTTGCTCCAGGCAGCTGAAGGGGTAATTGGCAAACCAGTCGCGCACACCGGGCAGGCCCTCGGCCAGTTTGGGCTGCAGCGCCAGCTTGAGGCCACCCCGGCCGGGCAGCGCATCGGCGGGCGGGTTCACATCCAGAGTGAATGGTCCGTCCAGTTGCACCAGCGTCGCCTGTTGCACCGTCAAGGGCACGGCGGGGATGATGCGTTGCCGGGCCTTCAAGGCATCGCGCGCGCCGCTGACAGTGTCTTTCGCCTCAATCTCCCACAGGATCGCTTCAAAGCGTGACAGCGCCAGTTGCGCCGGGGCCGTCACCAGCCAGGCGACCTCGCGCGCATCGCCGGCAGGAATGTCCACGATTTGTGGCTTGAGGTCGAGCAGCGTGGCGCGCGGCGTGACTTCGACTTTCATCGCCTGCCTGGTGGTGTTGCGCACGGTGATCTGGGCGCGGAACTGGTCGTCCTCGCGCACCAGGGGCGGCAGGCCGCTGATGATCTGCAGGTCCTGCGTGGCCCGAATGGATGTCTGCCCGGTGCCAAACAGGCCGGTTGCGGCATCGGCCACCGCCACAATCTTGAAGGTGGTGAGTGCGTCGTTCAGCGGCACGGTCACCACCGCCTGGCCATTGGCGTCCAGCATGACTTTGGGGTTCCATAGCAGCAGCGTATCCAGCAACTCGCGCGTGCCAGAGCGGCCACCACCGCCACCCGCCGCCACCGCCTTGCGACCGTAATGGCGTCGGCCAATGATTTCCATCTGCGCGGTAGAAGTTTCCACGCCCCAGGCGCGCCGCTGCAGCATGGCGTCCAGCAAATTCCAGCTGGTGTTGGGCATCAGTTCCAGCAGCGCCTGGTCGACCGCGGCCAGCGCCACTTCGGCGTTCGCCGCCGGCTGGCCGTTGGGCAGTTTCACTTGAATCGTCACCTTGGCCTGGCCGCGCACCGGGTAGCTTTCTTTGTCGGCCTTCACGCTGACATCGAGCTGGTGCGCCTGGGTGCCGACACGGATTTCAGCCAGGCCCAGGCGGAACGCGGGCTTGCTCAAGTCCACCAGCGCGGTGGGGGCCACATACTCGCGGCCCTCGTACCAGAATGAAGTCCACCACTCGCGCGGCGCCCTGTAGCCCCAGGTGAAAAAGCTGTACCAGGGCACCTCGCGCAAACGTCCGCGCAGGGCCAGGACGCTCACATACACGTTGGGCCCCCAACCCTCCTTGATCTTCAGTTGAATCGTCGGGTCCTGGCCATTCAGCTGCACCACCTGCGTCTCGACAATGCCTTCGCGCTCCACCGCTACCAGTGCGGTGGCAAAGCGGAACGGCATGCGCACCTGAAACTTCGCGGTCTCGCCGGGCTGGTAGCTCCTCTTCTCGGGCAGCACGTCCATGCGGTCGTGGTTTTCGCCGCCGAACCAGAGCTCGCCCTGTTTGGTGACATAGACGCTGGATGCGGCCTGGATGCTGTTGCCCGCTGCGTCGCTGGCGGTGACCACCAGTTCCACCTCGCCGGCCTCGCCCAGCCTGGTCTCGCACAGGAGCAGGCCGCGCGAGTCGCTCTTGCCACTGCATACCGAGCCCAGGTCCTTGAGGGTGGTCTTGTTGTCGTAGGTATAAAAGCCGCCCACCATGCGTTTGCGGCTGGTGGTGACGATGCGTGCCGTGGCCCGCACTTCCAGCGGCACATCGGCCAGCGGCTTGCCGCTCAGGTCTAGCGCCAGCGCCTGAAACTTGATCTTCTGGCTGCTAGATACCCAGCCTTCAGTCTTGATGCCCGCCACCACGCCGGCCGGCCACAGGGTGTTAACGCTGCGGATGGTCTGCACCTCGCCATTCGGGTCGGCGTAAGTGGCCTCCAGCAGCAGCTCCCTGGGCTGTCTGGCGGTGGGCACTTTGTCGAGGGTCACTTTGCCCGCGCCGTTCTTGTCCAGGGTGAGCGGCAGCTTGTCGGCAATCACGCGGGAGTCTTGTGTGGCGCTGACTTCCTCTTCGCCCTCGGTCGTGGTTTCACGCAGGGCGCGTGGTGGTGCGAAGCGGAACGCTTCAAAGTCGCTGTAGCTCAAGGACTTGCCGCGCACCAGCGCTGACACGCGCACCGGCAGGTTCACGGCAGCACCACCGGCGACATAGTTGACCTGCACATCCACCGGCACCGTTGTCACATTGACCAATGCCTTTTTGTCGGCCGGTGTCACCTGGCCTTCGAGCACCGGCAGGCGGAACTCTTCGACGCGGAACTGGCCGGTGGTGAAGCTGCGGCTTTGCGCCGCACCACGCAACGCCACCTCGTACATGCCGAGCTTGGCGGCAGGCGGTATGGCGAAGGTGCTCTCGGCGCTCTGGCCGCCGGTGGCGGTCTTGCGCCAGGCCAGGGCTTGCGTGTATTGCTGGCCGCTGCCGACATGGGTCACCACCAGCGTGGCGGGCTGCGCGTCGGCCAGGCCGAAGCCTTGACTGGTCTCGGTGCGCAGGATGTGTTTCATGGACACGGTCTCGCCGGCGCGCAACAGCGTGCGGTCAAAAATGGTGTGCGCCCGCTCGTCGGGCCGTGCGTCGCGGCTGGTGGGCACGTTGAAACGCCAGGGCTCGATGCCGCGATGCCAGTCGCTCCAGGTGAAGCTCATGTCTTCCACGCTGTCCTTTCCGCTGGCGGGCTGCAGGGCGCGGGCGCTGACAAAGTAGGCCTGGCTGTAATTGTTTTCACTCTGGCAGGTGGGCGCGACCGGGGCGATGCCGGTCAGGCTGGCAATGCCTTGCGCATTGGTGCTGGCGCTGGCCACCTCGCGGCCCCGGCAGTCGGATACGCGCACGCGGGCATTGGGCACCGGCTGCCCCTTGTCCAGCGTCGTCACCCAGGCCAGTGCGTTCTCGCGCCCGAGCTTGAAGTGCACGCCCAGATTGGTCACCAGCGCCGAGGTGCGCACATACATGGTCCGGTTGTCACCATGACGTTCGTCGAGAAGCGAGGCGCCGAGTTTTTGCGAGGCGATCTCGACCACGTGAAAGCCGGGCGAGAGCGGAATGCCCACCACCTCAAACGGGCGGGGGTCGTTGCTGGCGGGCTTGGGCAGGTCCAGCGTCTTCACGCCGCTCTGCCCTTGCAGCAAGGACACCATGCGGGTTTGCACGTCATGTTTGTCGCGCTCGTCCACCGGCTTGGGCAGCGGCCCTTTGACATCAGCCGCCGCTGTGCGACGCGACACCGTGTAGTTGTCGTAACGCTGCACCTTGGCAAACCAGGCAATGATCTCGGCATCAGTGCCGGGCCGCAGGTCGCTGACCTTGCCGCCCGCCGCCGCGTTAACTTTCGTGGCATCAAGCCCTTTGACCGGCAAAGCCGCCTCCACATTGCGCAGCGTCACCGGCAGCAGGGCAATGCCATTGGGCTCGGTAAAGCGTTCCACAATGCCAAACGGCGCCGCCGCAAACTTGGCCAGTGGCGGCATCGGTCCGGTGGCCACTTTGAGCGGGAAGCTGTCGGCGTTGCGCAGTGTGCGCCCGGACGCATCCTTGAAGTCCTTGGGCAACTCCAGCGTGAATTGGGTCTGCTCCGCAAAAATGGTTTTGAACGACACGCTGGTCACGACGTTGTCGCCGTCGCCACTGTCCTGGTCGAACGTGGGTTTGAAGCTGTCCGTGTCCGATTTCAGGCGGATGCCCTCAGCCAGTTTGCGCGGCACCGGGGCGTTGAAACTCAGGCTCATGGGCCGGATCGGCAGGCAGGCGGATTGCGCGTTCTCCCGCTCGCAATTGAAGCTGGCGGCAAAGGGCTCACGCACCTGAAAATTGAAACGCTTTTCTACGGAGTTGGCCACGCCACTGGCGGCACCGGCTCCGGCAGGGGTGCCTATCCCTTTGCCGTAGACCAGTTGCACCTTGGCCGAGGGTGTCAGGCGGCGGTTGCAGGCCAGCGTCACGATGCTCAAAGGCGCCTTTTCTGCGGCCCGCTCCAGGCCTTGCGCCTTGAGGAGCGCCGCACGCTCGGTGCCGTCAATCAAGCGCACCGCCACGCGCTCGCCCAGGCCGTCCACCGCGCACCAGACGTTGGCCTGCACACTGGCCAGCGTGGCCGGGCCGTTGAGCTGCAGGGTGAAGTACTGTTCTTCGTCAATGCGGCTGCCGTCATAGGGACGAATGTTCCGGACAAACGGCCCGCCGCTATTGAATTTGTAGCTGGTAGCGCTTGTCAGCTCTGCGCCCTTGACGGATTTGAGTCCTGACCTCACCTGCAACGAGCAGGCGATGCCGGGCGGAAGATCGCGCTCAAACTCAAAGGCCCATTCCTTGTCGCTGATCCAGCGGCCCGCACCCTTGGTGGCCTGCGCGTCGCTGCAGCTGAGGCTCAAGGGCGCCGCTGCCTTGGGGTCGCCAAAATTCACCGCACTCTCGTCAAACTTGACCACCACCTGCCGCACGCGCGCCACCTCGCCTTGCGGCGAGAGACTGATGATCTGGAAGGCCTGGGCGGCGCAGGCGATGGCAGCCATGCTGCCGGCGATGACGATTTTCTTGATGTTCACGCAACGTCCCCTGAATGAAGCTCAAGCGTAGCCGAATTCAGGGGCTGACCAGCCAGGCATCGAGGGGTCGCTGCCGCGTCGCGTAAACTTCGCCCTGCCCGGGGTGCGCTGTGATGGCGCTGAGATGGATGACCAAACCCGCGAACTTGATCCGGTTCATACCGGCGGAAGAAGAGCCAGACGTTCAGTCCCATTGACCCTTGACGGGTCATTTCGGGTTTCGTGCCGTCCTTCCAGTTCGCGTGTTTGATTGACTGTTCTCCGGAGCTGTTTTTCACATCTTCAGGAGACACGGCGATGAACGCACCCGACAAATTCAGCAAATTGATGAGCCTCACGCGCGAGCCATTGCCGGCTTCCCGCAAAATCTACGTGCCCGGTTCGCAGGTCGACATTCAGGTGCCGATGCGCGAAATCATGCAGAGCAATGGCGAGGCCGTTGTGGTGTACGACACCTCCGGCCCCTACACCGACCCACGCGCCACGATCGACGTGCGCCAGGGTTTGAAGTCGGTGCGCAGTCCCTGGATCGAGGCGCGTGGTGACACCGAGCTGTATACGGGCCGTGCGCCCTACGCATTGGACGATGGCCTGAAAAATGGCGAGACCGATGCGCTGGCTGCCCTGCGTGCGCAGGCTGCCGGTCTGCAGCGCACGCCGCGCCGCGCCAGGGCGGGTGCCAACGTGTCGCAAATGCACTATGCCCGCAAAGGCATCATCACCTCCGAGATGGAGTACGTGGCAATCCGCGAGAACCAGAAGCTCGAATGGATGGAACAGTACTTGGCCAATCCCGAGCGCGAGGCGCGGCTGGCCGGCAACAGCTTTGGTGCCAGCATCCCGAAAATCATGACGCCCGAATTCGTGCGCGACGAGGTCGCCCGTGGCCGCGCCATCATTCCCGCCAACATCAACCACCCTGAAGTGGAGCCGATGGCGATTGGGCGCAACTTCCTGGTCAAGATCAACGCCAACATCGGCAACTCGGCCGTCACGTCCAGCATTGAAGAAGAGGTGGAAAAACTGGTGTGGTCGATGCGCTGGGGCACCGACACCGTGATGGACCTGTCCACCGGTCGCAACATCCACACCACGCGCGACTGGATTTTGCGCAACTCGCCGGTGCCCATCGGCACCGTGCCGATTTACCAGGCGCTGGAAAAAGTCGGTGGCGTGGCCGAAGACCTGACCTGGGAGATTTTCCGCGACACCCTGATCGAGCAGGCGGAGCAGGGTGTGGATTACTTCACGGTGCACGCCGGGGTGCGGCTGGCCTTCATCCACCTCACGGCACAGCGCATGACCGGCATTGTGTCGCGTGGTGGCTCCATCATGGCCAAGTGGTGCATCGCCCACCACCAGGAGAATTTCATCTACACCCACTTTGATGAAATGACGGAAATCCTGAAGGCGTATGACGTGAGCTACTCGCTGGGCGACGGCCTGCGCCCCGGCTCCGGCGCCGACGCCAACGACGAAGCCCAGTTTGCCGAGTTGCGCACGCTGGGTGAACTGACGCAGCAGGCCTGGCAGCAGGACGTGCAGGTGATGATTGAAGGCCCCGGGCACGTGCCCATGCACATGGTGCAGGCCAACATGACCGAGCAGCTAAAAGCTTGTCACGAGGCGCCGTTTTACACCCTTGGCCCCCTGACGACCGACATTGCCCCCGGCTACGACCACATCACCAGCGGCATCGGTGCCGCCATGATCGGCTGGTTCGGCACTGCCATGCTGTGCTACGTGACGCCCAAGGAGCATCTGGGTCTGCCGGACCGCGACGACGTGAAAGTGGGCATCATCACCTACAAGATTGCGGCCCACGTGGCCGATGTGGCCAAGGGTCATCCCGGCGTGCGGGCGCGCGATGACGCGCTGTCGAAAGCGCGCTTCGAGTTCCGCTGGATGGACCAGTTCAACCTGTCGCTCGACCCCGACACGGCGCGCAACTTCCACGACGAGACCTTGCCCAAGGACTCATCCAAGGTGGCGCATTTCTGCTCCATGTGCGGGCCCAAGTTCTGCTCGATGAAGATTTCGCAGGAGGTGCGCGAGTATGCCAAGACCCGGGGCGTGAGCGACGAGCAGGCGCTGAGTGCCGGCATGGACGCCAAGTCTGAGGAATTCAGACTGGCGGGCGGAGAGATCTACATTCCGATCAATCCGGTTTGAGCGCGGGTCCGACAGACCTGCTCCCCACGGGGGTCCTAGAATGAATCACTGAGCGACGTTCGCTTCTTCTGGAGAACCACATGCAATCAAACTTCCTTCGATCCGGCCGTGTGCTTGCCTTGTCCATGGCCTGCGCCCTGAGCTGTGGGGCAGCGTTTGCCGAGAAGCCGGAGTGGGCGGGCAATGGCAACAAGCACGAGCAAAAGGAAAAAAAGCCAAAGGCCAAAGACGCCAAAAAAGCGCCTGAGATCAAGGTCGGGGCCTACTTTGGCGATCAACAACGCGTGGCGGCAAAGGACTACTACGCCCGGAAGTACTCTGCCAAGCGCTGCCCGCCGGGGCTGGCCAAGAAGAACAACGGTTGTATGCCGCCAGGGCAGGCGAAGAAGTGGGCCGTTGGCCAGCCTTTGCCGGCTGACCTTACCTATTACCCGGTTCCGCGAGCCGTGGTGGTGCAACTTGGCGCGCCGCCGGCAGGACACCGCTATGTACGTGTGGCCAATGACATCTTGCTGATCGCAATCGGCACCAGCATGGTCATTGATGCCATTGAGGACTTGATGAAGCAGTAGTGAGGGCGACCGTGAGATTCTTCACGGTATTCTGCATTTGAAACAATTTGTGACAAAACATCGCCGGGTGTGAAGTAGTTCCTCTGTGTCTTGAACTGATCTTTTTAGTATCAGGCATCAACAAACAGGGAATGGGCGCATCGTCATGAAATTTGTCAAAAACGCACTGCTGGCGTGCATCTCACTAGGGGCCCTGCTTCCACACCTCGCGACTGCCACGCCCGTCACGCTCACGACAGGCCACATGCAGTTTGCGAATCCCACGACGGTTCATATCGCCAACCAGACTCCCCTGGTAACGAATTTATGGGTCTATTCAGGCGCGATCGCGGCAACTGCGAGCGACACGGCCATGCCCTTCGAAGCATGGTGCATCGACATCTTTCAGCATGCTTACTTCAACTGGTCGAGCCAGGATTACGTCCGGGAATCCGCCACGGTGTATCCGGGCAGCGACAAGGCCAACTCACTGCTGAGGCTGGCGACCGAATCGTTGGGATTGGTGGTCGACAGCAGGACGTCGTCAGCATTCCAGTTGGCAGCTTGGGAAATTGTGAATGAGACGAGCTCGACCTTTGGCCTTTCAAGCGGCAACTTTACCGCGTGGGGCGCATCGGATGATTCCATCGCGTTGGCGAATACCTGGTTGAGCGGTCTTCCCGGTGCAGATACTCCGAACAAATACGCCATCTCGGTTCTTCACAGTGGGCGCTACCAGGACTTCGCGGTCTTCACGCCCGTGCCGGAACCGGCGACCATCGCGCTTCTTGGTCTTGGCCTTTTTGGCATTGCAGCATCACGCCGCAAGTCCGGCAAGCGAATTGACGGATAACCGCCCTGCGTGACCTGTTTGCTCCTCAAAATCTGGAGTTTTCGGGGATGTAGACTTTCCCGCTTATGACTGCGAACAAAAGCATCGACTTCTTCGACGCGCAATTTCGGCGTGAGTTGAAGGACGCCGCGGTGAAGCTCAATCCCTTTGAGTCAGTGGCGATTCCTTACCTGCGCGGCGACGTGCTTGATTTTGGCTGTGGTTTGGGAAACCTGGCAATTGCCGCCGCACAGGCAGGGTGCAAGGTTACGGCCCTGGATGCCAGCCCTGCCGCAATCGAACATGTCCGGCTGCGCGCTGCGGCTGAAGGCGCCGGCGTTTCGGCATCCGTTGCCGATTTGCGCGACTATGCGATATCGGGTGACTACGACAGCATCGTCTGTATCGGCCTGTTGATGTTTTTCGACTGCGCCACCGCGTTCAAGGTGCTGTCGCAGTTGCAATCGCACGTTCGTCCCGGGGGTGTGGCCGTCATCAATGTGCTCGTCGAAGGGACGACCTACATGGACATGTTTGAGCCTTCCAGTCATTGCCTCTTCGCACCATCCGAGATGCTGGACCGATTCAAAGGATGGCGCATTGAGCATTCGGAATTCAGTGATTTCGACGCACCCCAGGCCACCCTCAAGCGGTTTTCAACGATCGTCGCCCACAAGCCTGCCGTTTGACCCGAAGCTGCTGGCTTGGCGGCGTCGCTCATTTCTTCTTTCCCGGCCTGGCGACATTTCCCTGATTCATCAGGCAATGTGCGTTATCGAACAGACCCTGCCTGCATCTTGAATATAGACTGAATTTTTGATCTGTTGCGCCTGCATTCTGTTAGCCAATAGCCTGATTGGGCTGCAAGCGCAAGCGGCACAAAGAAGGCCGACAACCGGCATAGAAATCATCTCATTCAAACTGGAGTGCTGAAATATGAGTCTCATTTCCTTCATCAAAGAAGCAGGCGAAAAACTTTTCAACCTGGGCAAGCCGGATGCGATCGCCGCGGCAGCGCCTGCCGAGCTTGCCGCGCTCAACCAAAAGGCAGCCGATGCGATTCGGGCCTATATCCAGACCCAGAACCTGGATGTGCAAAATCTGGCAGTTTCCTATGACGGCGCATCAATGGCAGTCACTGTCTCCGGGACGGCAGCCGATCAGGCTACGCGCGAGAAGGTCGTCCTGTGCTGCGGCAACGTGAGTTCCGTTGAAAAAGTGAATGATCAATTGACCGTCAGTGCCGCTTCAGAAGAAGCGCGTTTCTACACAGTCAAAAGTGGCGACACACTGTCGAGAATCTCGAAGGAGATGTACGGTGATGCCAGTAAATACAGTGTGATCTTCGAGGCGAACAAGCCGATGTTGAAAGATCCGGATCGGATTTATCCGGGCCAGATGTTGCGCATTCCCCCGCTCGCCTAGTCGCCGGATTTCCCTCGTCGCTACGCGTCCGTACCCTTATCTCGGGAGACAAAGCATGTCACTTATCTGGGCGATTCTCATTGGTTTTTTTGTCGGCATCATCGCCAAATTCCTGACCCCTGGCAGGGATCCGAGCGGCTTTTTTGTGACCGCCATCATCGGTATTGTCGGGTCGCTGATTGCCACTTTTCTGGGTCGTGCGCTGGGCTGGTACGCGACCGGTGAAACCGCAGGTTTCCTGGGGGCACTGGTCGGATCAATCATCTTGCTGCTGGGCTATCGCATGCTCAAGCGTTCGTGGCATCCATGAACAACGATCCGAAAGCCAAATTGGTCGCTGGCACCAAGGCAGCAAAGCCCCTGAACCAGGTTCTCAAGGACAACGAGCAGGTCAAGGACATGCTTGAGGAATCGGCCGATGAACTGGGGTCGGTCAATCGTGTCCTCAACGAAGAGTTTGCGAATCAGGATCGACCGCCAGAGATGGAAAATGCCCTTGACAAGAGCGAGGCTGTCGAAATCAAAGTGCAGGAAGCGGCGGACAAGTTGTCAGTCGTGAATCAGGCACTGGAAGATGAAGTCAGCGAACGCCATCTGCTCGAACATGAACTGGCCACGAATCGGGAGCAGCAAGAAGAGGCTCTGCATATCGCCCTCCATGATTCGTTGACCGGCTTGCCGACTCGTGTACTGTTCAATGATCGGCTGGAACATGGATTGGTGCAAGCCACACGGCATGGCTGGACTTTGGCGGTGATGTTCATGGACCTCGACAACTTCAAGACCATCAATGATTCATATGGACACGACGTAGGCGACGCTGTCTTGCGTATCGTTGCAGACCGACTCAAGGAAAATACACGGGGCGACGACACGGTCAGCCGCCATGGCGGCGATGAATTCCTGTATCTGCTCACGGACATGACAAACGAGCAGGACGCCACGATCATTGCGGAGAAGATCATCAAAACGATTCAAGTGCCGTGTCAGGTCAGCATAGGTGAACTCATCATCAAGCCAAGCATTGGTATCTCGATATTTCCCAGAGATGGCACCACGGCAGAAGCTTTGACCAAAAGCGCCGATACGGCGATGTACCAGGCGAAACGGAGCAAGTCCGGATATGCCTTTGCGGGCGGCACCCCCACATCGTCGCTCTGAACCTATGGCGTTGGCGGGAAGGCGGCCGGCACCGAGCCCCTTACACCAGCCGCGCGCGATGCCTTTCAATCTGCGCCTGCACCTGTTTTGGCGCCGTGCCACCGAGGATGTCGCGGGCATTGAGTGAGCCGCGCAGGGACAACACCGCGTACACATCTTTCTCGATGTTCGGGTTGAACTGCTGCAACACCGCCAGCGGCAATTCCGACAAATCAACCTGGTGCGAGATGGCGGCTTTCACGGCGTGGGCCACCGTCTCGTGCGCATCGCGGAACGGCAGTCCTTTCTTCACCAGGTAGTCAGCCAGATCAGTGGCGGTGGCGTAGCCGCGCAGCGCGGCGCGTTCCATCGCTTCGGGCTTGACGGTGATGCCACCTTCCTTCTGATTGGTAGCGGGGTTGAGCTGGCCGCCCACCATCTCACAGAAGATGCGCAGCGTGTCTTTCAGGGTGTCCACGGTGTCAAACAAGGGCTCCTTGTCTTCCTGGTTGTCCTTGTTGTAGGCCAGCGGCTGGCCCTTCATCAGGGTGATCAGGCCCATCAGGTGGCCGACCACGCGCCCGGTCTTGCCGCGCGCCAATTCGGGCACATCGGGGTTCTTCTTCTGCGGCATGATGGAACTGCCGGTGGTGAAGCGGTCGGCAATCTGCACAAAGCCGAAGTTCTGGCTCATCCACAGAATCAGCTCTTCGCTGAAGCGGCTGATGTGCACCATGCACAAGGACGCGGCGGCGGTGAATTCGATGGCGAAGTCACGGTCGCTGACCGCGTCCAGGCTGTTCTGGCAGACGCAGGGGTGACCTTTGTCATCGACCATGCCCAGCGTTTTGGCCACGCGTTCGCGGTCCAGCGGGTAGCTGGTGCCGGCCAGCGCGGCGGCGCCCAGCGGCAGGCGGTTGGTCCGGCGGCGCACGTCGCTCATGCGCTCGGCGTCGCGGCTGAACATTTCCACGTAGGCCAGCATATGGTGGCCGAAGCTGATCGGCTGCGCCACCTGCAGGTGGGTGAAGCCGGGCAGAATGACTTCGACATTTTTCTCGGCCACTTCGACCAGCGCCTTTTGCAGGTCGGTGAGCAGGCCGCCAATCAGGTCAATTTCGCCACGCAGCCACAGTCGCACGTCGGTGGCGACCTGGTCGTTGCGGCTGCGCCCGGTATGCAGGCGCTTGCCCGCATCACCGACCAGCTGTGTCAACCGGGCTTCGATGTTGAGGTGCACGTCTTCGAGGTCGAGCTTCCATTCAAACTGGCCCGACTCGATTTCTGCTGAAATCGTGGCCATACCGCGTTGAATCGCGCTGTGATCCTCTGCGCTGATGATCTTCTGCGCCGCCAACATGTCGGCGTGGGCCAGAGAACCGGCGATGTCAGCCTGCCACAGTCGCTTGTCAAAAAACACGCTCGACGTGTAGCGCTTGACCAGATCGCTCATGGGCTCGGAGAATAGGGCGGACCAGGCTTCTGATTTTTTATCGAATTGGTTTTTTGACATGGCTAATACCGAGGTGGGCGCCGGCACGCTTGCCGCGCCGGGGGTGGGTGGTTAGGGTTGCAGCAACGGATCATCAATAATCGGGCCTGGAAATCCAGCATACGCCTCAATTCTCAATGAAAGACTCCCAAATTTTATCGGCCTTCCAGGAACTGGCTCCTGCGCCCGCTGCGCCGGGTCCGGCGCGGCGGCTGGTGTTTGATGCCTGCCATGTGGGTATGGTGTTGCGGGCTGTGCTGTTTGTCGAGGCTGTGGTGGGTATTGGTGCCATGTTTGGCGCGTCCACTTTCTTTGACTGGCTGACCCGCTTGTCCCTGCTGACCTGGGGCGCCTTGCCGGCGACGCTGGTGTGGCTGATCGCGGCGTGCAGTCTCAAGAAGGTGCTGGCGCGCCTGAGCGACACGGCCCAGCAGGTGGCCGGTGTGGCCCTGGGTGCCGTCTCGGGTGTCTATGGTTGCGGGATGCTGTCGCTGGTGGGCCTGCTGGACCCGGTGCCCTGGCTGGCAGGGGCCTTCAGTGGCGCCATGCTGTCAGCGGTGCTGGTGGCCGCGCTCGTATTGCGGGCCCGGGGGCAGACGCCCGCCGCCACGACGGCGCGCTTGAGCGAGCTGCAGGCGCGCATCCGCCCCCATTTTTTGTTCAATACGCTCAACAGTGCCATTGCGCTGGTGCGCGCCGAACCGGCGAAGGCCGAGGCGTTGCTGGAAGATTTGAGTGATTTGTTCCGCCATGCACTGATGGAGCAGGGCGAGTTCGTCACGCTGGCTGATGAAATTGCCCTGGCCCAGCGCTATCTGGCCATCGAACAGGTTCGCTTTGGCGATCGGCTGCAGGTGGAGTGGGCGCTGGACGCCGACGCCTCTGCAGCCAAATTGCCGCCTTTGTTGTTGCAGCCGCTGGTGGAAAACGCGGTGCAGCACGGCGTCGAACCCAGCGCCACCGGCGCGCACGTCAGGATATCAACGCAACGCCGTGGCTCCACGGTCGTCATCAAGGTCACCAACACCGTGCCGGCCGGTCAGGGCGAGCGGGGCGCCGGGCTGGCTCTGGACAACGTGCGCGACCGCCTGAGTCTGCTGCACGATGTGCAGGGCCAGTTCCAGAGCGCCCTCAAGGATGGGGTCTTTCAAGTCAGGATCCAGGTGCCCGCATGAGTACCCGAGCCATGTTCAAGGGAGGTGTCCCGTGCGTCTGAAGGTGCTGATCGTGGACGATGAGGCGCTGGCGCGCGCGCGCCTGCGCACGCTGCTGGGTGACTGCACTGCGCCGTCTGCCAGTGTCGAGGCCGAGGCGGCCAACGCGACGCAGGCCGTGGAGTGGCTGCAGCGAAACCCGGTGGACGTGGCGTTGATCGACATCCATATGCCCGGGGCGGATGGTTTGACGCTGGCCCGCAGCCTGCGCGCATTGCCGAATCCGCCCGCGGTGGTGTTTGTAACGGCCTACGCCGAACACGCGGTGCATGCCTTCGAGCTGGAAGCGGTGGACTATCTGACCAAGCCGGTACGCCTGGAGCGCCTGCAGGCGACGCTACAAAAAGTGGAGCGCCTGATGCAGTCTGGCAGAGGGCTGGAGCCTGATTTGCCTGAAGAGGTGTTGATCATTCAGGAGCGCGGGCGGACCGAGCGGGTGCCGCTGGCGCAGGTGCTGTACCTCAAGGCCGAGCTCAAGTACATCACGGTGCGCACCCTTGCCAAGAGCTACATCCTGGAGGGATCCCTGAGTGAGCTCGAGGAAAAGTACCAGACCCGGTTCATGCGCATTCACCGCAATGCCCTGATTGCCCGGCGCGCGGTGCGGGCGCTGGAAAAGTACAACGATCCGCAAGAAGGGGAGGGCTGGGCCGTGCGGCTTGACGGCATCAGTGAATTGCTTTTTGTCTCGCGCCGGCAACTGGCCGCGGTGCGGGAAGTGGTGGCGGGATAGGCCGGTCGCTATCAATGTAATAGCTGATTGCGCTTATCCCACGAGGGCTGCAGGCCAATAAGGCACTTAGCCTGTGTTCCGCAGTCCCGCCGCAATGCCGTTGATCGAGATGTGAATGCCGCGCTGCACACGTTCGTCGGTCTGGCCGGCCCGGTAGCGGCGCACCAGCTCCACCTGCAGATGATGCAGGGGGTCAATGTAGGGGAAGCGGTGGCGGATGGAGCGTTGCAGCGCCGCATTGTTGGCCAGTCGCTGTTTGTCGCCGGTGATCATGCCCAGGGCGCTGGCGGTGCGGTGCCATTCGGCCTCGATGGCAGTGAATATCTTCTTGCGCAGGCGTGCATCGACCACCAGTTCGGCATAGCGCGAAGCCAGCGCCAGATCGCTTTTGGCCATCACCATGTCCATGTTGGAGAGCAGCGTCTTGAAGAAAGGCCACTGCTTGTACATCTGTTGCAGCAGTGCCAGCCGCTCCTTGTGCGTGTGCGCGCCGTCCTGGCTCATGAACAGTTCCACCGCCGACCCAAAGCCGTACCAGCCGGGCAGCGTCAAACGGCACTGGCCCCAGCTGAAGCCCCAGGGAATGGCGCGCAGGTCCTCAATTTTTTGCGATGCCTTGCGCGAGGCCGGGCGTGAGCCGATGTTGAGTTCGGCAATTTCGCGGATGGGAGTGGAGTCAAAGAAATACTCGGTGAAGCCGGGGGTCTCGTACACCAGCTTGCGGTAGGCCGCCATGCTGCTTTCGGACAGCTCGGCGGCGGCCATCAAGAAGGGCTTGGTCGCCGACTTGGTCGGCTGCAGCAGCGTCGCTTCCAGTGTGGCGGCGACCAGCGTTTCCAGATTGCGCCGGCCGATCTCGGGGTTGGCGTATTTGGAGCCGATGACCTCACCCTGTTCGGTGAGGCGAATCTGTCCGCGCACGGTACCGGGGGGTTGCGCCAGGATGGCCTGGTAGCTGGGACCGCCGCCGCGGCCCACAGTGCCGCCCCGACCGTGGAACATCCTGAGCTGGATGGCGCGCGCGCCACGGGTGTCCTGGGCCAGCAGGTCAAACAGTTCCACCAGCGCAATCTCGGCGCGGTACAGCTCCCAGTTGCTGGTGAAGATGCCGCCGTCCTTGTTGCTGTCCGAGTAGCCCAGCATGATGTCCTGCTCGGCCCCGCTGCGTGTCACCAGCTCGCGCACGCCGGGCAGGGCGTAAAACTCGCGCATGATGGGCGCCGCATTGCGCAGGTCCTCGATGGTCTCGAACAAGGGCACCACGATCAGGTCGCAGACGGCATTGGCATCCAGCGTGCCCCGCATCAAGCCCACTTCCTTTTGCAGCAGCAGCACTTCAAGCAGATCGCTGACGGTTTCGGTGTGGCTGATGATGTAGTGGCGGATGGCCTGCGCACCAAATTGCCGGCGCAAGTCTTTGGCGCTCTCAAATATGGCGAGCTCACTCTGGGTGTGGGCCGAATAGGCCGCACTCACCACACGCAAGGGGCGGGCGTCGTTGAGGAGCTTCACCAGCAGGCTGCGTTTGGCCATTTCATCCAGCTGGTCATAGGCTGGCTCGATACGCGCCACGGCCAGCAGCTCCGCCACCACCGCTTCATGCTTGTCCGAGCTTTGGCGCAAGTCGACCGTGGCCAGATGGAAGCCAAATACGTCCACTGCGCGGATCAAGGGTTGCAGTCGCTGGGCCACCAAAGCCCCACCGTGGTTGGCCTTCAGTGAGGCCTCAATGGTGCGTAGCTCGGCTGCAAATTCCTGGGACAAGTGGTAGGCGTTTTGCGGCGCCACGGCATGGCGCGCGGCCTCGGTGCCGGTCAGCGTCTGCAGGGTTGCCGCCAGGCGGGCATACACGCCAGTCAGCGCCCGGCGGTAGGGCTCATCCATGCGGTGCACATTGCGGTCGGGCGAGCTTTCGGCCAGGGCCTGCATGTCGGGCGTGCAGTCGGTCAGCATGGCCGACACGGACAGCTCTCCACCCAGGTAGTGCACTTCGGTCAGGTAGTGGCGCAGCGCCACTTCGGCCTGCCGGCGCAGCGCGTATTCGAGCGTCTGGGCGCTGACGTTCGGGTTGCCATCGCGGTCGCCGCCAATCCACTGGCCCATGCGCAGAAAGTTGTGCACCGGTTGATGCCCCAGCAGTTGCTCGAGGTTGGCATAGAGCTTGGGGATTTCGCGCAGGAAGGTGGACTCGTAATAGCTCAGCGCGTTCTCGATCTCGTCAGCCACGGTGAGCTTGTTGAAGCGCAGCAGCCGGGTTTGCCACAGCTGCATGACGCGCGCGCGCATCTGGGATTCATTGGACGCCAGTTCCCGCGCGGTCAGCGCATCCTTCTTGTTGTCAAAAAAGGCGCCGCGCATCTTGATCTCGTCGCGTTCGGTCAGTAGGCGGGCAATGCCGCGCTCCGCATCCAGAATGCTTTTGCGCTGCACCTCGGTGGGGTGGGCGGTGAGCACCGGCGACACAAAGCTTTGCGCCAGCGTGTTGGAGATGGTCTTGGGCGCAATGCCGGCCCAGCGCAGCCGCGACAGGGCCACATCCAGGCTGCCCTCCTGGGTGTCTCCGGCGCGCTCGTGGATGGCGCGGCGGCGGATGTGGTGGCGGTCTTCGGCCAGGTTGGCCAGGTGCGAAAAATAGGTGAAGGCTCGGATCACGCTGACAGTCTGGTCGCCGCTCAGGCCCTTGAGCAACTTTTTCAGGGCCTTGTCGGCTTCATGGTCGGCGTCCCGGCGAAATGCGACCGACAGCGTGCGGATTTTTTCGATCAACTCAAACGCCGGCTGGCCTTCCTGTTCCCGGATCTCGTCGCCCAGCAAACGGCCCAGGAGCCGGATGTCCTCGACCAGCGGTCGTTCGTTGTCTTTTGCGCGCTTGGCAGGGGCTGGGGCGGATAGGTTCTTCATGGGGCCCATGCTAGCATTGACCACTCGCTATAGATTACAAATAGGTTACGACAAAACGCCATGGCTGCACACACATTCACCATCGCCACGCGCGAAAGCCGGCTTGCCCTGTGGCAGGCGGAACACGTCAAGGCGCTGCTCCAGGAACAGGGCCACACCGTCACCCTGCTGGGCATGACGACCAAGGGCGACCAGATCCTGGACCGCTCGCTCTCCAAGGTCGGTGGCAAGGGGCTGTTTGTCAAGGAACTGGAAGTGGCTCTGGAGGACGGGCACGCCGATCTGGCCGTGCATTCGCTCAAGGACGTGCCCATGGAGTTGCCGGATGGTTTCAGCCTGGCCTGCGTCATGCAGCGCGAAGACCCGCGCGATGCCTGGGTGTCGGGCCGCTATGCATCGCTAAACGATTTGCCGCAGGGTGCGGTAGTGGGCACTTCCAGTTTGCGGCGCATGGCCTTGTTGCGTGCCCTGCGCCCCGATCTGAAAATCGAGGCCCTGCGCGGCAATCTGGATACCCGGTTGAAGAAGCTCGACGATGGTTTGTACGACGGTATCGTGCTGGCCGCCGCAGGCCTGAAGCGTCTGGGCCTGGGCGAACGCATCCGGGCCGTCTTTGCGCCCGAGCAGATGCTGCCCGCCGCCGGACAGGGCGCTCTGGGCATCGAGGTGCGCACGGACCGCGGCGACGTGGCCGAGGCCCTGCAATTTCTGCTTCACATGCCCACCTGGCTGGCTGTCTCGGCCGAGCGCGCCGTCAGCCGGGTCATGGGGGGCAGCTGCTCCATGCCCTTGGCCGCCTACGCCACGCTGCAGGGCGATGAGCTGAGCATTCGCGCTACCTGGGGCGATCCCGAAGGCGTGTTGCCGCTGGTGCATGCCCAGGCCAGTGCCATCGCCAAGGACGGTGCTGCGGCCACCCAATTGGGTGAGCAGGTGGCCCGAGCGTTGCAGGCGAGTGTGCGGCTGCAGGCGGGGCAGGGGAGCTGAGGCCATGCGTGTCATCGTCACCCGCCCCACGAATGAGGCGCGGCAGTGGGTGGACGCGTTCTCCGAGGGTGGCTTTGATGCGGTCGCCTTGCCACTGATCGGTGTGCTGCCACCACCAGATCCGGCCGCCGTGGCGGCTGCCTGGGAGCGCTTGCACACGTTTGACGCGGTGATGTTTGTCAGCGGCAACGCGGTGGACCACTTCTTTGCACTCAAACCATCGCCAGCCCTCGAATTTGCTGCAGAAGGCGCTATCAAACCGAGAGCATTCGTGACCGGACCGGGTAGTCTTTCGGCCTTGAAACGGGCCCAGGTGGATGTCGGCTTGATTGATATGCCGGACCGTGACGCCGGCCAGTTTGACTCGGAGACCCTGTGGGCCGTGGTATCGCACCGGGTGCACGCGGGTTACCGGGTTTTGGTGGTGCGCGGAGCCGGCAGCACCGCACCGTCTGATCCCGGTGGCAACGGTGATGGCCGTGACTGGTTTGCGGACCAGGTGCGTGCTGCCGGTGGCATTGTGGAGTTTGTGGTGTCGTACCAGCGCAGGCCGCCCGTGCTGGTCGCCAGTGAGCTAGCCATGGTGCGGGATGCGGCTGCGGACGGCTCGGTGTGGCTGTTCAGCAGTTCCGAGGCGATTGGCAACCTGATGGCGGCCTGCCCTGACCAGCTGTGGACCCAGGCCAAGGCGGTGGTTACGCACCCCCGCATCGCGCAGGCCGCGCGCAATGCTGGTTTTTCTGTTGTTTGCGAGTCACGCCCCACGCTGGCGGCATTGATGGCATCGATAGAATCGATTGCATGAATACAGAGCCTAGCGTTACAGCGGCGACTGCGCCTCTGGAGGGGCTGCCGGTCGGTGCGCCGGTCCACGCATCCGAAGGCCATCGCGGCACGCAGTATCTGTGGGCTGTGGTTGGCATTGCACTGCTGGCCCTGGTGGTCAGTGGCTTGCTGTGGCAGAAGCTGGCATCCATCCAGGAGCAGTTGGCGCGCCAGAGTGCTGACGCCGGTGCGCAGGCCACCGAGGCCCGGGCCACCGCGCGGCAGGCCCAGGAGTTGGCCATGGAGACGGCAGCCAAGCTGGCCGTGACCGAGGCGCGACTCAGTGAAGTCTCGCTGCAGCGCAGCCAGCTGGAAGAGTTGATGCAAAGTCTGTCACGCTCACGTGACGAAAATCTGGTGGTGGATATTGAGTCCGCAGTGCGTTTGGCGCAGCAGCAGACCCAGCTGACAGGTAGCCTGGAGCCCCTGCTGGCTGCCCTCAAGAGTGCAGAAATGCGGGTCACGCGGGCGGCCCAGCCCCGGCTCACGCCCCTGCAACGCGCCATCGCGCGGGATGTGGCGCGCATCAAGGCGACGGCATTGGCCGATACGCCGGCGCTGTTGGTCAAGCTCGATGAACTGGTGCTGCTGGCGGACGAGTTGCCCATTGCCAACGCCATGCCAACGCCCCATGCCAATGAAGCCCTGAAACGCAAGCCCGAGGAGACGGTCGCCACCTGGTGGGTGCGCTTGGGACTGCTGGTGCGCGACGAAGTGCGCAGCCTGGTACGTGTCAGCCGGATTGAAGATCCCGACGCAGCCTTGCTGTCGCCGGAACAGTCTTTCTTTCTGCGCGAAAATCTGAAGCTCAAACTGCTCAATGCCCGCCTGGGACTGCTGTCGCGGCAGATTGACTCTGTGCGTTCGGACCTGGGCGCCGCCAGCGTTTCGCTGGGGCGCTATTTCGATGCGTCGTCCCGCAAGACCCAGACCGCCAGTGCGCTGTTGCTGCAGGTGCGGGGACAGCTGAAGGCCCTGGACCTGCCCCGGGTGGATGACACGCTGGCGGCACTGGCGACCGCCGCTGCGGGGCGCTGACCATGCGGCTTGCCCTGTGGCTGATGGCCCTGTTCGCGGTTGCGGTGGCCAGCGCCTTGTTTGCCGGGGACAACCATGGCACGGTCAGCCTGTTTTTGCCCCCCCACCGGGTGGACCTGTCGCTGAATCTCTTCCTGTTGTTGTTGGCGGGCAGTTTTTTGACGCTGCATCTGGCCATGCGCGCGCTCTCGGCATTGGTGAATATTCCACAGCAGGCGCGCCGTTGGCGCCTGCTGCAAAAGGAGCGCGCCATCCACACGGCACTGCTCGAATCGCTGTCGCACCTGGCGGCCGGCCGCTTTGTGCGGGCGCGCAAGGCCGCTGAATTGGTCATTTCCCTGGAAGAGTCGGTCCAACGCAGTGGCGAGCGTCTGGCCTATGGTGGGCGCCTGCGCACGCTGTCCCACCTGTTGGCCGCGGAAAGTGCACATGCTCTGCAAAACCGCGCGGTGCGGGACAGTCACTTTCAATTGGCGCTGGACGAGGCCGCCAGCCGGGACGCCCAGGAGGCGCGTGAGGGCGTTCAGTTGCGCGGCGCCCGCTGGGCCCTGGACGACCGGGACGCCATTGCCGCAACCCAATGGCTGGACCAGCTGCCCCAGGGCGCGGCGCGGCGAACCCTGGCATTGCGTCTGCGCTTTCGGGCGGCACGCCAATCGGGTCAATCCCAGAATGCCCTGGAGACGGCGCGCCTGTTGACCAAGCACCGGGCGTTCTCCGAATCAGCGGGCAAGAGCATTGCCCGTGGACTGGCGATTGAGTTGATCCGTGCGGCACACGATGCCGTGCAAATCCAGCGTGCCTGGGATGCACTGGACAGCGCGGAGCAGCAGATTCCCGAGGTAGCCTTCGAGGCCGCCGAACGTCTGCTCGCACATGGCGGCGCGGTCACCGTGTCGCGTCAATGGCTGTTGCCGGTGTGGGATGCAATGGTGCAGGGCCGCGATGCCCTGACATTGTCCCAACGCATTCGTCTGGCCCGCGTGCTCGAACGCGGATTCGGCGCGCCGGATGGAGCACCGGACAGTGGCTGGCTGGGCCGCATCGAATCGGCCCAGATGGGCAATCCACGGGATGCGGTGTTGCAGTATCTGGCTGGTGTCGTCTGCATGCGTCTGAGCCTGTGGGGCAAGGCGCAGCAATTGTTCAAGCAGTCTTTGGCGGTTCTCCAGGACTCGGAACTCACCCGCGACACGTGGTTGGCGCTGGCCCAGATGGCCGAGCAACGCCAGGATGTACAGGCCGCAACCCACGCCTATCGCGAGGCCGCAAAAAGGTGACGCAGGTGCGATTCGGGGCTATTATGCGGCCATGGCTACACTCACCGAACACATCATCAAGCTGACCGATCACCGGGACCGGGAGCTTCTGGAATTGACGCTTTGCAAGGCCTTGATTGACCTGTTGCGCATTGACCGGGTGGTTGTTGCGCGGGTCGTCAGTGAAGAGGGTATCAAGCGATGGCTGGAGGTGGCTTCGCTAGACGTGCGGGGCGGCGGCAAGGTGGTGGACCCGCTACGCGTGGAGTTTGAAACCCTGCGTGAATTGAATGACGAGAGAGACCGCTTGCGGTGTCTGCAAACCCGAAGTCTGGTTGAGTACGCCTGGGCCGGAGAAGAGGGCCCACGCATCAGCTACATCCCGCTGTATGCGGATTCTGCCCACGACGATGAAGGCGTCATTGAAGTGCATTCCGGCTCTCCGTTGGCCTTGGGGCAGCTTCAGGTTATTGATGACATGGTCCATGTGTTTCGCAACATGTACAGGTTGTTGGCCTACAGCGACCGGGACGCACTGACGGGCCTGCTCAATCGCAAGTCACTCGATGACACCTTCTACAGCGCCGTGCTGGAAGAAATGGACCATGGACTCGAAGGCGAAACCGCCGTGCTGGAAGCCAGTGTGCTGCCGGTTTCCGAGCGTCGCCACCGGGTGCCTCCCAATTACTGGCTGGGTACCGCCAGCGTTGACAATTTTGGTGTCATCAACGACAAGAGCGGCCATCTGATTGCAGAAGAAGTACTGCTGCTGGTCGCCAGGATCATGAACAATACCTTTCGCACCTATGACCGCATTTACCGGTTGGGTGGAGAGCAGTTTGCCGTGCTCATGCATTGCCCGGACGAAGCGCTGGTGCTGGCCGCATTTGAACGTTTTCGGGCCAATATGGAGAAATTCAATTTTCCGCAGGTGGGTCGCGTTACGGCGTGTGCGGGATTTACCCGTGTTACCGCCGAAGACTCACCCAGCACGACGCTCGAACGTGCTGAAAGGGCGGTGGACTATGCCCAGCGCAATGGACGCAACCAGGTCTATAGCCATGACGATCTGGTGCGCAAAGGACTCTTTGGCGATACCATCAAAGTGGGCGCGGTGGATTTGTTCTAACGGCCAGCCTGCAATGGAAAAAGGGGCCGATAGGCCCCTTCTTTTTGTCAGCCCCATCGTGTGGGGCTTTGGATGGTTCGATCAGGCAGCGGGCGGCTGCTCGAACGGCAATGTCATGTTGCGCAGGTCACGCTTGGTTTCCACCAGAACCAGTGGTCCCGTGTCAATGGACACCGGCGCTGGACGTTCGCGGGGTACGTGGATGGGCTTTGGCTCCGCAGCAATCGCCGCCTGTACGGCTTCGACCTTGGATGCATCCGAATTTACCCACTGCAGTCCAGAGCCTTGGGCCACGTCGATCAATGCATCGGTTGGCAGGCTGTAGGACGTTACCTTGGGCATGCGTTCCGCAGGCGCCGTCGGGACTGGTGCTTTGACAGCAGCAGCTACCTGTGGCGCGGCGGCAGTGACGCGATCCATCAAGGACGCGGCAACAACCGCTGCGGGCACGCTTGCCTCCTGCAAGTCGTTCGCTTGGGGCGCCACAGGCTGCGCAGGGATGCGCAAATCAGGCCGCTCCTCGCGCTCGCTACGCTCACCACGCGGTCCGCGTTCACGGCCATAGCGGTCACGTGAGCGCTTCTCACGGGGTTCGCCATTGTCGATTCCGGGTTCTTGCGCCGGGGCATTTCCGTCTTGCGAGGGCTGTGCTTCATCCGATGAAGCGCTTGGGGCGTTGGCGTTGTCCGCGAATCCCAGCTGGGCCTGCTGGCTGGCGTCGCCGGTTGGGCGCGTATTGTCGTCCTGGCGTGGCCCACGTCCGTTGCGTCCGCGTCCACCGCGCCCGCCACGGCCTTCACGGGGCTGGCCTTCATTGCGACCCTCGCCGTTGCCTTCGCCTGTGGGCGCTGCGTCTGCACTGCCTTGTGCACGTGGCTCGCCGCGTTCAGCGCCTTCGGTGCGTTCGGTGCGTTCGCCACCACGAGGCGGGCGGTTGCCACGATCACCACGGTCACCACGGTCATTGCGAGGGCCGCGGTCGGGACGCGGCTCCTGGCGATTGCCGTCCTGACCCGCTTGCGCCACCTCACCGGGCTGCAGGGAGGCGTCCATCGGCATGGGTTTGCCCTCGGCGTCAAAGCGCTCGCGCTGGGAACCACCTTGACGGTCTCCGCCGCCACGTCCACCCCGTCCACCACGGTTGCCACGTCCGTCACCACGGCCTTCGCCACGTGGTCCGCGGCCTTCGCCGCGAGGTCCTTCTGGGCGACCTTCGCCGGGCTTGCCGCCCGAACGGTTGCCATCCCGGTTGCGGCCATCACGGCCGTCGCGGCCCTCAGCCGGCTTGGGCGCGGGTGCTGTTACAGGCTTGGCGGGTGCAGCGGGCTCGCCGGCAAACAGGTTCTTGATCCAGCCAAAGAAGCCCTTTTCAGCGGCGACGGGTCGCTTGACTTCAGCGGGCGGTGGAGCGCGGTGTGCGGCTGCATGGGGTGCATGTGCCGGGGTTGGTGCAACAGGCCGTGGAGCAGCGATGGGGGCTGGAGCATCCGGCAGTACGCCCTTGATGATGGGCGTTTGCTTGTTGGTCGGCTCCTGCGAGCGGCGCGTCACGCTGGTCGGGTCTTCGATCTCATCGGCCATTTTGTAGCTGGCTTCGATGTTGTCCAGGCGTGGGTCGTCGTGCTTCAGACGCTCCAAGCGGTAGTTGGGCGTCTCCAGCGTCTTGTTGGGCACCAGCAGCACATTGATGCGCTGCTTGAGTTCAATCTTGGCGACTTCGGAGCGCTTTTCATTCAGCAGGAACGATGCGACGTCGACAGGCACCTGGCACAGCACGGAAGCCGTGCTGTCCTTCAGCGACTCTTCCTGGATGATGCGCAGGATTTGCAGCGCGCTGGATTCGGTGTCACGGATGTGTCCGGAACCACCGCAGCGTGGGCAGGGAATCGATGCACCTTCGGACAGGGCGGGGCGCAGGCGCTGGCGGCTCATTTCCATCAGGCCGAATTTGCTGATGGTGCCGAACTGCACACGGGCGCGGTCCTGGCGCAGCGCGTCGCGCAAGCGGTTTTCCACTTCGCGGCGGTTGCGGGACTCTTCCATGTCGATAAAGTCGATGACGATCAGTCCACCCAGGTCGCGCAAGCGCATCTGGCGGGCCACTTCGTCAGCGGCTTCCAGGTTGGTGCGGGTCGCGGTTTCTTCGATGTCGCCGCCCTTGATGGCGCGGGCCGAGTTGACGTCCACGGACACGAGTGCTTCGGTGTGGTCAATGACGATGGCGCCGCCGCTTGGGAGTTGCACCGTGCGGGCGTAGGCGGATTCGATCTGGTGTTCGATCTGGAAGCGGGAGAACAGCGGCGCGTCGTCGCGGTAGCGCTTGACGCGGTGTTCGTGCTCGGGCATGACGTGGGCCATGAACTGGCGCGCCTGTTCATAGACGTCGT
>NZ_JAUSLE010000063.1 GCF_030646845.1 Rhodoferax sp. | reverse complement strand
GCGCGGCATCGAGGACATCTACGAGCTGACCTACATCCGCAAGGACGGCAGCCGCTTTCCGGCGGTGGTGTCGGTCACGGCGCTGCGCGACGCTCAAAACGTCATCATCGGCTACCTGTTGATCGGCACCGACAATACCGCGCGCAAGCAGGCCGAGGAAGCGCTGCTCAAGGCCGGGGCCCTGCAGAGCGCGATTTTTAACAGCGCCAATTTTTCGAGCATCGCCACGGACGCCAAGGGCGTCATCCAGATTTTCAACGTCGGCGCCGAGCGCATGCTGGGCTACTTGGCCGCCGATGTGATGAACAAGATCACCCCGGCCGACATTTCGGATCCGCAGGAAGTGATCGCACGTGCCAAGACGTTGAGTGCCGAACTCGGAACCCAGATCGAGCCGGGCTTCGAGGCGCTGGTGTTCAAGGCTTCGCGCGGCATCGAGGACATCTACGAGCTGACCTATATCCGCGAGGATGGCAGTCGCTTTCCGGCCGTCGTGTCCGTCACGGCGCTGCGCGATGATCACAATGCCATCATCGGCTACCTGCTGATCGGCACGGACAACACCGCGCGCAAGGAGGTCGAAGCAGAACAGAAAAAGCTCGACCAACGCCTGCGTGACCAGCAGTTCTACACCCGGTCCCTGATCGAATCCAACATCGACGCGATCATGACCACCGATCCAGCGGGCATCATCACCGACGTCAACAAGCAGATGGAGGCACTCACCGGTTGCACGCGTGACGAACTGATCGGCGCGCCGTTCAAGGATTACTTCACCGACCCGGAGCGGGCCGAGGCGGGCATCAAACTGGTGCTGAGCGAAAAGAAGGTCACCAATTACGAGCTCACCGCGCGCGCCAGGGACGGCAAGGAGACGGTGGTGTCCTATAACGCGACCACCTTCTACGACCGCGACCGCAAGCTGCAGGGCGTGTTCGCCGCTGCGCGGGACGTTACCGAGCGCAAACTTCTTGATCAGGTGCTGCAGGAAAAGAACGTCGAGCTGGAGAGCGCCAGATTCGTGGCGGAAAAAGCCAATCTCGCCAAATCGGATTTTCTCTCCAGCATGAGCCACGAATTGCGCTCGCCGCTCAATGCGATCCTCGGCTTTGCCCAGCTCATGGATTCGGGCTCACCCCAGCCCACGCCCACCCAGAAGGCCAGCATCGGCCAGATTCTCCATGCTGGCTGGTATTTGCTGGAGTTGATCAACGAAATCCTCGATCTCGCCCTGATCGAGTCCGGCAAGCTGTCGCTGTCGCTGGAGCCGATGTCCCTGCCCGAACTGCTGCTCGATTGCGAGGCCATGATCGAACCGCAGGCCCAAAAAGGCGGCATTCACGTCAGTTTTCCGAAGTTCGATGGCCCGTACGTTGTCAGCGCTGACCGGACCCGGCTGAAACAGGTGCTGGTGAACCTGCTGTCCAACGCGATCAAGTACAACCGCCCGGGCGGCACGGTCGAAGTGACGTGCCGCGCGGTGACCGCACAGCGTCTGCGCATCAGTGTGCAGGACAGCGGGGAAGGATTGTCGGCGGACAAACTCGCCCAGCTGTTCCAGCCGTTCAACCGGCTCGGACAAGAGGCGGGCGCCGAAGAAGGCACCGGCATCGGCCTGGTGGTGAGCAAGCGGCTGGTGGAGCTGATGGAGGGTGAAATTGGTGTGCAAAGCATTGTCGGTGTCGGCAGCGTGTTCTGGATTGAACTGAACCAGGCGGCCGCATTGCAGCTCCCCCCCGATATGGACGGACCGACGGCGATGCTGCGCGCACGGGTGCATGATGGCATGGCGCTGCGCACCCTGCTGTATGTCGAAGACAACCGGGCCAATATGCAGCTGGTTGAGCAACTTATCGAGCGTCGTCCCGACATGCGCTTGTTGAGTGCGGGGGATGGCTTGCGCGGGATCGCGCTGGCGCGCATTCATAAGCCTGACGTCATTCTGATGGACATCAACCTGCCTGGCATCAGCGGCATTGAGGCGCTGAAAATTCTGCGTGAAGATCCTGCCACCCGGCACATCCCGGTCATGGCACTGAGTGCCAACGCCATGCCCCGTGACATTGTGAGGGGTCTGGAGGTCGGATTCTTCCGCTATCTCACCAAGCCGATCAGGGTCAATGATTTCATGGAGGCGCTGGACACCGCGCTGGAATTTGCACAAAGCGGAATGGACGGTGCGGCCGTGGAAGATTTCATGTGATGGTTGACGCTGCCGATATTCTTGATGCCCGTATCCTGATCGTCGACGATCAGGAAGCCAACGTGCAGCTGCTGGAGCAAATGTTGCGTCAGGCCGGCTATCGGTGCCTGACGTCGACGATGGATCCACATGCCGTGTGCGACCTGCATCGCGTCAATCAGTACGACCTGATTCTGCTCGATCTGCAGATGCCCGACATGGATGGTTTCCAGGTAATGGAAGGCCTGAAGGAAGACAAGTTGGGTGGCTACCTTCCTGTGCTCGTGATCACGGCCCAGCCGGGTCACAAGCTGCGCGCGCTGGCCTCGGGCGCGAAAGACTTCATCAGCAAACCATTTGACCTGATGGAGGCCAGGACGCGCATTCACAACATGCTGGAAGTGCGCCTGTTGTACAAGCAGCTTGAAGATAGCAACCGTGCCCTGGAGTCCCTGGCGCTGCATGACCCGCTGACCGGGCTGCCCAACAGGCGGCTTTTGATGGACCGCATTGCGCTGGCCATTGCCCATGCGCACCGGAACAAGGGCAACATGGCGGTGATGTATCTCGATCTCGACGGGTTCAAGCAGATCAACGATACCTTGGGTCATGATGCGGGCGACGCCCTGCTGGGGCTGGTGGCCGCCCGTCTGGTCGGCGCTGTGCGTCAGGAGGACACGGTGGCGCGGGTGGGGGGCGATGAATTCGTCATCGCTTTGCCGCAATTGAGTCATGGTGACGATGTGGCCGATCTGGTGTCAAAAGTGATACAAGCCGTGTCACAGCCCTACAGCATTCAGGGCCGTGGCGTGGATGTGACGGCCAGCGTCGGTGTCAGCGTTTACCCGACGCATGGTGATAACGTGGAGACGCTGATGAAGAGCGCGGATCTGGCCCTGTATGCGGCCAAACGCGCAGGAAAGAACGACTACCGCATCTCAGGGTACGCCGACCTGTGATGGCGACGCAGAGTTGACGTAAGCTGTCGCCGCAGGACTTTGATCTCAGTGCAAATTGACAAGAAAGCGAATTTTTATGGTTAGTACCGCCGATATTTTCAATGCCCGTATTCTGGTCGTGGACGATCAGGACGCCAACGTACGGCTGCTGGAGCAAATGCTGCGTGAAGCCGGCTATCAGTCCCTGACCTCAACCATGGACCCCTATGCCGTGTGTGCACTGCATCGCGCCAATCACTACGACCTGATACTGCTCGATCTGCAGATGCCCGGCATGGATGGTTTCCAGGTGATGGAAGGCCTGAAGAAGGTTGACCCTGATGGCTATGTGCCGATTCTCGTGATCACGGCCCAGCCGGGCCACAAACTGCGCGCGCTGGCCTCGGGCGCGAAGGATTTTGTCGCCAAACCGTTTGACCTGGTTGAAGTCAAGACGCGCATTCACAACATGCTGGAAGTGCGCCTGCTGTACAAGAAACTCGAACAATACAACGAGGTGCTGGAACAAAAAGTGCAGGAACGCACGGCCGAACTGCTTGAAAGCGAAGCGCGCTTTCGTCGCTTGACGGAACTGGCCTCCGACTGGTACTGGGAGCAGGACGAGAAAGGGACTTTCACCCGGGTTTACGGTCCCGTGCTGGAGATGCTCGGCATCCCGCTTGACTCCCTGCTTGGCGAGATCACGGAAGAGCAGGCGGTGCGCTGGAATGAGGCCGAACGCGCGGTGCTCAAAGCCAACATGGCGGCGCGGCGGCCGTTCCTCGATTTCGTCTTCAGCCGGAGCGATGCCGACGGTTCGCACCAATATTTCCAGGTGAGCGGGGAGCCAATGTTTGACGCAACGGGCCGCTTTACCGGTTATCGCGGTGTCGGACGGGACGTGACCGAGATCATGCGCGATATCGCGCAACCGCAGACAGCCTAGACTGCCCCAAACCGGGGGGCAGTCAACTTCAGGCGTGCCCCGGCGTCAGCCACTGCACGATTTGCCGCATCACATCAGGGCTGCTCAGCAAGGCCACATGACCGGTGCGGTAGGCAATCCATTGCGATGTTTTTGCAAACTCCAGGCTGCGTTGAGGGTCGTCATGCTGCCCCAGTGCGCTGTGCAGCGGCACCAGGCCGTCACCGATCAGACGGTCGGCCAGGGTGCCGCGCTTGGGCGCCAGGGTGGCGGCCACGGCATAACAGGCCACACCTTCAGGCAGGGGTACGAACTGGCGGCTGTCGGGCTTGCGATGAAAACGGTCATGGCCTTGCCAGTCAATGTCGAGCACATGGCCATAACGCAAATCGGTGATCCCGGCGCTGCGCAAATGGCCCAGCTTGGCAAAAGGCGCGGTATAGGGCGTGCTGCCCAGGATCACGTCCACCCAGTTGCCGGCCCGCTCCAGCGGGGCGCCGTGGTGCGGCGTGCCCAGAAAAACGATGTTCTTCAGATACGCCGGCCAGCGCAAGCCCTCCACTTTGGCGTAGTGAAAAGCGCTGCGGGTCAGCAAGCCGCCCATGCTGTGGGCGACCACGGTGATGTCTTCAATGGGGACGGGCCAGTGCGTGACCAACTGCTCCAGCATGGTTGACAGTTGATGCCCATTTTCTGAGGTGTGCAGGCCGGAGTTGTAGCGCAGATAAACCGGCGTGTAGCCCAGGCTGGATGCCAGTGCTTCGCCATGGTCAACCACCTGCCCCTTGTGCTGCGCGTGCCACTGCAGGTCGTTCATGCACAGACCGTGGATCAGCAGCAGGACCTTGCCCGTGGCCTGCGGCAGGCTCAGGGGCGCCTGCCAGTCCAGGGCTTCACCCCGGTAGCGCAGGGTCATGCGGGTTGCGAGCGGGTTGTTACTCTGAAGCAGGCGGTCACCCATCACGCCATTGAGGGCTGCGAGTACGGCTTCGCGCTCCGGCGTGCCGGGTCTGGCATCTTCAGCCGACTCCAGCATGGGCTGCAGCCTGGCCAGCAGGGTGTCCACGCCCTGGCCAAGCAGCTGCGTGACGCGCCGTATGCTCTGGTAGACCAACCCCGTGATGCCGCGTGCCTGCCCCGGCGCCTTGCCGCCGGGCGCACCCAGGGTCTTCCACACGGACTGGTGCACGCCTTCGGCGATATGCGTCACGCCTGTGGTGGCCTGCGTTGCGAGCTGGGCAATGCCGCGAAGGTCTGCGGCGCGCAGGTGCTTGAGTGGGTTCTGAGTTGCGGGTTTGGTCATGATGCTGGGGCGTCGCTGCTAGAAGCGCTCGTGCGGCGCCAGGTAGCGCCACTGGCCCACGGGCAGGTTGCCCAGCATCACATTGCCGATGCGCACGCGCTTGAGGCCCACCACTTTCAGGCCCACCAGTTCGCACATCCGGCGGATCTGGCGCTTCTTGCCCTCGGTCAGCACAAAGCGCAGTTGCTCGGGGTTCTGCCATTCGACCTTCGCCGGTTTCAGGGCCTGGCCGTCCAGGCTCAGGCCGTGGCGTAACAGGCGCAACTTGTCAGCGGGGAAGACCGATTGCACATCGGTGCTCACCGGATCGTCATCGTCGATGCGGCTCAGTTGCGTCGTCTTGCCGCCATAGGTAGCGGCAGCGGACGTGGCGGCCGCGGTGTTCTCGGCGCCGGTGTACACCACCCGCACCAGATACTCTTTCTCCATCACCGAATCTTCGCCGATCAGCTGGCGCGCCACGCGCCCGTCCTGCGTCAGCACCAGCAGGCCGGTGGAGTCGATGTCGAGCCGCCCGGCCGGCACCAGGCTTTTGAGCTGGCTGGGGTGGAAGAAAAAGCGGGCGTTGTCCTCGGCCCAGCGGTTTTGTGGCTGCACCAGGGTGATGGCGGGCTCATGGCCATCCTCGGCCTGCCCGCTGACCAGCCCCAGCGGCTTGTTGATCAGCACCGTGACCTGGTTGGCCTGCTGGCCCTGCGCCTGCTTGTTGATCTCAATGCGCACATCGGGCGTGACCTGCATGCCCATGGTGGCGACCTCGCCGTTGACCTTGACCCAGCCTTTGCCAATCCATTCGTCGGCCTCACGCCGGGACGCCAGACCGAGTTCGGCCATGCGTTTGTTGAGGCGCAGGGTGCCATTGGGGCCGATGGCCGCCGTGTTGCGTTGACCTGCCGGAATGGGCGCACGACTGGGAGGCGGGGCTGCGCGACGGAAGACGGGGGGTGTTTTGGAGTTTGTCATTTGCTATATTTTTTGTAGCTGCTTGCGCATATTTTACGGGGGCTGGCGGCTAATTTACTATGAAAAAACCCGGGAGCGCAGGGCTTGCAGGTCCAGCACCCGCAGGCCGCCGTATTCGACCCGGATGGAGCCTTGCGCGGCCAGCGAGGTCAGGGCTTCGTTGACGCGCTGGCGCGACAGGCCCACCAGATAGGCCAGTTCCTGCTGCGTGATGCGCAACACCTCGCCGACGCCGGGATACAACACCGGGTTGAACAGCGCGGCCAGGCTGCGGGCCACCCGGATGTCGGGGTTGGTCATGCGGTCGATCTCGCGCGCGGCAATGAACTGCCCCAGCCGTTCATTGAGCTGGTTCATGACAAAGCGGTTGAAGCCGATCGAATGGTCCAGCAGCCAGTGAAAGGTGTCCACATGCACCCCGGCTACCAGACTGGCGCGCAGGGCCTGGATGTTGTAGCGGTAGGTCTCGCGCTTGAGGGCGGTGCCTTCGCCAAACCAGCCACCCGGCGGCACGCCGGTGAAGGTCATGGTCTGGCCTTCGGCGTTGTCGCTGCTCATCTTGAGCAGGCCGTCCACCACGCCAAACCAGTAGGTCACAGGACGGCCGGTGCGGCACACGAATTCGCCGGGGCTGGCCTCGGCGATCTGGAGCTCGTCCACCGCCCGCTCGCGCTCAACCGGCGCCAGCAGGCGAAGCCATGGAATGGTGTCGAGTTCGGCCGCGCTCAGGCGGCGCCGGCGCTGGTGCAGAGAGGTTTCGGAGCCCATGGGTGAGTTGCGCTGTAAGCAGACAGAAAGTGCAGGGAAAACACCTACCTGGAAAAGTCCTGATTGTCGTCCAAACGACAACCTGACGTCAAACGAGTGACTATTATTTGGTCCATTCCAGCAACCAGACGACTCGTGTCCAGGTTGCTCCCATTTGAAGACAAGGTACCGGGATGCAGACGACTTTCCCTCGACTTCTTTTAGATCACGCCGCCAAACGCCCGCTGGAGCCGGCCATGCGCGAGAAAGAGTACGGCATCTGGCAGGCGCTGTCGTGGGCTGATCTGGCCGCGCTCGTGGAGCAGCTGGCGTGTGGCCTGCACCAGGCCGGGCTGCGCCGCGGTCAGCACATGGTGGTGGTGGGGGCCAACCGGCCCCGCCTGTACGCCACCATGCTGGCAGCGCAATCGCTGGGTGCTGTTCCCATCCCCCTGTACCAGGACGCCGCCGCGCTGGAGTGCGTGTTTCCCATCAACGACGCCGAGGTGTGTTTTGCCTTTGCGGAGGACCAGGAGCAGGTCGACAAGCTGCTGGAAATTCGTGACAAGTGCCCCCAGTTGGCGCACATCTATTTCGATGATCCGCGGGGCTTGCGCAACTACGACGAACCGGGACTCGCGTCGCTGGATGAGCTGGTGGCCTCGGGCCAGGCGTTTGCCGCCCTGCACCCCGAGTTTGTGAAGACTGAGGTGAACCAGGCCCGGCCCGATGATGTGGCGGCCATGTTTTTCACGTCAGGTACCACCGGCAACCCCAAAGGCGTGGTACATACCCACAACTCGCTGCTGAACCGCGCCAAGGCGGGGGCTGACTTTGACAAGCTGACGCACGCTGAAGAGGTGCTGGCGTATTTGCCACCGGCCTGGATTGGCCAGAATATTTTCAGCTATGCCCAGTGGCTGGCCTGCGGCTACGTGGTGAATTGCCCCGAGTCGGCGGCCACCGTCACCATCGACCTCAAGGAAGTCGGCCCAACCTATTACTTCGCGCCGCCCCGGGTGTTTGAAGGCCTGCTCACCAGTGTGATGATCCGCATGGAAGACGCGGGGGCCCTCAAGCGCCGCATGTTTCACTATTTCATGTCCGTAGCGCAACGGGTGGGCCCTGCCAAGATGGATGGAAAAGCGGTTTCCTTTACCGATGCCGTGTTGTACGCGCTGGGTAATCTGATGGTGTACGGCCCGCTGCGCAACAACCTCGGCATGAGTCGTGTGCGCGTGGCCTACACCGCCGGCGAGGCGATTGGCCCGGATCTCTTCACGTTTTATCGCTCCATCGGCATCAACCTCAAACAGCTCTATGGCTCGACCGAGACAGCCGTGTTTGTGTGCCTGCAGCCGGATCACGAGGCTCGCGCCGACACGGTGGGCGTCCCGATCGCCGGGGTGGAGATCAAGGTGGCCGACAACGGCGAGATTCTGGTCAAGTCACCTGGCCTGCTCAAGGAATACTACAAAAATCCGGCTGCCACCGCCGAGGTGCTGACCGCCGACGGCTGGTACCACACCAGTGACGCCGGCTTTCTGGACGCCCATGGTCACCTCAAGATCATCGACCGCGTGAAGGATGTGGGCCGCATCAAGGGCGGCGTCAATGACGGCGCCATGTTTGCGCCCAAGTATGTGGAAAACAAGCTCAAGTTCTTCCCGCACATCAAGGAAGTCGTGGCCTACGGTGACGGTCGCGAAAAAGTGTGCGTCATGATCAATATTGACTTCGACGCGGTTGGCAACTGGGCCGAACGCCGCAACCTGCCCTATGCCGGCTACACCGATTTGGCGCAAAAACCCGAGGTCTACCAACTGATCAAGGAATGCGTGGAAAAAGTCAACGCCGACTTGAGCGTGGACACCTTGCTGGCTGGTTCGCAAGTGAGCCGCTTTCTGGTGCTGCATAAAGAGCTGGATGCCGATGACGGCGAGCTGACCCGGACCAACAAGGTTCGCCGCGGCTTCATCGCCGAAAAATACCAGGCGCTGGTGGATGCCCTGTACGGCGGCAAGACCTCGCAGTTCATCGAAACCCAGGTCAAGTTTGAAGATGGCCGCACCGGCAGCGTCAGTGCCACACTGAGAATCGACGACGCAAAAACTTTTGCGCCGGTCAAGGCCGCTGCCTGAATACCGACTGAAGCACCATGGCGACAAAAAAAATTGGCGATGTCATTCTTGACGTCAAGAACATTTCCCTCAGTTTCGGTGGCGTTAAGGCGCTGACCGATATTTCCTTCAATGTGCGCGAACATGAGGTGCGCGCCATCATCGGCCCCAACGGCGCCGGCAAGAGCTCCATGCTCAATTGCATCAATGGTGTGTACACGCCTCAACAGGGGTCGATCACCTTTCGCGGCAAGACCTTCAGCCACATGGACAGCCATGCAGTGGCGGTCATGGGCATTGGGCGCACCTTCCAGAACCTGGCCTTGTTCAAGGGCATGAGCGTGATCGACAACATCATGACCGGCCGCAATCTCAAGATCAAAAGCAATTTGCTCTGGCAAGCATTGCGTGTCGGTCCGGCCCAGCGCGAGGAAGAAATGCACCGCGAAAAAGTCGAGCACATCATCGACTTTCTGGAAATCCAGGCCTACCGCAAAACGCCCGTGGGCCAGTTGCCTTATGGCCTGCAAAAGCGCGTCGACCTGGGTCGTGCGCTGGCGATGGAGCCGCAAGTGCTGTTGCTCGACGAACCCATGGCCGGCATGAATGTGGAGGAGAAGCAGGACATGTGCCGCTTCGTGCTGGACGTGAATGAAGAGTTCGGCACCACCGTGGTGCTGATCGAGCACGACATGGGTGTGGTGATGGATATCTCGGACCGCGTGGTGGTGCTGGATTACGGCATGAAGATTGGCGACGGCACGCCTGACGAGGTCCGAAACAATGAAGACGTGATCAGCGCCTATCTGGGCACCAGTCACTAAGGAAAAAAAATGGCATTCTTTTTTGAAACATTGCTGGGCGGCCTGATGGCCGGCATGCTGTATTCCCTGGTGGCGCTGGGCTTTGTCCTGATCTACAAGGCCTCCGGCGTATTCAACTTCTCGCAAGGCGCCATGGTCTTGTTCGCCGCGCTGGGGATGGCCCGCTTTGCCGAGTGGATTCCGGGCTGGACCGGCATCAGCAACCCTATTGCTGCCAATGTGCTGGCCTTCCTGATGGCCGGCGGCATGATGTTTGTCGTGGCCTGGCTGATTGAGCGGCTGGTGCTGCGCCACCTGGTCAATCAGGAGGGGACGACCCTGTTGATGGCCACCCTGGGGATTGGCTACTTCCTGGACGGCATCGGACAAACCATTTTTGGCAGCGACATTTACAAGATCGACATTGGCATGCCCAAGGAGCCCATCCTGGCATTCGAGAGCCTGTTTGAGGGCGGCATTCTGATCAACAAGGAAGACCTCTATGCCGCTGTAATTGCCGCGGTCCTGGTGGCCCTGCTCAGTGTGTTCTTCCAGAAAACCGCCACCGGGCGGGCGCTGCGGGCGGTGGCGGACGACCACCAGGCGGCGCAGAGCATTGGCATTCCACTGAACCGTATCTGGGTCATTGTCTGGTGTGTCGCCGGCGTGGTGGCGCTGGTCGCCGGAATGATCTGGGGCAGCAAGCTGGGTGTGCAGTTCTCATTGACCACGGTGGCCTTGCGCGCCTTGCCGGTGGTGATCCTGGGCGGTTTGACCTCGGTACCCGGCGCCATCATCGGCGGGCTGATCATCGGCGTGGGTGAGAAGCTGTCAGAGGTGTTTTTGGGACCCTATGTGGGCGGCGGCATCGAAATCTGGTTTGCCTATGTGCTGGCCCTGGTGTTCTTGTTGTTCAGGCCGCAAGGATTGTTTGGCGAAAAAATCATTGACCGTGTGTGAAGACGCACGGCACGATTTTTCAGTGAACACTCGACCCGCATAGTGAAGCGACGCGTGTTGAACCTAAAAGATTACTAGAGATCCACAAGTATGTTCTACAGAGAAAACGGTCAGTTCAAGACCAGCTATCGCGCCGACAGCCAGATATTCCCGATTGCGCAAGACCGCTGGGCGGTATTGCTGATCATCGCCGCCGCTTTTATCGTCGTGCCGATGGTGGGCAGCGACTACATGTTTCGGGCCATTCTCATTCCATTTTTGATCATGGCGCTCGCGGCCCTGGGTGTGAACATCCTGGTCGGTTATTGCGGTCAGATTTCTCTGGGTTCCGGCGCTTTCATGGCGGTCGGTGCCTATGCCGCCTTCAATTTCTTTGTGCGCGTGCCGAACATGCCGCTGATTCCGGCCCTGATCCTGGGCGGTCTGTGTTCTGCCGCCTTTGGCATCCTGTTTGGTTTGCCCAGTTTGCGCGTCAAGGGCCTGTACCTGGCGGTCGCCACGCTGGCGGCGCAGTTCTTCAGCGACTGGATGTTTCTGCGCATCAAATGGTTTACCAATGATTCGCCATCGGGGTCGGTGTCGGTGTCGGGGCTGCAGGTGTTTGGTGTACAAATCGAGAGCCCCATTTCCAAGTAC
Organism: Rhodoferax sp.; assembly: GCF_030646845.1. GTDB lineage: Bacteria > Pseudomonadota > Gammaproteobacteria > Burkholderiales > Burkholderiaceae_C > Rhodoferax. Next base: position 198,396 of record NZ_JAUSLE010000063.1, on the reverse strand, counting down.
CTGCTGTGCCTGACCATTCTCGTGGTGCTGGCCCTGCTGGCCAAGAACCTGGTGCGCTCGGCAATCGGCCGGGAATGGATGGCCATTCGCGACATGGACGTGGCTGCTGCGGTGATTGGTATCCGGCCCATGTATGCCAAGCTCAGCGCCTTTGCCGTGAGTTCATTCATCATCGGCGTGGCCGGCGGGCTGTGGGGTTTTGTCTACCTGGGGTCGTGGGAGCCGGCGGCGTTCTCCATCAACTTGTCATTCAGTCTGCTGTTCATGGTCATCATTGGTGGCATGGGTTCCATCATGGGCTGCTTCTTTGGTGCCGGCTTTATTGTCCTGCTGCCGATTGCCCTGAACCAGTTCCTGCCCATGCTGGGCAATCTGTTTGGTTTCCAGATATCAACCTCCGGCATTTCGCACGCCGAATTGATTATCTTTGGCGGCCTGATCGTGTGGTTCCTCATCGTGGAGCCCCACGGCCTGGCCAAGTTGTGGTCCATCGGCAAGCAGAAGCTGCGGCTGTGGCCTTTCCCGCATTGAGATTGTTTTTCGTTAACCCAGGCACCTTGGTGCCTCATATTTAGGAGACAAGCATGAAAATCAAAAATATCGCAGTGGCTGCCCTCATCGCCGCCGTGGGCTCTGCTGCCTTGGCTCAGGCCAAGGAGCAGTTCTTTCCGGGTCTGCCGTATCGCACCGGCGCCTATGCCCCCAACGGTGTGCCTTGGGCCAACGGCTACGCCGATTACCTCAAGCTCGTCAATGCCCGCGGCGGCATCAATGGCGTGAAGATCATCTATGAAGAGTGCGAAACCGGCTACGACACCGCGCGCGGTGTGGAGTGCTATGAGCGCCTCAAAGGCAAACATGGTGGTGCCACCGTGTTCCAGCCACTGTCGACCGGCATCACCTTTGCCCTGACGGAAAAGGCGCCAGGCGACAAAATTCCCTTGATCACTGCAGGCTATGGCCGCAGCGAGAGCCAGGACGGTACCGTTTTCAAATGGAACTTCCCATTGGCAGGCACCTATTGGCTGGCGGCGGATGCGCTGGTGCAGACCCTCGCCAAAAAAGAAGGTGGCCTGGACAAGCTCAAGGGCAAGAAAGTCACACTGGTGTACCACGACTCACCGTATGGCAAAGAACCTATTCCCTTGCTGCAGGAACGTGCTTCCATGCACGGTTTCAACCTGCAATTGCTGCCCGTGACCGCGCCTGGTGTGGATCAGAAATCCACCTGGCTGCAGGTGCGTCAGGCCAAGCCTGACTATGTGCTGCTGTGGGGCTGGGGTGTGATGAATTCCACCGCTCTGAAGGAAGCACAAGCCACCGGCTACCCACGGGAAAAAATGTACGGCGTCTGGTGGTCCGGCGCAGAGCCTGACGTGAAAGACGTGGGTGAAGGTGCCAAGGGCTACAACGCGGTCACCATGCAGCACGGTGCCGAGCCGCAGTCGGCCGTGGTCAAGGAAATCATGGCCAAGGTCCATGACAAGGGCCAGGGTACCGGACCCAAGGACGAAGTGGGTCAGGTGTTGTACATGCGTGGTGCCATGAGTGCCATGCTGGCCGTCGAAGGTGTGCGTCGTGCGCAGGAACGCTTTGGCAAAGGCAAGTGGGTCAGCGGCGAACAGGCACGCTGGGGCTATGAGAATCTGGCCCTTGACCAGAAGAAACTTGATGCATTGGGTTTCGGTGGCGTGATGCGTCCGATCAGCACCTCATGCGCGGACCACATGGGTTCCAACTGGGCGCGTGTGCACACGTGGGACGGCAAGAAGTGGGCGTTCTCGTCTGACTGGCTGCAGGCGGATGAGCAGGTTCTCAAGCCGCTGGTGAAATCCACGGCCGCGAAATACGCCGCAGACAAGAAGCTGACACCCCGCACGCCTGCGGACTGCCAGTCCTGATAAAGACCCGGTTCCCGGCCCGCGCATCTGGCGCGGCGGGGGCTGGAGGTTCGCAAGAACCTCCAGCCGAAAGGGCAGCCTCGCTGGTCTTTCGGCTGGTAACCACACATTCATCATGAGCACTCCAAACATCGTTCTCAACGTCAATGGCATCGAGGTCATTTACAACCACGTCATCCTGGTGCTGAAGGGGGTTTCCCTGAACGTGCCCGAAGGAAAGATTGTGGCCATTCTGGGTGGCAATGGCGCGGGTAAAACCACGACACTGCGCGCCGTCTCCAACCTGCTCAAAGGGGAGCGCGGTGAAGTGACGAAGGGCTCGATTGAACTGCGCGGCGAGCGCATCGAGAACCTTTCGCCCGCGGACCTGGTGCAGCGCGGCGTGGTGCAGGTGATGGAAGGGCGCCACTGCTTTGCGCACCTGACCATCGAGGAAAACCTGCTCACGGGCGGCTACACCCGCAAGAACAAAGCAGAAGTGGCGGCCAATCTGGAGAAGGTCTACAACTACTTCCCGCGCCTCAAGACGCGGCGCGCCAGTCAGGCGGCCTACACCTCGGGTGGAGAGCAGCAGATGTGCGCCATTGGCCGCGCCCTGATGGCCAACCCGAGCATGGTGCTGCTGGACGAGCCGTCCATGGGCCTGGCGCCGCAGATTGTGGAGGAGGTGTTTGAGATTGTGAAAGACCTCAACCTCAAGGAGAAGGTCACCTTCCTGCTGGCAGAGCAGAACACCAACATGGCACTGAAGTACGCCGACTACGGCTACATCATGGAGTCCGGTCGCGTGGTGATGGACGGTGTGGCCAGCGACCTCGCCAACAACGAAGACGTCAAGGAGTTCTACCTGGGCGTGGGCGGCGGCGAACGCAAGAGCTTCAAGGACGTGAAGAGTTACAAGCGTCGCAAACGCTGGTTGGCATAAGGGCTGTGCAAATGAACAACTATTTCGATGCGCTGGAAACGCGCGACAACGCCGAGCGTGAAGCCGCGCTCATGGCCGCATTGCCGGGCCAGGTGGCCCATGCCAAAAATTCGTCAGCGGCGCTCAAGGAGATCTTGAAGGACGTCGAGCCAGCCGGCGTGACCAGCCGGCAGGCGTTGGCCAGCCTGCCCGTGACCCGCAAGCATGAGCTGCTGGAGCGCCAGCAGGCCACGCGCAGCGCCGGCGGCGATGTGTTTGGTGGCTTTAGCGCGCTGGGCTTCGGCGCCCACATGCCGCGCATTTTTTCCAGCCCCGGCCCGATCTACGAACCGGAAGGCGTTTCACCGGACTACTGGCGCATGGCACGCGCCATGTTCGCTGCGGGTTTTCGCCCCGGTGAGCTGATTCACAACTGCTTCAGCTATCACTTTGTACCGGCCGGCTCGATGATGGAGACCGGCGCCCACGCGCTGGGTTGCACCGTGTTCGCAGGGGGCACCGGCCAGACCGAGCAGCAGGTTCAGGCCATGGCCCAACTGCAGCCCGCAGGCTATATCGGGACGCCCAGTTTTCTGAAAATCATTGTGGACAAGGCGGCTGACATGGGTGTGGCCTTGCCCAGTGTGAAGAAAGCCATGTTTGGCGGCGAGGCGTTTCCGCCGTCCCTGCGCGACTGGTTTGCCGAGCGCGGCATTGCCGGTTACCAGTGCTACGCCACGGCCGATCTGGGTTCGATTGCCTACGAAACCCAGGCGAGAGAAGGCCTGGTGCTGGATGAGCGCGTGATCGTCGAGATCGTGCGACCCGGTACGGGCGACCCGGTCAGTGACGGTGAAGTGGGCGAGGTGGTGGTGACCACCTTGAACCCGGTCTATCCCCTGATCCGGTTTGGCACCGGCGATCTGTCGGCCGTGCTGACGGGGCCATGCCCCACCGGGCGCACCAACACCCGCATCAAGGGCTGGCTGGGGCGGGCGGACCAGACCACCAAGATCCGGGGCATGTTTGTGCACCCGGGTCAGATTGCCGACATCGTCCGCCGCTTTCCAGAAGTGGCACGGGCTCGCCTCGTGGTGACTGGTGAGATGGCGAATGACGCCATGACGCTCAAGGTCGAGACCGCGTGTGGCGGGCCGGATGCGCTGGCGGCGAAGATTGGTGAGGCGATCCGTGACGTGACCAAGCTGCGCGGCCAGGTCGAACTGGTTTTGCCCGGCAGCCTGCCCAATGATGGCAAGGTCATTGAGGATGCACGCAGCTACAAGTGAGCTCAGTCAGAAGGTACCTGATCTGGCGTTTTCTAGGTAGTTTCCGCATTGCGCAGCGGGTCGCCGTGCCCTACGCTCAACACATTGTTTTATATGGAGTTGAGACATGAAACGTTTACTGGTTCTGGCTGCCGCCGTGACGGCACTTTTTGCCAATGCGCAGGGCTACCCTGGCAGCAAGCCGATCACCTTCGTGGTGCCCTTTGCTGCCGGCGGACCGACTGACCGCGTGGCGCGGGACTTGGCGGAAGCCATGCGCAAGACCATGGGCGGTGGCGCCAACTTTGTGGTGGAAAACGTCAACGGTGCCGGTGGCACGATCGGCGCCACCAAGGTTGCCAAGGCCAATCCGGATGGCCACACACTGTTGCTCTGGCATATCGGCATGGCGTCCACCGCAGGGCTGTACCGCAAGCTGCAGTACAAACCACTGGAAGATTTTGAATACCTGGGCATGGTCAATGATGTCCCGATGACCCTGATTGGCAAGCCGCAACTGCCTGCCAATACCTACCGCGATTTTGAAAATTACATCCGGGCGAACAGTGGCAAGCTCAACATTGCTCACGCAGGTCTGGGGTCAGCCTCCCACCTGTGCGGACTCATGTGGCAGTCGGCCGTCAACGCCAAAGAGGCGATGACCACGATCCCGTTTGGCGGCACGGCGCCCGCCATGACGGCCCTGATCGGCGGGCAGGTTGATTTGATGTGTGACCAGACCACCAACACGACCGCCCAGATTGAATCGGGTCGGGTCAAGGGGTTTGCCGTCACCACGGCCGGTCGCCTGTCAAATCACAAGGTTCTCAAGGACTACCCGTCCCTGCAGGAGATGGGTCTGAAGGGTTTCAACCTGACGATCTGGCACGGTCTGTACGCACCCAAGGGAACGCCTGCGCCGGTGCTCAAGCAACTCAATGACGCAATGAAGCTGGCGTTGAAAGACCCGGAATTCATCAAGAAGCAGGAAGGTCTGGGCGCGATCGTGGTGACTGACAAACGCATGGACCCCGCAGGCCACAAGGCCTTCGTCACGGCGGAAATAGCGAAGCTCAAGCCGCTGATCGAAGCAGCGGGCAAGTTCGCAGACTGATTCGCCGGACATCCGAACCAAGCCGCCCGATTTGCGTCCGGCGGCTTTTTTTATCAGCGGCATGGTCATGCCGGAACCCGAAACCTGAGGAGACTTCAATGACATCAAATTTCAAGACAAATCGCCGGCTAGCCCTCGCCATTTCTGTCGGAACTGCTATGTTTTCAATAGCAATTCCGGCCTTGGCGCAGACCGCCTGGCCGACCAAGCCGGTGAAAATCGTGGTGCCGTTTGCACCCGGTGGCACCACCGATATCCTGGCCCGTGCCGTGGCACCGGAGTTGTCGAAGGCGTTCGGTCAGACTTTCATCGTCGACAACCGTGGCGGAGCCGGGGGCAACGTGGGGGCCGATATTGTGGCCAAGTCGCCAGCGGACGGCTACACGCTGTTGATGGGCACAGTGGGTACCCATGGCATCAACAAGTCCCTGTACAGCAAAATGCTTTACGACCCGCAAAAAGACTTCGCGCCGATCACTCTGGTAGCAGGGGTGCCCAATGTGATGGTGATGCAGACGGAGAAGGCCAAAGCACTGGGCATCAACAGTGTGTCGGACTTCATCGCTTACGCCAAGGCGCACCCGGGCCAGCTCAACATGGCGTCCAGTGGCAATGGCACCTCCATTCACCTGGCCGGCGAACTCTTCAAGTCCATGACGGGGATTTTCATGACGCACATTCCCTATACGGGCTCGGGCCCCGCCATGATGGGAATGGTGTCGGGCACGGTGGATGTGATGTTTGACAACCTGCCCTCCGCCATGCCGCAGATCAAGGGGGGCAAGCTCAAGGCGTTTGCCGTGACCAGCTCGCAGCGTTCTGCCGCCATGCCCGATCTGCCCACGATTGAAGAGGCAGGCAAGCTCAAGGGCTTCGAAGCCAGCAGCTGGTTTGGGTTGCTGGCACCAGCGGGTACCCCGGCAGACGTGGTGTTGAGGCTTCAGCAGGAAACCGCCAAGGCGCTCAACTCGCCGGCCATCAAGGAAAAACTGCTGGCCCAGGGCGCCATTCCCAGCGGCAACAGCCCCCAGGAATTTGCCCGGTTGATCGATGCTGAAATCAAGAAGTGGGCGCCGGTGGTGAAAGCGTCCGGCGCCAGGGTCGATTGAGCTTTATTTGTCGCTCATCCTCATTTAGACGCCCCAGACAATTTCGGTGCCGGCTTTTTCGCAGCGGCGCAGCATCTCGATAAAGGGCAGGGCGCGTTGGCGCAGTGAGATAGCTTCGAAGCGCGGTGCTGGCTCGCCGCGGGCCAGCGCATCTGCCACGGCGGCCTTCTGTTCAGATTCCTCTTTGGCAATGGCCGCTTCCAGCGCATCGACCGCGGCGGACATCTGTTCGGGCAGGATGATGCCCTTGGCGCCCGCGGCGTCCTTGCCGATGATGTCCAGCACGCGCTGTCCATTGGGCTGCAGCATGATGACATCACCGGTGGTTTTGGATTTGAATTTGTAGAGCATAGAGGCACATCGTAAACTGTTCCCCAATGCGCGTCTTTCAATTTCTCGCCCTCGTGCTGCTCACCCCGTGGCTGGCGGGTTGCGCCGACACCAGCTATTACCTGCAGTCGGTTGGCGGGCACCTGCAAATGATGCAGGCGGCCCGGCCGGTGACGCAGTGGCTGGCCGATGAGAGCGTTGAGCCCGCCTTGAAGCAGCGCCTCGCCCTGGCCCAGCGCATTCGCAGCTTCGCCGTGACTGAACTTCACTTGCCCGACAACGCCAGCTACCAGCGCTACGCCGACTTGCAGCGCCGCGCCGTCGTCTGGAATGTGGTGGCGGCACCCGAGTTTTCGCTCACCCTCAAGACCTGGTGTTTTCCGGTCATGGGGTGTGTCGGCTACCGCGGCTACTTCAGCGAAGCCGAGGCGCGCGCTAAAGGACGGGAACTCGCCGCTGCCGGGCTGGAGACCAGCGTGTATGGCGTACCCGCCTATTCCACGCTGGGCTGGCTGAACTGGGCCGGCGGCGACCCCCTGCTCAACACCTTCATCCGCTATCCGGAAGGCGAGCTGGCCCGCATGATTTTTCATGAGCTGGCGCACCAGGTGCTGTATGTCAGGGACGACACCTTGTTCAACGAGTCCTTCGCCACCGCGGTGGAGCGCCTGGGTGCCGAGCGCTGGCTGGCGGCGCAAGGTTCGGAGTCCGCCCGGCGCGAGTATGCCGAGTTTGACGGACGGCGCCGGCAGTTTCGCGCGCTGTGCCTGGCCACGCGCACCCGGTTGGCGCGCATTTACAAGCAAAATGAGCCGTCAGCCCCCGATAAACAAGCGTTGTTAGCTATGAAAAATATAGCAATGCAGGATTTTCGGGATGACTACACCCGGCTCAAAAGCAGCTGGGGTGGTTATGCCGGTTATGACGCCTGGGTGGCCGGTGCCAACAATGCCGCGTTTGGCGCTCAAGCTGCCTATGATGAACTGGTCCCGGCTTTCGAGGCCTTGTTTGTTGCGCAAGGCAAAGACTGGTCGCGGTTTTATGATGCGGTCAGGCGGCTGGCGGAAATGCCAGCACCTGAACGGGCCAAGGCCCTGAAAGAAATATCAACGGAGCACACAAGTGGCTGATCTTCATATCCTGCGTGAACACGGTCTTGGTCTGATGGAGGCGCGAAAGATCGCCTTCAAGTGGGCGGAGCACGCCGAAGAAGAATTCGGCATGGCCTGTACCTATGAAGAGGGAAAGGCCGCGGACGAAGTGAGTTTCACCCGATCCGGCGTGCAGGGCACCTTGTCCGTCACCAAGGACCGGTTCGAACTCAATGCAAAGCTTGGTTTTCTCGTGGGCGCGTTCAAGGCAAGGATTGAGAGCGAGATCGTGAAAAATCTCGATGACCTGCTCACGCCGAGGCCGCCTGCAAAGACGCAGATGGCCAGGAAGAAATGAGCAGCGGCCCACAGGGGGCCGCCGTTCTGCGCAAACCAGCGGGCGCCGGCTCGTGTAGGTGCTTCAGCTCAGGGATTCGATCAGGTCAATGTATTGCTGCATGGCGTCCTCGTTGGACGTGCCTTTGAGCCCATTCCAGGCGTCCCATTTGGCGCGCCCCACCATGTCGGTGAAGCCGGGCTTCTTGTCCGCGTTGTCGCCCACGCTGGCCTGCTTGTACAGCGCGTAAATCTTGAGCAAGGTCGCGTTGTCGGGGCGCTCCGTCAGGTTCTTTGAATTGGCAACGGCGGCTTCGAATTTCTTCTTCAGGTCAGGCATTTTTTTCTCCGGATAGGGTGAATACCCACACACTTGGGGTATTTGCGCAGTATCTTACGGTTCGTTTTACCTACAGAATAGGGGGCCTTCCCCAAGAACCGCATTTGCACCATTTTCCCCCGTCTGGAGTAGTCATGGTTACCCGCATCATTGCCAAGAAAGTCGCCAACAAGGCACCGCGTCGAGCGGCGGCCAAAGTGGTCCGGAAGAATGGAGCCGATGCCGATCAAGGCACACCGGGCTCGACGGGCGAGCGCATGAGCAAGGTCGATACCGCCTGGCTGCGCATGGACTCCCCGATGAACCTGATGATGATCGTGGGCGTGTGGATCATCAAGCCGGGCGTCAGCTATCGGGCCGTGTGTCAACGCGTCGAGGAGCGGCTGCTGAAATACCCGCGCTTCGGCCAGCGGGTAGAGCAGGACGCCCTCGGTGCCATTTGGGTCAGGGACGAGGGCTTCCGGATTGAACGGCATGTGGTGGTCGAGAAACTGCGTCCCTCGGCGAAAGGTGGCGAGCAACAAGCCTTGCAGGACCGTCTGGGCGAACTGGCGGTTCAGCCGCTCGACATGAACCATCCGCTGTGGCAATTCCACCTGGTGGAGCACTACCAGGGTGGCTCGGCCTTGATGGCGCGCATTCATCATTGCATTGCCGACGGTATTGCCCTGATTGCGGTCACGCAGTCGCTGATGGACGGTGGGTCGGAACCCCCGCAGCGCACATCGAGAGCATCGCATCATGAGGGCGAGGCGGGTGCTGAGGACTGGGTTGCGGACATGCTGATCAAGCCGTTCACCGATGCGGCGGTCAAAGCGCTTGGGGCGGCGGGGGATGGGGCCGTCAACGCCATGGAGATGATGATCGAGCCGAAGAAAGGTCTCGGAAAGGGCATGGAACTGGGCCTCGCCGGTTCGGTAGAACTCGCCAAGCTGGCTTATCACGTGGTTCGTGACGGTGCCGCCCTGGCGCTCATGGCCGATGATTCGCCTACCCGCCTCAAAGGCATTCCCGGCGCGGCCAAACGCGTGGCATGGTGCCAACCGGTCCCGCTCGACGAAGTAAAGGCAGTGGCGAAGGCGCTGAACTGCTCCATCAACGATGTCCTATTGAGTTGCGTGGCCGGCGCGATAGGCGAATATCTCAGATCCTTTGGCGATGAGATTACGGGCAAGGAAATCCGGGCCATGGTGCCGGTGAACCTGCGCCCCATTGAAGACGCTTACAAATTGGGCAACCGCTTTGGCCTGGCGCCCGTGGTCTTGCCCATTGGCATAGAGAACCCGGTGGAGCGCGTGTATGAAGTGCGACGCCGCATGGGCGAGATGAAGGGCAGCATGCAGCCTCTGCTGGCCTACGGTCTGCTGGCGGTGGCCGGCTTGCTGATCAAGCCGGCGCAAGACGCCATGCTCAGCCTGTTCTCCAAAAAAACCACTGCCGTCATGACCAATGTTCCGGGGCCGCGCGAAAAACTCAAATTCTGTGGCGCCACGCTGGAGCAAAACCTGGTGTGGGTGCCTCAATCCGGCACCGTGGGCTTGGGGGTTTCTATTCTGAGCTACGGTGGCGGCGTGCAGTTTGGCGTGATCAGTGATGCGAAGCTGTGCCCTGATCCCCAGAAAATCATCAATGAATTCGAGCCGGAATTTTCCAAGCTGGCCATGGTCACGTTGATGCTGCCCTGGGGCGAATGACGGGTCAGTCTGCCAGTTCCACCCGGGCCATTTCCACATCCAGTCGTTCCATGGCGTCCATGGGTGTGGCTGCGGCTGCCTGCTCATAGAGCCGGGTGGCTTCCTTCATCATCCTGTCGCCCTCGAGCATGACCATGGCGTTCGCATATTCGATCATGCCAATGGCTGAGTCGAAGTTCAGTTTGAGCGCGTCTTGCAGCAGCTTCAGGCCGGTGTCTTTCCGGGCGCCGTAGGTCATGCCGCCAATGAGCGAGCCCACCTTGTCAATGACCTCGGCGTGGAACGTTCCCAGCGCGATGTGGGCATCGGCGTGATTGGGCTGAAGCTCAATTACCTTCTCCAACGATCCCTTGACCTTGCTGCCAAGCCCCTGGGCCAGCGCCTTGGCCACGCTGATGCCCTGGCAGTAACGTCCCAATGCGTAGGCCTGCCAGTAATGGGCGTTGACGTTTTGTGGATCTTCCTGGGCCTGGGCTTCAGCGCGCCGGGCTACTTCCATGTACAGGTCGAGCCGGGTTTTTTCCTTCTTTTCAAGGTAAGTGGCATAGATGCACGCGGCCTTGTTGGCGACGGTCAGACCGGCACCACCGAGACTGAGTCCCATGTCCACGGCCTGCTGGAATTCGCCGCTGTGAAACAGGGCCCAAGCCTGCAGCACCTGGACGTCCCGGGGCAGCGGCTCGGTATCGCCGGCATGCAGTCGCGCCCAGTTCTGCTGCACACGGGTGACATCAAACGCATAGTCGCCCGCATAGGGAAAAGCGGTCCATTTGGCCATGTTTGTCTCCTCTGCCTGACTTTTTTTATTTGTCGGTGTGATTATTGTAGGCGCCCACCAGCTTGAGCAAATGCAGGCGCTGCCCCTGCTCCAGATAGGGCGCCAGCAGGTTTAACACGTGTTGCGCACCCCGCAGCAGGGCGGACTGCGCGTTTTCGGGTTCCAGTGCCCGGCGTGGGTCGCGTACATACTCAAAGCTCAGCCAGTAGGTTAGTACCACCACCATGCTGGTGGCCGTAGCCTCGACCTCGCGCGAATCAATATGAACCGCGCCGGCGCGGCTCATGCCGTCCAGCAGTGCCTTCACGGCACGGGTTTTGTTTTTCAGGACGGCCTGGAAATGGGTTTCCAGCCGGCGGTTTTTGCTGAGCAGATCGTTCAGGTCGCGGTACAGGAACCGGTATTGCCAGATCAGCTCAAACAGGCTGTGCATGAAGAACCAGGCGTCTTCCACGTCGCGCACGCCGTCGCTGGCGTTGAGCAACTCATTGAGGGCACGCTCGTAGCGGTCGAACAGCGAGTTGATGAGTTCGTCCTTGGCCGGGGAATGGTAGTCAAGGTTGCCCGGGCTGATACCCAGTTCGGCCGAGATCAGGGTCGTGGACACATTGGGCTCGCCGAAGCGGTTGAAAAGCTCCAGCGTGATTTCCAGAATGCGCTCGGCTGTGCGCCTGGGCGCCTTTTTCACCACGAGGGGGTTTCCTTGTGTGCTGCGGACCGCACGACGTGACCCAAGTCGTCCATGATTTCCTGCAGGTTCGCAATCGCCCGCCCGATCTGGGTGGGCGCTTTGGCGGGGGCGGTCAGGTGCCGTTTCGGGTCATCCAGGGCTTCATGGTGCAGCGTGATGCCATGGCGCCAGAGGGTCGCTGAGAGACCGGTCTTGCGCGAGCGCAGCATCTGCCGCGTTTGCTGGTAGGCGTGTTCCGCCAGATGGCGGCGTTGGGCGTAGCTGAAGGTATTGGCCAGATACAGCTCGGGGTCACGGTGGTCGGGTTCGATCAGGATGATGTCGGTGTCCGGATAGCTGCGTTCGTACTGCTTCATGCCCAGCACCATGCGCGAATGAATCATGGAGCGAAAGGTCTGGCTCAACACGGCAGGCAGGCCGCCATCGACAATGCGCGGGATATGCTGTTTCTCGGCTGGCAGGCCACGCTGCATGACTTTGGCTACGTGGGGCGCCGTGGCGTCGAATGGCACCAACGGGTTCAGGCACAGCATCAGGTCCATACCCTCGTCCAGGGCGACGGACGCATGCATGGTTTTCTTTAAGGCACCGTCAACATAGTAGCTGTCGTCAATTTCCACAGGGGGGAACAGTCCGGGCAGAGCGGAGCTTGCCTGGACCGCTTTGGAGATGGGGACATGGTCCCATCCGGGGCGACCAAAGGGCGCTGCTTCGCCACTGTCCAGATTCGTGGCCACCAGTGTGAGCTGGGTCTTGAGTTGGCGGAAGTCGTTGGTGCGGCCTTCGCGCGAGAACAGGCGGGCCATCTGCACGTGGATCTGCTCATTGGAGAAGACGCCGGTCGGCAGGCCCGGAGCCAAGCGCTCCAGCGCATGGATAAACGATTTGCGGCCCGCCGTCAGGTGCCACAAAGCCGATATCAACAGGCTGGGCAGCATGATGCCGCGACGCGCAAATTCACCGTACGCCGGCGAGAGCAGCCAGGACGGATCGAATGTTTCGGACGGCTCGTCGTCATTCTCAATAAATGAGGCACACAGCGTGCGCGGGGTGATGCCATTGGCCAGCCCGGCGGCGATGAAGCCGCCAGCCGAAACCCCCACATAGTGCTGCAGCTTGGTGAAGTCGATCCCGTTCAGGGACTCTTCCAGCGCACACAGGGCTCCGATCTCATAGATGGCGCCCAAGGGACCGCCACCCGACAGCGCCAAAGCAATTCTTGGTGGGCGTGATGATTTACGCTTCATAAGCACAAAGTGTAGAGCTGATGGAGATGAAAAGATATTGCGATGCAGCAATGACGGGAAACACAAAAAGCAGAAAAGGGCGCCTCAGCGCCCTTTGTGAAGGAGTCTTCCGCGTGTCCTGTGCCGGAAGCCTCATTGGTCGTCTCCAAGCAGCCTGCGGTCAGACCGGGGCAGCCTTGCGGGCCGCTGCGCGTTTAGTGGCGGGCTTGGCCACGCTGCTGGACGTTGCCTTGACCGCCGCTTTGACGACCCGTTTGGCAGTGGTCTTGACTGCTTTCCTGGTGGCCGCTTTGGGGGCAGTCTTCGATGCCACGTTAGAGGCAGCGCCTTTGGCCGACAGTTTTTGAACGCTCTTGTTCAGTTCCTCGATCCGGTCGATCAGGGCATTGACGTCCTTGGCGGATGGCACCCCCAGTTTGTTCAAGGCTTTTGCCACCCGCTCCTCGAAAATGCTCTCCAGCTTGTCCCACTGGCCGGATGCCTTGGATGAAATGTCGGTAGCCATGGTGGACATTTTGTTGGTGGCCTCCGAGATTTTTTCTTCGGCCACCGATTGTGTTTTACGCTGGAGGCTGACTCCTTCCTTGACCAGGGCCTCAAATGCCTTGCTGCCCTCTGCCTGGGCCTTGTTGAAGGCGCCCAAGCCCGCTTGCCAGATTTGCTGGGCAGAGTCTTTGACCGAACCCGTCAAGGGCACGCCGGACTTCTTCGATGCATTGGTTTTTTGCAGTTTTTTGACCATGGAAAACTCCAGATAAGTTGAACAATTCGCGCACTGATGCACAACGCAGCCAATGCATATCTTGTACTGTAAGGTGCGCTTGGGTCGCCGTGTAGGTGGGGCATCCTAATTTCCCAGGGGTTGGGCTTCAGTCAGGCGCGGGTTTACGCTGAATAGGCGGCGCCGCAATTTTGCGCAAGAATGCGCCATCTAACTGGAGTTTTTCATGCAGTATTTCGTTACCGGTGCCACCGGATTTATTGGCAAACGGCTCGTCAAAAAACTGCTTGAGCGCAAGGGCTCGGTGGTTTACTTCCTGATTCGCAAGGAGAGTGAAGGCAAAGTGGCGGATCTGCGGCAATACTGGGGTGCCAGCGCGGCGCGGGTGGTGCCGGTGTTTGGCGACCTCACCAGCAAGAAGCTCGGTGTATCTGCCGACAGCGTCAAGATGCTCAAGGGCCAGGTTGACCACTTCTACCACCTGGCAGCCGTCTATGACCTGGAAGCGGATGAGGCCAGCCAGATAGCCGTCAACATTGAAGGCACCCGCCACACGGTGGAGTTCGCCAAGGCCATCGACGCCGGGCATTTTCACCACGTGAGTTCCATTGCTGCCGCCGGCTTGTATGAGGGCGTGTTCCGCGAGGACATGTTTGAAGAGGCCGAGAACTACGAACACCCCTACTTCATGACCAAGCACGAGAGCGAAAAAATCGTGCGCAAGGAGTGCAAGGTACCCTGGTCGGTCTACCGCCCGGCCGCGGTGGTGGGGGACAGCACCACGGGTGAGATGGACAAGGTCGACGGCCCCTACTACTTCTTCAAATTGATCCAGCGCATGCGCCAGTTGCTGCCACCCTGGCTGCCCTCGATTGGACTGGAGGGCGGTCGCATCAATATTGTGCCGGTGGACTTTGTGGTTGACGCGCTGGACGCCATCAGCCACCAGGACGGCATTGCAAAAAAATGCTATCACCTGGTGGACCCGGTGGGCTACCGCGTGGGTGATGTGCTCGACATCTTCAGCCGCGCCGCGCATGCGCCGAAGATGAACCTGTTCGTCAACGCGGCTTTGCTCGGGTTTATTCCCCGCAGTGTCACCAAAGGCCTGATGGCGCTCGCGCCGGTGCGCCGGGTGCGCAACGCCATCATGAAAGACCTGGGCCTGCCGGAGGACATGCTGACCTTTATCAACTACCCAACGCGGTTTGACTGCCGTGAAACGCTCGCCGCGCTCAAGGGGACCGGCGTGGCCTGCCCCAACCTGAAAGACTACGCCTGGCGGCTGTGGGATTACTGGGAGCGTCATCTCGACCCCGATCTGCACATCGACCGCTCGCTGCGCGGTACCGTGGCGGGCAAAGTGGTGCTGGTCACTGGCGGCTCATCGGGCATCGGCCTGGCAGCCGCGCACAAGTTTGCCGAGGCGGGTGCCATTACCCTCATTTGCGGGCGCGACGTCGACAAGCTCGAAGAAGCCTGCAAGGAGGCCAAGGCCAGGGGCTACAGTTTTGTGGCCTATCCGGCGGATATTGCCGAAATGGCGGACTGCGACCGTTTTGTGAAGCAGCTGATCGATGACCATGGGGGTGTGGATTTCCTGATCAACAACGCCGGTCGTTCCATCCGGCGCGCCATTGAGTCTAGCTACGACCGCTTCCACGACTATGAACGCACCATGCAGCTCAACTATTTTGGCTCTCTAAGAGTGACCATGGGTGTGCTGCCCGGCATGGTGGCCAAGAAAAAAGGCCACGTGGTCAATATCAGCTCGATCGGCGTGCTCACCAACGCGCCGCGTTTCAGCGCCTATGTTGCCTCCAAGGCCGCGTTGGACGCCTGGACGCGCTGTGCCTCAAGCGAGTTCGCCGATCAGGGGATATCGTTCACCACCATCAACATGCCGCTGGTGCGCACCCCCATGATTGCGCCCACCGGGCTGTACAACAACGTGCCCACGCTGTCGCCGGAAGAAGCCGCCGACATGATCGCCCAAGCCTGCATTTTCAAGCCGGTGCGCATTGCCACGCGTCTGGGGATCACCGGGCAGTTGTTGCACGCCGTGCTGCCGCGTGTTGCGCAAATTGCCATGAATACCAGCTTTCGCATGTTTCCGGACTCCGGCGCTGCCAAGGGTGCCAAGCCGGGCGATAAACCGGTCAAGCAACACCTGTCGCCCGAGGCGATTGCCATGCAGCAGATGATGCGGGGGATTCATTTCTGAGCCAGGCATGCCAGCGGCGATAATCAAAGGGCGCTTCATGCGCCCTTTGTTATGAAGGCGGATCCACAGGGGGGAAACAATGATTCTGGTAACTGGTGGCGCGGGGTTTATCGGCGCCAATTTTGTGCTCGACTGGCTGGCCCAATCGGATGAGCCGGTGCTCAACCTGGACAAACTGACCTACGCCGGCAATCTGGAGAATCTGGCCTCATTGCAGGGTGATGCCCGCCATGTGTTTGTGCAGGGCGATATTGGTGACGCAGCCCTGGTTGCCCAATTGCTGGAGCAGCATCAGCCGCGAGCCGTGCTGAACTTCGCGGCGGAAAGCCACGTCGACCGCTCCATTCACGGGCCTGAAGACTTCATCCAGACCAATGTCGTCGGCACCATGCGGCTGCTGCAAAGTGTCCGAGCCTACTGGCAAGGCCTGGCTGAGGCGCCGCGTGCGGCATTTCGCTTCCTTCATGTGTCCACCGACGAGGTGTACGGCAGTCTCGCGCCCGCCGAAGCGGCCTTTACCGAAATCCACAAGTTGGAGCCCAATAGTCCCTACTCCGCCAGCAAGGCCGCCAGCGACCATCTGGTGCGCGCCTGGCACCATACCTATGGCCTGCCGGTGCTCACCACCAACTGCAGCAACAACTACGGGCCATTGCACTTCCCGGAAAAACTGATTCCGCTCCTCATCGTCAATGCTCTGGCGGGCAAGCCCTTGCCGGTCTACGGTGACGGCCTGCAGGTGCGCGACTGGCTCTACGTCAAGGACCACTGCAGTGCCATTCGCCGAGTGCTGGAGGCGGGCCGTGTCGGTGAGATCTACAACGTGGGCGGTTGGAACGAAAAGCCCAACATCGAGATCGTGCACACGGTCTGCGCCCTGCTCGACGAACTGCGGCCCAATGGTGACGGCACCCACTACAAAACACAGATCAATTATGTGCAGGACCGCCCCGGCCACGACCGGCGCTACGCCATCGATGCCAGCAAGATCGAGCGCGAACTCGGCTGGAAGCCGGCGGAAACCTTCGAGACCGGCATCCGCAAGACTGTGCAGTGGTACCTGGCCAACCCCGACTGGGTGGCTCATGTGCAAAGTGGGGCCTACCGCGAGTGGGTGCAGACGCAGTATTCGGGCCATGAGACCCCCTGATCTGTCATGAAGATCCTCTTGTTCGGCAAAAACGGGCAGGTCGGCTGGGAATTGCAGCGCAGCCTGGCGCCTTTGGGTGAGCTCATCGCGCTCGATCGCCATAGCGCAGACCGCTGCGGCGACTTGGGCAACCTGCAGGGCCTGGCTGCCACGGTGCAAGAGGTGCGGCCCGACGTCATCGTCAATGCTGCCGCCTATACCGCGGTGGACAAAGCCGAGAGCGAGCCTGAATTGGCGCGTACCGTCAACGCCCTGGCGCCCGGTGTGCTGGCGCAAGAGGCGGCCAGGCTTGACGCCTGGTTGGTGCACTACAGCACCGACTACGTCTTTGACGGCAGTGGCACCGGTCCCTGGACCGAGGCCGATACCCCGGCGCCGCTCAATGTCTATGGCCAATCCAAACTGGAGGGCGAGCAACTGATCCAGGCGGTTGGCCCGCAGCACCTGATCTTGCGCACCAGTTGGGTCTATGCTGCGCGCGGCGGCAACTTCGCCAAAACCATGTTGCGGTTGGCGCAGGAGCGCGATCGCCTGACCGTGATCGACGACCAGTTTGGCGCACCAACGGGCGCTGAGTTGTTGGCCGATGTGACGGCCCACGCCATCCGCCATCTGCTGCAACATCCCGAAGACGCCGGGCTGTACCATCTGGCCGCCGGCGGTGAAACCAGCTGGTTTGGGTATGCAAACTACGTGCTAGCCCAAGTGGAATATGCGCAAATAGCTATAAAAGATGTAGCAAACCAACTGCCACTACTGAAAACCCGTGTCGCCACCCCCATCCCCACCAGCGCCTATCCCACCCCCGCCCGTCGCCCCCTCAACTCGCGGCTGGACACGGCGCGACTGGTGAAGACCTTTGATCTGGTCATGCCCCCTTGGCAACAAGGCGTAGCCCGTATGCTGACAGAAACACAATAACCCGGAAAGATACAACATGACCCAACGCAAAGGCATCATCCTGGCCGGTGGCTCCGGCACCCGCCTGCACCCGGCCACCCTGGCCATGAGCAAGCAGCTGCTGCCGGTGTACGACAAGCCCATGATTTACTACCCCTTGAGTACGCTCATGCTCGCGGGCATACGCGACATTCTGGTCATCAGCACGCCGCAAGACACGCCCCGTTTTCAACAGTTGCTGGGCGACGGTTCGCAATGGGGGCTGAACTTGCAATACGCTGTGCAGCCCAGCCCGGATGGCTTGGCGCAGGCGTTCCTCATTGGTGAGAAATTCCTGGATGGCGCCCCCAGTGCGTTGGTGTTGGGCGACAACATTTTTTACGGGCATGAATTTTCTGCTTTGCTGGCTGGTGCTGACGCAAAAATCCACGGTGCCACTGTGTTTGCCTACCACGTACAAGACCCCGATCGCTATGGCGTTGTGGCGTTTGACGCCGAAGGGCGTGCGAGCAGCATCGAGGAAAAGCCAGCCAAGCCAAAAAGCAACTATGCCGTCACCGGCCTGTACTTCTATGACGACCAGGTGGTGGACATTGCCAAGGCCGTCAAGCCCAGCCCCCGAGGCGAGTTGGAGATCACGGCTGTCAACCAGGCTTACCTGGATCAAAACCTGCTCAATGTGCAAATCATGCAGCGTGGCTATGCCTGGCTCGATACCGGCACGCACGACAGCTTGCTGGAAGCTAGTCAGTTCATTGCCACCTTGGAGCATCGCCAGGGTTTGAAAATCGCGTGTCCGGAAGAAATCGCGTGGCGGAGCGGTTTTATTGACAGCGCCCAGCTGGAGACGCTGGCATATCCACTAGCGAAAAGTGGTTACGGTCAATATCTGCATCGACTATTGGCCGAGAAGCGCGCTTCGTGAGGCGCGACGTTGCATGAGATTTACCCCCACAGCCATCCCGGAGGTGCTGACCATCGAGCCCCAAGTGTTCGCAGATGAGCGCGGGTTTTTCTACGAAAGCTTCAACCAACGGGAATTTGACCAAGCCGTGGGCTTGAATCTACCGTTTGTCCAGGACAACCACAGTCACTCGGTGCGTGGCGTGCTGCGTGGCCTGCATTACCAGATACAGCAACCACAGGGCAAGCTGGTGCGGGTGGTGCGCGGCGCCATATTTGACGTGGCGGTGGATATTCGCCAAGGCTCGGCCACCTTTGGCCAGTGGGTGGGCAATGTGCTGACTGAATACAACCACCTCATGAGCTGGATACCCGCTGGCTTCGCACACGGCTTTTTGGTCACGAGCGAGTCCGCCGACGTACTCTACAAAACTACGGCCTATTACGCGCCGCAGTTCGAATGCTGCATCGCCTGGGATGACCCTGCCCTGGCCATTGCGTGGCCTTTGGCAGGCAATTCCCCACTACTCTCGACCAAGGACCAGTCAGGTGTACTGCTGGCGAACGCGCTGATGTCTGCGGGGGCGAGCAGAAGTTCTTCTGGGGGATAATGTCGCGTTAAGGGAATGGTAGAAGAATGGAAATAGATACCGAAGAAAATGAAGTCAGCCTGCTTGACTTGTTGCTTGTCGTCGCCGAAAACTTGAAGCTTTTGATCTTGGGGCCTGTAGTGGTTGGGCTATTGGCTTTGGCAATTGGCTATGCCTTGCCGCAGAGCTTTATCAGTCAGGCTATCCTGGCATTGCCAACACCAATACCAACTCCAACACAGGCGCCAACGCCAACGCCAACGCCAACGCAGGCGGCCGCGATGATGGTTTCTCCTGTGGTGCTGGACCCTGTTATTGGGTCGCTGAAACTTTTCGCCGGCCGTCCGATTGATGTGGCGCGTACGGGGCTTGCCAAGCAGATCAAGGCCGTCGTGGGCAAAGATGGGCTGTTGCGTCTCGACGTGACCGCCAACTCGCCGCTTGAGGCGCAAACACTAGCCAACGCGGTCATCGGCACCTGGCTCAAGAGCACGGTGCCGGGCGATCAGGATCGCGCCGATCTGGAAAAGCGGCTGGCTTATGCCAAGGTGACCCTGGCGTCGGTGAGTCGTTTGTTGGACCGCCTGACTACAGAGGGGCTGGCCAATCTGAACCAGCCGCTCACGCGAGGCGAGGCTGGCACCAGTCTCGTGGCGGTGGGTGAGTTGCAGGCGCGGTATTTTGCCGAGGTGTTGACTATCCCGCGAACGCTACAGGGTTTGTCGGGTGATGTTGTCAAGCAATCGCCTACCTTGCCTACTGAACCTGTTGCCCCAAAAAAGAGTCTGATCGCCGTCATGGCTGCATTTGGCAGTGGCTTTGCGCTGCTGCTGTGGGTGTTCCTGCGCCACGCCTGGAAGAGTGTGGCGCAAGACCCGCAGGCGGCTGAGAAGCAAGCCAAACTGCGCGCTGCCATAGGACTCAAAAGTCGGATGCAGTAAGGTCGCGGCTGGCAGCTGCCAGCTGCCAGCTGCCAGCGCCAGCGCCAGTCAGTGATCTTCGTCCGTGGTGTTTTGATGATTTAGAACCAATGCATCAAAACATCTGGCGAAATGAAATGCGTGCCACCATTGATATTGACGATGACGTGCTACTCGCTGCGAAAGACATGGCTTGACGTGAGTGCCTGACACTTGGGCAGGTCATTTTGCGTCTTGCGCGACTGGCACTGACGGCGCGCGTCGATCAACAGCCGTCTGCCCTTACGGTGGGTGGGTTCAGGCCGTTGCCGGCGCGTGGGGTATTGGTCAGTAACGACCAGGTCAATGCCCTGCGTGAAACCGAAGGCGTTTGATTGTCTCGCTGCTGGATGCCGGCCACATGCACCATGCTATCGCCATGCGGTGGTTAAGTGTGACCACCTGGATGAGAGTCGGGAGTCGTACCTACTCACCCAGAATGGGTGCATACGAATCCTGTCGCCAATCGCTTACCCAACAGTGCGCCCGCAGCGGAGGTGGTGGTCCCTCTGGCTGAAGCCACCAAGCACCCGGCTCATCATTTTGGCCAGACGCCGTCAACCCGCTAAGCCCAGGCTTGATGGCGTTGAGCAAATTGCTCACTGGCCGCCACATCACAGATGCCTACTTACTGGCGCTTGCGGTGACAAACCGTGGCGTGTCTGTCACGCTGGATCAGGGCAATCCGTTGGCAGTTGTACAAGGCGCACAGACCAACCCCTGGGGTGCTCAAAACCCAAAACCAATAGCCCGGTAGATACAGGGGTGCGGGCTCTCCCATCAAGGCGTGTTAATATGCGCGTTCATCAAGTGAACACTGCCGAATTCCCCTCCCTTCAAGAAGAAAACCACCTCAAGGTCTTGCGCCTTTTGGAGGCCGATCCGCACCTGAGCCAGCGCGAGCTGGCCGATGCGCTGGGCGTGAGCTTGGGCAAGACTAACTATTGCCTCAAGGCTTTGCTGGGCAAGGGTTACATCAAGATGCAGAGTTTTAGGAAAAGCCAGAACAAGCTGGCCTATGCTTACCTGCTCACTCCCATGGGCATCACTGAAAAAACCGGCCTCAGGGTTCGTTTTCTGGCGCGCAAGTTGGCAGAGTACGAAAGCCTCACGCTGGAGATCGAAGCGCTGAAGTCTGAAATGGGCAAAGCCCAAAGCAAACCGGCCCCCATTCATGACTAACACAAGAATCACCGCCATTATTTTTTACTGCGGCTCGGGCACCCGGCTGCGGCCGCTGTCGCGCAAGCCGATGGATAGCCGCTTGAATGCATTGGGATGGGAGGCCACCCCATGAAGCTTGCCGCCATCCAATCCCTCATCGCTGCAGACGAATCGCAAACGCTGGAATTCAAAACCTCATTTGGCAATGCGCAGGCAGGACGACATGCGGGCATTTGTCCAACGAGTTGGTTTTGTATCGTCAGCACACGGACAACATCATCGATTTTCAAACAAACATGCTATCCGAGCTAGAAGCCTGTACTTAATTCACGATAGTCACCTTCTTCACACCAATTCAAAGTTGTTTCATGTCCCCACCATTTATTCATGGGTTGTCCGATGTCCAGTCCACCACCATTGGCGAAAATACACGCGTCTGGCAATTCGTTGTCGTGCTTCCCGGGGCAGAAATTGGCCGTGACTGCAACATCTGTTCGCATTGCCTGATTGAGAACGACGTCGTCATTGGCGACCGCGTCACGGTCAAGAGCGGCGTTCAGTTATGGGACGGTTTGCGTGTGGAAGACGATGTTTTTATTGGCCCCAACGTGACGTTTACAAATGACAAGCATCCCAAGAGCAGAAACGTAAACTTCGGGCTGGTCGGCACATGTATCGGAGCAGGGGCCAGCATCGGCGGTGGAGCTACGTTGCTGCCGGGCGTGCATATTGGCGCAGGCGCCATTGTGGGTGCCGGTGCCGTGGTAACCAAGGACGTGGCCCCTGGCGCCATGGTTGTGGGTAATCCAGCCCGGGAAATCAACCGGAAAAGCCCAATGGAAATCAAATGAAATTTAATATTGACCTCTGCCAAATAATTGAACTCCCAAAAATCTCGGACCCCCGTGGGAGCTTGACCTTTGTCGAAGGCGGCAACCAGATCCCCTTTGACATCCAGCGCGTTTATTACCTGTACGACGTTCCGGGCGGTGCAGAGCGTGGCGGTCATGCTCACAAAGGGCTGCACCAGCTCATCATTGCCATGTCGGGCAGCTTCGATGTGGTGTTGGATGATGGCGTTAACAAAAAGCGCGTGCACCTCAGTCGCTCATACAACGGCCTGTATGTCTGCCCCATGATTTGGCGCGAGTTGGACAACTTTTCATCTGGTTCCGTCTGTATGGTGCTGGCCTCGAATAAATACGACGAAGAAGATTACTACCGCAACTACTCGGAATTCATGCATGGGCGGGATCAACTATGAACATTCCATTTCTAGACTTGGGGGCTGCGTACCGCGAGCTGCAAGCTGACATTGACGCAGCAGTTGCCCGAACACTGGCATCTGGTCATTACATCGGTGGACCGGAAGTCGAAGCGTTTGAAAACGAATTCGCTACCTACTGCGGGGCAACCCACGCGGTTGGCGTTGCCAACGGCCTAGACGCCCTGCATCTGGCCCTGCGCGCCATGGACGTAGGGCCGGGTGACGAAGTCATCGTGCCCAGCAACACCTACATCGCCACCTGGCTGGCCGTGAGCCAGTGTGGCGCCACACCAGTGCCGGTGGAGCCCGATGCGTGCACTTACAACATCGACCCGGCCCGCATCGAGGCGGCCATCACGCCCCGCACTAGAGTCATCTCGCCCGTGCATCTGTACGGCCAGCCGGCTGACATGGATGCCATCTTGGCCATCGCACGCAAGCACGGTCTGCGCGTGTTGGAGGACGGAGCGCAGGCGCACGGTGCACGCTACAAAGGCAAGCGCCTGGGCGCGCATGGCGACGTGGTAGCTTGGAGTTTTTACCCTGGCAAAAACCTCGGTGCCATGGGCGACGGTGGTGCGGTGACCACTAACGATGTGCAGCTGGCTGACCGTATCCAAGTGCTACGTAACTATGGCTCACGCGTTAAATATGTGAATGAGGTCCAGGGCTACAACAGCCGGTTGGACCCACTGCAAGCCGCTATCCTGCGCGTGAAACTGGCGCACCTGGACGAATGGAACGCCCGCCGAAGTGCTATTGCTGCGGGTTACCGGCTGGGCTTGACTGGTTCCGGCCTGATCCTGCCCTTTGTGCCCGACTGGGCCGAACCCGCCTGGCACCTGTACGTGGTGCAACACCCCCAACGGGAGGCATTGCAGAAGAAGCTGACCGAAGCAGGGATTGGCACATTAATTCATTACCCCATTCCGCCGCATCTCCAGTCTGCATACGCCGCTCTGGCATATGAGCAGGGCAGCTTTCCGATATCGGAGAATATCCATAGGGATGTACTGAGCCTACCCATTGGTCCGTCGTTGAGCTTGAGCGATGCTGAGCAAGTGATCCAGGCCGTGCGATCTTCAGTCGTTGCACTCAGTTAGTCCTTCATTTTTTCAATGAAGACGAACGCCGATAGCGATGCAATCAAGACTTTGTGAAAAGTACCGTATTGAATGGTCAAGAATTCATTATCTCCTTATTGAATAAAACCAAGGTAAGTTTGTGACCTATAAAAACAATGAAAGTCTAATTAACATTAGACTTAATACAATAACCAACTATATTGGACAAGGTTACACGATCGCTGTAGCGATCATCATTACGCCCTTCTATCTGCAATATCTTGGAGCAGAAGCTTACGGGTTAGTTGGTTTTTTCATGGTGATGCAGAATTGGTTGAACTTACTTGACATGGGTTTGAGTACTACATTAGGTAGGCAAGTTGCTTATGCCAGAGGTCAAGTTAATGGATTTAAAAAACTTCATAATTTATTAAGAGGTTTCGAGTTCATATTTTTTGTTTTGACTTTAGGAATTGTGATCGGCATCTATTTCGGCAGTAATTGGTTGGCGCAAAGTTGGATAAAGGCTGTCATATTAAGCTCCGAAGATATATCATACTGCATCAGTATTATGGGGCTAATAATTGGGCTTAGATTTTTCTCTACAATATATCGCAGTGGCATCAATGGATTTGAGGATCAAATCTGGATTAATAAGGCCGGAGTCGCTATCAATAGCTTGAAATACATTGGTTCTTTTTTTATATTGGTATATATCTCAAGTGATATCCGGCGCTTCTTTGAGTATCAGTTTGTAATTGGCATATTGGAAGCAGCACTGCTTGGCAGGCGGTTTTATTACAACCTGCCCCCATCTGATATCTCGATAACATGGCTTAAGATTGACTGGAGTATCTTTAAGGAAATAATTCCTTTTACGTTAAGCATAACCTACACATCTGCTATTTTAATAACAATCACCCAATTCGATAAATTGCTTCTGTCGGGTTCTTTGTCGTTGGAGGAGTTTGGATATTTTAGTTTGATTACGTTAATAACAGGTGCTGTAATAAGCCTATCCACTCCTGTATTTTTGGCTTTTCTTCCAAGAATGACAATGCTGGTTTCTAAACGCAATCTGAAAGAGATGATTTCTGTATACGTCAATATGACACAGATAGTGACGTGGGTCACATTTTCATCGGCAGTGTTGATTAGCATTTACTCTCAAGAAATTCTTTATTCTCTTACTGGAGATAAAAAGGCATTTGTTTGGGGGCATGAAATACTTTTTTGGTATGCATTAGGGTCTGGCATTTTTGTATTGGGAACTTTCCAGTACTATTTACAGAATGCATTCGGCACACTTAGGTTGTATGTAATTGGCTCGACATTGTCACTTGTGATACAGCTTCCACTAATATATTTTGTAACGATGAAATATGGCGCACTTGGGGCCGGTCAGCTTTGGTTTGTATTCAGTGCAATTTGGTTTTTAGGATGGACTGCGGTTGTCCATAGGAAGCTTGTCCCCGGCTTTCACTTGAAATGGTTGACCAAAGATCTATTTCCGATACTATTTTGTATAGGTGTGCTGTCATATTTGATGAAGAAAGTGATTTATATTGATATGAGTGAGCCCAGAATACTGGTGACAGTAAAAACAGCAATTGTTGGCATTGTCTTTCTTGCTATCACTTCTACATGCGTTCGGTCAATTAGAAATAAAGTATTTGGAAAATCAGGGAAAAAATATTGACTGAAGCAGGACCGCCCCTATCTACGCCGCTGCTGTTGACGGAGGGCGTACCCTTCTTCCTAAATGAAACAGTGGCATGATAGATAATATTATCGTAGTTAATACATGTGATGCATACGAAGATGTTTGGGAATTATTTTTTTGTGCATTCCAAGAACACTGGCCTGAATGCAAATATAAAGTAGTTCTAAATACAGAGCGAAAACAAAAAATTCCAAATAACATCGATGTACAAATCCACAATTTCAATTCAAAAAATGGTAAAGATATATGGGGATTGAGGCTTAAGCAAACATTAAGTGCATGTGAATCCAAATTCGTGCTAATGCTTTATGATGATTTTATTTTGGAAGGCCGTGTTGATCAAGAAAAGATAAGTAATTGCATAAAATGGCTTAATGACAATCCCGATATTGCTGTTTTCTATTTCTCCAACATCCCAGTAAATGAAAATTTCAATGATAATCGTTTTGAAGGTTTTGAGTTAATACCAAGAAGAGGTGACTATAAATTAAACTCGGCGCCGGCTATTTGGCGGCGAGAAAAGTTATTGGAATTTATAGAAGATAACGACAATCCATGGGCGTGGGAATTTTTCGGTAGCTATCGTACCTATAACAGCACAGACTTGTTTTATTGCGCAAGAAAAGAGCACGAAGATATCTACCCTTATAACTACGCTATGGGTGGCGCCATCTACAGAGGGAAGTGGGTTGGCAAAGTTATTTTGCCCTTGGTACAAAAATACAATTTGCAAGTTGACATAAATAAACGTGGTCTAGCGGATGATCTTCAGCAAATTAACAAAAGATCACTATTGTGGAAAATGCAATTTTTTCTACTTGGTTTTAAAATGATAAGGTTCGGCGTATTTTTATACATTTATAGAATTATAAAGAAGAAATTCAGCGCATGACTATTATTAATAATTTTACATTTGTCGTTCTTACTTATAATCATTCAAATTATATTCTGGAGCATTTGGAGAGCATAAAATATCTTATTGATAATTACGGCAATGGCATTGCTGTTGACATTATTGTTGCAGATGATGCTTCACGCGACGATACAGTCGCATTGACTAAATTTTGGGTTGAAAAAAATTCATATTTATTTAGACGAATAACAGTATTATCCGATGGCACAAACAGAGGAACATGTAAGAACTTAACCCTTGCGCTTGAAAATCTCGCCACTGATTACTGTAAGCTTACTGCGGGTGATGATGTTTACTCCTATGAAAATTTATTTTTCGAGGCCAAAAAAATATATGGCAATCACATTCTTTCCGGCTTACCACTTAATTTGATCAATGGCACTATTGTCGACACGCAATTTGATCTATTTAATTTATTTGCCACAAATATCATTTATAAAAATTCTCCATACCTGGTGAGGTTGCAAAGAATTAATTTCTTCAACAGTCCTAGTATTTTTTATACAGCATCTGCTTTATTAAATAAAGACATAATTAACTTCGTCAATCAATATTCAGTAACTGAAGATTATCCTTTGCAAATAAAAATGGCTGAAATATATAAACCGCTAAAATTTGTTCAAGTGGAAAAGATTTTTGTTTACTATAGAAGAACGGCGAATTCAACATACCTCGTAAAAAACTCTCAATTCAACCGGGATAAGGTTGATATTTTTAATTACCTAATTAAATCTGAGTCAAATATTTTCGGGAAGCTACTTTTGCGCAACAGATTGTTTTGTTACAACTTGGGAAATAGGTATTTGAAGAAGGCGTTTAACTTAAGTTTTTATTTGTATGGATTCGGTGTCCTGAAGAACATTATTTTTATATTGAACAAGGTCAAGAAATTCGATAAACAATTAGATAAACACCAAAGTCACTATGATCTCATGGCGTTGAACGCAAGAAATTACAATATTTAATCTTTTTTGAGATCTGTAGATTTGTTGCCATGGAGTTCGACGGTCGACAGTCTGTTTTGAAATTGATTTGAAATTATCATGAATAATAGTATTAAATATTTAGGCCCCATAATTCTTGCGGAAATTTATCTAATATCTACTTTATTGATTTTTAGTTTTGGTCCAATTGAATATCATTTGGATGATCCGCTAGCTTTCTGGTTCTACATTGTCTTGTACCACATCAGCATGGTTCTAGGTTACGTTCTTGCTGCGATACCTTTTAAAAATAGGATTAAATCTGATAATAAGTTTAAGGAGTCAAGCTCCTTAAAAATTAGAGTTCTGATTTTGGCTGCATTCCTCGCTTTTTTAATTGGGCATAAAAATATTACGATGTCCGATAGCCTTATTCCGGTTGATTTTATTTCGGATATAACGACAGGCTTGCTTAAAAGTGAGGAGCAATACATTTTAAAGATTGAGCGCTTGGAGGGCTATTCTGGCAGTAAATTGTTAAATATATTCAATTTTTTTATAGCCTTTACAAAGATAATATTGATTCCAGTTGTAATTTTTTATTGGGAGAAGCTTACAATTGTCGATAGAGTCGTCGCACTGACGGTAACTTTTTTGCCTGTCTTGTCGGGAATTTCTACAGGAACAAATAAACCGCTATTTGATTTTGTAATTCTCTATGGATCTTCGCTTATTCTTTATTTTGTCGCTTGTTTTTATAATGAGGGAAGATTTAATTTCAAGAGCAGAAGATTTTTCATTGTGATTATTTTTATGTTTTTTGGTGCGGCTCTTTGGTTCTTTGGTACGGCGATGCTGGGTCGAGGGGGTGACCCAAGTTATGTTGAGTCAACTTCCCCACTTGGACATATAAAATTAGATTATGCATATCGAAATATGGACGAAGAATCCTTTTTGTCTTATGTTTACGTTTGGCTTTCCAATTATATTGTGCAGGGCTATTATGGATTTTCTCAATCGCTTAATGTGGATTTTACTAGTACGCTTGGCTTTGGGAATTCTCAGTTCTTAACAAGGCAGATTGAATGGGCGACTGGATATGATCTTTCACAATATACTTATCAGCATAAAATAGATGCGGTTTGGGGTGAGACGGCACAGTGGCACTCACTTTACAGTCATATTGCAAATGACGTTCATTTTCTTGGTGTTGCGGTATGGAACTTCATAATGGGCTTCTATCTTGCAAAACTATGGAGAAGTCTTTTAGATGAAAATAACTTGTATTCCAAATTTTTGCTGCCTTTGTTTGCCGTATTTATTATATTTACGCCTGCAAATAATCAAGTTTTCGGGTATCTGGAAACTTTCTCGGCCTTCTTTTTTATGACATTGCTTTGGTTTGGTAGTGTTTATGGGCGAAGACTTTTCGGAAGAAGAGCCTTTTCAAGAAACTGAGATGTGGAGGTGTTTGTGTTTAATGGAAAGAAATTGTTGATTACTGGTGGAACAGGCTCTTTTGGTAATGCTGTTCTTAAGCGATTCTTGGATACAGATATCGATGAGATTCGAATTTTCAGTCGGGATGAAAAAAAGCAAGACGACATGCGTAAGCGCTACAACAGTGCCAAGCTCCAGTTCTATATTGGCGATGTGCGAGATGCGCGCAGCGTAGCCGGGGCCATGCGGGGGGTCGACCATGTATTTCACGCAGCCGCACTCAAACAAGTGCCCTCCTGTGAATTCCACCCCATGCAGGCGGTGCGTACCAATGTGCTAGGTACCGAGAATGTCCTGGAGGCGGCGGTCAGTGCTGGTGTCAAGCGTGTCGTATGCCTTAGTACGGACAAGGCGGTTTATCCGATCAACGCAATGGGTATCAGCAAGGCGATGATGGAGAAGGTCATGGTCGCGGCTAGCCGCAACCTGGAAGGCACAAACACAGTCATTTGCGGTACGCGCTATGGCAACGTGATGGCGTCGCGCGGCTCGGTGATTCCTCTGTTTGTAGAGCAAGTGCTGGCGGGCACGCCCATTACCGTGACTGACCCGACCATGACCCGTTTCATGATGACGCTTGACGATGCGGTGGAACTGGTTCTGTATGCGTTTGAGCACGGCAACAACGGCGACATTTTTGTGCAAAAGGCGCCGGCGGCTACGGTGGAGGTGCTGACCCAGGCCGTGCTGGCGCTGATGGGCAAGCCTGACCATGAAGTACGCAATATCGGCACCCGCCATGGCGAAAAGCTGTATGAAGCGCTGTTGAGTCGCGAGGAAATGGCTTGCGCTGAAGACCGTGGCGACTATTTTCGCGTGCCGCCGGATGGGCGCGATTTGAATTACGCCAAATTTGTGGAGCAAGGCGAGGCTCGTCTGACGCAAAGTTCCCATAGCGAGGAGTACCACTCCCACAACACCACCCGGCTGGATGTGGAGGGCATGAAGGCATTGCTGCTGAAGCTGGACTTCATGCAGCGCATTGCAAGCGGCGAGCACGTTTTGGCAGAGGACTAAATCGATGAAAGTGCTGATCACCGGGGCCAATGGCTTCGTTGGCAAAAACCTGCAGTTGCACCTGGCCGAGCGCAAGGACGTGCAAGTGGTGTGCTTTACCCGGAACGATGACGCGACCCAATTGCCCGCATTGCTGGGGGGCGTGGACTTTGTGTTTCACTTGGCTGGCGTCAACCGTCCTCAGGATCCGCGGGAGTTTGTGTCGGGCAACGTGGATTTGACGCAGGCGATGTGCCAGGCGGTCGGCGCGGTGGCTGAGGCGACAGGTAAGTCGGTACCCATCGTTTACACATCCTCCGCCCAAGCGGGGCGCGATAACCCCTATGGCCAGAGCAAGCGCGGAGCCGAGGACGCGTTGCAGGCAGCCGCGCATAGCCACCAGCTGCCTGTACACATCTTCAGGCTGCCCAATGTGTTCGGAAAATGGTGCAAGCCCAACTACAATTCAGCAGTGGCCACGTTTTGCCACAACATTGCGCGCGGCCTACCGATCCAGGTTAACGATCCGGCCGCGCCGGTCAAGCTGGTGTATGTGGATGATGTGGTTGAGCGCTTTGTGCAACTGATGGATGGCGCTAATGCAGCCGTGGATGCCGATGGCTTTGCCACTGTGGAGCCGCAGTACACCACTACGGTGGGCGAACTGGCGCGGCAGATTCAGGCCTTCAAGGACAGCCGCGACACGCTGATGACCGAGCGTGTGGGCACAGGGCTGGTGCGGGCGCTGTATGCCACCTACGTGAGCTATCTGCCGGTGGAGTCATTCACCTACACTGTGCCGCAGCATGGCGACCCGCGTGGCGTGTTTGTGGAAATGCTCAAGACGCCCGACGCCGGGCAGTTTTCATACTTCACGGCGCACCCGGGCATTACTCGGGGCGGCCATTACCACCACAGCAAGACCGAGAAGTTTCTGGTGATCAAGGGGCAGGGGCGCTTCAAGTTTCGCCACATGCAGACCGGCCAGGAGCATGCGCTGGTGACCTGCGGCGACAAGCCCGAGATTGTGGAAACCG
This sequence comes from Rhodoferax sp., assembly GCF_030646845.1. Taxonomy (GTDB): domain Bacteria; phylum Pseudomonadota; class Gammaproteobacteria; order Burkholderiales; family Burkholderiaceae_C; genus Rhodoferax. The sequence continues at coordinate 167,559 of NZ_JAUSLE010000063.1, read as the reverse complement.
TGCCCGGTTGGACACACGACATTACCAATATCGGCACCGACGAGATGATCGTCATGCTTTGGGCCAACGAGGTGTTTGACCGTGCTCGGCCCGACACCTTTACCTGCCCGCTTTAAGCTGGTGCGGCTACCTACCTTCCAGAAATATGAAAAAACTCAAAGTCATGTCCGTGGTTGGCACGCGGCCCGAAATCATTCGACTGTCACGGGTGCTGGCGCGGTTGGATGAACATTGCGACCATGTGCTTGTACATACCGGCCAGAATTACGACTACGAACTGAACCAGGTGTTCTTTGATGATCTCGGTGTTCGCAAGCCGGATCATTTTTTGAACAGTGCAGAAGGCAGCACTGGCGCTGCCCACACCATTGGCAACCTCATCATCGGGGTGGACCAGGTGCTGGCCGAGGTGCAGCCTGAAGCCATGCTGGTATTGGGAGATACCAACAGTTGCCTGTCGGTGATTCCTGCCAAGCGACGCAAGATTCCCATCTTCCACATGGAGGCGGGCAATCGCTGTTTTGACCAGCGTGTACCCGAGGAAACCAACCGCCGCATCGTGGACCATACCGCTGATGTGAATCTTACCTACAGCACCATCGCCCGCGAATACCTGCTGCGCGAAGGCTTGCCACCTGATCTGGTCATCAAGACTGGCAGCCCAATGTTTGAGGTGCTGACGCACTATCGGCCTCGTATTGAGGCGTCCGACGTGCTGAATCGGTTGGAATTGCAGGCGGGTGCCTACTTTGTTGTCAGTGCGCACCGCGAAGAAAACATAGATTCGCCGCAGACGTTTGCCAAGCTGGTGGAGGTGCTGAACGCAGTGGCCGAAGATCACAATCTGCCGGTGATCGTGTCCACTCACCCGCGTACCCAAAAGCGCATTGATGCCACGGGCTCGCGCTTTCACCCGCAGGTACGGTTGCTCAAGCCACTCGGTTTTCATGATTACGTGAAGCTGCAACTCGCGGCTCGCGCGGTGCTGTCAGACAGCGGCACCATCAACGAAGAGTCGTCGATCCTGAACTTTCCGGCGCTTAACCTGCGCGAGGCGCACGAGCGCCCCGAGGGCATGGAAGAAGCCGCTGTGATGATGGTAGGGCTGGAGGTGGAGCGCGTACGCCAGGGGCTTGCCATTCTGGCCAAACAGCCGCGCGGAGACGATCGGACGGACCCGCACGGCATCCGCCAAGTGGGTGACTACAGTATGCCGAATGTGTCGGACAAGGTGCTGCGGATCATCCACAGCTACACCGACTACGTGAACCGTGTGGTCTGGAAGAAATACTGAGCGAAAGATTCATGCGTTTGCTTGTCGTTTCGCAGTATTTTTGGCCTGAGAACTTCAGGATCAATGATTTGGTCGCTGAGTTGGTTCGGCGCGGCCACCATGTGACGGTTCTGACTGGTCTTCCGAACTATCCAGACGGCAAGGTTTTTGAGAAATTCCTCTCGGATCCTGCCCGTTATTCACATTACGAAGGCGCCGAAGTCATTCGAGTACCGCTGATACCAAGGGGTCAAGGTGGACTACGCTTGATGTTGAATTACCTGACCTTTGCAGTCAGTGCATCGGTCGTGGGCCTTTGGAAATTGCGCGGCCGTCAGTTCGATGTGATCTTTGCTTATCAACTATCACCTGTCACGGTGGGCATCCCTGCTGCCCTGATGCGTGCTGTCAAGCGAGTGCCCCTGGCATTTTGGGTGCTCGATTTGTGGCCGGAGACCTTGCAGGCTCTTGGCGTTGTGCGCTCCTCTGCGCTCTTACAGGCGGTTGGAAAACTCGTGGCCTTCATCTACAAGCGCTGCGACTTGATTCTGACGCAGTCGAAAAGTTTCATCCCGCTGATTCAGCAGTATGCCGGTAAAAGCAGTCGTGTTGCATATTTTCCGAGTTGGGCTGAATCGGTTTTTGACATGCAACATACCGTTGCGGCAGACGAGGTGCCATTGAAGACCGGGAGTTTCAATGTGATGTTTGCCGGGAACATTGGCGATGCCCAGGATTTCCCTGCGATTTTGGCGGCGACAGAAAGCTTGAAGTCACACGCACATATTCGGTGGCTGATCGTTGGCGATGGGCGGATGGCGCGTTGGGTTGCCGATGAAATCAAGCGCCGTAACTTGCAGAATTGCGTTCTTATGTTGGGGCGGCATCCAGTAGAGCGGATGCCTTCGTTTTTCAAGCATGCCAATGCCTTATTGGTCAGCTTAAAGGACGAGCCTATTTTTTCCATGACGATTCCGGGCAAGCTTCAGTCGTATCTGGCGGCCGGCATCCCTGTCGTGGCCATGTTGAATGGCGAAGGCGCGGAGGTGGTGAAAACCTCTAATGCGGGCCTGGCATGTGCCGCTGGAGATCATCTTGGTTTAGCAGCTGCTGTACTCAAGCTTTCTGAAATGAGCAATCAAGAACGGGAAGCAATGGGTAGAAACGGGTTGAATGTAAGTGCTCGTGAATTTGATCGCGATACATTGATCGACCGGCTTGAGGGATGGCTTGAGAAACTGAAGGTTGAGGGGCTATCGCCTTCGGTATCCCGGGGGGAGTCATGATTCTGGCTATGGGGATTGCGGGTGCCGTTTGGGTCGTCAAACTGATCCACGAAGAAGTTGAAACGTGCGCCTGCGGTCGTCGCGGCGAGGTGCCGATGCCAAATGGCGTCCGCACTGTGCACGTGATGGATGACACCGCTATAGATTCCTTGGCTGAATTTCGTCGTATCAATGTTCATGGGACACTGGATTTGGCGCGACAGGCTGCAGCAGCCCGCGTGCTGCGATTTGTCTTCATCAGCTCCATCAAGGTCAACGGCGAAGCCACGAAGTTGGAAATGCCTTTTTCTGCGGATGACATTCCGGTGCCACTTGATCCCTACGAAGTGTCCAAGATAGAGGCTGAGCAAGGTTTGCGCGAAATTGCCGCACAAACCGGCATGAAGGTGGGCGTCATCGGCCCACCCTTGGTGTATGTCCCCGGCGTCAAGGCCAACGTTGCGGCCCACATGCGCGCCGTGCAGCTTGGCTGGTCCTTGTCGTTGGGGGCGCTGCATAAGACTACCGAGTTGGTGCTGGGCCTGGCGCGTGCGGCAAGGGTGCCAGAACGCTTGGTCCCCGTGGCTGTGTGGGTTTTACGGGTGGGGGGGGCGTCCCTGCTGGGCAAAAGCGACGCGGTGCAGCGACTGTGCGGCGATCTGCAGGTGGATATTTCCAAGGCGCGCAGCCTGTTGGGCTGGTTGCCTCCCATTTCGGTGGACGAGGGCTTGCGTGGGGCAGTAGTAGGAATGCAAAAACCATGAAAAGAGCATTTGACCTATTGCTGGCGGCCTTGGCGGGTATTCCCCTGCTGATACCTGTATTACTGGTTGGGATATTGGTGCGCTTGACCTCCAGAGGTCCAATCCTGTATTGGTCCGACCGGGTGGGGCGCGACAACAAGATTTTCAAAATGCCCAAGTTCCGTAGCATGCAGGTAGGCACGCCCGCCGTTGCCACTCATCTATTGAGCGATCCCGACAGGTACCTCACGCCCATTGGCAGTTTTTTGCGCAAGAGCAGCCTGGATGAATTGCCCCAGTTATGGAGCATTATCAAAGGGGACATGAGCTTTGTCGGTCCCCGGCCGGCTCTGTTCAATCAGCACGATTTGATTGAATTGCGCACCAGCAGCGGGGTCCACAAGCTGCTGCCTGGCCTGACTGGTTGGGCTCAGATCAATGGCCGTGATGAACTGCCGATTCCACAAAAGGTGGCGCTGGATATTGAATACTTGCAAAATAAATCCCTCTTTCTGGACACCAAAATCATATTTTTGACCGGTTTGAAGGTGTTGCGAAGAGATAATGTGACTCATTAAAATAATTAAAATTCAATCTGCAAAGAATGCAGTTTGCTCAGGGGTTCTATTTTCAATAATAAGGTGTTTGGCATGAGTAATTTGATCGAGATTCAAAGTCAGATTGAGAAGCTGCAGAAGCAGGCCAGCGAAATCAAGGCCAGGGAATTTGATAAAACCGTGCAGGATATTCTTGCCAAAATGCAGGCATTTGGCATTTCTTTGAAAGATTTGCAGCCCGGCAAGGCGCGCGGAGCAAAGGGCAGGTCCAAAACAGCCGCGGCGAAAAGCGCAGACACCAAAGTCAAAAAGAAAGCCGAGAAGGGCGCCGCGGTCGTGGCTGCAAAATACCGGGGCCCCAATGGCGAAACATGGAGTGGCCGTGGCTTGACGCCGCGTTGGCTGGTGGCGCTGGTAGCACAAGGAAGAACAAAAGAAGAATTCGCTATCAAAAACTGATGTGAATCAAGGGAGTTAAATGCAAGAAAGGGTTTTGGCTTGGCCGCGTGCCGCAAAGCGGCTGGTGGTCGTCGCGCTGGATGTGGTTCTTGCGTTGGTTGCCACCTGGATCGCCTTCACGTTCAGGCTGGATGCACTGCATTGGCCCACCGGCGCGCAGTGGTGGGTGTACGGGTTGGCGCCCTTGCTGTCGGTGCCAATATTCATTCGATTTGGCTTGTATCGGGCGATTTTTCGCTACACCGGCCAGGCCGCTCTGGTCGCGACGGCGCAGGCGATTGCCGTTTATGCGGTTTTGCTATCGACCGTGTTGTTGTGGCAAAGATGGCCGGGTGTACCTCGGAGTCTGGGCGTTTCGCAGCCATTGATATTCCTGTTGCTGGTCGGCACCAGCCGGGCGTCAGCCCGATTCTGGCTCGCCCACATGGGCAGCGTTCGCCAAAAGGTTGAAGGGCGCTTGCTGATCTTCGGTGCTGGCACCTCAGGTGTGCAAACAGCTTCCGCTCTGCGCGTTTCGGGACAGTTTTCGCTGCTGGGTTTTGTGGACGACGACCCGACCAAAGTAGGGCGCAGTATCAATGGCATACCGGTGTTTGCGCCGGCAGAGGTGCCCGATGTGGTCGCTCGGCAAGGCGTGACGGACATTTTGTTGGCGTTGCCCAGCGCTTCCAGAGAGCGCCGTAACAACATCATTGACAGTTTGCGCGCGCTGCCGGTTCATATTCGAACGCTGCCTGGCCTGGCTGATCTGGCCAGTGGCCGTGTCACGGTGCAGGATTTCCGCGAACTGGATGTAGATGATTTGCTGGGCCGCGACCCCGTGCCACCCGATGCCGAGCTGCTGGCGCGGGACTTGGCCGGACAGGTCGTGATGGTGACGGGGGCGGGGGGCAGCATTGGTGGGGAGTTGACGCGCCAAATCGTATTGCAGGGTCCGCGCCAGCTGCTCTTGCTGGACCACAATGAATTCGGGCTGTACAGCATTCACCAGGAACTGCAAGGCATCTGCACGGCCAGCGGCCTCGCCGTCGAGCTGGTGCCGCTGCTGGGCAGTGTCGCCAACTATGCGCGCCTGCTTGCGGTTTGCGAGACGTATCGCCCGGCCACGGTCTACCATGCCGCCGCCTATAAACACGTGCCCATGGTTGAGGACAACGCGGGTGAGGGGGTCGCCAACAACGTGTTCGGCACGCTGAACATGGCCCGCGCGGCAGTGGAGAGTTCGGTCAAGCGCTTTGTGCTGGTGTCGACCGATAAGGCAGTGCGGCCGACCAATGTGATGGGCGCTACCAAGCGCATGGCCGAGCTGGTGCTGCAGGCGCTGGCGGCCGACGCAACGCCAACCTGCTTCACGATGGTGCGCTTTGGCAATGTGCTGGATTCCAGTGGCAGTGTGGTGCCGCTGTTTCGCCGGCAACTGGCCGCTGGCGGACCGCTCACCGTGACACACGCCGACGTCACCCGCTATTTCATGACCATTCCGGAGGCGGCGCAGTTGGTGCTGCAGGCGGGCGCCATGGCCGTGGGCGGAGACGTGTTTGTTCTGGACATGGGTGAGCCGGTGAAGATCATGGATCTGGCGCGGCGCATGGTGCAACTCTCTGGCCTGACGGTACGGGACGGTGAGTGCCCGAATGGCGATATCGAGATTGCGATCACGGGTCTGCGTCCGGGTGAAAAACTGTATGAGGAATTGTTGATTGGTGACAACCCCGAGTTGACGGTGCATCCCCGCATCATGAAGGCCCACGAGCCTTTCGTACCATGGGCGCTATTGAGCGAAGAGTTGACGACGCTCAAAGCGGCTGCCGCGCTGGACGATGTCGCCGCGATCAAGGCGTTTCTGCAGCAGCACGTGCACGGCTATCAGCCCGGCGAATTCCCATCGGTGTGACTTTGTTTTGACTCGCCCGTGTGGGCGCAGAACATGCGGCACAATTTGCCCATTCACCTTTTGAGCCACAGGCAAAAATCCCCATGACCGACGTCACCAACATCTCTCCCCGCGACAAGGCCGAAATCCTGGCCCAGGCGCTGCCCTACATCCGCAAGTTTCATGGCAAGACCATGGTCATCAAATATGGCGGCAACGCCATGACCGACCCGGCCTTGCAGGCGGACTTTGCCGAGGACGTGGTGCTGCTCAAGTTGGTGGGCATCAACCCGGTGGTGGTGCACGGCGGCGGACCACAGATTGAAACCGCGCTGAAACGCCTGGGCAAGAAGGGCGAGTTCATTCAGGGCATGCGCGTGACCGACGCTGAAACCATGGAGGTGGTGGAATGGGTGCTGGCGGGTGAGGTGCAGCAGGACATCGTGGGCCTGCTCAACCAGGCTGGCGGCAAGGCGGTGGGCCTGACCGGGCGTGATGGCGGCATGATTCGCGCGCAAAAACTCCAGATGGTGGACAGCAGCGACCCCGCCAAAGTGCATGACATGGGCCAGGTAGGCGATATCGTCAGTATCGACCCCAGCGTGGTCAAAGCCTTGCAGGACGACGCGTTCATCCCCGTGATCAGCCCGATCGGTTTTGGCGAGAACAACGAGAGTTACAACATCAACGCCGACGTGGTCGCGGCCAAGCTGGCGACCGTGCTGCAGGCGGAGAAACTGATGATGCTGACCAACATCAGCGGCGTGCTGGACAAGGCCGGTAACTTGCTGACAGATCTCAGCGCACGCCAGATCGACGAGCTGTTTCTAGATGGCACCATCAGTGGCGGCATGTTGCCCAAGATCAGTGGCGCGCTGGACGCGGCCAAAAGCGGCGTGAACGCGGTGCACATCATCGACGGCCGGGTGCCCCATGTGCTGCTGCTTGAAATTCTGACGGACCAGGCGTTCGGGACGATGATTCGCTCCCACTAATTTGCTATCTGTTTTATAGCTTCTGGCGCAATAAATACGGGGGCTAGCGGCCTTTTTAATGAGACTCCTGCTCGTTGAAGACGACGTGATGGTGGCCAGCGGTATCAAGCTGGGGCTCACCGACGCCGGTTACGCGGTGGACTGGGTGGGCAATGCTGAGCGTGCGCTGGAGGTCACGCTGCGCGAAGCGTTTGATGTCGCCATCATCGACATCGGTCTGCCCGGCATGGATGGCCTGGCGCTGACCCAGCGGCTGCGCAAAGACGGTCATACCATGCCGGTGTTGATTCTCACAGCCCGCGATGCGCTGCATGATCGCGTCCAGGGGCTTGACCGGGGTGCCGATGACTACATGATCAAACCGTTCGAGTTGCCCGAGTTGCTGGCACGGTTGCGCGCGTTGTTACGCCGTTCGCAGGCGGCCACCTCGGCCGTGTTGAGTTTTGGCCCGCTGGAGCTGGACACGGCCACCCGGGTGGCCTGCATTCGTCCGGGCGGACAGCCGGTCGAACTGGGCCCGCGCGAATGGACGGTCATGGAGTATTTGCTGATCAATGCGCCCAAACCCGCCAACAAGGACAAACTGCTGCAGGCGCTGACCGGATGGGACAAGGAAATCACGCCCAACGCAGTGGAGGTGTACATCTCGCGGCTGCGCGGCAAGCTTGAGCCCCATGGCATCGCGCTGCGATCGATCCGTGGTTTTGGCTACCGCCTTGAGATGACTGCCGACCCCGCCAGCATGGCCGACTGATCGATGCAGACGGCTGCCATGTCCTCAGGCCTGAAGCGGCGCCTGTTGCTGTTGTTGTTGATTCCCCTGTCCGTGCTGGCCTGTGTCAACGCCTGGTTTGACTACCGTTTGGCGGACAGCGCCGCCCTGCAACAAGACCGCCAGTTGCTCCAGTTGGTGCCGCTGCTGGCAGACTCGGTGGTGGCCAAAGGCAAAACGCCCGATGCCCCCCCCGTTTTGCTCACAGCTCCGGCTGTCGAAGAATTCCTCAAGGGCAGAGCCGGTTTTTCGGCGTTTGGCATTGCCGACCTCGACGGCCGGGTGCTGGTGGGCGATGCCTGGCTGAGCACCGTGCCGCCCACCACGCGTGAGCCCGAGTTCTTCAGCGAAGAAGAAGGTGGCGTGACCTACCGCATCGTTTCCCAGCGCGTCCAGACTGCGGGCGGGGAGTTGGTGGTGCGCCTGGCGGACGGGTCCGACCCGCGCCAGCAGTGGGTCAGACTGGTACTGCTCAAGGTCTTGTTGCCCAACCTGGTGCTGATGCTGGTGGTGGTGTTCGTCGTCAATTGGGCGGTCAAACGGGCGCTGCGACCGCTGTTGGCGCTGAAGGACGCGGTGGAGCACCGGTCGCCGCGCGACTTGAGCGCAATTGATGTGCAAGCCTCGCCGGAAGAGGTGCGCCCGCTGGTGCAGTCGCTCAACCGGCTGTTTGACCTGGTGAATGCGCAGGCGGAAAGCCAGCGCCGCTTTGTGGCCGATGCGGCGCACCAGCTGCGTACACCGCTGGCGGGCCTGCAGGCGCAGGTTGAAGCCTGGGCGCAAGCCGTCAACACGCCGGCCGCTGCCGAAGCATGGCGTGAAAAATATGCAGGAAATACGCCTCTAGCCCCCGTCGATAATGCGTCATTAGCTATCAATATAGGAGCACCCCAGATCAACCGTTTGCGCGATGCCGTCCGGCGCACATCGCAACTGGCCAATCAGCTATTGGCCTTGTCCCGGGCCGACGCGCGCAACCTGGACGCGCAGCCCTTGCATCGGGTGGATCTGAAGGAGCTGTGCGAAACCCTGCTTGAAGTCCATCTGGATGCGGCCACGGCCAAACGCATTGACCTGGGGCTGGATGCGCAGGCCGTGCATGTGACGGGCAATGAGTGGCTGCTGCGCGAACTGGCCTGCAATCTGCTGGACAACGCCCTGAAATACACCCCCGAAGGTGGCACCGTCACACTGCGTTGTGCCTGGACGGTCGATGACAAGGCACCCTATCTGGAGGTCGAGGATGACGGTCCGGGCGTGCCTGTGGCGGAGCGGCGTCGTGTTCTGGAGCGTTTTTACCGCGTGCCGGGCACCAGCGCTGAAGGCAATGGCCTGGGCCTGGCGATTGCCGACGAGATTGCACGGGTGCATCGCAGCCAGCTGGTCGTGGGCAGCGGATTGGGGGGGCGGGGCACCCGCATCACCTTGTTGTTCGGGGCCTGACCCCGCGAAAACCCTTGGGTCCGCTATGCGAGAATCAAATGATCCTTTCGCCTAGTGCACCATGTCTGACGCCGAATCCACCCCATCTCCAGCGCTTTCTCCAACCTCTGCAGGCAGTGAGATGGCCGCACCGGTTCGCAAGCGTCCCAAGCCGGGCGAACGCCGGGTGCAGATTCTGCAGGCCTTGGCCACCATGCTGGAACAACCGGGTGCCGAACGCATCACCACTGCCTCGCTGGCGGCGCGTCTGGATGTGAGCGAGGCCGCGCTGTACCGGCACTTCGCCAGCAAGGCCCAGATGTTTGAGGGCTTGATCGAGTTCATCGAGCAGACCGTGTTTTCCCTGGTCAACCAGATCGCTGAGCGGGAGAGCGCGGCGGCCGCGACCGATGCCACGACGGGTACGCGCCAGGCCGGCAAGGTCGTGGCCATGTTGATGCAGTTCGCCGAGAAAAACCCCGGCATGGCCCGCGTCATGGTGGGCGATGCACTGGTGTTTGAGAACGAACGCCTGCAGCAACGCATGAACCAGTTTTTTGACAAGATCGAGTCCACACTCAAGCAGGCCCTGCGGACTCCCGCCGAATTGAGCGGTTCGGCGACCCCCAGTGTGGATATCCAGGTGCGTGCGGCTGTCCTCACCGCCTTTGTTGTGGGGCGCCTGCAGCGCTTTGCGCGTTCGGGCTTCAAGCGCCTGCCTTCGGAGTACCTGGACGCCAGTCTGGCCCTGATGCTTTAGGTCGGGCAGCGGCGGGGGCTGCAGCAGGGATTCGGGTAAACCCGCGCTTTCCTTAGAAAAAACTCTCTAGAAGTGGCTGCGGGTTGGCGGCAAGCCTCGAAAATGCTGCAAAATAGCACGATCGTTCTTTTTTGCGCACTATGACCGTTTCTCAATCACCTGCCAAACCCGTACGCGCCAGCCGCCAAGGCTCGCGCGGGGGGCGCGCCCTGCAAAAAGGGCAGCAGACCAAGCAGGCTATCGTCGATGCCGCATTGGGGCTGGCGGCGCAGATTGGCCTTGAAGGGTTGAGCATTGGCGCCCTGGCCGAGGTGACGCAGATGAGCAAATCGGGTGTGTTTGCGCACTTTGGTTCGCGCGAAGAACTGCAGATTTCCGTCATCCGCGAGTATTACGCCCGCTTTGCCGACGAGGTCTTTTCCCCCGCGATGGATGAAGCCCGCGGTTTGCCGCGCGTCAGGGCCCTGTTTTCCAACTGGATGAAACGCGTGGCCGTCGAAATCCAGTCCGGCTGTATCTTCATTAGCGGTGCGGTCGAGTTCGACGACCGGCCCGGGCCGGTGCGTGACGCCCTGGCCAGCTCGGTCAAGGTCTGGCTGGCCGCGATGTACCGGGCTGTTGTTCAGGCCAAGGAGATGGGGCATCTCAAGCAGGATGCCGACGAAGAGCAGATGGCCTTCGAGATTCACGGACTCATTCTGGCCTCGCACTATGAAGCCCGGTTTCTGGAAAACCCGGTCTCGGTCACACGCGCCAACCAGGGCTTTGAAAACATTCTCGCGCGCTACGGCAAGACCGTCGCCGCCGGATCAGCACCTTCCCCAAAATCCAACCCACGCTCAAAGGAATAATCAGCATGCCTATCTATACACCGCCCCTGCGCGACATGCGGTTTGTGATGCACGAGTTGCTCAAGGTCGTTGACGACTTCAAGCAGATCCCCCAGCATGCAGACATGGATGTTGACACCATCAACGCCGTGCTCGAAGAAGGCGGCAAGTTTGCGGCCGAAGTCACCTTCCCGCTCAATATCAGTGGCGACACCGAGGGCTGCAAGCTGGACCAGGTGACGCACGAAGTGACGACGCCTGCCGGATTCAAGGCGGCCTACGCCAAGTTCATCGAGGGCGGCTGGGCGGCGCTGGCTTGCGACCCCGCTTTTGGTGGCCAGGGCCTGCCGCTGGTCGTGAACCAGATGTTCTACGAGATGCTCAACAGCGCCAACCAGGCCTGGACCATGTATCCCGGCCTGACCCATGGCGCCTATGCGGCCCTGCACACCCACGGCACTGAAGAGCAAAAGCAGACTTACCTGCACAAGATGACCAGCGGCGAATGGACCGGCTCCATGTGCCTGACCGAGCCCCATTGCGGCACCGATCTGGGCCTGATGCGCACCAAGGCCGAGCCGCAGGCGGACGGCACCTACAAGATTACTGGTAACAAGATCTTCATCAGTGCCGGTGAACATGACATGACCGACAACATCATTCATCTGGTGCTGGCCCGTCTGCCCGATGCGCCTGTCGGCATCAAGGGTGTCAGCCTGTTCATCGTGCCGAAGTTCCTGGTCAACAAGGACGGCTCGCTGGGTGCACGCAATGGGGTCTACTGCGGTGGTCTGGAGCACAAGATGGGCATTCATGGCAACGCCACGGCCCAGATCGTGCTGGACGGGGCTGTCGGGACCATGGTGGGACAGCCCAACAAGGGCATGAACGGCATGTTCGTGATGATGAATGCCGCCCGGCTGGGTGTGGGCAACCAGTCCCTGGGCCTGACCGAGGTGGCCTACCAGAACGCACTGGCGTACGCCAAGGACCGCATTCAGATGCGCTCGCTGTCGGGCGTCAAGGCCAAAGACCAGCCGGCCGACCCGATCATCGTGCACCCCGACGTGCGCAAGATGTTGCTCACGGCCAAAGCCTACGCCGAGGGCGGCCGCGCCCTGAGCACCTACTGCTCCATGCTGCTGGAAAAAGAGCATAACCACCCGGACGAAAAAGTGCGCAAGGATTCCGGCGAGATGCTGGCCATGCTCACGCCGATCGTCAAGGCCTTCATCACCGACAACGGCTGGACCGCGACATCCGCCTGCCAGCAGGTGTTTGGGGGTCACGGGTACATCAAGGAATGGGGCATGGAGCAGTTTGTGCGCGATGCCCGCATCAACATGATCTACGAAGGTACCAACACCATCCAGTCGCTCGATTTGCTGGGCCGCAAGATACTGGGCAACAACGGTGCCACGCTGCGCAAGTTTGGCAAGCTGGTGGGCAAGCTGGTGGAAGAAGAAGGCGTCAATGAAAAGATGGCCGAGTTCATTACCCCGATTGCCATTCTGGGCGACCAGATGACCAAGTTCACCACCGAAATTGGTTTCAAGGGTTTCCAGAACCCGGACGAAGTGGGTGCCGCAGCGGTGGACTACCTGCGCGTGGCAGGCCATCTGGTGTTCGGCTACTTCTGGGCGCGCATGGCGCAAGTGGCGCTGCGTGAAATCGCAGCGGGCAACACTGACACCTTCTATCTGGCCAAGCTGCAGACGGCGCGTTTCTACTTCGCCAAGCTGTTCCCGGAGACGACGATGCTGATGCGCACGGCCCGTGCCGGAACGAAAGTATTGATGGACACGGATGCCGCTTTGGGCTGAGTGCTGATCCCGTCTTCACGGGTTTTCTAGTCTTTTTGATCGGGGAGTCCTTATGTACAAGTCGATTGTTGCTATTGCTTTTGGTGCGCTGGCATTGCCGGTGCTGGCGCAAATGACGCCCGCCGGTGTGTGGCGCACCATTGACGACAAGACGGGGGAGCCGTCATCGGAGGTGCGTATCACCGACAACGCCGGGGTGCTCTCCGGCCGGATCGAGAAGCTGTTGCGCAAGGATTCGAAGCAGGACGCCGTCTGCGACAAATGCACGGATGAGCGCAAGGACAAGCCGGTGATCGGGATGGAGATCATTCGTGGCGCCAAAAAGGCCGATGGCAAGGACGCATGGGAAGGCGGCAAGATTCTGGATCCGGACAACGGCAAGGAATACACCTTGCGTCTGACCCCGATTGAGGGCGGCAAAAAACTCGAAGTGCGCGGCTATATCGCATTCTTCTTTCGAACCCAGACCTGGATTCGCGCGCAGTAATTCATTTTTCAGGAACAACAATGTCCCGTTTTAAAGTCAAAAAAGTCGCCGTGCTGGGTGCCGGCGTGATGGGTGCGCAAATCGCCGCCCACCTGGTCAATGTCAAGGTGCCAGTCATTCTGTTCGACCTGCCCGCCAAGGAAGGTCCAAAAAACGGCATCGTCACCCGGGCCATCGACGGCCTAAAAAAGCTCAAGCCCGCGCCGCTGGGTGTGGTGGACGACGCGGGCCTGATCCAGCAGGCCAACTACGAAGAGCACATGGATTTGCTCAAGGACTGTGACCTGGTGATTGAAGCAATCGCCGAGCGCATGGACTGGAAGCTGGACCTGTACAAAAAGATCGCGCCTTTTCTGGCACCGCACGCCATCGTGGCGTCCAACACCTCGGGCCTGTCGATCACCAAACTGAGCGAAGCGCTGCCGGAGGCAATCAAGCCCCGCTTCTGCGGTATTCACTTTTTCAACCCACCACGCTACATGATGCTGGTGGAGTTGATCAACACGCCCACCACCCAGCCTGAAATTCTGGACGACCTGGAAACCTTCGTCACCAGCAATCTGGGCAAAGGCGTGGTGCGTGCCAAAGATTCCCCCAACTTCATCGCCAATCGCGTCGGCATTGCCGGCATGCTGGCGACGATGAAAGAGGTGGCGAATTTCGGCCTGACCTATGACGTGGTGGATGATCTCACCGGCAAAAAACTCGGCCGCGCCAGCTCGGGCACCTTCCGCACCGCGGACGTGGTGGGGCTGGACACCATGGCGCATGTCATCAAGACGCTGCAGGACACGCTGAGCATCGAGACCGATCCGTTCTACGAGAGCTTTGCCACACCTGAGGTGCTCAAGACCCTGCTGGAAATGGGCAACTTCGGTCAAAAGACCAAGGCCGGTTTCTTCAAGAAAGTCGGCCGCGATGTGCTGCGCTTTGATCTGGCAACGAAAGACTATGTGCCGGCCGGCCAGAAAGCCGACGAGGTCTACGCCCGGATGCTGAAAAAGCCTGCCGCCGAGCGGCTCAAACTGCTGCGCGACAGCGAAGGCGCGCAGGGCCAGTTTCTGTGGGCCATTCTGCGCAACAGCTTCCACTACTCAGCCGTGCACCTGGCATCGATTGCTGACAACGCGCGTGATGTCGACTTCTGCATGCGCTGGGGCTTTGGCATGAAGCAGGGCCCGTTCGAGCTGTGGCAGGAAGCCGGCTGGCTGACAGTGGCCAACATGATCAAGGAGGACATCGACGCGGGCAAGGCCTTGTGCAAGGCGCCGCTGCCCGATTGGGTCTTCAAGGGCCCGGTGGCCGATGCCGGTGGTGTGCACACCCCACAAGGCTCCTGGAACCCCACGACGAGCCAGTTCGTGGCGCCGCGCAGCCTGCCGGTGTACGAGCGCCAGCACTTCCCCGAAAGCGTGCAGGGGGCCAATGCACCCTCGGCTGCAACAGCCGGAAAGACCGTGCAGGAAGACGAGTCCATGCGCCTGTGGACGCTGGACGATGAGGTGCTGATTGCCAGCATCAAGACCAAGATGCACGCCATTGGCGGCGGTGTGATTGAAGGTCTGAACACCGCAGTGACACTGGCCGAGAAGGACTACAAAGGCCTGGTGATCTGGTCGCCCGACGAGATGTTCTCGGCCGGTGCCGATCTGCAGTCCATGCTGCCGGGCTTCATGATGGGTGGCGTCAAGGCCATTGATGGTGCCGCGAAGGAGCTGCAAAAAGTCATGCTCAAGCTGCGCTATGCCAACGTACCCACCGTGGCCGCCATTCGCGGCCTGGCGCTGGGCGGTGGCTGCGAGCTGGCGGTGTACTCCGGCAAGCGCGTGGCGGCCATGGAGAGCTACATCGGTCTGGTGGAGGTAGGCGTGGGCCTGGTGCCCGGTGCCGGTGGTCTGACCTATATTGCACGGCGCGCCGCCGAGAACGCGGCTGCCTCCACCGGCAAGGACCTGCTGCCCTTTTTGACCGAGGGCTTCACCGCCGCGGCCATGGCCAAGGTGGGCACCAGCGCGCTGGAGTCGCGCAAGCTGGGCTACCTGCTGGAGAGCGACGTGGTCGTGCCGCACAAGGATGAGCTGCTGTTTGTAGCGATCAACGAAGCCAAGGCCATGTTCAACGCCGGCTACCGTGCGCCGCACAAGCGCCTGTTCGCCGTGGCCGGTCGCAGCGGCGTGGCCACGATCAAGGGCTCCCTGGTGAACATGCGTGATGGCGGCTTCATCAGCGCGCACGATTTCCATATCGCCAGCCTGATTGCCAATGTGGTGTGCGGCGGCGACGTGGATGCCGGCAGTCTGGTGAGCGAAGAGTATCTGATGACACTGGAGCGCCAGGCCTTCTGCGAGCTGCTCGTCCACCCCAAGACGCAAGAGCGAATCATGGGAATGATGTCCACCGGCAAGCCGGTTCGCAACTGATCAAGAGAAGACCATGAAACAAATTCAAGAAGCCTACATCGTTGCTGCCACGCGCACGCCCATTGGTCGTTCGCACCGTGGATTTTTCCGCAACACCCGCCCGGACGATCTGCTGGTCAAGGCCCTGCATGCCGCGCTGGCGCAAGTGCCCAGCCTGGACCCGCAGTCCATCGAAGACCTGATCTGTGGCTGCGCCATTCCGGAGGGCCAGCAGGGGCTCAACATCGCGCGCATCGGCGCTGTGCTGGCCGGCCTGCCAACCAGCGTGGGCGGCATCACCGTCAACCGCTTTTGCGCCTCCGGCCTGTCGGCCGTGCAGATGGCCGCTGACCGCATTCGCGTAGGCGAAGCCGATGTCATGATCGCCGCTGGCGTGGAGAGCATGAGCATGGTGCCGATGATGGGCAACTCGCCCTCGCTCTCGCCCACCATGTTCAACAATGACGAGAACATCGGCATTGCCTACGGTATGGGCCTGACCGCCGAGAAGGTGGCCTCACAGTGGAAGGTCAGCCGTGCGGCGCAGGACGAGTTCGCCGTGGAATCGCACAGGCGGGCTCTGGCAGCCATGGAAGCAGGTCACTTTGCCGACGAGATGACCCCGGTGGAAGTGATTGACCGCTCGCCCAATCTGGAAACCGGTGAGGTCATCGAGAAACGGCGCGTGGTCAGCCTGGACGAAGGCGCGCGGTTCGATACCTCGATGGAAGGCCTGGCCAAGCTCAAGACCCCGTTTGCGGCGCGCGGTTCGGTCACGGCGGGCAACAGTTCGCAGACTTCGGACGGTGCCGGCGCCCTGATTCTGGCCAGCGAGAAAGCGGTCAAGCAGTTCGGTCTCAAACCACTGGCTCGTTTTGTCAGTTTTGCAGCCAAAGGCGTGCCGCCCCACATCATGGGCATTGGCCCGATCGAGGCCATTCCGGCGGCGCTGCGGTACGCTGGTTTGAAGCAGGACGACATCGACTGGATCGAGCTCAACGAGGCGTTTGCGGCGCAGTCGCTGGCCGTGATCAACACGCTGGGGCTCGACCCCGCCAAGGTCAACCCGATGGGTGGCGCCATTGCGCTGGGCCACCCGCTGGGTGCCACAGGGGCCATCCGGTCGGCCACCGCCATCCACGCACTGCATCGCAACAAGCTCCGCTACAGCATGGTCTCCATGTGTGTGGGCATGGGGCAGGGCGCTGCCGGAATCTTTGAGCGTGTCTGAACAAGAAAGGCCACTTCTAAGTGGCCTTTTTTTCGCCGTCGCCCAAATGACTGTCGGTTGCGCCGCGTGCTGCGACACTGAGTAACGCCATGACCTCACATCCCTTTGACATCGCCCTTCATTTGACGCCGGACTTTGGCGTCAAAGCCGATCAGTTTCTGGGCACGACCAGCGCGGACTGGTGGAACATGGTGGGTCCGTTTGGCGGCATGAGCGCCGCCATCGTCCTGAACGCCGTCATGACGCACCCGTCCCGGCTGGGTGATCCGGTGGCTTTGACGGTGAACTTTGCCAGCGCCATGAGTCAGGGTGGCTTCAAGGCGGTCGCCACGCCGGTACGAACCAATCGGTCCACGCAACACTGGTTGCTGGAGTTGCGCCAGGCCGATGCCAACGGCATGGAGGCCGTGGTGCTGACCGGGACGGCCATCACGGCCGTGCGGCGTGACACCTGGAGTGCCAATGACATGCCCATGCCGGAGGTCGCCCCGGCGGACGCCGTGGCCCGCATTTTGCCTCCCACCGAGGGGGTGGTCTGGATTCAGCGCTATGACATGCGCCCGGTGACCGGGCTCCTGCCATCCACCTGGGATGGCGGCGCCAGCAGTGATGATCCGCAGCTGGCCAGCCTGACGCAGCTCTGGATTCGCGACGATCCGCCGCGCCCGCTGGACTTCGCTTCCCTGGCCGCGATGGCCGACGTCTTCTTTCCGCGCATCTGGTTGCGCCGCTCGGTGCTGGTGCCGGTGGGCACCGTGTCACTGACCGTGTACTTCCATGCCGGTACCGAGCAACTGGCTGAATCCGGCACCGGCTACTTGCTGGGGCAGGCCCGCGGACAGGCGTTTCGCAACGGCTTCTTTGACCAGGCCGGGCTGCTCTGGAGCGCGAACGGCACCTTGCTGGCCACGACCCATCAGCTGGTTTATTTCAAGGAGTAAAGACATGACCCCCACGCTCCGCACTGAGGTGTCGTCGCGTTCCCCCGACGGAGCCCAGCCCAACCCTGTTGCACTCGTTGTTGGTGCCGGTGACGCGACAGGCGGCGCCATTGCGCGCCGTTTTGCCCGCGAAGGCTTTACGGCCTGCGTCACGCGGCGCAGTCTGGACAAGCTGCAACCGCTGGTCGAGCAGATCAAGGCCGACGGCGGGGCTGCGCACGGGTTTGCCAGTGATGCGCGCAAGGAGGACGAGGTGGTGGCACTGGTCGAGCAGATCGAATCGACCCTCGGCCCGATCGAGGTGCTGGTGTTCAACATCGGTGCCAACGCGCCCAGCAGCATTCTGGACGAGACCGCCCGCAAGTACTTCAAGATCTGGGAGATGGCCTGTTTCGCCGGTTTCCTGAACGGGCGTGAAGTGGCCAAACGCATGGTGCAGCGCGCCGCGCCCGAGCGCAAACAAAGCATCATCTTCACCGGTGCCACCGCCTCGCTGCGCGGCGCCGCCCACTTTGCGGCGTTCGCGGGTGCCAAGCATGCCCTGCGTGCACTGGCGCAGAGCATGGCGCGCGAGCTGGGGCCCATGGGCATCCACGTGGCCCACAGCATCATCGACGGCGCGATCGACACCGGATTCATCCGCGACAATTTTCCCGAGCGCTACGCCCTGAAGGCGCAGGACGGCATCCTCAACCCCGATCACATTGCCGATCAGTACTGGATGCTGCATGCCCAGCCGCGCGACGCCTGGACCCACGAGCTTGATTTGCGCCCTTACATGGAGAAGTTCTGATGAGCAAAACCGTAGATTTCTATTTTGACTTTGGTAGTCCGGCGGCTTACCTGGCCTGGACGCAATTGCCAAAAATTTGTGACGACACCGGGGTGCAGCTTGTCTGGAAGCCCATGTTGCTGGGCGGCGTGTTTCAGGCCACCGGCAATCGCGCGCCGATGATGGTGCCGCTCAAAGGCAGCTACCTGTTTGTCGACCTGGCCCGCTTTGCGCGCCGCTATGACGTGCCCCTGAAATTCAACCCGAATTTTCCGATCAATACGCTGACCTTGATGCGCGCCGCCGTGGGCCTGCAGATGCGTGGTGATGCGCGCTTCGAAGACTACTGTGCCGCCATGTTTCGTGCCATCTGGGTGGACGCGCAAAACATGAACGACCCCGCTGTAGTCGCCGCTGTGCTCACCAGCGCCGGCTTCGAGCCGCAAGCGCTGCTGGCCTTGAGCAGTGAACAGGCCGTCAAGGACGAGTTGAAGGCCGTGACCGAAGCCGCCGTTCAGCGTGGCGTCTTTGGCGCCCCCACTTTCTTTGTGGCCGACCAGATGTTCTGGGGCCAGGACCGACTGGATTTTGTGCGCGAAGCACTTGTCAAATAACCTGAGGAAACCGCATGACTGACATATTGACCGACATCGCCAACGGCGTCATGACCATCACCTTCAACCGGGTGGAGAAGAAGAATTCCATCACCAGTGCCATGTACGCGGCCATGGCCGATGCGCTGGCGCAGGCCGAAGCGGACGCCGCGGTGCATGTGGTCGTGTTCCAGGGGCACGAAACAATTTTCAGTGCCGGCAACGATATCGGGGATTTCCTGAATGCGCCCACCTCCACCCAGGACTCGCCGGTGTTTCGCTTTCTGCGCGGCATCAGCACCTTTTCCAAGCCGGTGGTGGCGGCGGTGTGCGGGCCAGCCGTCGGCATTGGCACCACCATGCTGTTCCATTGCGATCTGGTCTACGCCGGAGACAACGCGGCCTTCTCCATGCCGTTCGTCAACCTGGGCCTGTGCCCCGAAGCCGCGTCCAGCTATCTGGCGCCGCAGTTGATGGGTTATGGCCGTGCCGCCGAGGCGCTGTTGCTGGGGGAGCCGTTCATGGCCGAGTCCGCGCTGGAGATAGGCCTCATCAGCCGCATCGTGCCGCCGTCCGAGGCTGCCGCGCTGGCGCAACGCCAGGCCCAGAAGCTGGCCGCCAAGCCTTTGAGTTCACTGATCGAGACCAAGCGCCTGATGAAAAAAAGCCAGGCCAGCACTGTGGCCGAGCGCATGGTGGAAGAGGGCGCCAGCTTTGGGCGCATGCTGCGCGAACCAGCAGCGCGCGAGGCCTTCACCGCATTCATGGAAAAGCGCAAGCCGGATTTCTCGAGAGTTTAAGGAAAACCGGGCTCCAGCCCTCGTCGAATAAGCGTCAATAGCTATTATTTGTATAGCAAAAGCATTGTCAGGAGAATCGAGCATGACCGAAGTGAACCCGACCGCCAGCCTCAAGGGCAAGACCCTGTTCATCACCGGCGCGTCGCGCGGCATTGGCCTGGCCATTGCAAAGCGGGCGGCGGCCGACGGGGCCAACATCGTCATCGTGGCCAAGACCACCGATCTCAACCCCAAACTGCCAGGCACGATCTACAGCGCCGCCAAAGAAGTCGAGGCCGCCGGTGGCCGGGCCCTGGCCCTGGCGGTGGACATACGCGATGACGACGCTGTTTTTGCTGCCGTGGCCAAAGCGGCGGCGACCTTTGGCGGCATCGACATCCTGGTGAACAACGCCAGCGCCATCAGCCTGACCAACACTGAAGCCACACCCATGAAGCGCTTCGATCTGATGAACGGCGTCAATGCGCGCGGCACTTACCTGTGCACCATGGCCTGTTTGCCGGAATTGAAAAAATCAGCAGCGGCCGGGCGTAACCCGCAGGTGCTCACCATGTCGCCCCCGTTGTCGATGCAGACCCACTGGTTCCAGAACCACACCGCCTACAGCATGGCCAAGTACGGCATGAGCATGTGCACGCTGGGCCATGCGGGCGAGTTCAAGAAATACGGCATCGGCGTCAACAGCCTGTGGCCACGCACTGCCATTGCGACGGCGGCCATGCAGATGATTCCGGGCGTGGATGTGGCCTTGTGCCGCAAGCCGGAAATCCTGTCGGATGCGGCCTGGCTGATCCTGACCGGCAGCAACGCCAATACCGGCAACTTCTACATTGACGACACGGTGCTGGCCGCGCATGGCATCACCGACCTGGAGAAGTACTCGGTGACACCGGGGACGAAGCACTTCATTCCGGATTTCTTCGTGGATTGAATTTACCCGTTTCATGCGGCGTCTTCTGCCGGCGCGGCGCTTGCGTGCTGGCGGCCCCTGTGATTGCCTGGGCAGAATATTTTTACAAAGCAAGCGCTTGTTAAAAATAAACAATCTCGGTATGCTCCGGGGCAATGACTGCCTCAGCTCTGCCAATCCACCACGAATCCGGGTCGCCGGCTGACCCCGGGCCCAAGCGCCCGCGCGGACGCCCGCGCAAGACCGAGGGTGAGCGCGATGACGGCAATCGTCGGCATGAGCTGCTCACCGCGGCGGCCCGGCTGTTTCGCCTGCAGGGTTTTGACGCCACCAGCACGCGCGACATCGCGGCGGCGGTCGGCATGCACAGCGGCTCGCCGTTCTATCACTTCAAAAGCAAGGACGCGCTGCTTTACGCCGTGATGGAGGAGGGCATGCACTCGGCCATTGCGCGGCAAACCGCTGCCCTGCAGGCGGCCGGCCCGGGTGCGGGTGAGCCGCTGGTGCAGGTCCGGCGCCTGATCCGCGCGCACTTTGACACACTGCTGGGACCGGGCAACGACTTTGTGCCGGTGATGCTCTACGAACACCGCTCCCTGAGTGCGCGCCAGCGCGCGTCGCTGGCGCAACTACAGGTCGAGTACGAAGCGGCATGGATGCCGGTGCTGGAAGCACTGCACGCCAGTGGCCATTTGCGCGCACCGGTCAAGTTCTCCCGTCTGTTGATATTGGGGGCGCTGAATTGGTCGGTGCAATGGTTTGACCGAAAAAAGGGCGCATCGCTCGATGAGCTGACCGATGCCGCCATGTTTCTATTTTTTAAGGAGTGTTGATGAGCTACGGTTCCGTCTTTGTAAAGGGTATGTTTGCGGGCAAAGTGATGCTGGTCACTGGCGGTGGTTCCGGCATTGGCCGCTGCGTGGCGCATGAGCTGGCCGCGTTGGGGGCGCATACGGTGCTGGTCGGCCGCAAGCCCGACAAATTGCAGGCGGTGATGGATGAAATTGTTCAGGACGGGGGGGCCGCCAGTTTCTTCGTCTGCGATATCCGGCAGGAGGAGGTCGTCAAACAGACCGTGGCCGCCGTGGTGGCGGCTCATGGCCGCATCGATGGTCTGGTCAACAACGCCGGTGGCCAGTACATGACGCCGCTGGAAGCCATCAGCGCCAAGGGCTGGGAGGCGGTGATCAACACCAATCTGACCGGTGGCTTTTTGATGGCGCGTGAGTGTTTCCTGCAAAGCATGAACAAGTACGGCGGCAGCATCGTCAACATCGTGGCCGACATGTGGGGATCCATGCCCGGCATGGGGCACAGCGGTGCGGCGCGTGCCGGCATGGTCAGTTTCACCGAGACCGCCGCCATTGAATGGGCCGGCCGGGGTGTGCGGGTCAATGCCGTGGCACCGGGTTACATTGCATCGAGTGGCATGGACAAATACCCCGAGGAGATGGGGCCCATGTTGCGCGAGATGAGCAAGACCATTCCGCTGGGGCGCTTCGGCACCGAAGCCGAAACGTCCGCCGGCATTGTCTTCCTGCTGAGCCCGGCGGCGAGTTTCATCAGCGGCAGCACTTTGCGAATTGACGGCGCGCGGCCACAGGTGCGCATGGGCTGGCCGATGCGGGTGGCCGACGCCAAGGCACAGGAACGTGATGCCATCAAGCCGTTCAACGGCTTTCACCGTGCCCTGACGCCCAAGGTTTTCTCGTCCTGAACACGGAAGGTCGTTGATCATGAACTACACGCACGAACACCTGGAAATCCAGAAGACGCTCAAGCGTTTCATTGATGCCGAGATCAACCCCCATGTCGACGAATGGGAGGCTGCCGAAATGTTTCCGGCGCATGAGGTCTTCAAGAAAATGGGCAATCTGGGCCTGCTCGGGCTGACCAAGCCCGAGGCCTATGGCGGCTCGGGTCTGGACTACTCCTATGCCGTGGCCATGGCCGAGACCCTGGGTCATATCGACTGCGGTGGCATTCCCATGGCGATTGGCGCGCAGACGGACATGTGCACGCCGGCGCTGGCGCGTTTTGGCAGTGACGAGCTCAAGCGGGAGTTTCTGACCGGCGCCATTGCCGGCGATCTGGTGGGTTGCATCGGTGTCAGCGAGCCCGCCGCCGGCAGTGATGTGGCGGGTATCAAGAGCCATGCCCGCAAGGACGGGGACGACTATGTAATCACCGGCCAGAAGATGTGGATCACCAACAGCCTGCAGGCCGACTGGATGTGCATGCTGGTCAATACCGGCGACGGGCCGCAACACAAGAACAAGAGTCTGGTGATGGTGCCCCTGTGCGAGAACGGCAAACTGCGCCCCGGCATCGAGGTGGCGAAAAAAATCCGCAAGATTGGCATGAATTCCAGCGACACCGGCCTGATCTACTTTGACGAAGTACGGGTGCCGCAGCGCTACCGTATCGGCGAAGAGGGCCAGGGTTTCATCTACCAGATGCAGCAGTTCCAGGAGGAACGTCTGTGGTGCGCAGCCAGTTGCCTGCAAAGCCTGGGCAACTGCATTCAGTGGACGGTCGAGTGGGCGCAGGAGCGCAAGATGTTTGGCGCCACGCTGGCGGACCAGCAGTGGGTGCAGTTCAAGCTGGCGGAAATGAAAACCGAACTGGAAAGCCTGCGTGCGCTGACTTACCGTGCCTGCGATCTGTATCTGCAGAAACAGGACGTGCTGGAGCTGGCATCGATGGCCAAGCTCAAGGCCGGACGCTTGAGCCGGCTCATCCCCGATGGCTGCCTGCAATTCTGGGGCGGCATGGGTTTTACCTGGGAAAACAAGGTGTCCCGCATGTACCGGGATGCGCGGCTGGGCTCCATTGGGGGCGGCGCCGACGAAGTGATGATGGGCATTATTGCCAAGACCATGGGCGTGGCCAAGCGGCCCACCCGAAGCTAGACAACAATCAATTTTTTTCAGGAAACGTTAATGTCCATGACAGATATTGCCGACGAAGACATCACTCTGGTCGAAGACGCGGCGCGCAAATTCGTACAAACCGAAGTCGCACCACACTTGAATGACTGGGAAGAAGCGGGCGAATTTCCCCGCAGCCTGTACCGGCGCGCAGCCGAGATGGGCTGGCTGGAAATGGGCTACCCGGAGCAGTTCGGCGGCACACCGAGTCCCTGGAAGCTGCGTAACGCCATGACCATTGCACTGGCGCGCAGCGGCGGCAGCGGCGGCTTGATGGCCAGCCTGTTCAGCCACAACATCGGCCTGCCGCCGGTGGTGCGCCACGGGTCGCCCGCCTTGCAGGCGGAGGTCATTCCGGATGTGCTCGCCGGAAAAAAAATCTCCGCTCTGGCCATCACCGAACCGGGTGGCGGCACCGATGTGTCCGCCCTGCGTACCACGGCGCGGCTGGAAGGCGATGAATACGTGGTCGATGGCGAGAAGATCTTTATTACGTCCGGCATGCGCGCCGACTGGTTCACCGTGGCAGTGCGCACGGACCTCAAGAACAAGGGCCCCATGGGCATTTCGATGCTGATGGTGCCGGGCGATGCGGCGGGCCTGTCGCGCAGCCCCTTGAAGAAGATGGGCTGGCTGTGCTCTGACACGGCGCAACTGCGCTTTGACGGCGTGCGGGTGCCGGCCCGCTATCTGGTGGGTGAAGAAGGCTCGGGCTTCAAGATGATCCTGACCAACTTCAACGGCGAACGCCTGTCCATGGCGGCCATGGCGCTGGGCTTCTCGGAGTGCTGTTTTGATGAGGCGCTGAGCTGGGCCCAGCAACGCAAGACCTTTGGCACCGCACTGGTTGATCATCAGGTCATTCGCCACAAGCTGATGGACATGAAGATGCGCATCGAATCCACCCGTGCCTGGCTCAATGCCGTGTCCGCCCGTGCGGATGCGGGCGACCGTGGCGACAAGGCCGCCAAAGGCGCAGAGTGGGTGGCCCAGGTATGCCTGCTCAAGAACCACGCCACGCAAACCATGCAGTTCTGCGCCGACCAGGGGGTGCAGATTCTGGGTGGCATGGGTTTCATGCGCGGCACCGCTTGTGAGCGCATCTACCGGGAGGTCAAGGTCATGATGATTGGTGGCGGTGCCGAGGAGATCATGAAGGAGTTGGCCTCGCGTCAGCTCGGTCTGTGAGAATCACGGCATGACCAAACACATTGAAGTTGAACCAGAAGTTGAGTTCGAGGACGAATTCGTCACCGGACTTAAAAAAGTCTTTGAGGAAATGATCGTTTTCAACCAGGTGTTGGGCCTGAAGATCACATCACTCAAGCCCACGCAGGTCAGGGGCCGCATCGACATGAAGCGGGACCTGATTGGCCACTTCAGCTTCAACCGGATTCATGGCGGCGTCATCAGCGCCGGGCTGGATGCCATGGGTGGTCTCGCCGTGATGGCGGCCATCGGTGCGCGGCATATGGATGAGACACCCATTCAGCGCCTGCACCGCTTTGGCAAGCTCGGCACCATCGATTTGCGGATCGATTACCTGCGCCCGGGCATTGGTGAGTACTTTGAATTGCGCGCCGAGGTGATGCGTCTGGGCTCCCGGGTGGCCTCCACCCGCATGGAGTTCCTGGGGGCGGACGGCAAGCTGCTGTCCACTGGTTCAGGGGCATACATCGTTTCATGACAAGAGGCCGCCACCTGGCGGCCTCTTGTCTGGAGCGAGTCCTGGCGGACTATTTCTTTGCGGCGGGCGCCGCGTTTTCTTCCGGGTAGTCGGACACCACCCTCCATTTGCCGTCCTGAATCTGCGACAAGCGCGATACTTCCGTGCCCGCGTGTTTGGTCGGTGAAAACGTGCCTTGTGGGCTACCGAAGATGTCGGGCGGCACGGTCATCGAATCCATGGCCTTGATGAAGGTCTCGGTGTTCAGGTTGACACCGGCTTTGGTCGCGGCCTTGGCAAAGGTGTCGACGAATATGTAGCCGTAGGTCGACAGCACCGTGGGATCTTCATTGAACTTCGTCTTGTACTTGTTGGCCCAGAAGCGGATCGGCTGTGAGGCCTCGTCCAGGTAAGGGTTTTGCGCCGTGTTGGTGGCGTAGAAGCCGTTCATGGCAGGGCCCCCGAGCCGGTGAATCAGGTCGGTATAGGCGGCGTTGGAGCCCAGAAACACCGGGTTGTAGCCCATCTTGCGAGCGGTGCCAATGGCGCCAATGGTTTCGCGGATGATGGTGCCCATCGCAATGAAGTCGCAGCCGGACGATTGCATCCTGGCAACCTGGGACGAGAAGTCGGTGGCGCCACGCTTGTAGGAGGTCTTTTCGACGAAATCCATGCCGATGGATTTCAATCCGGCTTCGGCACCACGCAGCACCTCCAGACCAAACTCATCGTCCTGGTACAGGGCGCAGACTTTTTTCGCGCCCTTTTCCTTGACCAGTCTGGGGGTGGAGGTTCGCATCTGGTCGAAGTAGCTGGGACCATAGGCGTATTTGAGTCTGTGGAAGGGCTCGTACATTTCCCTGGACGAGGTGATTGGCAGGAAATTGACAATGTTCTTTTCGAACAGGACCGGCATCGCGGCAAGGTTTTGCGCCGTGCCGAGGTGGCCCAGCATCATGAAAATCTTGTCCTGGTTGACCAGCTTCTGCGCAGCCAGCACCGCCTTCTTGGGGTCATAGGCCGAGTCTTCAAAAATGATGCGCACCTTCCGGCCATTGATGCCACCCTGCTCGTTGATTTCGTCCACCCGTAACTGCATGCCCAGCCGGGCCTGCTTGCCAAAGCCGGCAATCGGGCCGGACAAATCCTGAATGGAGCCGAGGGTGATCGTGTCTTTGCTAACGCCCTGCTGGGCACTGGCCAGGGTGGCCGAAAGAGCCAATGCGGCCACTAGCACAGTCGATTTGAATCTCATGACTTGTCTCCATTCAGGTTGAGGAAAGCGCGGCCAGAAATGCGCGCGAGCGAGCACGCATTCTTGACGTGATGCAGCGCCTGTCAAGCTGTCGCAAACCCTCGATGGCACTGGAAGCATCCTTGACGGAGGCTCGCAGCGCCTTTCATTCAAAAAAAAAGCCACCCGAAGGTGGCTCTTCTTGTGAGCTCGGCGTTTACTTCTTGGCCGGCGCTGCATCGGAGATGTAGGGCCCGACCACCTTCCACTTGCCGTCCTGGATCTGCGACAGACGCGAGGCGTCGCTGCCCAGGCGCTTGGTCGGCGAGAAAGTGGCCGGTGCACTGCCAAAGATATCTGGCGCAATCGTCATCGTGTCCATAACCTTGATGAAGCTATCGGTGTTCAGGTTCTTGCCTGCCTTGTTGGACGCATTGATGAACGTGTTGATGATGGTGTAACCATACACGGAGAACACGGTCGGATCTTCGTTGAACTTGGTCTTGTACTTGTTGGCCCAGAAGCGGATCGGCTGCGATGCCTCATCGGTGTAGGGGTTTTGCACGGTCATGGACGCGTACAGCCCATCCATGGCCTTGCCGCCGAGTTTGTGGATCAGGTCGGTATAGGCAGCACTGGAGCCCAGAAAGACGGGGTTGAAGCCGGTCTTGCGCGATTCGCCGATGGTGCCAATGGTCTCGCGGATGATGGTGCCCAGCACCACCATGTCACAGCCTGCGGCTTTCATCTTCGCGACCTGGGACGAGAAATCCGTGGCGCCACGCTTGAACGATGTTTTTTCGGCGTATTCCATGTTCATGGTCTTCAGGCCAGCTTCACCGCCACGCAATACTTCGAGGCCGAAATCGTCATCCTGGTAAATGGTGCAGACCTTCTTGGCGCCCTTCTCTTTGACCAGCTGGGGCACGACGCGACGCATCTGGTCATAGTAGGTCGCGGCAAAGGAGTACTTGAGCTTGTGAAAGGGCTCGTACATTTCACGGGCGGCCGTGATCGGGAAGAAGTTGATGACGTTTTTCTCGAACTGGACCGGCATGGCGGCCATGTTCTGCGCCGTGCCAATGTGGCCGACCATCATGAAAATCTTGTCCTGATTGACCAGCTTTTGCGCCGCCAGAACCGCCTTCTTGGGGTCGTAGCCGGAATCTTCAACGATGAGTTTGAGCTTGCGGCCATTGACCCCACCCAATTCGTTGATCTCATCCACGGCCAGCATCATGCCCAGGCGGGCCTGCTTGCCAAAGCCGGCCAGGGGGCCGGACAGATCCTGGATCGAGCCGAGTGTGATCTCGGTCGCGCTGACGCCCTGCTGGGCCGTGGCAAGTGTGCTGGCCAGGGCCAAAGTGGCAAGTGCCGCCGTTGCTTTGAATTTCATGTGTCGTCTCCGTTCGTCTTAAAAAGGGTGAGCCAAAAAATGCAGATGGGACTCCATGCATTCTTGACCCCGGGTCAAAAATGTCAAGCTGTCGCAAACCCCCAAAGGGAAACTACTAGGGCTTGACGTAATCCGAGATGACTTTCCACTTGCCATCCTGGATCCGCGACAGGCGCGACAGATCGCTGCCCAGCCGCTGTTTGGCCGTGTAGGTCAGTTTGGGTGCGCCAAAGATGTCCGGCGCAATGGTCATGCTGTCCATGGCTTTGATGAAGCTGTCGGTGGTGAGGGCCGGCCCCGCTTTTTGAGCGGCCTGAATCAGGATGTCGATCATGGTGTAGCCGTAAGCCGAGAACACGGTGGGGTCTTCACTGAACCGGGTCTTGTACTTGTTGGCCCAGAAGCGGATCGGCTGTGACGCTTCGTCGGTGTACGGGTTCTGTACCGACATGGTGGCGTACATGCCGTCCATCGCCTTGCCGCCGAGCTTGTGAATCAGATCGGTATAGGCCGCCACCGAGCCGAAGAACACAGGGTTGAACCCATTCTTGCGCGATTCGCCGATGGTGCCTATGGTTTCCCGGATGATGGTGCCGAGCACGACGAGATCGCAACCCGCCGCTTTCATTTTGGCGACCTGTGACGAGAAATCTGTGGCACCGCGCTTGAACGAGGTCTTTTCGGTCATCTCCACTGAGATGGTTTTCAGTCCTGCTTCGGCACCGCGCAGCACCTCCAGGCCGAACTCGTCGTCCTGGTAGATGGCGCACACTCTCTTGGCATTCTTGTCCTTCACCATCTTGGGCAGCGTCGTGCGCATCTGGTCGTAGTAAGAGCTCAGCAGGGCGTACTTCAGGCGGTGGGTCGGCTCGTACATCTCGCGCGCCGCGGTGAGTGGCATGAAATTGATGACGTTCTTCTCAAACTGCACCGGCATGGCCGCGTTGTTGTGCGCCGTACCCAGATGGCCGGCCATGATGAAGATCTTGTCCTGGTTCACCAGCTTCTGGGCTGCCAGCACGGCCTTCTTGGGGTCGTAGCCGGAGTCTTCCGTCAACAGTTTGAGCGTGCGTCCGTGCACGCCGCCCTGCTCATTGATTTCGTCCACGCGCAGCTGCATGCCGTTGCGCGCCTGTTTGCCATAGCCCGCCAGCGGACCGGACAAATCCTGAATGGTGCCGATCACGATTTCGGTCTTGCTGACGCCCTGCTGCTGTGCATAGCACAGGGAGGAGGCGGTTGCCAACGCAACGAGGAGAAGGGAAATTCTCGGTTTCATATGGGTTACTCCGGTTGTGAGGAGGTTAAGGGTTAGCGGTACATGGCCTCAATTTGGGCCGCGTACTTCTTCTCGACCAGCTTGCGTTTGAGCTTCATGGTGGGGGTGAGTTCCTCATCCTCGGCGGTGAGCTGGTTTTCGAGCAGGAAGAATTTCTTGATCTGCTCGACGCGGGCGAACTTCTTGTTGACCCGGTCGATCTCAGACTGAATCAGTTCCTGCACTTGCGGCGACCGCGTCAGTGACGCATAGTTGCTGAAGGGCACGTCCTGGTCCTGGGCAAACTTCTCCACGTTTTCCTGGTCAATCATGATGATCACGGTGAGGTAGGGACGCTTGTCGCCGATCACCACCGCATCGGTGATGTAGGGGGAGAATTTCAGGTCATTCTCCAGCTCGCTGGGGGTGACATTTTTGCCGCCGGCCGTGATGATGATGTCCTTCATGCGGTCGGTGATGCGGAAGTAGCCGTCCGCATCCATCACGCCCACGTCGCCGGTGTGCAACCAGCCATCCTTGTCGATGGTCTCCGCCGTTTTTTCCGGCAGGTTTAAATAACCGGCGAATACGTTTTTGCCCCGCACCAGGATCTCGCCCGTGGCCGGGTCCAGTTTGACTTCATTGAAGCTGGCGGCCGGTCCGATGGAACCGGGTCGCATGCGGTCAGCCGGCACGCCGGTGGACGCACCGCAGGTTTCCGTCATGCCCCACACCTCCAGCATGGGCACGCCCAGGGCCAGGTACCAGCGCACCAGATCGGGCGAGATCGGCGCCGCACCGGTGACCAGGAAGCGGGCCTGGTGAATGCCAATCAGCTTGCGCACATTGTTCAGGGCCAGCCACTGGGCAATATTGAACTTGAGCTTGAGCCAGCCGCTGACGGCCTCGCCGGCCAGTACCTTGTTGGCAATTTCGGTGCCAACACCGATGCTCCAGGCATAGGCGGCTTGCTGCACGGCCCCGGCCTCTTTCAGGGAAATCATGACGCCTGAGTAGAACTTTTCCCATACGCGCGGCACCCCGGTAAAAACGGTCGGCGCGATTTCGCGCACGTTCTCGGGAATGGTTTCCGGGTTCTCCACAAAATTCAGCTTGGTGCCGGTGTACAAGGCGAAGTACTCGCCGCCCATGCGTTCGGCGATGTGACACAAGGGCAAAAAGCACATGCGCTCGTCACGCTCGTCCTGCGCGATCAGGGTGTTGAAACCGCGCACCGTGTAAACCAGTCCGGCGTGCAGGTGCATGGCGCCCTTGGGCTTGCCGGTGGTGCCGGAGGTGTAGACCAGAATGGCCAGGTCTTCGGGCTGGCAGGCGTCAACGCGCCGCTGCAACTCGTCCGGATGCTGGGCCAGGTACTGGCGGCCCAGCGCGCGCAGGTCATCCAGACTGATGATGCCTGGGTCATCCAGGTCGCGCAGCCCTTCCATGTCAAACACGACGATTTTGCGCAGACCCGGCAAGCGGTCGCGCACTTCGAGCGCCTTGTCCAGCTGCTCGTCGTCTTCCACGAACAGGACGGTGGTGCGCGAGTCCTCGCACAGGTAATGCACTTGCGACGGCGCATCCGTCGGGTAGATGCCGTTGGACACGCCGCCGCACGACAGCACGGCCAGGTCAGCCCACACCCATTCCACGACCGTGTTGGCCAGAATGGAAGCGCAATCACCTTGGGCAAAGCCCAGGCTCATCAGGCCGCCGGCTATTTCGCGCACGGCCTCGGCGGTCTGGTTCCAGGTCCAGCTGCGCCACAGTCCCAGGTGTTTCTGGCGCATCCACACATTGGGGCCGCGCTGCTTCACCGCGTTCCAGAATATCGCCGGAATGGTCTCGCCCGCCATCACGATCTCGCGATTGGGCTGGATATTGCTTAAATCCCAGAGTTGAGTCATTTCCTTATCTCCAGGTTTTCTTCTTTTTCCAGCGCCGCTCGCCGCGCACGCCGTCTTCTTTCAGCCCGAGGTAGAACTCCTTGATGTCATCCTTTTCGCGCAGGCGGGCACAGGTGTCTTCCATCACGATGCGGCCGTTTTCCAGCACGTAGCCGTAGTCCGAGGCGTTGAGCGCCATGTTGGCGTTCTGCTCCACCAGCAGAATGGTGGTGCCGCGTTCACGGTTGATGCGCACCACGATCTCGAAGATCTCTTTGGTGAGCTTGGGCGAGAGGCCCAGGCTGGGCTCGTCCAGCAGCATGAGGACTGGATTGGCCATCAGCGCCCGCGAGATCGCCAGCATCTGCTGCTGCCCGCCCGACAACAGGCCCGCATCCTGCGCGGCACGCTCGCGCAGGATGGGAAAGTAGCCAAAGACGGATTCGATGTCTTTGGCTACGCCATCGCGGTCTTTGCGTGTGTAGGCGCCCATGAGCAGGTTGTCACGCACGCTCAGCAGCGGGAACACCTCGCGCCCTTCCGGCACATGACTCAGGCCCTGCTGCACGATGAAGGCGGGGTCCTGGGCCGTGATGTCGTTGCCCTTGAATTCAATCGAGCCTTTGCGCGGGTCGATGATGCCCGAGATGGTTTTCAGAATGGTCGTCTTGCCCGCGCCGTTCGACCCCAGCACTGTCGCAATTTCGCCGCGCCGGACCTGAAGGCTGACGCCGCGAATGGCCTTGATGGGGCCATAGGCGCTCTCGACGTTGAGCAGTTTGAGTACGGGCAGATCGCTCACTGCGGGAGGGGTGGCGCTCATGCGGCTTGCCTGCGCAGGGAAGACACGTCATCGACCGAGCCGAGATAGGCTTCGATCACGCCGGGGTCGGTTTGCACTTCGCGTGGCGTGCCCATGGCCAGCACCTCGCCCTGATTCATTGCCAGCACGCGGTCCGAGACTTTGGAGACCAGTGTCATGTCGTGTTCCACCATCAGCACCGTAATGCCCAGTTCGTTTTTGATGTCCTGAATCCAGAACGCCATGTCCTCGGTTTCCTCGACGTTCAGGCCGGAGGACGGTTCATCCAGCAGCAGAAGCTTGGGCTCGGTGCACAAAGCCCGTGCCATTTCAACCACCTTGCGCACGCCGTAGGGCAGGCCGGCCACCATCGAGTCGCGGTGATGCTGCAGGTCGAGAAATTCGATCACTTCCTCGGCCTTTTCCCGCGCCTTCAGTTCGGCCTCACGCGCCGTGCTGGTGAAAAACAGGTCTTGCCAGAGCCGAGTTTTGCGGTGCGTATGGCGACCAATCAGCAGGTTGTGCAAAACCGTGGCGTGCTCGAAAAGTTCAATGTTCTGGAAGGTGCGCGCGATCCCCAGCCCGGCAACGTTTTGCGGCGGCTGGTCGGTCAACCGGATGACGCCCTGGGGGCCCAGGTAATCGATCTCGCCAGTGGTCGGGGTGTAGATGCGGCTGATCAGATTGAAGACCGTGGTCTTGCCCGCGCCGTTGGGGCCGATCAGGGTGAATACTTCCCCCTGCCTGACATCAAAACTGACGTTGTTGACCGCCAGTACGCCACCGAAGCGCACACTCAAATTTTTGGCGGAGAGGAGTGCTTGGTTCATAGCTGCATTTTTCATTTCAGCCGATCCGATTTCTGGAAGGATTTCTGCCGCTTGAACATGCCTTTGCGGTAGAACGGGAACATCTGCAGGTAGGTTCGGATCTTCAGCCAGCGACCGTAAAGCCCCTGGGGCTCAAACAGCACAAAGGCCACCAGTACGGCGCCGTACACCACGCCCTGCAGCCCCGGTGCCTGACCGATGACCGCAGGCAGGTAGTCTTTGAAGATGGCGATGGCCTGCGGCATGGTGATCAGGAAGATGGCGCCCAGGAAAGCCCCATGCACGGAGCCCACGCCGCCAATCACGATCATCAGCAGCAAATCGATCGACTGCAGGATGTTGAACTGGTCAGGTGAAATGAACTGCAGCTTGTGCGCGTACAGGGCGCCGGCAATTCCCGCCAGCGATGCCGACAGAGCGAACGACAGGGTCTTGTAGCGCGCCAGGTGAATGCCCATGCTTTGCGCTGAAATCTCCGAGTCGCGAATGGCAACAAACGCGCGGCCGGTGGGCGCGCGCAGCAGATTCAGGATGCCCAGCGTGGACAGCACCGTGATGACCAGGCATAAAAAATAGAACTCTTCGCCGGAGTTCAGCGTCCAGCCAAAAATATCTGGCTTTTTGATGTGAATGCCCGCGTTGCCGCCGGTCACCGACTCCCAGCGCGCCAGCACTTCTTCCACGATGAAGCCGAACGACAGCGTGGCCATGCCCAGGTAGATGCCCTTGACCCGCAGCGCCGGCAAGCCCACCACCAGGCCCACCGCCGCCGACAGGCCGGCGGCACAGGCCAGGGCAATCGGAAACGGCATGCCGGCATTGGTCAGCACCGCCTGGGTGTAGGCGCCCACGCCCAGAAACGCGGCGTGCCCCAGCGAGAACAGGCCGGTAAAGCCCGCCAGCAGCATGAGGCCCAAACCCGCGATGGCATAGATCAGCACGAAGGTCAGCTGCGCCAGCCAGTATTCGGCCACCAGCCAGGGCGCGGCGATCAGCACCAGCATGAGTGCGCCGTACCAGAAGATGTGTCCGCCGTGTTTGGCAAGCTTGATGTCCTGCCCGTAATCGGTCTTGAAGATAAAACGCATGTCAGACCTTTTTACGCAATTTTTCGCCGAACAGCCCGGTGGGTTTGACGACCAGCATGATGAGCACCACGATGTAGGCGGCCGTGTCCTTGAAGCCATCGGGCAAGTAGAAGCCTGACAACGATTCCACAATGCCGATCACCAGCCCACCCACGATGGCGCCGGGCAGGCTGCTGAAGCCGCCGACCACGGCTGCGGGAAAAGCCTTGAGGCCGATGAATCCCATGTTGGCGTGCACAAACGTAATTGGCGCGAGCAGCAGCCCGGCAATGGCGGCAACCGCCGCGGCCAGTCCCCAGGCAATGCCGTTGAGCCGTTTCACCGGGATGCCCATGTAATAGGCGGCCAGCTGGTTCTGGGAGGCGGCCTGCATCGCAATGCCCAGCTTGCTGTAGCGGAACAGCACATACAGCAGCACACACAGCACCGCGGTGGCACCAATCACGACCATCTGCTCAACGTTGAGCACCAGGCCGGCCACGTTCCAGATCTGGTCCTTGTAGGGCACGGGCAGCGTGTGCGTCTCGGTGCCGATGTTGGGGATCATGGTGATCAGGCCGCGTGCCACATAGCCAATGCCGATGGTCAGCATGACGATGGAAAACGCGGGTTGCCCGAGGATCGGCCGGATCACGACGCGCTCCAGCAGCACGCCGAACAGCGCCATGCCCGCGATAGCGCACAGCACCGACAGCCAGTACGGAAACCCGAGCATGGTCATGGCGGCCAGGCCACCGAACGCGCCCAGCATCATGAGCTCGCCCTGGGCGAAGCTCACGGTCTCGGTGGCTTTGTAGATGAGCACGAAGCCCAGCGCAATCAGCCCGTAAATGCACCCTTGTGCGATCCCGCTGATCACCAGTTGTAGAAGCTGCACTTTGTCTCCTGTTGCATAGCCTGTCGTTTATAGCGGCTAGTTCGACGAAGACCGACAGGGTTTTTACCGACACCCTGTCGGGCAAGCGACAGGTGAATGCAGTTAATCGCAGAAACCGGCATCATGTCGCCATGAACAACTCAGTTGATATCTGTCAGCATGGTGCCATCACCGTCGTGACACTGAATCGTCCCGACGTGCGCAATGCTGTGGACGCGGCCACGGCCCGTAAGCTGCACGCGGCCTTTCTGGCGTTTGACGCCGATGAAGCGGCGCGTGTGGCCGTATTTCACGGTGCCCATGGCCACTTTTGCGCGGGATGGGATTTGCAGGCCGGTGCCCGTCTGGCGCAACAGGCCGATGCAGATCAGCAGAGCCCGCTGGCGGGGTTGGCGTTCTCGCCGGACGACTGTGTGCCACCCGGTCCGCTGGGCCCGATGGGGCCGTCGCGTTTGCTGTTGTCCAAGCCGGTGATTGCCGCCGTCAGCGGTGCCGCGGTGGCTGGTGGCATGGAGCTGGCGCTGTGGTGCGACATGCGGGTCATGGAGGAGGACGCTTACTTTGGCGTGTTCTGCCGCCGCTTTGGTGTGCCGCTGATCGATGGCGGCACGGTGCGCCTGCCGCGGCTGGTCGGTATGGGGCACGCCATGGATCTGATTCTCACCGGGCGCAAAGTGGACGCAGCCGAAGCACTGCAAATGGGCCTGTGCAACCGGGTGGTGCCTACGGGCCAGGCGCTGGAGGCGGCACTGGCGCTGGCGCAGCAGCTGGCCAGCTTCCCGCAGAAGACCATGCTCGCCGACCGCATGAGTGCCTACGCCCAGTGGGACTTGCCGCTGCCTGAGGCCCTGCACCAGGAGTGGGAGCGTGGCAAGCAGTGCATTGATGAAGGATTGCAGGGGGCGGTGCGCTTTGCTGCCGGCGGCGGTCGGCACGGAAAGTTTTAATGAAATTGGCCGCTAGCCCTTATGCAATATGCGCTAGTAGCTATTGAATAGATAGCATTTGTGGGCCGGCTCGCCGGCCCACCTGATGCAGGCCGTTGCGTTGGGTCCATAGAAGCGGCGCGATGGAACTCGGCAGCCGCTTTCGCGGTCCTAGCTGGCATCGCCCGTTGCATCGGGTGCCATCGAATCCGGGAGGCTCCATGAATTTGCCACCTCGTCACCACGAACCGTCCTGTGCACCCGTTGGGATGCGCCGGGCAGATTTCCTGCGGCTGGCTGCCGGTGGCGCCACGCTGGCCATGGCCGGCGCTGCTGGCCCGCTGCATGCGCAGGGAGCCGCGCCTCCGGCGCCGGATGGCCCCACGAAACCGCAGACCATGCCCATGCTCACCCGCCCGATTCCGGCCAGCGGCGAAGCGCTGCCAGTTATCGGCCTTGGCACCTGGCAGGGCTTCGACGCAGCCCCCGGTTCCGCCGAATACCGCCGTCTGCCCGCCGTGTTGCAGGCCTTGTTCGACGCTGGCGGCTCGGTGATCGACAGCTCGCCGATGTACGGCCGCGCCGAAGCAGTGGCCGGCGAGCTGCTCGCTGCCGCCAACAGCCGTAACAAGGCGTTCGTCGCGACCAAAGTGTGGACGCGCGGCCGTGCCGAAGGCCTGCGCCAAATGAACGACTCGCTACGCCTCCTGCAAACCGAGTGGATCGAGCTGATGCAAATTCACAATCTGGTCGACTGGCGAACGCAGCTCGCCACGCTGCGCGACTGGAAAGCCGCCGGACGGATTCGCTACCTTGGCATCACCCACTACACACCTGTCGCCTACGGTGAACTTGAAGCGGTCATGCGCACGGAGCGCTTTGACTTTGTGCAGGTCAACTATTCGCTGGATGAGCGCGACGCCGGGCAGCGCATCCTGCCGCTGGCGGCCGAGCGCGGCATGGCGGTGCTGATCAACCGGCCCTTTGGCGGCGGCGGGTTGCTGCAGCGCTTGCGCGACCGGCCGCTGCCGCCCTGGGCGGGCGAGGTCGGTGCGACCAGTTGGGCGCAGTTGCTGCTCAAGTTTGTGCTCAGCCAGCCCGCAGTGACCTGCGCGATTCCCGGTACCAGCCGCCCCGAGCACATGGCCGACAACGCCCGTGCCGCTACTGGCCGCATCCCCGATGCTGCCTTCTGGCGCCGTCACGCCGAGTGGTTTGGCGTCTGAGTCGTGGACGGCTGATCGATGCTGACCACCCTGTTCCGGCGAGCAGTGCCGGTGCGTCCCGGCGAAACCGTGCCGCTGCTGCTCGCCACCGCCTACGGCTTTTGCATCCTGTTCGCCTACTACCTGTTGCGACCGGTGCGCGACGAGATCAGCGCCGCCGACCGGGGCAACCTGCAACTCTTGTGGACAGCGGTGTTCTTCGTGATGCTGCTGGCCGTGCCGCTGTACTCGGCGGCGGTGGCACGGCTGCCCCGTGGCGTCTTTGTTCCGCTCGCCAACCGCTTTTTTGCCGTCAACCTGATCGCCTTTTATGCTGCACTCATGCTGCTACCTGAATCGGCGCGGCTCTGGATTGACCGGGTGTTCTATGTGTGGACCAGCGTCTTTGCGTTGTTCGTGGTCACTGTGTTCTGGGGTCTTGTCGTCGACCTGTTTCGCGACGAACAGGGCAAGCGGCTGTTCGGGTTCATCGCCGTCGGCTCGTCGCTCGGCGGTCTTGTCGGATCGGCCAGCACCGCTGCGCTGGCGCCGCACCTGCCGGTTTTTCTGCTGTTGTTGTTGGCGGTGCCGCCGCTGGAAGGCGCCTGCTGGCTGGCCCGCGCGCTCGATCGTCGCGCCGCGCACGCCCCCGAAACGCTGAACCGCGAGCCCGAACAAACCATCGGTGGCAGTGCCTGGAGCGGCCTCGGCCCGGTCTGGCGCGACCCTGCGCTGCGCAACATCGCGCTATGGATATTGCTGATGACCTTTGCCTCGACCGTCCTGTATTTTGTGCAGGCCCATCTCGTTGGCGAATCCATCACTGACCGGGCGCTGCGCCGGGCGTTTCTGGCCCGCATCGATCTCGCCGTCAACGCGGTCACCATCGTCACACAAGCATTTCTCACCGCGCCCATCCTGGCCCGACTCGGTATTGGCCTGACGCTGGCGCTGCTGCCAGGCGTGGCCGCGCTCGGTTTTTTGCTGCTTGGCGCGGCACCGACCGCGATCACACTGACCGCGCTGATGGTGGTCCGCGTGCTCTACGACAGCAGCCGCCACGCACTCGCCAAGCCGGCGCGTGAAGTGCTGTTCACCCGTGTCAGCCGCGAACAACGTTACAAATCCAAGGCCTTCATCGATGCCGCTATCTATCGCGGCGGCGACTTGGTCAGTGGCTGGGCCTACGCCGGTTTCGCTGCGCTTGGCCTGGCGACCGGTGCCATCGCGCTGATCGCCGCACCGGTGGCCGTGGTGTGGGCCGTGCTCGGGTGGCGCCTGGGGCGGTCAAAGCCGCAGGCGCAGGCACAAGAGCGCAATTGAACGCTGCCGACGGCTTTTCTTCAACCGCTGCCGCGTCAAATCAGCTTTTGGGGCACTTCCCGCGGCTTGCCGTTTTCGTCAATCGCCACGTAGGTGAGGGACGCTTCCGTGACCTTGGCATATTCATTGGTTGAGCCGAAACGCTCGGCAAAGACCTCAATCTTGACCGTGATCGAGGTCCGGCCAATGCGCGTGAGCTTAGCGAAAAACGACAGAATATCGCCGACGCGCACCGGCTGCTTGAAGACAAATTCGTTCACCGCCACGGTGGCCATGCGGCCCTTCACATAGCGGGCCGGCACCACGGCGCCCGCCAGATCGACCTGCGCCATGACCCAGCCACCAAAGATGTCGCCATTGGCGTTGCAGTCGCCGGGCATGGGAATGACCTTGAGCACCAGTTCCTGGTCGGTCGGTAGCTGGACGTTGGCGCCACGGCTTGACGTGGCGGGGTTGGGGCTTGGGTCTTCAGACATTGGCACAATCTAGGTTGTTTAAGCCACCTGATTGTCCACCCATGCGCCGCTCTGGCGAACTCACCCACTCCCATCCCGGCGCCACCTCGGCGTCTACCCCCGCTGCCCCCCGTTCCGACTGGGCCACGCTCAAACGCCTGTTTCCCTATTTGTGGGAATACAAATGGCGCGTGATGGCGGCGCTGGCGTTCATGGTGGGCGCCAAGATGGCCAACGTCAGCGTGCCCTTGCTGCTCAAGGAACTGGTAGACACGATGAACCCCAAGGCGGGCATCGATGCCAGTGCCCTGCTGGTGGTACCTGTGGCGCTGTTGTTTGCCTACGGGTTGTTGCGCCTGTCCACCACCTTGTTCACCGAGTTGCGCGAACTGGTGTTTGCCAAGGCCACCGAAGGGGCGTCGCGCACGATTTCGCTGCAGGTGTTTCGCCACCTGCATGCCTTGAGCCTGCGTTTTCACCTGGAGCGCCAGACCGGTGGCCTGACGCGTGACATCGAACGCGGCACGCGGGCGGTCAACTCGCTGATCTCCTATTCGCTGTACAGCATCATCCCCACGCTGATCGAAGTGGCCATGGTGCTGACCTACCTGGCCATCAAGTTTGATGTCTGGTTTGCCCTGATCACCATCATTGCACTGGTGTTCTACATCACCTTCACCGTCAGTGTGACCGAGTGGCGCACCAAGTTTCGCAAGCAGATGAACGAGCTGGACTCCAAGGCCCACAGCCGTGCCATCGACTCGCTGCTGAACTTCGAGACCGTCAAATACTTCAACAACGAAGAGTTCGAAGCCAGACGCTACGACGAGAACCTGGAGAAATTCCGCCTGGCCTCCCTCAAGAGCCAGCGCACACTGAGCCTGCTCAACACCGGCCAGCAACTCATCATCGCCACCGGCCTGATCGCCATGCTCTGGCGTGCCACCCAGGGCGTGGTCGATGGCCGCATGACGCTGGGTGACCTGGTGATGGTCAACGCATTCATGATCCAGCTCTACATTCCGCTGGGCTTTCTCGGCGTGCTGTACCGCGAGATCAAGCAGAGCCTGACGGACCTGGACAAGATGTTCACCCTGATGGAGCGCGAGCGTGAAATTGCCGATGTGCCCGGCGCGCAGCCGCTCCAGGTGAATGGCGCCAATGTCACCTTCAGCCACGTCGATTTTGCGTATGACCCGGCGCGACCGATCCTGCATGACATCAGCTTCGAGATTCCGGCCGGCAAGACCGTGGCCGTGGTCGGTCCTTCCGGCTCGGGCAAGTCCACGCTGGCGCGACTGCTGTTCCGCTTCTACGACGTTCAGCGGGGCCAGATCTTGATCAACGGGCAGGACATCAAGCAGGTGACGCAGGCCAGTGTGCGCCAGGCCATTGGCATCGTGCCGCAAGACACGGTGCTGTTCAACGACACGGTCGAATACAACATCGCCTACGGCCAGCCCGGCGCCACGCGCGCGCAAGTTGAAGAGGCAGCGCGCGCTGCCCATATTCACAATTTCATCAGTGCCACGCCAAAAGGCTACGACACCATGGTGGGCGAGCGTGGTCTCAAACTGTCGGGCGGCGAAAAGCAGCGCGTGGCCATTGCCCGCACCCTGCTGAAAAACCCGCCGATCCTGATCTTCGACGAAGCCACCTCGGCGCTGGACTCCGCCAACGAGCGCGCCATCCAGGCGGAGCTGCAAAGCGTGGCGCAAAACAAGACCACGCTGGTGATTGCGCACCGCTTGTCCACGGTGGTGGATGCGCACGAAATTCTGGTGATGGACGCCGGCCGCATTCTGGAGCGCGGCACACATGCGGAGCTGCTGGCGGCGAATGGAAGGTATGCACAGATGTGGGCGCTGCAGCAGTCGTCGGAGTAGGTTTTTGAGTGTTTTAGGCCTCTAGCCCTCGTCGCATATGCTTGGGTAGCTATTTAAATAATAGCGACGGAGAGGTGGAGAACGAAAATCAGCTCAGTTCTTTTGAGCGATGGGAATGCGGCGGTTGCAGTCGATCACCTGGAAATCGGGAGTACCAGGTTGGGCCATATACGGTCATTGCGCTAAGTCGCACCAAGCGGACGTTCGCCACCTTCGGACACGGACTCGGCGGCCGATCCGCCTGTCAAGCACATTGCCTGCTGGTGGCCGCCAATTGCTTGGCCGTATCGAAGCTCCAGATACCAATTGGATCTCCCTCCAAGCCGCACATCGAGCGGCTGGACTGTTGCCCTCGCGACTTGGCCAGCCACTCTACGAGAGCACTACGGCGCGAT
Source organism: Rhodoferax sp. (assembly GCF_030646845.1). Taxonomy (GTDB): domain Bacteria; phylum Pseudomonadota; class Gammaproteobacteria; order Burkholderiales; family Burkholderiaceae_C; genus Rhodoferax. The sequence continues at coordinate 126,494 of NZ_JAUSLE010000063.1, read as the reverse complement.
GCAAACCCTTCAATTCCGGCGGCAAGCACAGTCCAGCGCCAATGAAGATGGCATTGGCTACGCAACCGCGTGCTGAGTCCATTCAAGGAATCTGGTATCGCCCCGTACCCCGACCCCGGCCCAAGCCTCCATGCGGATCGCTCGGTGGCTTGATCAGGCCAACGGCCTCCAGCGCCTGTGGGCATCTCTGAACCCACTTCTCGAACTGAGACGTACCGATCTGCGGCGGGGCCACGCACAGCGGCGTCACATACGGCAGGTAGGCCCTGAAGTCCCGGCTCTGCTCCACGTAACGCAGCAGGTAATAGTCTTGCACTAGTTGGGCCTGTTGCTCGACGTGGTAGTCCCCCAGATTGGGATGCGCTCCAAGCTTGTACTTGTATGCTCCGTCTCCCTGCCGTGCCTGGCGCTCCATCGAGTCGACCATGTACAGGGCACCTTGACTCAGGAATTGATGTACGTGCATCAGTTCATGCACGAACTCGCCTTGCTGAGGCGGACTCGGGAAGACCAGCGTCGACATCGTGGTGAAGGGACGTTCGTCCTCCATCAGACCGACGATATCCGCAGGGATTGAGCCCTGCACGATCCACACGTCTAGCAGCTTGGGCCAGAAACCGTAAACCCGGACTGCATCAGCCAGTTCGGCCGGTGTCAGGCGCCGTCCACTCCACAGCGAAACGAATCCGGCAAAGATGATGGCCAGTTGCGTCCCACCAAACGTCCAAGCCGCCTTCAGCAGGTCGAGCGCCGCGTGGCCTAGGTCCACCAGCGCGGCTAGAAACTGTCCCCGGATCAGATGACTCATTACCGCCGACGCAAGCTCGCCAATGATCGATGCGACGTTGTAGCCCAGGTCAAACATCGACCTGAGTGTCGCTTTCAGCGTATCGGCTACTGCGTGGACAAGCTGTTCCATGTAGTTGGCCAGGGAGCCAGCCGCAGCTATCAGGGTCCGACTGACTTCGAGGATGGCCACGCCTGCTATCAAAGCCCGTTCGACGATGGCAAGCGGTAACACAGCAGCCTTCAACAGCGCACCGACGACGCTACCGATGGAGCCGGTATGCGCAGCCACCCAATCGATGGCGTCTAGGGCCCGCTCCTTCACTGCGGCAACTGCCTGAACCATCTTTTCGAGCATCTCCCCCGAGACTTCTAGCGCCGCCGACAGCACGTCGCCAACGGTCTTTCCAGCATCAATAAGCGTATCTGCGAACGCCGCGAGGGCGTCGATGGATTCATCGACAAGCGACTGCAATGCGGAAGCCAAATCAAGTGCCTTGTCCAGCACGTCGTTGGCAAATTGAGTCGCGGCGTCCACTGCCGCCTGAGCGACATCGACTACGGCGGCGATCGCGTCCTCGACGTCGTCCCACCTATCGGCGATCCAGCCACCCAACGAAAACGCAAGTCGCGGCCCAGTATTCGCGCTTCCAGCGCTCCCCTGACGCAGCATCGTTCTACTTACCTGTGCGAACACGTGTAGCACCGCGGCCTTCTCATTGGGCTCCCAAATCTGATCCAGTACCGCCTTGCCGGTGTCGCGCCCCACCAAGTAGGCAGTGGCCAGCAGCAGATTGTGCCGGCGCAACGTGATCATTCTTGCGACGACCCTGTGCAGCAGGTCTGTGTTGCCAGTCTTCTTTGACGAGGCCAAGACAATGGCCACGTACGGAGCCATTTCCTTGTCGCTTTGATCCGCCGTCAGCCGCGCTGTCAGCATTTTGCCGAGTAGTGCTGATTGCGCCACTGCACTGGACACCAGCATGCCAAAACGGGCCGGCGTGATCTGTGACAGAGGCATCGCAGTACCAACCAACGGCCCTGCAGGCGCCGCACTGGAATGTGATGGCATGACTACTCCTATTATCGGATTGGCGACGACGCTCAAGGAGATGCGCATCGGTTTCGGAAAATTCTGCTGCGGATGTACGGTTGCCGCGTTGCGAATTCTCAATCCAGCGAAGGTCCCGGTTCGGCTTCATCCCTAACTTGAATCACGCACGGCTTCGACTTGAGAAGGCCGCCATCCAAATCTAAAGCTAGGCCGGTCGGCTTTCGAACCTCGTCACTCGTACCCATCATCCGTCAGCTTGCCTACTCCCCTCTCACTCCCACAGGTTGATTGATCGGACAGCATCAACGTTGGAAACGCTTATGGAGGATGTCTGCTTTTCGATCTAACGGAGGCCGGCTTTGGGTCGGGTCCTGCCGGTGGCCGCGGAAAGTTGAATGTCGCTTGCCAGTCTGAAGCCGGTATTCACCTGGAAAACCATGTAGATCAACCGCGACAGATAGCCACAGACTGTATCTGCGGATCTTCAACCACTTAACTGCCGACCCGTCCCTCGAAATAGGGCAAAAGTGCCTTCGCCGCCTCGATGCGCAGATGAAGTTCAATCGTCTTGTCGTTCATCACGCCCAACAAAAAGACCTTGGGATCGGGACTGTTCCCATGCAAGTCTGATGCATTGACTTCCTGGTTGGCTTGGCTGCCACCCCTTTCGACAGCCACCGATGTCATGGGCGAGGTCTCCGTCCTGACAACAACAGGACTCAGCCGTTCCAGGGCCGCATGAAAAACAGCGGGCTTGATGCATTCAAGGCGCGCCAGTACCTTGGCCTGCGCATCGGGGTTGGGGGGCAGGTCGAGCCAGGGTTCTTCCGAGAAGATGGCGGCCAGGTCCGGCGCAATAAAGGCGGACCATCGGCCCGTGGCTGGCTGCAGTGCGGGTACCAACAGGGCGTGATGGATTTTGCCGGGCATGGCCGCGTCGACAGAAGGCATCATCGAAATGCGTCCAGGTGCCACCAAGTTCAGATAGCGCAAACGCAAGAATTCAAGAAACGCCCTCGCTTGCGCGACGGACGTGGGCTCTGCGAGTGAAAACCACAGTTGGTAACCGTCAATGCCGGAGACGGCGATCGCAGGCGCGGGCAATTCGAGATCAGTCTGCACCCCTCGCCAAAGGATTGAGAGCAGGGTCCAGTCGGCGGGTCTGGCCAGTTCCAGCACCATGGCGCGTACCGTCCCGTCGGACGCAATCAGGCCGGGCTCTGCACCATGAGGGTTTTGGATGTTTCGCTCGTGAGAGAGATAGAGGCGGTCCAACTCCGCTTGCAGTGTGCTCATGGCGAATTATCGGCAATGGTGGGTGAAGGGGGTGTTTGTACCCGAACCTGCGCCAGCATCTTCCAGGTCAGCCCAAGCGGCATGTCGGTCTTGAATGAAACCAGTTGTCTGGACAGCCTGGCTATCTCTATTCCCTTGCGCAGATTCACGCCAACCTGGCCCCCGACTTTATCGGCGTTGGAGATCAGCCGGTCAAGATTGCCATTGATTCGAAGCAGCGTGGCTGCGGTTTTGCTGCCGACCTTGTCCACACCGGGAACGCCATCCACCGCGTCGCCCATGAGGGCCAGCAGATCGCCCATTTGCGATGGCGTGACGCCAAATTTCTGTTGCACATAAGCGCAATCACGCCAGACGTCTTTGAAGTGGTCGTAGACACAGACCTGGTCACTCAGCAACTGCAAAAAATCCTTGTCGGTCGACAAAATGATGGCTCGCTCCGACCTGGCCTTGCACCATTTGTCGACCAGCGCGGCGATGGCATCGTCCGCTTCTATGCCCTCAATGGCAATCCAGTGCAAGCCCATGTCATGCAGTTCGTGCTTGATGGTCAGCAAGCCATCGCGCAAGGGTTGCGGCATGGGTTTGCGGTGGGCTTGATAGCCCTCATAGAGATTGTGTTTCCAGGTGCGGCCCCCATGGTCAAAGACCGCAACCGCGTGGGTCGGACTGTGGGTCTTGAGCGCACGCTTGAACGAGCTCAGGCTCGATTTGATGGTGTCCGCCACCTTCTCCTCGCTGTCTGGCTCGGGAATCGCCTCGTGAATACGCCTGACGATGTTCAGCGCATCAATAATTAGCAGGGACATTGTGTGATCACGTCGGTTTGAAACTTCTCATGGAGACGAGGATTATCCCGTCGCTTTTCCCGCGCAGGGAGAGCCAGCGGCCGCAGGTCAAGAATATCGTTCTTCTTGGGCCACGTGTTTGTGGTTAATGACGTTTTTGGCCTCTAGACCCCGTTGAATATGCCTCTATAGCTATTAAAATAATAGCAGTTGGCGCCCCGTCTAGAATGGCGCCCCCGCCATAGCGTCTCTGCCTGCCAACATCCCCGCTCATGAATATCACCGTCAACGAAGACTTGCGTGCCTACATCGACCCGCTCACCCCTGACGAGCACGCCGCCCTGGAGCGCAGCCTGCTGACGGAGGGCTGCCGCGACGCCCTGGTGCTGTGGGGCGAGGTGCTGGTGGACGGGCACAACCGCTATGGCATTTGCGGCAAACACGGCATCCCGTTTAACACCGTGCAGAACACCCGCTTCAAGTCCATCGACGATGTCCACCTGTGGATGATTGACCAGCACCTGGGGCGGCGCAGCGTGTCGGATTTCCAGCGCGGCGTGCTGGCCTTGCGCAAGAAAGACATTCTGGCCTCGCGCGTGCAGCCAACGCCGACCGAAGCAGCAACGCCCGGGCAGCAGTCGTCCGAACCGGCTGCGGCGCCGGACCGCCTGGTCACCCGCGAGGCCATTGCCAAAGCGGCGCGCATCAGCAGCAACACGATCAGCCAGATTGAAAGAATCCAGAAATCGGCAACGCCGGAACTGGTGGAGGCGGTGAAGTCAGGCACGATTTCCATCAACGCCGCGGCCACCGTGGCCTCGCTGCCCGTGGACGAGCAGGTAGCCGCCGTGGCCGGGGGGCGGAGGGAGCTGCAGCAGGCGGCGCGGCAGGTGCGCCAGGCCAAGGCCGTGGCGCGCACCGAGCCCGAATCACCCGAGGGCGTGATCGCCCGGCTCAGGCAAACCATTGCGGAACTCAGCGCAGAGAACGCCGCGCTCAAGGCAAAGTTGGCTGAGCGGATGTCCTGATCTCGCTGGGGCTAACTCACCACGGCAGATGGCCGCAACGGGCTTGCTTTCCTGAACTGCTGACGGCGGTTGCGACTTGCTTTGAGGCCATTGAGATTCCTGTCCGGCTCCGGTACGATGCAACCATGAAAAAGACAAAGAACGGCAAGTCCGACAAGCTCGGCAAGGATGAGTACTTCGAGAAACTCGCTGTGCTGCAGCTTGAACTCAACGACGTGGCGCGCTGGCTGCAGCACACCGGCAAGCGTCTTGTCGTGGTGCTTGAGGGCCGCGATACCGCCGGCAAGGGTGGGGTCATCACGGCAATGGCTGAGACGCTCAATCCGCGCCAGTGTCGCACCGTGGCGCTGGCCAAGCCAAGCGATCGCGAACAAACGCAATGGTATTTCCAGCGCTATGTGCCGCACCTGCCGGCGGCCGGCGAAATCGTGCTCTTCGACCGAAGCTGGTACAACCGCGCCGGTGTCGAGCGGGTGATGGGCTTCTGCTCTGAAGACGAAGCCAAGGCGTTCCTGAAGCAGGCCCCGGTGTTCGAGAAGATGTTGGTCGACGATGGCGTCCTGCTCTTCAAGTATTGGCTGACGGTCGACCAGGCGCAGCAGGAAGAGCGTTTCGCTGAACGAATAATCGACCCGCTCAAGCGTTGGAAACTCAGCCCGATAGACGTACAGGCGCGCGAAAAATACGCTGACTATGGCCGCGCGCGTGACACGATGCTGAAAGCCACGCACACGGCGCAAGCACCTTGGGCGCTGGTTGACTTCAACGATCAGCGCCGTGGTCGCTTGACGCTGATTCGCCATCTGCTCGATCACATCCCCGAGCGTCTGGTGCCGGAGATCAAGATTGATTTCCCGCCGCTTGACCACAAGCCGCTAAGCGAGCGTTTTGGCACGCACTTCAAGCCGATCCCGTCTTTTCGCTGACGCCCGGTGCGTCGCCGCCATCGAGCCCTTGCCAGCCTGTATGACTTGACATCGGCCCTGAGCCATCACCACGGCGGACACAATGCTTGCCTTTGTGTTTGCCGGCATACATGGCGGCATCGGCACGCTTGAGAATGCTGGTGGCGTCGTTCCCATCCAGTGGCGCAAGCGCATAACCGATCGTCAGACCGATACGACAGACCTGCCCGGACACGGCAAACGGATCGTTGAACGCCTTGAGAAGTTGTTCGCCACGATCTCTGGCCTGCTGCACGTTGTGCAAACCGCTGGACATCACGACAAATTCGTCGCCACCCAAGCGCGAGATCACATCCCGTTGACGGACACTGGCACGCAGGCGCGCTGCAACGGCGATCAGCAATTCATCACCGACGTCATGACCATATTGATCGTTGATTTGCTTGAACCCATCCAGATCCAGCATATACACTGCGACAATTTTTTCCGGCCCGGCGTTCTTGATGGCCTCGGCCATTGAAGAATTCAGGCCACGGCGATTGGGCAACCCGGTCAGCGCGTCCGTATGGGCGAGCGAATGCAGATTGTCACGTTCACGTCTGGCATGCTGCACCGCTGCCTGCAAGGCCTTGGTGCGCAAGCCCAGCACGCGCATGAAGACCAGCATGTCGAAGGTGGCGCCAAACTGGAAGGAGTGCAGCGTCCAGAAGTTGACGCCGACGCGCCCCTTGATCACTTCGATCATGATCGCGGTCGTTACAAAGTAGGCGGCCCACGCCAACAGGAAATAGATGCCGACACTCTCGCCACGACGTGCCCGCGAAATGGCACCCGGCAAACCCAGCAGCGCCGGTGCCAGGCCCAGCGCGCTGATGATCGCCGTCACGATATGAAGGTCTATCAGGTCAAGGGAGAAACACAAGGCGAAGAAGACGGTGAAGGCTGCACCGGCTTTCATGATCCGGCTGATCCACGGGTGAACGTCGGGCCCGGCCAGGGCTTGTTCGATAAACAGGAAGGACCCGGTGGCAGCGATCAGCGCGGCCAAACCACCGGCATGCAACTCCATCCAGGAATTTCCACGCCAAACATACTGGGAGCCGATGCCAAACTGAAACAATGAGAACAGCAAGCTTCCCAGTATCAGGATGGCATATTTGAGGTACAGGTGCTCACGCAGGGTGACCCACTGCGCCAGGCTGTACACCAGCAGGCACAGTGCCAGGCCGGTGAGCAGGCCCTGCAACATTTGCTCATCAAGGGCCTTGGCATGAAACTCCGCGGGTTTGCTCAGGGTAATGGGCAATATCATGGCGCCGTTGCTTTCGACGCGCAGGTACAAATCGTAAGTAGTCCCCGCTTTCAGCTTCAAGCCATAAGAATGCGAGCGGCTGCGAATGAGGCGTTGGTCATAGGGCTGCAAACTGCCCAGTGTGGCGCGCTCGATGATGTTTTTGTCCCGGGTGACGAAGACATCCAGGCGATTGAGCACGGGGTAGTCGATGTCCAGTACCCACAGGCCGTTGCTCTGGCTGGACACCGAGATCGGGATATGCAGCCACACGGCGTCCTTGCGCAATCCGAGCGTGCCATAGGCCGTGTCGGGTGTCTTGAATTCTGCCCTGGCATCCATGACCTGATTGATGCTGCGCTTCTTTTCCGGATCGGAAAGCACCGTCACGGACGGCCACGCCTGCACCAGGGGCGTCGACTCCTGCAGAAAAATGGGTGCGGGCGCTGACAGGGCCACCGTAGGCGCGCCGAGACAAAAAATGGCGCTGACCAGCAGCATGCAGCGCACCATCAGGCGGCTTGCCGCAGGCAGACAGAGCCCGAGGAGCAGGGCAAATTTCTTACTCATTCGTTGGCGCATTCAGCGGTAGCCGTCATACCAATTCTGGCGTGGGCGTTGCCCGGCGCCAGCTCTCGAGAAACTCATCGGCCGGCTGGGGTTTCCCGAAAAGATAGCCCTGGATTTCGTTGCAACCCGCGTGGCGCAGGAATTCCAGTTGCCGTGTTGTTTCGACCCCTTCCGCAACCGTGCTCAGGCCCAAATTGCGGGCCATGCCGATGACGGCCTGAATAATCGATTCGTCGCCCAGGTTGTCGCCAATGCCAATGACAAAAGAGCGGTCAATTTTCAGGGTGTTGATGGGCAGGAGCTTGAGATAGGCCAGTGACGAATAGCCGGTGCCGAAATCATCCACGGCCAGCCGCACGCCCAGTTCTCGCAAGCGCTTGAGGACGCTGATGGCGTCCTCGGCATTCATGATCACGGACTCGGTGATCTCCAGTTCCAGCGCATCGGGGGGCAAGCCGGATTCTTCCAGGGCGGACCGCACCACTTCGACAATATCTGCGCGCTCCAGCTGCCGCACGGACAGATTCACGGAAATTCTGGGAACGTCGACACCCCTGGCGCGCCACGCTGCCATTTGACGGCAGGCCGTGCGCAGCACCCATTCCCCCAGTGTGACGATGAAACCGGTTTCCTCCGCGACAGGAATGAACTGCACCGGAGAGACCGGCCCCAGTACCGCGCTGTTCCAGCGCGCCAGCGCCTCAACCCCGCTGGGGCAGGCATTGTCCGCCGCCGTCATCTTGATCTGGTAGTGCACATCGAGTTCGTTGTTCTCGATGGCGTGGCGCAGAAGGCGCTCCAGTTGCGCCCGGTCCTGGGCGTATTGCGTCATCTCGGGTGTGTGAAAGTGGTAGGTGTTTCGGCCATGTTTTTTGGCCTGGTACATGGCGGTGTCGGCCGCGCGCAGCAAGTTGTCGGCATTCACGCCGTCGGCGGGGTACAGGCTTATGCCAATGCTGGCCGAAATGACGAGGTCGTTCTCGCGGATGGAGATGGATTCGGCGATGCGCCCGATCAGCTTGTCGGCCACCCGGCTGGCATCCTGCGGGGTGTGTATTTCTTCCAGGATACAAACGAATTCGTCGCCACCCAGGCGCGCCAGCAAGTCCCCGCCGCGCAGTTGCCCGGTCAGCCGGCGTGCCACCTCGACCAGCAACTCATCACCCACCGCGTGGCCCAGTGTGTCATTGACATCCTTGAAACGATCCAGGTCGACGAACAGCACGGCCAACTGGTGTCCATGCCGCTCAGCCTTGCTGACACTGCGCTGCAGTTGTTCGGCGAACAGCAGGCGGTTGGGCAGGCCGGTCAGCGGGTCATGGTGGGCGAGGTGGTCCAGCCGGGCTTCGGCCCTGCGTCGCTCCAGTACTTCTTCCTCCAGGTGGCTGTTAATGGCGGCCAGCTCGTGGGTGCGTTTTTCGACGCGCGCATCAAGCTCACGATTGGACTCCCTGAGCGCGGTCTCCTGCGTGTGCAGGATGCCCTGCGCGTAGCGGACCACCATCAGTTGCATCAGATACAGCGCGAACATTACCCCGGCGCCAATCAGAACGACTTTCAGCAGCACCTGCTGCAGTTTCTGCACAAAGGGGGTCACGTCCTGGTAGAGCTCGATGACACCGGCAATTTGCCCGCCGTCGCGAATGGGAAGGTAGCTGGAGATGACATCCACATCGACGCGGGATCCCTCGAAGCTGTCGAACTGGTTTCGGTGGGTCAGCGCACTGGTCGCTTTTCCGGCCAGGGCTGCGATGAAGCCCGCATTGCTCCGCTTGTTGTCACCAACCTGGCTGGGGTCCGATGAGAAAACCGTGAGGCCGTCGCGGTTGTACACCTTGACCTTGATGATGTCCGAATTCTTCATCAGTGCCGACGTCTTGGTCCCCAGGCCCAGGGTTTCGAATGTCGTGCGCAAATCGGCGGCCGAGCGCCCGCTCGACCCCGCAACGAATGCCGAGAAGTCGGGCCACAGCTCATTGATGAATACCTGGCTCATGGCTTCGTTGTGCCGGTGCGCCATGGTCGTCACTTGACGCGTGGCCTGATCCTGTACGGACAAGCCGAGTGCACTGCCCGCGATGGCGATCAGCGCGAACGAGAGTATCGAAAAATACCGGGTCAAGCGGAACGCTGTGAATGCACGCATGGAAAAGATAACTTTCTTGCTTCTAGTGACACCGATGCGGACAAATGGATCCAGTTCCAGTGTAGTGCTGAATCGGAGCGGAAGCTTCTGGCCGCTCATAATCCGCACATGGAAACCAAATGGCTGGAAGACTTCGTATCGTTGGCTGAAACCCGCAGTTTCAGTCGCTCGGCCCAATTGCGGCATGTGACGCAACCCGCGTTCTCGCGGCGTATCCAGTCGCTGGAGGCCTGGGCCGGCACCGATTTGGTGGACCGCAGCAGCTACCCGACGCGGCTCACGCCCGCGGGCGAAACCTTGTATGACCAGTCGCTGGAGGTGTTGCAGGCGCTGCAGAGCACCCGCGCCATGATGCGTGGACACACGGCCGCCGGGCAGGATGTGATCGAGTTTGCAGTGCCGCACACGCTGGCATTTACTTTCTTCCCGGCCTGGGTGTCGGCTCTGCGCGAAAAATTCGGCTCCATCAAAAGCCGCCTGATTGCGCTCAATGTGCACGATGCTGTCATGCGCCTGGTGGAGGGCAGTTGCGATCTGTTGATTGCCTACCATCACCCTTCCCAGCCCTACCAGCTGGATGCCGACCGCTACGAGATGGTGAGCCTGGGGGAGGAGGTCATGGCGCCTTATGTCAAACCCGACGCCGACGGTGCACCCATGTTCCAGCTGCCGGGACGCGCGGGTCAGCCCTTGCCCTACTTGGGTTACGCACCGGGTGCCTATCTGGGACAGATGGTGGAGCTGATCCTCAAGCAGTCCGGCACGGCCATCCACTTTGACCGCGTGTACGAAACCGATATGGCCGAAGGCCTGAAGGCGATGGCGCTGGAAGGGCATGGCATCGCCTTCCTGCCGTTCAGTGCCGTCAAGAAGGATTTGCGCGCCCGTAAGCTGGTCAGCGCGGCACCACCCGAGATGAAGGATCTTCAAATCACCATGGAGGTGCGGGCATACCGGCAGCGGCCCTCGGGCAAGGAGGCTGGCAAATCGGGGGTCCACACCAATCGCAGCGCAGCGCCAAGTCCGAAGCGCAACGCGCAGGCGCTGTGGGACTACCTGCTGGCCCAGGGGCCTGCCAGTTAGGTCCCGGACAGCCCATGAGCGCATTTGGGACAATACAGGCCATGACACAAGAAATTACCCTGACCCGACCCGACGACTGGCATTTGCACGTGCGTGATGGCGACGCCCTGAGCGTGGTGGTGCCGCATACCGCCGCCCAGTTTGGCCGCGCCATCATCATGCCCAATCTGCGGCCACCGGTCACCACGGCTGCGGCAGCGCTGGCGTACAAGGCGCGCATCCAGGCGGCGGTGCCGTCAGGCCTGGCGTTCGAGCCGCTGATGACGCTCTACCTCACCGACAATCTGCCGGCTGATGAAATCAAGCGCGCCCGGGACGCCGGCGTGGTGGCGGTGAAGCTCTACCCGGCAGGTGCCACCACCAACAGCGACGCCGGCGTGACCGACCTGCGCAAGACCTATAAGACGCTGGAAGCCATGCAGCGCGCCGGCATGTTGCTGCTGGTGCATGGTGAGGTGACCTCGCCTGAGATTGATATTTTCGACCGCGAGGCGGTGTTCATTGACACGCAGCTCATTCCCTTGCGCCGTGATTTTCCCGAGCTGAAGATCGTGTTCGAGCACATCACCACCAAAGAGGCCGCGCACTACGTGCAGGAATCGGATCGCTTCACAGCCGCCACCCTCACCGCACATCATCTGCTGTACAACCGCAACGCCATCTTCACCGGTGGCATCCGCCCGCATTACTACTGCCTGCCGGTGCTGAAGCGCGAGACCCACCGGCTGGCCCTGGTGCAGGCGGCCACCAGCGGGTCGCCCAAGTTCTTTCTCGGTACCGACAGCGCGCCGCACCCTGCCCACCTGAAGGAACACGCCAGCGGTTGTGCGGGCTGCTATACGGCGCACGCCGCCCTGGAGATGTACGCACAAGCGTTTGACACCGCCGGCGCGCTGGACAAGCTGGAAGGATTTGCGAGCTTCCATGGCGCTGATTTCTACGGTTTGCCGCGTAACACTGGCAGCATCACCTTAAAGCGCGACGCGTGGACACCGCCCGAGAGTTTTGCCTTTGGCGAGGCGACCTTGAAGCCTTTGGGCGCGGGTGAATCCATGCCGTGGAGGCTGGTATGAGCGCACGGGAGGCGCGGCGGTCCGAGCCGCACATCGCCTTGCTGATTGACGCGGACAATTCGCCCGCGGCGAAGATTGATGCGATCCTGACCGAGCTTTCCACCTTTGGCGTGACCAATGTGCGCCGCGCCTATGGCAACTGGAAGAAAAGCGAGTTGAAGGGCTGGGAGGAAAAACTGCATGAGCACGCCATCCGCCCCATGCAGCAATTTGACTACTCAAAGGGCAAGAACGCCAGCGACATGGCGATGGTGATCGATGCGCTGGAACTGCTCTACACCGACCAGCCAGATGCCTTTGGCATCGTTTCGTCCGATGCGGACTTCACGCCGCTGGTGATGCATCTGCGCGCCAAAGGGGCCGCCGTGTATGGCTTTGGTGCCCAGAAAACGCCAGAACCCTTTGTCAACGCGTGTTCCCGGTTCCTGTACCTTGACCGTCTGGGTGCAGTCGATGGCGTTGATACGGCGGCGGTGGTCGGCCCCGCCGTTTCGGCGGAGGCCGGTGTGGCCCCGGCCAAACCGGCGCAGCCCTTGCGCGTGCCCACCGAACAACTCCGGAAAGACACCAAGCTGCTCAGTCTTTTGCGGGGCGCAGTTATTGCCTGCGAGGATGAAGATGGCTGGGCCGGGGTCGGTCCGGTGGGCACTCACATCGGCAACAAGGCCTCGTTTGATGCGCGCAACTATGGCTACGCGACGCTGACCAAACTGTTGGCCGCAACGGGCGCGTTCGACCTGCGTGACGAAGGCACGTCCAAAGTCAGCGTGCGTGACAAGCGGCATTTCCTGGCGTTAGCCGCGACATGACGGGCCCGGCCGCTGCGGCGCCAGCGGTGGGTGACATCGACTGGGCAGCGCCCTGGCTGGCGCCGTGGCGCGAATTGGGTAACCCGGTGGCGCAACGTGTGGCCGCCGGTGAGGCCCAGCCGCAGGCATTGAATCAGGCCGCGCTGGCACCGGTGCGTTTTGTGCCACAAAGCGATCTGCCCTGCGGTGTCGCCTACGAGCAATACATCTTCGATACTGGTTGTGTGCCCACGCGTGACGGCCTGCACGATTTCTTCAACGGTTTGTGCTGGATGCGCTTTCCCCTGACCAAGAAACGGCTGAACCAGCTGCAGGCGGCCCAGATCGCCCACAGCGGCATCCAGCCCGTGCGCGGCCCGGCCCGCGACGGCTTGACCGTGTTTGACGAGAACGCGGCCTTCCTGCAGGCGCCGGACCTGCTATGGGATGCCCTGGTGGCCAAAGACTGGTACCGCCTGTTTGTCACCTTGCGCCCGCTGTGGCCGCAGGCGCATCTGGTGCTGTTCGGGCACGCGTTGCTGGAGAAACTGGTTTCACCGCGAAAAGCGATCACAGCCCACGTGTATCGGGCGCAGGCAGCTAGCAATTCGATAGCGGATATGGATGCCTGGATGGCTGCTGATCTGAGCGCGGAGAAGCTGGCGAGCAAACCGTTTGCGCATTTGCCGGTGCTGGGGGTGCCAGGCTGGTCGGGGGCTAATGAAGACGCTGCGTTTTATGCCGACGCCACGGTGTTTCGCCGGCCCAAAGCCGCGACCGCCGAGCCCGGTAGACGCTTGGGCGAATGCCCGTAAACTTGATGTGCAATTAAGGGGCTGTGCCTTGAAATCGGGCAGCCTGCCCCTACCATTCGTGCCAACGGATTGCTGATTCAAACCGTATTTGAAAGAAAAACATGAAACGCATCATTTTGTTTGTCCTGACCAATGTGCTGGTGGTGGCGGTGCTTGGCATCGTCGCCAGTCTGCTCGGTGTGAATCGTTACCTGACCCCAAATGGCCTGGACTTGGGCTCTTTGCTGGGCTTCGCCCTGGTCATGGGCTTTGGCGGCGCCATCATCTCCCTGCTCATCAGCAAGCCCATGGCCAAGTGGACTGCCGGTGTGCGCATCATCAACCAGCCGCAGAACGCGGACGAAGCCTGGATCGTGGAAACCGTGCGCAAGCTGGCCGAAAAAGCCAGTATCGGCATGCCCGAAGTCGGCATCTTCGATGGCGAGCCCAACGCCTTTGCTACCGGTGCGTTCAAGAACTCGGCGCTGGTGGCCGTGTCCACAGGCTTGCTTGCCGGCATGACGCACGAAGAAATCGAGGCCGTCATCGCCCATGAAATCGCCCACGTGGCGAATGGCGACATGGTCACCATGACCTTGATTCAAGGCGTGATGAACACTTTTGTGGTGTTCCTGAGCCGCGTGATCGGCTACGCGGTCGACAGCTTCCTGCGCAAAGGCGACGAGCGCTCAAGCGGACCTGGCATCGGCTACATGATCACTACCATCGTGCTGGACATCGTGCTGGGCTTTGCCGCCGCCATTGTCGTGGCCTGGTTCTCGCGCCACCGTGAATTCCGGGCCGATGCGGGCTCGGCCCAGCTGATGGGGCGCCGCCAGCCGATGATCAACGCCCTGGCCCGTCTGGGAGGCATGCAGCCGGGTGCATTGCCCAAGAGTGTGGCGGCTTTCGGCATCGCGGGCGGCGTGGGGCAGCTATTTGCCACCCACCCGCCGATCGAAGAGCGCATCGCGGCCCTGCAGCAAAACGCACCGGTCTGAACCGGGCCCCATGGCGCTCTCCACCTGGCTCGCGTTCTTTGCTGCATCGTGGGCGATCAGCATCTCGCCGGGAGCGGGTGCGATCGCGGCCATGAGCGCCGGTCTGAACCATGGCTTTCGCCGCGGTTACTTCACCACCTTTGGTTTGATCCTGGGGATCTGGACGCAGGTGATTGTGGTGGCGGTTGGGCTTGGCGCGCTGGTGGCAGCCTCCGGGACCGCTTTCCTGGTGGTCAAGTGGCTGGGGGTGGCCTATCTGATCTGGCTGGGCATTGCGCAATGGCGCGCACCGCCCACGCCCATGGTCGCCAATGCGGACAAGGGCGCCGTCGTCACCCGCAGATCCATGATCCTGCGGGCCTGGATGATCAATGCGGTCAACCCCAAGGGCACGGTTTTCCTGCTGGCCGTGGTGCCGCAGTTCATCAACCTGTCGCAACCCCTGCTGCCTCAATACCTCATCATCACCGCGACGCTGACGTTCACGGATCTGGTGGTGATGGCCGGCTACACGGTGCTGGCGTCACGGGTGTTGGGGGCGCTGAAATCCCCCGCCCACATTCGCGCCATGAACCGCACCTTTGGCGGGCTCTTTGTGCTGGCCGGGTCACTGCTGGCCATGTTCAAGCGCGCGGCCTGAGCGTTCAGGCCAACAGGCGTCGCGCCACAGCTTCCGCCACCCGGATGCCATCCACCCCGGCGGAGAGAATGCCACCGGCGTAGCTGGCACCTTCGCCCGCCGGGTACAAGCCCCGGGTGTTGGTACTCTGATAGTCGTCATCCCGCGGCATCTTCAGCGGTGACGAGGTGCGTGTTTCCACGCCGGTCAATACCGCGTCGGGCATGTCAAACCCCCTGATCTTGCGGGCAAACGCGGGCAGGGCCTCGCGGATGGCTTCGATGGCGTAGGTCGGCAGGGCTGCGGTCAGATTCCCCAGCGTGACGCCGGGCTTGTACGAGGGCTCTACGCTGCCCAGTTGGGTGGAGGCCCGGCCGGCGATGAAGTCGCCGACCAGCTGGCCGGGCGCGTTGTAGTCGGCGCCACCCATCACATAGGCATTCGATTCCAGCTGGCGCTGCAGCACGATGCCCGCCAGCGGATGATGCTGGGCTGCGCCAGTGCGGGGCTGGGCCTGAACGTCTTCACCCAGAGTGGCGTGGAAGGCCGCGGCATCTGTGGGGTAGTCGCGCGGGTCAATGCCCACCACGATGCCGGCATTGGCGTTGCGCTCGTTGCGCGAGTACTGGCTCATGCCGTTGGTCACCACTCGACCGGGCTCCGATGTGGCCGCGACCACTGTACCGCCGGGGCACATGCAAAAACTGTAGACCGAGCGGCCATTGCTGGCGTGGTGCACCAGCTTGTAATCCGCCGCACCCAGCAGCGGGTGGCCGGCATGGCGGCCCCAGCGGGCGCGGTCAATCACGCTTTGCGGGTGCTCGATGCGAAAGCCGATCGAGAACGGTTTGGCTTCCATCGCCACGCCGCGCTGGTACAGCATGGCGCAGGTGTCCCGTGAGCTGTGGCCCAGTGCCATCACCACCTGCTCGGCATGCAACTCGTAGGACTGGCCGGCGGCCTGGTCCAGCACCGTCAGACCGCGCACGTGCCGCCCCTGCGGACCGTCTTCAATCTGAACATCGGTCACGCGTTGCTGAAAGCGGATCTCACCGCCCAAGGCAATGATCTGCTCGCGCAGGTTTTCCACCACCTTCACCAGCTTGAAGGTGCCAATGTGTGGGTGTGCGTCCACCAGAATTTCAGGCGGCGCGCCCGCTTTCACGAACTCGTTCATCACCTTCCGCCCCAGGTAGCGCGGGTCCTTGATCTGGCTGTACAGCTTGCCGTCCGAGAAGGTGCCGGCACCGCCCTCACCAAATTGCACATTGGATTCGGGGTTGAGCACATGCTTGCGCCACAGGCCCCAGGTGTCCTTGGTGCGTTCGCGTACTTGTTTGCCTCGTTCCAGCACGATGGGCTTGAAGCCCATTTGCGCCAGCACCAGCGCGGCAAAAATGCCGCAGGGGCCAAAGCCCACCACCACCGGGCGCACGGCGAGGTCGGCAGGCGCCTGCCCCACCGGGTGGTACACCATGTCGGGTGTGGGGCCGATGTGGGGGTGGTTTTCAAGGCGTGCCAGCAGCACCGGCTCTTGAGAGGGGTCCAGCAGCGTCAGGTCGACGATATAGACCGCCAGCAGTTCCGCCTTGCGCGCATCAAAGCTGCGCTTGAAGACCTGCAGATCGGCAATTTCTGCAACACCCAGCCCCAGGGCTTGCGCGCACAAACGTCTTAAGGCCTCAACGGGATGCGGGGCAGGGGCGCGGTCGGCCTCGGTTTCCGGCGGCGCGTCGGTGGCGCGGCGCGCATCCACCGGCAGGGCAGACAAGGGGAGTTTGAGTTCGGTCAATCGGATCATTGTGGGCTCGTGGTTATCAAGCAGGTGCGAATGATAAGTGCATCGGACGCCTGTCCGTGGTTCGATGGACCAATCGTCGGAAATTCAGGCGACCTATGGCTGTTCTGCAGAAGCGGGCATTCATCTGCCGCAGCTTGTCATGGTCTCACGCAGTCCATCGAAGTGGGATGGATTGATGCCGTTGGTTCGAGCTTTCGCCGGGGAGCCAAGCGGCATGCTGCAAACGGCCTGGAGCGAACGTTCGCAAGCAGCCTCGAAATCAATGGCGCGGTTTACCCAACCCCATTCACTTGAGAAAAATCAAAAAGATATGAATGGGGCAGCATAAGCTGAAGCTTTGGAGGAACGAAGCTGTGAATGCGAGAAGCACCCTGGTCGCCGTTGGCGGTCGAGCGAGAACTATCTCTTCCCTGATGTGCATCGTCACACTCCTTATGTGCGGTTGCGCATCAACCGAGACTGTCAAGGAATCTAAGGGACAAGGTGTCACCCGCGTCTACCCATATGCATCTGAGAATGTTTTTAACGCCACGCTCGCAGCCGCGAGGGACAAAAAGCTCGACGTTGTCGAAAGCGACAGGCAGGGCGGCCGGCTAATCCTGGCGAAAGGCGTCACGTGGCTGAGCTGGGGAGAACGAATCGCGGTATTCATCAAGCCTGTGGCGTCGAACTCGACTGAAGTAGAAATCGTCAGCAAGCCGGTTTTGTCGCCGCTCAATTTCCCGCCCGATTGGCAGCAGATTCTTCTTGACCAAATTGACGTCGACCTTCGAGCGGTAAAATGAAAGTAAGGAAGAGCGTGGACGACTCTTGGCCTTAATGTGCATCATGACGCCACGCACGAAGGGCGAGTCCCGGCGATTTGCGGATACTCATGCCCGTCCGGTTCAGGCGCCCGACTGTGTGGTTCGTAGTTGCTGCGAGGCACCCAAGAGATCGACGGCACCCAGTGGAGCGGACCAGCAAGAAGGCGCCACAGAGGGCAATGACGGCGCGCCGATCGGTTTGAGCCCGCGAGTTGAAGATCATCGCAGCCATCCCGGAGCAGACTGTCATCGAGAAGATACTCGCGAACCTGGATCTGCAGGCCCGCGCGGCCTGAGTATCACGACCGATCACCGTTCAGACGGTTTGGCACCTGAGGCTGCTGGGAGCGGCTGCGCCCGGGACTTTCGGGGCCGAGGTAAGGCAACCTCATGGCACGGGCAAACAAGTCAACGAGCTCTCCGAGCTGCCTGTGCCGCCGGGTTCATTGGCGCTCGGCGGGCCACTGTCGACCACAAAGACCGAAACCACAGTTCCGACCGGTAGGTTCGGCGGGTCTGGCCACTCTGTCGTCACGGAAAGGAGCGTTTGAACGGCCTATCCCCCAGAGCAAGCGTTCCCAGGTGCGTCCATCGCATAATGTTTGGATCATTCTTGAGCAAAAACCCGCCTAAATGACGTTTGGTACAACTGATCGCCTTGCCTGGAGTCGCTTGTCAGCGCTGGCCCGAGGCCTACGATTCCTCATTGCCATGGCCGTGACAGGTCTTGCACTGAGTGCCTGCATGGTGCCGTACAAGCGCAGTCCGGGCTTCCATGAATCACGCAGCGACCTCACCGACGAAGTCGTAGCGCGCATCGTCATTGGCAAGAGTACCCGCGACGACGTGCAGGCGCTGCTTCCCAAGGGGCCGGATGTGGAGAGTGCGGACGGCAGCTGGGTTTACTACGAGTCAAACTACCTGGAGGCTGAATCGGGCGCCTGGGTCGCGATTGGCATGGTCGGTGGTGGCGTGGTATTTCCCTGGGCGCAGAATGCACGATACCTATTGCACCGCCTGCTGATTCGCTATGACGCAGAAGGGCTCGTCACGACCATGGAGGACAAGTCCAGCTTCTGCACAGGATTGCCGGGGTTCCACACCTTCGGCCCTCCAAGCGATCAGGAAGTTCTCGACTGTCCCCTGCGGGGGCTTGACGCCGATACGCGCAGGAAGCGTCAGGAAGCCCGCCGGCAGTCTGCATTTCCCGACAGCGAAGGCCCGTGGCGGCTGTTCCCACTGCAGAGTGTCCTTTGGAAGACGGGTCCGCTTCACCACATGCTGGGCATTGACAACGCGCTGAGGTGCGGCACTTCATCGATGGGCAACGCAGGAGAACTGGGCCTGTCGTCGCAATCCCTCGTCTTCTTGCCCCGAGAGCGATGGCGGCATCCCGTCGGACCGGGTGCCGAAGCGGCACGCATCGCCCGTGACCAGATCGCCAGTGTGCGGATGATCGATGGCTTGCTGGAAAGCAAGCTGGGCGTGGAGATTACGCTCTCGGACGGTGGCCGAGTTACGCTCGCCGTGTGTAAAAGTTCAGGTTATGCGCACGATATGCAAGCCAACCAGGTGGTTTTCGAGCAACTGCGTTCGAAAAACCCGTAGAAGGGGAACGCAAATCACTGGCGAATGCACACACCACATGCAGGAGAAGGTGCAATCTTGGCCGACACGTTCAAGGTCACGCGCATGAGCCACCCCACGCTGGTTCCCCGCCCGCGCCCGCGCCTGCACCTGATCCGCTTCCGCGGTGTGCTCGCACGAGCGACTGTTTCACGGCGGCCAGTTCATAGTGACGAACGTCCGCCGCACAAAGCTGCCAGTTAGCCAGTCAAGATGACTAGTTTCCCGTTGTCAGCGTCGCCCAAACAGAGACGCGAATCAAGGTCGAACCGACAGCAGCAGTCCATGCTATTTCGATTGACTGCTTGAGGGCAAGAAAGGCTGCGACAAAGGAGTGCTGAGTGATCGGACGCAGTCTTTAGTGGCCACCCAGAGCGGCTCCAAACGTCCCCGACGATAGGTTTCGCGCCAATCGGCAATCAGGCCGGCAAAAAGCCCTCGATCGACAGGTAGCGTTCGCCGGTGTCGTAGTTGAAACCCAGCACGGTGGCGCCGGCCGGCAGGTCGGGCAGTTTTTGCGCAATGGCGGCCAAGGTGGCACCACTGGAGATGCCGACCAGAATGCCTTCTTCCCGGGCGCAGCGGCGCGCCATTTCCCGGGCCGGTTCGGCATCCACCTGAATCACGCCATCGAGCAAGGCCATGTTCAGGTTTTTCGGAATAAAGCCGGCGCCAATGCCCTGAATCGGGTGGGGTGAGGGGGCGCCGCCGGAAATGACCGGTGACGCCACCGGCTCCACTGCAAAGACCTTCAAGTTGGGCCATTTGGCTTTGAGGACCTGGGCGCAACCCGTCAGGTGCCCGCCGGTGCCAACGCCGGTGATCAGCGCGTCAATGCCATCGGGGAAGTCGGCCAGGATTTCCTGCGCCGTGGTGCGTGCGTGGGCCTCGATGTTGGCCGGGTTTTCAAACTGCTGGGGCATCCATGAGTTGGCTGTGGCGGCCACCAGTTCCATGGCGCGGGCGATGGAGCCTTTCATGCCTTTTTCGCGCGGTGTCAGGTCGAACGAGGCGCCATAGGCCAGCATCAGGCGGCGGCGTTCCACCGACATGCTGTCGGGCATGACCAGAATGAGTTTGTAACCCTTGACCGCGGCCACCATGGCCAGGCCGACGCCGGTGTTGCCGGAGGTCGGCTCAATGATGGTGGCACCGGGCTTGAGCTCACCACTTTTCTCGGCAGCTTCCACCATCGCCAGCGCAATGCGGTCCTTGATGGAGCCGCCGGGGTTGCTGCGCTCGGACTTGATGTAGACCTTGTGACCTGCCCCAAACAGGCGGTTCATGCGGACGTGCGGCGTGTTGCCAATGGTTTGCAGAATGTTGTCGGCTTTCATGAGCGGCTCCTGTCGTGGTTGCAGATTGTGCGTGGGGCTGACGGTGGGAATTCCGCCATTTTCAACTACTTCATCGACTTGTTTCGATATATGGTTATGGATAGCCGCGATAATCGGGGTGTGAAGCCCGCCAGACTGCCGCTGGTGCAATCTGGGAAACCAGGCACTGGAGGAACGTCCGGACTGCATAGGGCAGCGTAGCAGCTAACGGCTGTCCACTGAAAGCCGCAAGGTATAAGGTGAGGATTAGAGCAACAGAGACGAGCCGATTCAGTTCGGGTGAAACGGGCAATCTCTACGCGCAGCAATACCAAGTAGGCACACGTTGACGGGGCCCCCGGAGTGTGCGGGTAGGTAGCATCGAGCTGTTGGGTGACCAGCAGCCCAGAGTAATGGCAGTCACTTCTGCAGGCCCGCAAGGGTCTGCAGTTGCACAGAATCCGGCTTATCGGTGGGCTTCACACTTTTATCCTTTCGTCATGGGGCAGACAGTACACACCCGATGTGTGACAGTTAAACTCGCAGCCATGCCCGTTCGTTGCCTCAGGTTCATGTTGCTTGCTGTTTTATTGATAGCTAGTGGCGCCCAATCCGGGACGCTCTGCATTGATTTTGCCGCCAGGTTGCCGAATGTGAAGCGCGAGTTGTGCGAGGCCGCGCAACTGCAGCCCACAGCGGCCCGCTCGGTGAAGGGCAGAACGCTCTGGGTGCGCGATGTCAAGCCGGCCCATGCCACGTTGCGGGTGCTGGTGGTGGGCGCCATTCACGGCGATGAGTTGTCTTCTGCCGCAGTGGCACTGCACTGGATCAGGCTGGCAGCGCAACTGCCGGCTGATGTGCGGCAGGGGATTCACTGGCGCTTTGTGCCGATGCTCAATCCGGATGGTGTTTTCAGCGGATCGCCGACGCGCGTCAATGCCAATGGCGTGGATTTGAATCGCAACTTTCCCACGCCCAACTGGCAGCGGGACGCCAGGGTTTACTGGGAAAAACGTACCCGCAAAGATCCGCGTCGCTGGCCCGGCGCCACGCCCTTGTCCGAGCCCGAGTCACGATTCCTGTATGACGAGATGAGCGGCTTCAAACCGCAGTTGATTGTGAGCATCCATGCCCCGTATGGTGTGCTCGATTTCGACGGGCCCTCGGTACCGCCGTCGCGACTGGGGCGCCTGTACCTCGATCAGGTCGGTATCTTCCCCGGTTCGCTGGGCAACTATGGCGGGGTGCACAAGGGGGTGCCAGTGGTCACGATCGAGCTGCCCAATGCCACGCGGACTCCGCAAGATGGCGAGATGCGCCAGATGTGGCTGGACCTGCTGCACTGGACGAATGAGCGGGTAGGGCCGGTGCAAGAAGTCGCCGCCGCGCCAGGCAGCGCGCCTCGCACGCCCTGACTCGGTCTTGGCCTAGCCTCTGGCGAGCAAGGACTGACCGAGCGCAAACACGGAATTCGGCGCGGTGGCCTGCAAGGGCTCGGTTCTGGGCTTTTTGAACACGCCCCGATTGGCCACCTTGCGCTCTTCCACGCCGACGCCTTTGGCAAGTTGCTGCAGCACCAGGCTGCGCAACGTAATGGACTGCATGTAATCCAGCATTTTCGAGTTCAAGGCGTCCCACAGATCCTGGGTCAGATCCTTTGTCGCATCCCGCGCCACGACCTTGCCTTGACGGCTCGCGTCCAAGGTGCGGCGATCCTCGCCACCTTCCACCGCGCCAATGATGTCCGCTACGGTGATGCTGTCGGCCCGGTGACCCAGCGCATAGCCGCCGCCGGGGCCGCGGGTGCTTTCCACCAAACCGTGCTGACGCAGCTTGCTGAACATTTGCTCCAAGTAGGACAGCGAAATTTGTTGCCGCGCTGCAATGTCGGACAGGGGGACCGGACCCGATTTCTCGCGCAGCGCGACGTCGATCATCGCAGTCAGGGCAAAACGGCTTTTGGTACTTAATCGCATATCGGAAACTCCTGTCAGCGTCACGAGGTGTGTGACAAAGCCAACTATAGGCATTCCATCACTTCGTGTAAATTCGTATTTTTTGCAATTAAACTTCGAAAAATACGAATAATAGAAGTATGCACACAGGAGCCGTCCGATGAATTTCAAGCACTTGCACTATTTTTGGGTCACCGCCAAAGCCGGCGGCGTCATGCGCGCCGGCGAGCAGCTGCATACCACGCCGCAAACCCTGTCCGGCCAGATCAAGCTGCTGGAAGATTGGCTCGGTCGCAAGCTGTTTCGCAAGAGCGGCCGCCAGCTTGAATTGACCGAGGACGGGCGGCTGGCGCTGGGCTATGCGGATCAGATATTCACGCTGGGCGCCGAGCTGGAAACCACGTTGCGTCAGGCGCGTGGCGGCCAGCGGGTGCTGGACTTCCGGGTGGGCGTGGCCGATTCAGTGGCCAAGTCGGTCGCCTATCGCCTGTTGGAGCCGGCCCTGTCCGTGAATGAGCCGGTCCGGCTGATTTGCAGTGAGGGCAAGTTCCCCGACCTGCTGGCGCAATTGGCCCTGCACCGGCTGGACCTGGTGATTGCCGATGAGCCTATGTCCCGGCGCGTCAGCGTCAAGGCGTTCAACCACCCGCTGGGCAGCACGGCGATGAGTTTTTTCTGTGCGCCTGCGCTCAAGTCACGGCTTCAAGGTGCGTTCCCGGGGTGCCTGAACGACATGCCGATGTTGATCCAGGGCGCGTCGGCCTCGGTGCGCCAGCAGCTGGAGGGCTGGCTAACCCGGCACCAGATTCACCCCCGGGTGATCGGCGAGTTTGACGACGGTGCGTTGATGACGGCGTTTGGCCGCGAAGGGCGGGGCGTCTTCATGGCGCCCACGGTGCTGGAAGCCGAGACGGTGGCACAGTTCGGCGTAGAGGTGATTGGCCGCACCAATGAGCTGGTGGAGGAGTTTTTTGCCGTGTCGGTGGAACGGCGCATCACGCACCCTTGCGTGGTGGCCATCACCGATGCCGCGCGCGGCCAGTTGTTCAGCGCCTGAAGCTAGAAGCGCTCGTGCGGCAGCAGGTAGCGCCACTGCCCGATCGGCAGGGTCGTCAACGACACGCGGCCAATGCGGATGCGCTTCATGCTGAGTATTTTCAGACCCACCCGTTCGCACAGGTAGGCAATCAGGCCCGGATGCGTGCCTTTGACGGCAAAACGCAGCTTGCTTTTGCCTTCATTGGCGCTGTTGACGCTGACCTTGACGCGTGGCAGGGGGTGGCCGTCGGAGCTGAGTCCCTGATTGAGGCGCTGCAGGGTGTCGGGCGCGATTTCGCCTTCGATCTCGACGATGACTTCATGCTCGATGACGCCCGCGTCTTCGGTGAGCTTGCGCGCTACCCGCCAGTCCTGCGTGAAGACCAGCAGGCCACCGGCACCCACTTCCAGCGGCACCGGTGAAGTCAGGTCGGCAAAATGCCGCTTGAGAAGCCGGATGCCCGAGGCATCATCGGCGGCGCGATTGGCGGGCGTGAGCAGCTGCCGTGCCTTCTTCGGCGCCTTGCCGGGCGCACGTGCCCTGGCGCGCGGCTCGTCCTCATCGTCTTCCTCATCGTCACCATCGTCATAGCCGGGCGGCTTGTGCAACAGCAGGGTGACTTGCGTGACGTCCATCAGGCTGGCATTTTTGTCCAGTTCGACCTTCTGGTTCAGCACCTTGAATTGGGGTTCTTCCACCACCTGGCCGTCGACGCTCACCCAGCCGCCGGCAATGTATTGCTCGGCCTCGCGGCGTGAGCAGGGCACCATCTCGGCGATGCGCTTGGCCAGGCGTTCGCCGGGTATGGGCGCATGGGGCGCACGGGGTGCAGGTTTTTTATTCGGGCTCATTGGCAGGATGTTAACCGTCCGGGTATCACCAACTGAGGGGATCGAGCCGGTAGAGCTGGCTGAGTTCGCGGTACAGCGCCGGGTGTTCCGTGGCCATGCGTTGCGGCTGCTCAAAGAAGACCTCCGAGATCACCGCAAAGAACTCGGCCGGGTCGGTGGCGCCGTAGTCGCTGAACAAGGACGCTTGGGTGTGCGATGTGCGCGCCTGCAAGTCGCTGAACTCGGTCCCCAGCACCTGCGACCAGCGGGCGTAGTGCTCGCGCCGGGCCAGCGCCGGGGCACCGTTGGCGGCGCCCGTCTCCTGGTCAAGCTGGTGGGCAAACTCATGGATGACGACATTCTGACCATCGTCTGGCGTGGCGGCGTCTTCGAGCGTGTCGTGCCACGACAGGATCACTTGCCCCTGCGACCACGATTCCCCGGACAGCACCTGGCGCGCGTGGTGGGCGACGCCCACGTCATCCATGTGCTCCCGCTGGACCACAAAGCTGCCCGGGTAGACCAGCACTTGGCTCAGGCCAGGGTAATAGCCCCTGGGGCGATTGAGCAGCAGCAGGCAGGCCTGCGCCGCGATGGTCACCCGCATCTCGTCGGTGATTTCCAGCCCCGCACAACCGATGAAGGCCTTCTCGGCAAGGAAGACCTGGATGTGCTGCTTGAGCTGGAGCTGTAAATCGGACGGCAGCGCGCGCACGTAGGGCACACGTTGCCTCAGGATATCGCGCCAGGCAGGAGGAAAAGGCCGGGCGCGAATCTGCCTGCGCTTGTGTTCGATCAGCCAGGGCTGACCCAGCAACCAGAGCACAAAGAGCAGGGCCAGGCAGGAAACAATGATTGCCGGCAAGGGTTGGCCCTCTCAGGTCATCATGGATTCAATGCGCGCCACATGGGCCATCAGTGAGCGTTTGGCCACCGGCCACATGCGGGGTGGCACGTCGTCGTAAGCGTGTTCCACCCAGTCGTCCAGCGTGCCGTCGGGGTGCGCCTGCATCACCTTGAGGATCTTGGCTTCGCGTTTGAGACGATGGGCCTTGAGATGCGCTATGGCCGCGCTGGCTTCGCCGGCGTAGCCGCCGATGACGTAGCCGTGCGCTGGCAGGATGAATTCGATCCGGTGCTCCGTGCAGGCGGCGCTCAAGGTGTCCAGCGAGTCGAGGTAGGCCGTCATGTCGCCATCCGGCGGGTCAATCACGGTGGTGCTGCCATTGAGGATGTGGTCGCCGCTGAACAGCAGGCCGTCTTCCAGCAGCACCAGGCACAGGTGGTTGGCCGCGTGGCCAGGCGTGTGGATCACCTGCAGGGTATGAGTCAAATCACCCTCTGGCCCGCGTCCTTCAAGCCTGAGTAGCTCCTGATTTTGTAGCGACTGGTCGGGCGTGAATTCGCTCGCTTTGCGTGCCGTGGGTGCCGAGGGCAGGCCCAGAATCGGCGGTTTCGGTTCGCACAGGGCCTGCAGCGGTTTCGCGCCGGGGGAATGATCCGCGTGCGAGTGGGTGCACACAATCATGCGGATATCACCGCCCGCAGCGCGCCACAACTTCTCGATGTGATCGGCGTCGGCCGGCCCGGGGTCGATGGCGATATAGCCGGTGTGCGGGTCTCCCACCAGATAGCTGTTGGTACCGGGGCCGGTCATGGCGCCGGGATTCGGGGCGGTGAGGCGCAGCACGTTTTTCAACAAGGACACCGGTTGCTCGGACTGCCAGTCCAGCGCGTGCACGATCTGCCCGTCCGGGCAGACCAGCGCCAACTCACCGTAGGGGTGCTCGTGCTCCATGTACCTGGCCTCGTGGCCTGCCAGCAGGCCGGCGCGCGGACAACTGGTCCACAGCGGCTGCTCGGTGGCGGCGCAGGCCTGCAGCACGGTATCCACCGTTGCATAGTCCAGCAATCGCTCCAGCGTACGGATGGTCGGAAAGATGATGAAAAACTCACCCGCCTTGTGCCGCGCCAGCGCGTCCGCCGGACGCACCCACACCGGCTCGAACTGCTCGGTTTCATCGGCCACCGGTGTCTGGCCGTCGGGCATGCGCGCGACCAGAAAGGGCACGTCAAAGCGGCGCGGCAAGTCGCGGTCGGTGATCCAGTGCGCCAGCACAAACACTTCGTCGGCGGCCAGGGTCAGGCCACGGGCCTGGCATTGGGCGGTGAAGGGCTTGGAGCGGTCCAGCGCGGCGATATCGCCGTGGTCGGCATGCGCGCCGTCTGCCTTGCGGGCGAGCAGCACGCCCAATTCTTCAAAACTCTCGCGGATGGCGGCAATGGCCTGGGTCAGGTGCAGGTCACTCTGCGTGGCTCGCCGCAGCGCCTGCGCGTGGCTGGCTGCGTCGGCGGCGTCCACTCCGCCACCGGGAAACACATAGGCGCCGGGGGCAAAGCTGGCCGTCATGGAGCGGCGCGTCATCAGCACTTCAATGCCGTTGTCGCTGTCGCGCAGCAGCAGTACCGTGGCGGCCGGACGGAGGGGCGCGGGTTCGCGTTGCGGATGCAGGAGTTGGTTGGGTCTTGCCATGGGTTTATTTTGCATTGAATTGGGTTTCTGCCCCCACTGCCTTGAGGTGAGACACCCCGCCAGCGAACAGGGATAATTCCCGCATGCGAATTCCATTCACCAAAATGCAGGGTGCCGGCAACGACTTCGTGGTGCTTGACGAGACGCGCGGGCGGCTGGGCCTGTCGGCTGCGCAGTACCGCCGGCTGGCCGACCGTCACTTTGGCGTTGGCGCTGACCAGATCTTGACGGTGCGGCCGTCCCCCGGGCCGGGCATCGACTTCGAGTATGTGATCCACAACGCCGATGGCGCCGAGGTGGAGCAGTGCGGCAACGGCGCGCGCTGCTTTGCCCGTTATGTGCGGGATCAGGGCCTGACCGGCAAGGACGCCATCCGGGTGCGGACGCTGGGCGGCGTGATTGAGCCCCAACTCAACGCCGACGGCCGGGTGACCGTCAACATGGGCGCCCCGGTGTTCGAGCTGGCTGACATCCCGTTTGAGGCGACCGGTCTGCAGCCCCAAACCTCGGGCACTTGGCAAAAATGGCCTCTAGCCCTCGTGGATACTGCGCAAGCAGCTACTGTTTTTGTAGCGGTCTTGTCAATGGGCAATCCGCACGCGGTGCAGGTGGTGGACGATGTGGAGACGGCCCCGGTGCTGGCGCAGGGCCCGCTGATTGAACGTCACCCCTGTTTCCCCCGGCGCGTGAATGCCGGGTTCATGCAGGTCGTGGACCGCGGCCACATTCGGCTGCGGGTGTTTGAGCGCGGCGCGGGCGAAACCCTGGCCTGCGGCTCTGGCGCGTGCGCGGCCGTGGTGGCCGGCATCCGGCTCGGGCTGCTGGACAGCACGGTGGATGTCCAGACGCGCGGCGGCACCTTGACCATTTCCTGGGCTGGCGCGACATCGCCGGTGCTGATGACCGGCCCGGCAACGACTGTTTTTCACGGCGAGATTGACCTACCCGACAACCTATGACTACCCCATTCACCAACCCCATCACCGAAGACGACATTGCCAACTACCTAGCCAATACGCCCGATTTTTTTGAGCGCCACGCCGAGTTGCTGGCCGCGGTGCAACTCACCAGTCCGCACAGCAATCGCGCCGTCAGTCTGCAGGAGCGTCAGGCCGGCATGCTGCGCGAGAAGATCAAGGTGCTGGAGCACCGGATCATGGACATGATTCGCAATGGCAATGAGAATGTCCTGCTGTCCGACAAGCTACTGCGGTGGGCGCGCAGCCTGTTCCTGGTGGCCGATCCGCTGGACCTGCCGGGTCAGATTGCCGGCGAGATTGCCGAGCAGTTCTTGGTCCCCCAGGTCGGCATCAAGGTATGGGGCGTGGCGCCGCAGTTTGCCCACGCCGACTTTGCCCATGGTGCAAGTGACGATGCCAAACTGTTCGCCTCCTCGCTGATGGAGCCGTTTTGTGGTGTGAACACCGGGTTCGAGGCGGTCAGCTGGTTGCCCGATCCCCAGGCGGCCACGTCGCTGGCGATTCTGCCCCTGCGCACCGGGCCGGCCGGCAGCACGACCCCTGCGTTCGGGCTGCTGGTGCTGGCATCGCCCGACGCGCAGCGCTTCAACAGCGCCATGGGCACCGATTTTCTGGAGCGCATTGCCGAACTGGCCAGCGCCGCCCTGTCGCGCCTGAGGTAAACGTGGTGGAGGATCTGGTCCAGCGTTACCTTGAGCACGTACGTGTCGAGAAGCGGCTGGCCCAGCGTACGGTTGAGCTGTACACCCTTGATCTCCAGAAATTGTGCGGCTACGCGGAGCAGGCGAAGGTCGAACTCGACCAGGTCCAGAACACCCACATCCGCCGCTGGGTCGCACAGATGCATGGTGGTGGCGGGCGCAGCGGCCGTGGCATTGCGCTGATTCTGTCAGGCTGGCGTGGTTTTTACGCCTGGCTGGGCCGCGAAGGAATGGTGGCCAGCAACCCGGTGCAGGATGTGCGGGCGCCCAAGGCGGGCAAGCCCCTGCCGAAAGCCCTGAGTGTGGACGACTCCGTGCAGCTGGCCAGTTTCGCCAGTGAGGACAACGAGCCGTGGCTGGAGGCGCGCGACGCGGCCATCGTCGAACTGCTCTACGGCAGTGGCTTGCGCGTCGGCGAATTGACCGGGCTGGACGCCATGGCCAGCGCCACTGCACGCGGCTGGGTCGATGTGCAGGGCGCGGAGGCCCATGTGCTGGGCAAGGGCGGCAAGCGGCGCACCGTGCCGGTGGGCCGCAAGGCGGTGGAGGCCTTGCAGCGCTGGCTCGCGTTGCGTGACTCGGCGGGGGGCCAAGCGGAGCAGATGGCACTTTTTATCGGGCGCAACGGCACACGCCTGACGGCCCAGTCCATCTGGCAGCGCCTGAAGCGGCGCAGCCTGCAAGCGGGGCTGACCACGCCCGTGCACCCCCACATGTTGCGCCATTCGTTTGCCAGTCACCTGCTGCAATCCAGCAGCGATTTGCGTGCGGTGCAGGAGTTGCTGGGCCACGCCAACATCACCACGACGCAGGTTTACACGCGGCTGGATTTTCAGCACCTGGCCAAGGCTTACGATGCCGCGCACCCCCGAGCCAGAATCAAGGTCGCCGGTCAGAAATAAGGCACACTGATGCTTATCGAAAGAAAGGCTATTCATGCGCAGTCAAATACTTGTTTTTCTGGATAAAGGGGTTGAATTCCACTTCAATGTGGGAGAGGCGCCACCGATGCCGCCCGACGTTGCCCGCGCCTGGCTTGACACCCAGTTCACCGAACTTGACTGCGAACCGCTGCGTGCCAGCGGCAAGGTATTGACAGCAGACAAAGTGCTGCTGGTGACACAGGCCGCAGGCGCCGCTTTGTTCGAGGACGAAAAATGGGCGGCCGATTACGTCAGGGCCGTCCATGCGGCGCTCGCCAAGCCCATGATTCGGGTCGACGTACCGGCGATGGCCGTCACCTATTGATGGCACGCTGAGCCCCGGTCCGGGCGTGAGTGCAAAAGCCTCACAATTGGCCCATGAAAACGATTCGATTGAGAGCTGGCAAAGAGCGTTCGCTCTTGCGCCGCCACCCCTGGATTTTTGAGTCTGCCATTGCCAAGGGCGCGGCGGATGCGGGCGAAACCGTGCGGGTGGAGTCCTCTGACGGTAACTTCCTGGCTTGGGCCGCCTACAGTCCCGCATCCAAAATTCGGGCTCGGGTCTGGAGTTTCGACGAGTCGCAACGCGTAGATGCTACGTTTTTAATAGCTGCTGTCGCAAGTTCCGTGAGGGCTAGAGCTCGATTTGACATACAAAGCGACAGCATGCGGCTGGTGCACGGCGAGTCTGACGGCTTGCCGGGCCTGATCGTGGACCGCTATGGCGAGACGCTGGTGGCGCAGTTTCTCTCCAGTGGCGCCGAACGCTGGAAAGAGGTGCTGGCGGACGCCCTGCTTGATGCCACGGGCCTGACCAAGCTGTATGAGCGCTCGGACGCCAGTGGCCGGGCGCTGGAGGGTTTGCCCGAGGTCAGTGGCTGGCTGCGCGGTGAAGGTCCGGTGGATCTCGTCTTGCGCGAGCATGACTGGCGCCTGGCCGTCAACATCGCCACCGGGCACAAGACCGGGTTTTACCTCGACCAGCGTGACAGCCGCAGGAAATTCGCCGACTACAGCCGCCGGCTGAAGTTCGAGCGCGTTCTCAACTGCTATTGCTACACCGGGGGCTTCACAGTGGCCGCGTTGACGGGTGGTGCGACCCACGTCACCTCGATTGATTCCTCCGGCCCGGCCCTTGAAAAGGCCGCAGCCAATGTGGCCCTGAACGGTTTTGAGGCGAGTTGTGCCACGTTCATGGATGCGGATGTGAATGCTTCCTTGCGCCAGTTTGGCGCTGAGGGCAGGACCTTTGATGCCATCGTTCTGGACCCACCGAAGTTTGCGCCCACTGTGGCGCATGCCGAGCGGGCGGCGCGTGCCTACAAAGACATTAACCGCCTGGCCTTCAAGATACTGGCACCGGGGGGCGTGCTGTTCACCTATTCCTGCTCGGGCGGCATCAGCGCCGACCTGTTTCACAAAATCGTGGCCTCGGCCGGCATCGACGCCCAGGTGGACGGCTATATCTCCGAGCGCATGGGTGGCGCGCCGGATCACCCGATGACGATCAATTTCCCGGAAGGGGAATACCTCAAGGGCCTGGTGGTCTTGCGCAAATAACCCCAAAGCAATTGACCGCTACACTCCCCTGCTTCTGACGTCAACCCATTGAAAAAAACGATGAGTCTCATTCCTGCAACCATCCTGACGGGCTTTCTGGGCTCAGGCAAGACAACACTCCTCAAACGGGTGCTTGAAGAAGCGCACGGCCAGAAAATCGCCGTGATCGAAAACGAGTTTGGCGAAGAAAATATCGACAGCGACATCCTGGTGTCAGACACCCAGGAGCAGATCATCCAGATGAGCAATGGCTGTATTTGCTGCACCATCCGCGAGGACCTGCGTGCCACGCTGCGCGACCTGGCGGAGAAAAAACGCAAGGGTGAGCTCGACTTTGACCGGGTCGTGATCGAGACCACCGGCCTGGCCGACCCCGGTCCGGTGGCCCAGACCTTTTTCATGGACGATGAAATTGCGGAAAGCTACCTGCTGGACTCGATCCTGACGCTGGTGGACGCCAAACATGCCGCGACGCAATTGAATGAACGCCAGGAAGCGCGCCGTCAGGTTGGCTTTGCTGACCAGATATTCATCAGCAAGACCGACTTGGTGCCGGGCGATGAGGTGGAGGCGCTGATGCATCGCCTGAAACACATGAACCCGCGTGCGCCGCAAAAAGCGGTGCATTTTGGTGAAGTCGCCTTGAACGAGGTGTTTGACCTGCGCGGGTTCAATCTCAATGCGAAGCTTGATATTGATCCTGATTTTCTCAGGGAGGAGGAGCAGGCCCACGAAGGGCACGAGCACCACGATCATGCGCCTGGCGAGCATTGCGATCATCCGTCTCACAGCGCAGGCGGCGGCCATCACCATCACCATGACGACGATGTCAAGAGTTTCGTCTTCAAATCGGATCGCGCCTTTGACCCCGCCAAGCTGGAGGACTTCCTGGGCGCTATTGTCAATATCTATGGCCCGCGGATGTTGCGTTACAAAGGTGTGCTTCACATGAAAGGCACTGACCGCAAGGTGATCTTCCAGGGCGTGCACCAGTTGATGGGAAGTGATCTCGGGCCGGCCTGGGCGGAAGGTGAGCAGCGGTCCAGCAAAATGGTCTTCATCGGCATTGACCTGCCGAAGGACATCTTCTTGCAGGGTATGGAACAAAGCCTTGTTTAGTCTGAAACTATATTTATAGGCTGGAAGCCAAATGATTGTCTCGATTTTGCAACTGATGGGTTTCGCTGTGGGTAAACCTGTAAACTCGCGCGCCAGTGAAATAGCGCAAAGCAAGCCTTCAAAAGCTCGCAATGAGGGTATAAGCTCAAAGGCGTCGGACCGCGCTCCATCCAGCAGGGACGCGTCGGCCAGCGAGACACATGCGCAGGCAAATTCTGCGAGGAGGCAAGAAGTGAAAGCTCAACCCGGTAAAGCCAAAGCGGCGTCCAAAGCGGTCAAGGCGGTCGTCAAGGCCAAGCCTGCCGTCAAAGCCGTTGTCAAGCCGGTGGCCAAGGCCAAATCGAAACCGGCTGAGAAAAAAGCCAAACCCGTGGCGAAGGCGGCTCCCAAATCAGCGGCAAGGGCCGTGGTTAAAGCGTCGGTCAAGAAGGCCGCACCGGCCAAGGCCGTGGTGAAGGCCCCGGTTCGGGGCAAGGAAGTCAAACCCGTAGCCAAGGCCACCGTCAAGGCGGCCCCAGTCAAGGCAGTCAAGCCGACGGTCAAAGCGGTCAAGCCGACAGCCAAAGCAACAGTGAAAGTAAAGGATTCAGTGAAAACGATGATCGCGAAAGCCGGTAAACCCGAGGTGGTGGCGCCTAAAGCCAAAGTAACTCATTCCGTGACGCCCGGTACCATGGCGAAGGCGGCCGTATCTGCCCAGCCGGTGGCGGCAGCGCCAGTCGCGGTCGCATCAGGACCCGCCCGAGCAGGGCGCCCTTCCTCACGGCTGGCGCAATTGACGGTTCCCTCCATGGCACAGTCGGTGGCATCCACTGCTGCCAAAGCCAGTTTCATGCAGACCGCGTCGTCCCCGTTGATCGTTCCTCCCCTTGCTTCGGCCATCAAGAAGGATCCCAAACTTGCCAACAACTGGAAGACAAAGCCGGTTGAGCAATTGACGGATGCGGAATTGATTGCGATGCCAGACGATGAGTACATGAACGATACCCAGATGGCGTTTTTTCGCCGCAAGCTGTCGTTGCTGAAGCAGGAGATCCTGAGCAACGCGGGCGAGACGACGGAGCATCTGCGTGAAGACACGGTCGTGGTGCCAGACCCTGCCGATCGGGCCACCATCGAGGAAGAGCACGCACTTGAGTTGCGTACCCGGGACCGGGAGCGCAAACTGCTGAAGAAAATCGAGCAGTCGATCGTTCGCATAGACGCGGGCGATTACGGCTATTGCGATGAAACGGGTGAGCCGATCGGAGTCGGACGTTTGCTCGCCCGCCCAACGGCGAATTTGTCTCTTGAAGCCCAGCAGCGGCGCGAACTCAAACAGAAGATGTTTGGCGATTGACGTCAGACGGTCCTCGATCACCTCCACTGCGTCTGCGTCTCATGGCAACCAAAGACATTAACTCCGGTTTGCTGTCCAAGATGGCCAGGTTCGTCCGTAACCCGACGAAAGACTGGTCGGAGCTGGACACGCCGGAGCCAGAACAGGAAAGCGGCTATAGCAAATTGGCGCTCAAGGAGATGATTGAGCGCAAGCGGCAAAACGACTTTGTGCGTCGGCGCGAATTTGACCATCTGCGCAAATTGCGTCGCAACGGACCGTCGCTCAGCCCCGACGTTGCGGGCCGTCCGTCTTTCTTTCAGAGCAGCATCGCCTCCAACCAGGATGAGCGGGCCATGACGCTCAAGAAGATCGATGAAATTGAAGCACAGATGTCCAGGCAGTGGTGGAAGGGCAAGCAGGACGGAGTGTCGGTTCAGGGGGGCAACTTTCCCGTAGCAGCCAGTTCGTCCGGGATGGCTGATGACAGTGCATCGATGAGCGTCGCACCGAGAGAAAGAACCAGTATCTTTGCGTCTACCCAAGCATCCGAGTTGGACCCGGCTTTCGACTCGGGACCAGGGGCTGATTACGAATCCACCCAAATGGGTCTGGCCGCGCCGGCCGACTCCGGGCTGTCGGGTGCTCCGCCGCAGATGATGTCATTCAAGAACCAGGGAAGCAGGAATTTTGACGCTGGGATCAGTGAATTTTCGACATCCAAAATATTGACGGTCGAGTTGGGCGATAACCTGGCCGACGCCGAACTGGAAGAGGCGGCCATCCGTTTCGCCAATGGCGATGATGCGGGTGCTGAGGCCGGTCTTCTGGCTGCGCTGCATGCGCACAACGTCCATCCAGATTCGGCCGACGGCTGGGCCGCCGCCTTGTTCGACCTGTATCGTGCGACCGGGCAGCAGGCGAGTTTCGATCGGGTCGCCCTCGATTACGCTGAACGCTTCGGGCGCTCGGCACCGGCGTGGTTCTCAACCCCCGATTTGCTGGGGCGCAGGTCGGCGGCATCAACTCGGGATCAGGGCGCTGCGCCGGCGCAAAGACGCCAGGCCGCTTGGGAATGTCCTGCAGTGCTTGACCTTCAGGCAGTGCAAGCCTTGCAGGCCAGCTTGTCGCGTGCTGCAGCGCCCTGGCACCTGAACTGGAGCCGGCTGGACAGCATCGCGCCTGATGCGGCGAGGGCGTTGGCGGACTTGTTTGCCGGATGGTGCAGGCAGCTCGTGCAACTTCATTTTGCCGGGGCCGACGTTCTTGAGAAGACCTTGAGGTCGTGCACCCCAGCGGGTGACAAACGGGTTGATTCATTCTGGTGGCGACTTCGCCTCGACGCCTTGCGGATCATGCGTCTGCAGGATGAGTTTGAATTGGCGGCGCTGGATTATTGCGTGATCTACGAAGTGTCGCCCCCCCCCTGGGCCGACGCCCAGTGTGGTTTTGTCCACGAACATGTGGATCCAACGAGGTCCCTTGAAGTTGCCCAAGCCCTGTCGGGCGATGTGGCGCCTGGCCCGCTGGGCGACTTGAGTCAGGCGCTCACCGCGCCAATGGGGCTGGACACCTTGCCCGCTGTCATGGTGGAGTTGACTGGTGAAGTCCTGGGTGATGCGGCAGAGGCACTGGACAAACTGCAGGCCGGATTGAAGGGGGCTGATCGCCTCGTTATTTCTTGTTCCCGGCTGATTCGTGTCGATTTTTCGGCGGCGGGAAGCATCCTGAACTGGGTGGCTGTGCGCGAGTCCGAGGGTTGCCATGTGCAGTTTCGCGATGTACCGCGTCTGGTGGCCGTGTTCTTCAGTGTGATCGGCATCAACGAGCACGCACGGATCGTCCTGCGTACCAGTTGATCCGAATTTATTAGCGGGCCGCGCCCCATTCCAGGCTTGTTTTCAAGCTGGATGACCTGATCTACTAACGACATGGAACAATTTCACGGTACGACCATCATCAGTGTGCGACGCAAGACGCCTGAGGGCATGCAAGTGGCCATTGGTGGCGATGGGCAGGTCACTCTTGGCAACATTGTTGTGAAAGGCACTGCCCGCAAAGTGCGCAAGCTTTACCACGGCAAGGTGCTGGCTGGTTTTGCCGGCGCCACGGCCGACGCCTTCACTCTGTTCGAGCGCTTCGAAGCCAAGCTCGAAAAGCATCAGGGGCATCTGGTCAGAGCAGCGATCGAACTCACCAAGGATTGGCGAACTGACCGGGTATTGCGCCGCCTGGAGGCCATGCTGGCGGTGGCGGACAGCGAGGCCTCGCTCATCATCACCGGCAACGGTGATGTGCTGGAGCCTGAAAACGGCATCGTCACAATCGGCTCGGGTGGCGCCTATGCCCAGGCTTCGGCCATTGCCTTGCTGCACCACACCGAGATGTCGGCGCACGATATCGTCAAGAAGTCGTTGGAGATCGCCGGTGAGCTGTGCATCTATACCAACATGAACCACACCATTGAAACGTTATGAGGCGTGGCGGGATCGACCGCCATTGCATCACAAAAAGCGCTGCTCTCAATTGAAATTATGTCCTCTATGACCCCGCAGGAAATCGTTGTCGAGCTTGACAAGCACATCGTTGGCCAACACCAGGCGAAGCGCGCCGTGGCCATTGCCTTGCGCAATCGCTGGCGCCGCCAGCAGGTGGAGCCCGGCCTGCGCGCAGAAATAACGCCCAAGAACATCCTGATGATCGGCCCCACGGGTGTGGGCAAGACTGAAATTGCCCGGCGATTGGCACGGCTCGCGGATGCGCCTTTCATCAAGGTCGAGGCCACGAAGTTCACCGAAGTCGGCTACGTTGGCAAGGATGTGGATGCCATCATCCGTGATCTGGCCGATATCGCAGTCAAGCAAACGCGGGTGGCCGAGATGAAGAAAGTGCGCACGCGCGCCGAAGACGCTGCCGAGGAGCGTGTGCTGGACATCCTGATTCCGCCGCCGCGAGGCGATTTGGGTGCCGTGCAAAATGCGGAGACTGAGAGTACGGCGCGCCAGTCTTTTCGCAAGAAACTGCGGGAAGGCCAGTTGGCGGACCGGGAAATCGAGATTGACGTGGCGCAGTCTGCACCGCAACTCGAGATCATGGGCCCGGCTGGCATGGAAGAGATGACCGAGCAGTTGCGTGGCATGTTTGGGCAGATGGGAAGCCCCAAGCGCCAGACGCGCAAGCTCAAGATATCGGAAGCCTTGAAGTTGCTGATCGATGAAGAGGCGGCCAAACTGGTCAATGAAGAAGAGATCAAGACACAGGCATTGCACATGCTGGAGCAAAACGGCATTGTGTTCATCGACGAGATCGACAAAGTCACCTCGCGCTCCGAGGGCAGCGGTGCCGAGGTATCGCGCCAGGGTGTACAGCGCGATTTGCTGCCGCTGGTCGAGGGCACGACCGTGTCCACCAAATACGGCATGGTCAAGACCGATCACATCCTGTTCATTGCCTCGGGCGCTTTCCATCTGAGTAAGCCCAGCGACCTGATCCCTGAGTTGCAGGGCCGTTTCCCCATTCGTGTGGAATTGCAGTCTTTGTCAGTGCAGGATTTTGTCGCGATCCTGACGCAAACCCATGCCTCGCTGGTCAAGCAATACCAGGCGTTGCTGGCCACTGAAAACGTCACGATCGAGTTTCAGGACGCTGGCATTACACGGCTGGCGCACATCGCATTCGACGTGAACGAGCGCACCGAGAACATTGGCGCGCGGCGCCTGTCAACGGTGATGGAGCGCCTGCTTGATGAGGTGAGTTTTGATGCCGCCCAGCTCGGTGGCCAGACCATTCAGATCGATGCCGCCTATGTCGATGCACGACTCGGTGAGCTCAGCCGGGATGAGGATCTGTCCCGTTACATTCTGTAAAGATCCGTGCGCCGAAAGATGTGCGCATTCAAGCATCACTTTCACAACCCGCGCTAAGTGCTTAATTTAGAACGGGTTTTGGTGCTCTGACGCTTGCGAAGTCGCCTCTAAGTCCTTGATTTCATTGGAAAAAATTGTTGTAAGCCCGCTTGCGAAGATCGTTTTTACTGATACAGTGCAAAAAAGTGCAATTAAGTGGTGAAAAGTGCCTTTGCACTTCCAATTTCTTGCATGGTTACAAAAAGAGGGCGCACTGTCGTGTTTCAAGGGGCTTCATCATTAAGTCTGGATACCAAAGGTCGGCTGTCTGTGCCAACCCGGCATCGTGACGTACTGAATGCAACCGCCTGCGGCCAGCTCACCATCACCAAGCATCCCCACGGCTGTCTGATGGTTTTCCCGCGTCCCGAGTGGGAGAAATTCCGCGAGCGCATTGCAGCCCTGCCGATGTCGGCCCAATGGTGGAAACGGATTTTTTTGGGCAATGCCATGGATGTCGAGATGGATGGCACAGGGCGCGTGCTGGTCTCACCCGAATTGCGCGAGGCCGCAGGAATAGCGAAAGACACCATGCTGCTGGGCATGGGCAACCATTTCGAGCTGTGGGACAAGGCGACTTATGACGCCCAGGAAGCCAAGGCGATGCAGGGTGACATGCCCGACGTCTTCAAGGACTTTTCTTTCTGAAGGCCGGCGGTGGACACCTCATGGAAACACACCACCGTCTTGTTGAACGAAGCAGTAGACGCCCTTTTCAACAATCCGGATACCGAGCCAGGCGATCTCAGCGCGGCTACGCATACCTATGTGGACGCCACATTTGGTCGGGGCGGCCACGCACGCCTGATTCTCTCCAGGCTGGCTCCGCAGGGGCGGCTGATCGCCTTCGACAAAGATCCCGATGCGTTGATCGAAGCCGCCACCATTCAGGATCCGCGCTTTTCCATTCGGCACCAGGGTTTCTCGCATCTGGGCGAACTGCCCCGGGCGAGTGTGGCCGGCGTGTTGCTCGACCTGGGCATCAGCTCGCCGCAAATCGACAACCCGGTACGAGGTTTCAGCTTCAGGTTCGAGGGCCCGCTGGACATGCGCATGGACACCACGCGCGGGGAGAGTGTGGCGCAATGGCTGGCCACTGCCGAAACGAATCAAATTGCGGAGGTGATACGTGACTATGGTGAAGAACGGTTTGCTGGCGCCATTGCAAAGGCGATTGTTGCTCGCCGACAGGAGCGGGGCCCAATTTCAACCACCACCGAGCTGGCCCAGCTCGTGGCTGACACGGTCAAAACCCGCGAGCAGGGCCAGAACCCTGCAACGCGCACATTTCAGGCTTTTCGGATTTTCATCAACGCCGAGCTTGAAGAGCTGCAACAGGCGTTAGAGGCCAGTCTCGATGTGCTGCAACCGGGAGGGCGGCTGGTGGTAATCAGTTTCCATTCACTGGAAGACCGCATCGT
Organism: Rhodoferax sp.; assembly: GCF_030646845.1. Taxonomy (GTDB): domain Bacteria; phylum Pseudomonadota; class Gammaproteobacteria; order Burkholderiales; family Burkholderiaceae_C; genus Rhodoferax. The sequence continues at coordinate 87,439 of NZ_JAUSLE010000063.1, read as the reverse complement.
CAAGCAGTTCATCGCCAGGCATTCGCGCGATGAGTACGACCGGCGCGCGCCTTTTGCCGCGCCCAGGATCATGCATCTCAAGGCGCTGGACCGGATCAAGCCCAGGGCAGCCGAGGTGGCCTCCAATCCCCGCTCGCGCAGTGCGATCATGCGCGTGGCGCAGAGAACGACGGCATGATCAGGCTGAACCTTGTCTTGTTGCTGGCCGTGCTGGCCAGTGCTTTGTACCTGGTGAGCGTGCAGTACGAGTCACGCCGATTGTTCTCCGATCTCGACAAGGCCCGCTCGGAAGCGCGGCGGATTGAGGCAGACAATGAGCGACTGCAGGTGGAGAAGCGGGCGCAGGCCACACCGTCGCGTGTGGAGCGCCTGGCCAGGGAAAAATTGCAGATGCGCGCAGCGACGCCTGCCATCACTCACTATGTGACCTATAACGCCGAGCCATCCGCTGCTGCGGGTTCTGGCGATGCAGCTGCGGCTAGGGGTGGCCCTGGCGCGGTGGGGCAAATCCAATGAGTCGCAGCGTCGCATACACCTCCAGTCCGTTGCTTGCGAGCAGGACGCCGGTCTGGCGAAGCAAGTTCATTGTCGCGGCCATTGCCCTCGGGTTTGTCGGTCTGGCCGCACGCGCGGTGTACATCCAGGTGATTGCCAATGAGTTCTTTCAGAAGCAGGGTCAAGTGCGTTTCGCGCGAACGCTTGAGCTGCCGGCCAATCGCGGCCGTATCCTGGACCGCAACGGCTTGATCCTCGCGTCCAGCGTACCGGCGCCCAGTATCTGGGCCATTCCGGAAGATGTCGAGCGGGACAAGCCCCGGCTGCAAAAGCTGGCCCGGCTCCTGGAGATGCCGATGGCTGAACTCAACAGACGTCTGGAGGACGAAGACAAGACTTTTGTCTGGCTCAAGCGGCAGGTTGAAGAGTCGGTCGCACAGGAGATCAATGCGCTGGGGATCAAGGGGATCTACCAGCGCAAGGAGTACAAGCGTCAGTACCCGGAGGGCGAGGCTGCCGCGCATGTGGTGGGCTTCACCAACGTGGAAGATCACGGCCAGGAGGGTGTTGAGCTCGCTTTCAACAAGGATCTCGGCGGGCGCAATGGCTCCCGCCGCGTGATCAAGGACCGGCTGGGTCGTGTGGTGGAAGATGTGGGCGAGCAGACTGCGCCTGTCGACGGTCGGGATTTGCAGCTCAGCATTGACAGCAAAGTGCAGTTTTTTGCCTATCAAAAATTGCGCGATGCGGTGACCGTCAACAAGGCGCGGGCCGGCAGCGTGGTCGTGCTCGACGCGATCACCGGCGAAGTGTTGGCGCTGGCCAACTATCCCAGCTATGCGCCAGCGAAACGGCAGAACCTTAGCGGCGAGCAATTGCGCAACCGGGCCCTGACAGACACCTTTGAGCCCGGGTCCGTGATGAAGCCGTTCACGGTGGGGCTGGGCCTGGAGACCGGACGCGTCACGCCCCAATCCCTGGTCGACACGGGCGCAGGCAAGTACACCATCACCGGCTCCACAATTTCGGATTCGCATCCGAATGGCGTGCTGACGGTGGAGGGAATCATTCAAAAATCCAGCAACATCGGCACGGCCAAGCTTGCCATGCAGATGCAGCCCCGTGAAATGTGGGAACTCTTTTCGCAAGCGGGTTTTGGGCAAAAACCGCAGATCAGTTTCCCGGGCGCGGTGTCGGGTCGGCTACGCCCATACAAGACATGGCGGCCAATCGAGCAGGCCACCATGTCGTATGGCTACGGCCTGTCGGCCTCGCTGTTCCAGATGGCTCGTTCTTACACCGTGTTTTCGAACGACGGTCAGATCATTCCGGCCACGATGCTCAAGAGCAGTGAGCCGGCCGTGGGCGTGCGGGTCTTGTCGGTGCGCACCGCCGGCCAGGTGCGCAAGATGCTGCAAATGGCGGCGGGTCCGGGTGGGACGGGGCAGAAGGCACAAACCATTGGCTATTCGGTGGGTGGCAAATCCGGTACGGCCTACAAACAGATCGGCAAGGGCTATGGAACTGCCAAAAACCGCAAATACCGCGGTTGGTTTGTCGGCATGGCACCGATCGAGAAGCCGCGCATCATCGTGGCAGTGATGATTGATGAGCCCAGCGCGGGTCAGTATTATGGCGGCGCCGTCGCTGCGCCCGTGTTCAGCGAAGTGGTGCAGCAGACTCTGCGCATGATGGGCGTTCAGCCGGATATGACGGTCATACCGCAGATCGTGGCACAGGCGGAAGAGGAGAGCTTCTGATGCTTGAGTTTCGTACGCCTGCCGATGCCGCCAACTGGCTGCGCAGCCGCGTGACCGGCACGATTCATACCGACAGCCGCAAGGTGCGACCCGGGGACGGATTTATCGCCTGGCCGGGTGCGGCCACGGATGCCCGCCAGCATGTGGCCGGTGCGCTGGCCAGTGGCGCAAAAGCCTGCCTCGTGGAAGTGGCCGGTGCGGAACAGTACGCTTTCACGGATGACAGCATCGCCGCCTACCGCCACCTCAAGGTGGCCAGCGGCCCGATCGCCGCGGCATATTTTGGGCAACCCACAGAACACCTGGACGTGCTGGCGGTAACCGGCACCAACGGCAAGTCCGCCACCGCCTGGTGGTTGGCCCAGGCGCTATCAAATTTGAAGCAGGTGGCGCCTGTTCCATGCGGCCTGGTGGGTACTTTGGGCATTGGCCGGCCGCCAGCGCCAGGGCGTCTCAACGCTGCGGCTGAGGTCGTGGCGGATGGGGTGGAAGATGTGGTGGCCGAGATCGTGGCGACCGGCCTGACCACGCCCGATCCGGTGTTGCTGCAGCATACTTTCAGACGCTTTTTGGACGCGGGCGTACAGGCCTGCGCGATTGAAGCCTCCTCGATCGGCATCGAGGAACATCGCCTGAGCGGCACCCATATCCGGACCGCGATTTTCACCAATTTGACCCAGGACCATCTGGACTACCACGGAACGATGGAGGCTTACTGGCAAACCAAGGCGCGGCTGTTTCAGTGGCCGGGTCTGCAGTCTGCCGTGGTCAATATTGACGATGTCCAGGGCGCGGCACTGGCTGCCGATCTGGATGGCCGGCTGCCCGATGTCTGGACGGTCTCTTGCGCCGGCCCGGCACGACTGCAGGCACAAGACATCAGCTATGACGCGCTGGGCCTGCGTTTCGCGGTGGTCGAGGGAGCGCAGCGCCATCTGTTGCAGACCCAGCTGATCGGGACCTACAACGTCTCCAATCTGCTGGGTGTGATGGCGGCTATCCGTTCGATGGGTGTGCCGCTCGCGGCCGTCATCGCGTCGTGTGGTGACCTGACCCCCGTGCCCGGCCGCATGGAGTGTCTGGGCGCCCCGGGGCAGCCGCTGGTCGCAGTGGACTATGCCCACACGCCGGACGCCTTGGGCAAGGCACTGGTGGCGCTGCGATCGCTGGCTGATCAGCGAGGTGGGCAACTATGGTGTGTTTTTGGCTGTGGCGGCGACCGTGACATGGCCAAGCGGCCCCTCATGGGTGCCATGGCCGCCCGGTACGCAGACCGGGTGGTGGTGACCAGTGACAACCCGCGCAGTGAAAAGGTGGATGTGATCATCAGCCAGATTTTGCTGGGCCTGGCAGGCCATCCGCCTGTCACCGTCCAGCCTGATCGCGGGCTGGCAATTGCGCAGGCATTAAGCGGAGCTTCGGCGAACGATGTTTTGCTGATTGCCGGCAAAGGTCACGAGGACTATCAGGAGGTGGCGGGCCAGCGTTTGCCTTTTTCCGATCTGGAGCATGTGCGCCGCGCCTTGGCTGCCTGGGTTGCGCCCCTTGCCATACCGGAGCATCCCCATGCCTGACATGATGACGCTGGAGCAGACCAGGCGATGGCTTCCGCACGCGCGCCTGCTGGAAAATGGTGTGGGCGGTGGGGCAGTCGCGTTTCGACGCGTGCACACCGATACCCGCACGATTGAGGCGGGCGACTTGTTTGTGGCGCTGCGGGGCGAGCGCTTCGATGCCAATGACTTTCTGGCCGAGGCCAAGACCCGGGGTGCCGTGGCGGCCATCTGTCAAGAGACAGACCAGGGTGATGCCGACAGCCGCTTGCGCGCCGCAGGTTTGCCCGGCTTGGTGGTGACGGACGCCAAACTGGCGCTGGCGGCGCTGGCGACGGGCTGGCGTGCGCAGTTCAAGCTGCCCCTGATTGCGGTGACAGGCAGCAATGGCAAGACCACGGTGACACAGATGATCGCCGCCATCCTGCGTACCTTCAAGCCGCAGGCCTATCTGGCTACGCTGGGCAACCTCAACAATGACATCGGCGTACCCCTGACCGTGCTGCGTCTGCGCAGGCACCACGAGGTGGCCGTGGTCGAGTTGGGGATGAACCATCCGGGTGAGATCGCAACCCTGGCCGCCATCGCACAACCCACTGTGGCACTGGTCAATAACGCGCAGCGAGAGCATCTTGAATTCATGGCCACCGTCGAGGCGGTCGCGCAGGAAAACGGCGCTGTCATCGCTGCGTTGCCGGGCGATGGTGTGGCGGTGTTCCCAAGTGATGACTATTACAGCGGCGTTTGGTCGGCGAAGGCCGGACAAAGAGCGGTCCTTCGGTTTTGCGTCTCCGACGATGTGGACAGCGCGGCCGACGTCCGGTGCACGGCGGCACTGTGGTCGGGCGATGCCTGGCAAGTGACAGTGGCCACGCCGGCCGGTCCGTTGAGCTATACGCTGCACATTGCCGGTGTGCACAACGTCAAGAATTCCCTTGCGGCGGTCGCCTGCACATTGGCAGCGGGCGTTCCACTGGACGTGATTGCGCGTGGCCTGGCCGCATTCGAGCCGGTGAAGGGACGCTCCCGTGCGCTCGTGGTCCAGCAGGACGGACGCTCCATTACGCTGGTGGACGACACCTACAACGCCAATCCCGACTCGGTGCAGGCCGCCATTGAGGTGCTGGCGGCGTTGCCGGGTCCGCGATTGCTGGTGCTGGGCGACATGGGTGAGGTGGGCGACCAAGGTCCCAAGTTCCACGCCGAGGCCGGGGCGCTCGCGAGTCGTCTCGGCATCGATGCGTTGTTCACCTTGGGCGATCTCTCTGCCTCTGCTGCGACCAGTTTTGGCGAAGGTCGCCATTTTGGTGATATTCAGTCAATGCAGACGGCCGTGCTGGCGGAGCTGCCCCGGGTGGGCAGCGTGCTGGTCAAAGGTTCGCGATTCATGAAGATGGAGCGGGTGGTCGAGGCCATTACCGCCCATACACAAAACGACAAGGGACCAACTCATGCCAATTGACACCGAACACAGGAGTGCGCAATGCTTTTGAGCCTTGCCCAGTGGCTTCAGTCACTGTCGCCCGAATTCGGATTCTTCCGGGTGTTCCAGTACCTGACCTTCCGTGCCGTGATGGCCGCGCTGACGGCGCTGTTGATGGGGCTGGTGGCCGGGCCTTTTGTCATTCGCCGTCTCGCCGAGCTGAAGATTGGCCAGCCCATTCGTGGCTATGGCATGGCTTCGCACATGAGCAAGAGTGGCACACCCACCATGGGCGGGGTGCTGATCTTGCTGTGCATCGCCGTCTCCACGCTTCTTTGGTTTGACCTGAGCAACCGGTTCGTGTGGATCGTGCTGCTGGTCACACTGGGTTTTGGTGCGATCGGCTGGGTTGACGACTGGCGCAAGGTGGTGCACAAGGACCCCGAGGGCATGCGCTCACGGGAGAAGTATTTCTGGCAATCGCTCATCGGCCTCGTGGCAGCGTTGTACCTGGTGTTCAGTATTTCCGAGAGCTCCAATCTGCGCGTGCTGGAGCTGTTCATGAAATGGGTGCAGTCGGGTTTTGACATGAGCCTGCCGCCCAAGGCCGGCCTGATGCTGCCCTTCTTCAAGGAAGTCAGCTATCCGCTTGGCGTGCTGGGCTTTGTCATCCTGACCTACCTTGTCATCGTCGGCTCCAGCAACGCCGTGAACCTCACCGATGGCCTGGATGGTCTGGCCATCATGCCGGTCGTGATGGTCGGTTCGGCGCTGGGTATTTTTGCGTATGTAACTGGCAGCGCCGTCTATTCCAAATACCTGTTTTTCCCGCACATTCCGGGGGCCGGTGAATTGCTGATCTTCTGCGCGGCCATGGCCGGGGCGGGTCTGGCATTTCTGTGGTTCAACACCCATCCAGCCCAGGTGTTCATGGGCGACGTGGGTGCCCTGGCACTGGGCGCCGCTTTGGGCACGATCGCGGTGATCGTACGCCAGGAAATCGTGCTGGCCATCATGGGCGGCATCTTCGTGGTGGAAGCCTTGTCCGTCATGCTGCAGGTGACGTACTTCAAATACACCAAGAAGAAGTACGGTGAAGGGCGCCGCATTTTGAAGATGGCCCCGCTGCATCACCACTTCGAGAAAAGCGGCTGGAAAGAGACCCAGGTCGTGGTTCGTTTCTGGATCATCACCATGCTGCTGTGCCTGGTTGGCCTGTCAACCTTGAAGCTGAGATGAATCCGCACGACCCGCTCGTTCCTGGCGAAGAATCCATGCGGCCTCCCGAGGCTGCGGTGGAGGCGCACGCGCAGTCAGCGGCGGTGCCGGTCGAAGCTGCTTCTCCTCCCCTTTCAAACGTTCAGCCCACCACCCTGACGGCGGCGCGCGATGCAGCGGCCTTTGTGGCCCGGATGTTTGTCGAAGTGAGCGCGCCCGAGCAAGCGTCTGTGCAGGCAGAGCCTGGGCCCACCGTATCGGAAGACGTGCCTGGGCAAGTGTTGGCGCAAAACGCTGCACCTCAGGACCAGCCATGCGCGGATTTCTTGCCCCTGCAGGGCCAGAGCATTCTGATTCTGGGCCTGGGTGCTTCCGGTCTGGCGATGGCGCGCTGGTGTGTGCGTTGCGGTGCGGCTGCCGTTACGGTGGCAGACACGCGCGCTGCGCCGCCGCAGCTGCCCGTGCTGCAACAGGAACTGCCCCAGGTGCGCTTTGTGTCCGGGGCGTTCGATGCGGCACTGGTCGAGGGGCAGGGGCTGCAGGCGGTGTACCGCTCGCCGGGCCTGAGTCCCGAAGCGGTGGCGCCGGTCGTCATGGCGGCCCGTGCAGTGGGTATTCTTGTGGGGGCCGAATTGAGTTTGTACGCCATGGCCTTGCAGGCGCTGCGGACCTCGCAGGGCTATGCGCCCGCGGTCCTGGCCATCACCGGCACCAATGGCAAGACCACGGTCACATCGCTCACGGGGCAACTGATCGCTCATGCGGGCAAAACGGTGGCGGTGGCCGGCAATATCGGCCCCACGCTCCTGGACACGCTGGCCGCTCACATCGATGCGGGCACCCTGCCTGCGGTCTGGGTGCTTGAGTTGTCCAGTTTCCAGCTCGATGGCGTGCAAGGTTTTGAGCCCACCGCTGCCGCGGTGCTCAACGTCACGCAGGACCACCTGGACTGGCATGGCAGCATGGCGGCCTATGCCAGCGCCAAGGCGAACATCTTTGGCCAGCAGGGCCTGATGGTGCTCAATCGGGAAGACCCGCTGGTCATGGCGATGCTGCCTGAACCCGTCAGAGTGAAACTGCAGCGCCCGGTCGTGCGCCCCTATGTCACGTTCGGGGGCGACATGCCGCAGCGTCCTGGCGACTTCGGCATCGAGCAGGTCAATGGCATGGTGTGGCTGGTGCGAGCCCTCGAGGCTGATGAGACCCGGCGCAAACGCAACGAGGCGCAGGAAGAGATTCACATCCAGCGCCTGATACCCGCCGATGCCTTGCGTATCCGGGGACGGCACAACGCAGTCAACGCGCTGGCGGCGTTGGCACTCGCCACGGCGGCGGATTGCGCCCTGGGTCCGATGCTCTATGGCCTGCGCGAGTACCGGGGCGAGCCGCACCGGGTGGAGCCAATCGGCATCCTCAACGGGGTGGAATTCTTTGACGACAGCAAAGGCACCAATGTGGGCGCCACTGTGGCAGCCCTCAGTGGCCTGGGCGCTGATCGCAAGGTGATCGCCATCATGGGCGGCGAAGGCAAGGGGCAGGACTTCTCGCCGCTGGCCGAGCCGGTGTCACGCTATGCGCGCGCGGTGGTGCTGATCGGGCGCGACGCCCCGCAGATTCGGGCCGCGCTGGAGGCCTGCGGCGTGCCGCTGGTGGATGCGGCGTCCATGGTGGAGGCGGTGGCTCAGGCCAACCGGCTGGCGCACGCCGGGGATGCCGTGCTGATGTCGCCGGCCTGCGCCAGTTTTGACATGTTCGACAACTACGAACACCGCGCCCAGGTGTTCATTGATGCGGTCAGCGAACTGGCCAGTTCGGCAGGCGTTCAGATGGAGGGCGGTCTGTGAGTGGACTAAGCCAGCGCCTGTCGGGATGGTTCGCGGCCCTGACCAAGCCGGCGGGGGATGTCCTGCCCGTGCGCCTGGGCGCGACGCGGCGCGCAGCCACTGGCAGTGTTCCGACGCGTGAGACCGGATTTGACCAGGCGCTGGTCTGGGTCACGGTGGCATTGCTGGCCTGGGGGCTGGTGATGGTGTACTCGGCGTCGATTGCGATGCCGGAAAACCCGAGGTTCGCCAAGTACACCCATACCTATTTCCTGACGCGCCATCTGATGTGGCTGGCCATCTCTTTTGTTGCGGCGCTGCTGGCTTTTCAGGTGCCGGTGGCGACCTGGGAAAAGGCGGCGCCCTGGCTGTTTGTGGTGTCCCTGGTCCTGTTGGCCGCGGTCTTGATACCGCATGTCGGCAAGGTGGTCTATGGTGCGCGTCGCTGGATTTCCCTGGGGCCTCTGAGTTTCCAGCCCTCCGAGCTGGCGAAATTCGCCGTGCTGCTATACGCGGCGGACTACATGGTGCGCAAGATGGACGTCAAAGAGCGTTTTTTCCGTGCGGTGGCGCCCATGGGTGTCGCCGTGGCGGTGGTCGGAATGCTGCTGCTGGCCGAGCCTGATATGGGCGCCTTCATGGTGATCGCCGTCATTGCCATGGGCATCCTGTTCCTGGGCGGCGTCAATGCCCGCATGTTCTTCCTGATCGCCACCGTGCTGGTGGTCGCTTTCGGGCTGATGATTGCCCTGAGCGACTGGCGGCGCGAGCGCATCTTTGCCTACCTCGACCCCTGGAGCGAGAAGAACGCACTGGCCAAAGGCTACCAGCTCACCCATTCGCTGATTGCCATTGGGCGCGGCGAGATTTTTGGCGTCGGCCTGGGCGGCAGCGTCGAGAAACTGCACTGGCTGCCCGAGGCCCACACCGATTTTCTGCTGGCCGTCATCGGGGAAGAGTTCGGCCTGGTAGGTGTCGTCTGCGTCATTGGCCTGTTCCTCTGGCTGACCCGCCGCATGATGCACATCGGGCGTCAGGCCATTGCGCTGGACCGGGTATTTGCCGGGCTGGTGGCGCAGGGCGTGGGCATCTGGATGGGGTTCCAGGCCTTCATCAACATGGGTGTGAACCTGGGGGCGCTGCCCACCAAAGGGTTGACCTTGCCGCTGATGAGTTACGGTGGCTCGGCCATTCTCGTCAACATGGTGGCCCTGGCTGTCGTATTGCGCATTGACTACGAAAACCGCACCCTGATGCACGGAGGCCGGGTATGAGCGCAGCATCGTCACCCCGCTGTGCGCTCGTTATGGCCGGCGGCACCGGCGGCCATATCTTCCCGGGCCTGGCCGTGGCACAGGCTTTGCGTGAGCGCGGCTGGCGGGTGCACTGGCTCGGCGGCTCGGGCAGCGCGTCGCAGCCGAGCATGGAAAGCCGGTTGGTGCCGCCCCAGGGGTTTCCTTTTGAAGCGCTTGACTTCTCGGGTGTGCGTGGCAAGGGGTTCAGGACTCTGGTCATGTTGCCCTGGCGCCTGCTGCGGGCTTGCTGGCAGAGCATTCAGGTGCTGCGCCGCGTCAAGCCTGATGTGGTGGTGGGGCTGGGCGGCTACATCACGTTCCCGGCCGGCATAATGAGCGTCTTGCTGGGCAGGCCGCTGATCCTGCACGAACAGAACTCAGTTCCCGGCATGGCCAACAAGGTACTGGCGTCAGTGGCCAAGCGCATCTTTACCGCTTTCCCCAATGTCATGAAAAACGGGCACTGGGTGGGCAACCCCTTGCGTCCCGCCTTCATCGGGGGTGCCGAGCCGGCCACCCGTTTTGCCGCGCGCAGCGGACCCTTGCGCGTGCTGGTGGTCGGGGGCAGCCTGGGCGCACGTGCCCTGAACGACATCGTGCCGCGTGCGCTGGCCCTCATACCACCAGGCCAACGCCCGGTGGTCATCCACCAGAGCGGCGCCGCCCAGATCGACGCCCTGCGCGCCAACTACACCGCCGCAGGTGTGCAGGCGGAACTCACGCCTTTCATTGATGACACCGCGCAAGCCTTTGCCGATGCCGATCTGGTGATCTGCCGTGCCGGTGCCAGCACCGTGACGGAACTGGCGGCAGTGGGCGCGGCGGCCCTGTTCGTGCCCTTTCCGTCTGCCGTGGACGACCACCAGACCACCAACGCGCGGTTTCTGGTCGACCAGGGTGCGGGCTGGCTGGTGCCCCAGCATGAGCTGACGCCCGAGTGGCTTGCCGCCATGCTACAAAAAACAGAGCGTTCGACGCTGCTCGCGTGCGCTCTACAGGCCAAAAAACTGGAAAGAATTGACGCGACCGCGAAGATCGTGGCCGCATGCGAGGAGTTGAGTCAATGAAACATGCTGTGCGCCATATTCATTTTGTGGGCATTGGCGGCGTCGGCATGTCAGGCATCGCCGAAGTGCTGTTCAATCTGGGCTACACCATTTCGGGTTCCGACCTGGCGGAGAGCGCTACCTTGAAGCGCCTCGCCAGCCTGGGCATCCAGACCCATGTGGGTCATGTGGCCGCCAACGTGTCCGGTGCGGACGCAGTGGTTATTTCAACCGCCGTGCAAGCGGACAACCCTGAAGTGCTTGCGGCCCGCGAGAAGCGCATCCCCGTGGTGCCGCGCGCGCTCATGCTGGCCGAACTCATGCGGCTGAAGCAGGGCATCGCCATCGCCGGCACCCACGGCAAGACCACCACCACCAGCCTGGTCGCCAGCGTGCTGGCGGAAGCGGGGCTGGATCCCACCTTTGTCATCGGCGGGCGACTCAACAGCGCGGGGGCCAATGCCCGCCTCGGGCAGGGTGACTACATCGTGGTGGAAGCCGACGAGTCGGACGCCTCGTTCCTGAACCTGTTGCCAGTGATGGCGGTGGTGACCAATATCGACGCCGACCACATGGAGACCTACGGCCACGACTTTGGCCGCCTCAAGCAGGCGTTCGTTGATTTCCTGCACCGCATGCCTTTCTATGGCACGGCCATCCTGTGCACCGACGACGCCGCCGTGCGCGAGATCGTGCCGCAAGTCACCTGTCCGATCACGAGCTATGGCTTTGACGAGGGGGCCGAAGTACGGGCCGTGGCCGTGCGCGCGGTGGATGGACAAATGCACTTCACCGTGCAGCGTCGCAATGGCGTCGTGCTGCCGGACCTCCCGGTGGTGCTGAACCTGCCGGGTCGACACAACGTGCTCAATGCCCTGTCGGCGATTGCGGTGGCGGTGGAGCTGAACGTGCCCGACCTTGCGGTCCAGAAGGCACTCGCTGATTTCAAGGGGGTGGGCCGGCGCTTCCAGCGCTACGGCGAGGTGGCAGCGCGCGACGGCGGCGACTTCACGCTGGTGGACGACTACGGCCACCACCCGGTTGAAATGGCGGCCACCCTGGCGGCAGCACGCGGCGCTTTTCCAGATCGGCGTCTGGTGCTGGCGTTCCAGCCGCATCGCTACACCCGCACGCGCGACTGTTTCGAGGACTTCGTCAAGGTGATTGGACAGGCCGATGCGGTCTTGCTGGCCGAGGTGTACGCCGCCGGTGAGGCACCGATTGTGGCGGCGGACGGCCGCAGCCTGGCGCGTTCCCTGCGCGTGGCCGGTCGCATCGAACCGGTCTTTGTCGATGACATCGTCGACATGCCGCAGGCCATTCTTGACAACGCCCGGGCGGGTGACGTGGTGCTGTGCATGGGCGCGGGCTCCATTGGCGCCGTGCCCGGGAAGATTCTTGAGATGCTACAAAATTCAGAGCAACTACCGCAGGAAACACGAGGGCTATGAGTCATTCTGATATAAATTTTGGCAAGGTCGCCGTGCTCATGGGCGGAGCGTCCGCGGAGCGGGAAGTCTCCCTCATGTCGGGCCAGGGCGTGCTGCAGGCCCTGATCTCGCAAGGGGTGGATGCCCATGCCTTCGACCCCGCGCAGCGGGACCTGGCCGAGCTCAAACGCGACGGCTTTGCGCGGTGCTTCATCGCATTGCATGGCCGCTTTGGTGAAGACGGCACGGTGCAGGGCGCCCTGGAGTTGCTGGGCATTCCCTACACCGGCTCGGGCGTGATGGCCTCCAGCATCGCCATTGACAAGGTCATGACCAAACGCATCTGGCGTGCCGAGGGCCTGCCCACGCCGGCGTGGCACCAGGTGGACAGTGCGGCAGCCACCGCCCAGGCCCTGGCCGAATTGGGCAGCCCCATGATCGTGAAACCCGCGCGCGAAGGCTCCACGATTGGGCTGACCAAGGTCACCGCACTGGAGCAGTGTGCTGCCGCGTACGCGCTGGCGGCGCAGCATGACACCGAAGTACTGTGTGAACAGTTTGTCAGTGGCGATGAGGTGACCATTGCGGTCCTGGGCACTGGCGCGACTGCCCGGGCGCTGCCAGTGATCCGCATCGTGGCGCCTGAAGGCAACTACGACTACCAGAACAAATACTTCACCGACACCACGCAGTATCTGGTGCCGTGCGGCCTGCCGGCGGGTGAAGAGGAGGCCATTCAAGCGTTGGTGCTCAAGGCCTATCGGGTGCTCGGCTGCCGCGGTTGGGCCCGTGCCGATGTGATGATTGATGCCGGCACGCGCACCCCCTACCTGCTGGAGATCAATACCTCGCCTGGCATGACCGGGCACTCGCTGGTACCCATGGCCGCCAAGGCGACCGGCATCAGCTATCCGGCGCTGTGTGTGGAGGTGTTGCGGCATGCCACGCTGGACTACGCGGCGACAAGCACTGACGCCGGCAACGGGCCGTCGGGCCAGGCAGGGGTCTCGTCATGAAAGAAACCCTGTCCATGCCCGTTGACGTGAAACTCATGAACATGACGGCATCGGCCCTGTTCGTGGCGTTTGCGTTGATGGTCGTGGCTGCGGTAACGGGGTGGGCCTCGCGTCATCCCATGTTTGCCATACGTGGCATCTCGGTGTCCGGCGAGGTGACGCACAACAATGCCGTCACCCTGCGGGCCAATGTGGCGCCCCGGCTGAATGGCACTTTTTTTACGATGGATCTCACCCGCGCCCGGCTCGCCTTTGAATCAGTGCCCTGGGTCCGCCAGGCGGTGGTGCGTCGCGAGTTCCCCAATCGCCTGAAGGTGCTCCTGCAGGAGCATCAGGCGGTGGCGTATTGGGGAGTCGAGGGCGAGTCCCGGCTGGTCAACAGTTTTGGCGAAGTGTTTGAAGCCAATGTGGGCGAGGTCGAGCAGGAGGCTTTGCCCCGGCTGAACGGCCCGGATGGCCAGGCCGCGCAGGTGCTCTCCATGTACCAGACGCTACAGCCACTGTTTGAAGCGATGGAGATGGACTTGGAGCACCTTGAGCAAACCGGTCACGGCGGCTGGCGCGCACGGCTGGATAACGGCGCTGCGCTGGAACTCGGCGGCGGCTCGACGGACGAGGTGCTGGCCCGCACGCAACGATTCCTCAAGACGCTAACCCAGGTGACGGCGCACTATGGACGACAGCCGGACGCCCTGGAGACGGCAGATTTACGGCATGAAGACGGATATGCCATCCGCTTGCGGGGCGTGACCACGCTGGCGGCGGAAGTGCAGAAAAAGTAGTTGGACAGCGGCAATAGAAGCAACAGGTGAACATATGGCGAAAGAATACAAAGATCTGGTCGTAGGGCTGGACATTGGCACCGCCAAAGTGATGGTGGTGGTGGCCGAAGTGCTGCCCAATGGTGAGCTCAAGCTCGCCGGGCTGGGCATTGCGCCCAGCAACGGCCTCAAGCGCGGCGTGGTGGTGAACATCGACGCCACGGTGCAAAGCATCCAGCAGGCGCTGAAGGAGGCCGAGCTGATGGCCGACTGCAAGATCACCCGGGTCTACACCGGCATCACCGGCAGCCACATCCGGGGCATCAACTCGCACGGCATGGTGGCCATCAAGGACCGCGAGGTGACCGCCGCCGACGTGGCGCGCGTGGTGGAAACCGCCAAAGCCATCAACATCTCGACCGACCAGCGCCTGCTGCTGGTGGAGCCGCAGGAGTTCATCATTGACGGCCAGGACGTGAAGGAGCCCGTCGGCATGAGCGGCATCCGTCTTGAAGCCAAGGTCCATATCGTGACCGGCGCGCAAAGCGCGGCCGAGAACATCATCAAGTGCGTGCGCCGCTGTGGCCTGGAGGTTGAGCAGCTCATGCTCAATCCGCTCGCCAGCAGCCTGTCGGTGCTGACCGAAGACGAGCGTGAGCTGGGCGTGGCCCTGGTGGACATTGGCGCGGGCACCACCGACGTGGCGATCTTCACCAACGGCGCCATTCGCCATACCGCTGTCATTCCGATTGCCGGCGACCTGATCACCAGCGACATTGCGATGGCGCTGCGCACACCGACCAAGGACGCTGAAGAGATCAAGGTCGAGAGCGGCTATGCCAAGCAGTTGCTGGCCGACCCTGACTCCCAGGTCGAGGTTCCCGGCCTCGGCGATCGCGGCCCACGCATGCTGAGCCGCCAGGCGCTGGCTGGGGTCATTGAGCCGCGAGTCGAAGAGATCTTTTCCCTGGTGCACCAGATCCTGCGCGAGTCCGGCTTTGAGGAAATGCTGTCCAGCGGCATTGTGCTCACGGGGGGCAGCTGCATCATGCCCGGCATGGTGGAACTGGGCGAAGACATCTTCCTCAAGCCGGTGCGTCGTGGCATTCCCAAGTACTCCAGCGCGCTGTCCGACATGGTGGCCCAGCCCCGCGCGGCCACCGTCATGGGTTTGCTTGAAGAGGCCCGCATGGCGCGCCTGCGCGGCTTCAAGGTGGCGCAAAAAAACGGCTCCATGAAAACCGCTTTCGGCCAGGTCAAGGACTGGTTTGTGGGGAACTTCTGACCATGCAATCCAAACTCTGGCTCGCACGGGAAAGCCCGCACTGGCGATGGCGATGCACCGATCCGCCATCGCCATGTGACCCAAAAATGATCCCAACCACTTTCGGCAACTGCCAACTATTTGAAACTCAAGGAGAAGAAAATGCCTATCGAAATGATTGAAGAAGAAGCGTTTAACCAGGGCACCCAGATCAAGGTGATCGGCGTCGGTGGCGGCGGCGGCAACGCCGTGGGCCACATGATCGACTGCGCAGTGCAGGGCGTGCAGTTCATCTGCGCCAATACCGACGCACAGGCCCTGAGCCGCAGCGATGCGCACCAGACCATTCAACTCGGCACCAGCGGCCTGGGCGCCGGCAGCAAACCCGACAAGGGGCGTGAAGCCGCTGAGCTGGCTGTGGACGACATTCGCGCGGCCATCGAAGGCGCGCACATGCTGTTCATCACGGCCGGCATGGGCGGCGGCACGGGCACGGGCGCGGCGCCTGTCATTGCCCGCGTGGCCCGCGAAATGGGCATTCTGACGGTGGGCGTGGTGACCAAACCGTTTGATTTCGAAGGCGGGCGCCGCATGACCAACGCCGACAGTGGCCTGGCCGAGCTGGAGGCGAATGTCGACTCGCTGATCGTGGTGCTCAACGAGAAGCTGCTTGAAGTGCTGGGCGACGACGTGACCCAGGACGAGGCCTTTGCCCATGCCAACGATGTGCTGAAAAACGCTGTCGGCGGCATCGCCGAGATCATCAATGTGCCTGGCCACGTGAACGTCGACTTTGAAGACGTGCGCACCGTGATGGGCGAGCCCGGCAAAGCCATGATGGGCACGGCTGTGGCCTCCGGTCCTGACCGCGCGCGCATTGCGGCTGAGCAGGCGGTGGCCTGCCCCCTGCTCGAAGGCATTGACCTCTCGGGTGCCAAGGGCGTGCTGGTGCTGATCACCGCTGCCAAAGGCTCCCTGAAACTCAGCGAGTCCAAGCTGGCCATGAACACGATTCGTGCTTATGCCTCACCCGATGCCCATGTCATTTACGGCACCGCCTACGACGACAACCTGGGCGACGAGATCCGCGTCACCGTGGTGGCCACCGGCCTGAGCCGCCAGGGCGCCCGCCGCACGGCGCCACCGCTGCAGGTGCTGCGCACCGGCACCGACAACGTGCCCTTTCACGTGCCTACGATGAACATGCAGGTGGGCGGCTCGGTTTCCGCCTCAGGTGCGCCGTCCGGCATGACCCAGCCTGACTACCACTCGATGGCGACGCCCAGCGTCTGGCGTACCCGTGACCGCACGCAGGCCGCGGCCAAGGTGGATGCGCTGGCCAGCGGGGGGATGGACGACTTCGAAATCCCGGCTTTCCTGCGGAAACAGGCAGATTGATATAGCCCCCACGCTTGTCGCTTCGCGTATTGCGCTGCCCCCCGAGGGGGCTAATTCCCCTTGGGGCGGCGCGGCGGGGAATTGCCCTCGCGCCAGCCAAGGCAGGTAACTTCTAAAATGGCGACTGTGCTGAAACAACGTACCCTCAAGTCCCTGACCCGCGCCGTTGGCGTCGGGCTGCACAGCGGCCAGCGGGTGGAGCTCACCCTGCGGCCCGCGCAGCCTGACACCGGCATCGTGTTCCGGCGGGTCGACCTGCCCGAGCCGGTGGACATTCCGATCTCGGCATTGGCCGTGACGGACACGCGGCTGGCCTCCACGATTTCCGCCGGCGGTGCGAAGGTGCACACGGTGGAGCATCTGATGTCGGCCTGCGCCGGATTGGGCGTCGACAATTTGTACGTGGACATCACGGCCGAAGAGGTTCCCATTCTGGACGGCTCGGCGGCGTCGTTCGTGTTTCTGCTGCAAAGCGCCGGTATCGAACTGCAAAATGCCCCGCGCCGCTTCATCCGTCTGACCAAGCCGGTCGAAGTGCGTGAAGGTGAGGGCGCGTCCGAGAAGTGGGCCCGGCTGGAGCCCTACCATGGCTACAAGCTCAGCTTTGAGATCGACTTTGATCACCCGGCCGTCGATGCCACCGGCCAGCGCGTGGTGTTCGACATGAGCACCGACTCCTATTCCAAGGACATCGCCCGTGCCCGCACCTTCGGATTCACCAAAGATGTGGAGATGATGCGTGCCAACGGCCTGGCCCTGGGTGGCGGGCTGGACAACGCCATCGTGATGGACGACTACAAGGTGTTGAATGCCGAGGGTCTGCGTTACGACGACGAGTTCGTCAAACACAAGATCCTCGACGCCATGGGTGACCTCTATCTGGTGGGCAAGCCCATGCTGGCCAGCTACAGTGCGCGTCGCTCCGGCCACGCGCTGAACAACAAGCTGCTGCGCGAACTGCTGTCACGCACCGATGCGTGGGAAGTGGTGACCTTTGAAGACGAGAAGCAGGCACCCAGGGGGTTCGCGCAACTGGCGCGCGCCTGGTAGCCCGACCTGAACCCATGCTGCTCTTTCGCTGGCTCATTCTCTTGCTGCTGCTGGGTGCCGTGGTGTGCTTTGCGTTTTTTGCGGCCACTGGCCAGGCCCGCTTCAAGCGCTACGGGTTGCTCACCCTCAAGTGGACGCTGATTGCCGCGTTTGGTTTTTTTGCGGTGCTGATCCTGGAGCGCATTGCCTGAAACGGCGTCTCGTGGCGGTCAGTGAAGGGGCACCGCAGGTCCTGATGTTTGAAGTTCCAGCGCAAAAGGCGTAGTATTTGATCCGGCAAACGGATCAACTCCTGGGAGCAAAACGATGAGCAACCATGTCTACAAGCAGCTGGAACTGACCGGCTCCTCCAGCGTCAGTATTGAAGATGCCGTGAGCACCGCCATCGCCAAGGCGCACGAAACGGTGCGGAATATCCAGTGGTTCACCGTTACCGAGACCCGGGGCCATGTGGTCGATGGCAAGGTGGCGCACTGGCAGGTGTCCCTGAAGATCGGCTTCACGCTGGAGTAGGTGCCAATAGCAGCGCCGGAAAGTGTGTCATGTACAAACGAATCTTGCTCGCCTACGATGGCTCCGCCCCTGGACAACAGGCCTTGCTGGACTGCCATGAAATTGCGCAGTGGAGCCATGCCGAGCTGACGCTCATTGCAGTGATGCCGCTGCCCCTGACCACCATTGGGCCTGAGAGTGGCGTGTACAGCGAGACGCTGCGGGAAAGCGAGAAGAAGCGCTACCAGACAATTCTTGATGCCGGCGTGCGCAGGCTGGCTGATGCCGGACTGAGCGCACGCGGCGAAGTCGTGATTGGGGATGCGGTGCACGAAATTGTGCGCTATGCCCGTGCGATCGAGGCCGACCTGATCGTGGTCGGCCACAAGCATCTGGACGGATGGGCGGCTCGTTGGTGGCGCGGCTCCGTCTCCAAGGCCCTGATCGAACACGCCCCGTGCAGCGTGCTGGTGGTGATCACGCATTGAAGCGGGCGCGGCGTCGTCCATCGGGCGTGGCGGTCGGTTGAGTTTTGGAGATGCACCGGTGCCCTTACCGGCTGCGCCCCGCCCTGTATTTGCCACTGCCGGTGCCAATGACCCCATCCGCCTGCGCCAGCCGCGCCAGGGCCGAGCCCGCATGGGCATGGGTGATTGCCAGGCCCAGCGCGTCGGCCGCGTCCGGGCCGGGCAGGCCGGGCAGGGTCAGCAGGCGGCGCACCATCTCCTGAATCTGGGTCTTCTCGGCGCGGCCATAGCCCACCACGGCCTGCTTCATCTGCAGTGCGGTGTATTCGGCCACCGGCAGATCAGAATGCACCAGCGCCGTGACGCAGGCGCCGCGCGCCTGTCCCAGCAACAAAGTGGATTGCGGATTGACGTTGACGAAGACGATTTCCACCGAGGCCGCGTCCGGCTCGTAGCGCCCGACCACTTCGCGGATGCCGTCAAACAGCACCTTGAGCCGTGCCGGCAATTGGCCCTTGTCCAGATGCATGGTGCTGATGGTGCCGCTGGCCACGTAGGTCAGCGCCGAGCCGTCCACATCAATCACGCCAAAGCCGGTGGTACGCAGGCCGGGGTCAATGCCAAGGATTCTCATTTGCTATAAGTTTAATAGCGCATTGCGCAATGAATACGGGGACTAGAGGCCAAAATACCATCGAACCGAATGAAAGAAGACGGGCGCGGCAAAGCACAGCGCATCGACCCGGTCCAGCAGGCCGCCCGCGCCGGTGACCGCCGTGCCCTGGCCGCGCCAGATCGGGATGCCGCGGTCGCGCTTGAGCGCTTTCATCACCAGATGTCCCAGCGACCCGGCCACGCAGGCTACAAACGACATCGCGAAGGCCTGGCCCGGCACAAAGGGGGTGATGCCCGCCAGCAGGGTGCCCAGGACACTGCCCACTGCAATGCCAATCCACCAGCTGGGCCAGTTGAAGCTGTGGCTGATGTTGGGTGCAGCAGGCGCCCGGCGCAGTCGGCGCGACGCCAGGTGCTGGGCGATCATGCAGGTCTGCACCACCAGCACCAGAAAGAAGACCAGGAAGGCGCTCTTGTTGTCGTAGTCGGGAAAGTCCAGCAGCAGCAGGGCCGGCACATGGCTCATGCCGTAGATGCACACCATGATGCCCCACTGCAGCTTGGCGTTGCGCTCCAGAAAGCGCTGCGGGTCATTGGCCAGTGCGCTGGTCACCGGAATCGCCAGAAACACATAGACCGGAATGAACACCGTGAACAGGTCAAAGTGCTCGGTGCCCACCAGCCAGTACTGGATGGGCAGCACGCCAAAAAAAGCCAGCACCAGGCTGCGATGGTCACCGCGTCGGGTGGGCGACAGGGTCATGAATTCGCGCAGCGCGAAAAACGACACGAAGCCAAACAGCGCGAGAGCCACCCAGTCGCCGGACAGCCAGCCAATCCAGAACACAAACACCATGAACCAGCTGGTCCGCAGCACGCCCTCAAAATTGTGCAGGTCGTTGCGCCGCTGCGAGGACGCCTCCGTCTCGTCGAACTCGCGCAAGGACATCAACACCGCGGCGATGCTGGCCAGCAGCAGGAGGCCAAACACGATGATGAAGAGGGCGCCGACCTGCTCGGTGGCGCTGAGGTTTTTCAGGTAGTGGTACATGGCGCTGATTCGTCCGCTCAGACGTCCCGCAGGGCGATGACGGCAGTGCGTGCCCGGTCCAGAAAGGCACGACGCTCTTCACCCGCCATCAGGTGAATCGGCGCGCCGAATGTCACCGAGCACAGCACCGGCACTGGCAGCACCTCGCCCTTGGGCATGACGCGCTGCACATTGTTGATCCAGGCCGGCACCAGCTCGACGTTGGGGAACCTGACGGCCAGGTTGTACAGCCCGGCCTTGAAGGGCTGCGGCTCCTCGGCGTTGCCGCGCGTGCCTTCCGGGAACAGGATGATGGAGTCGCCGTTGTCCAGCGCCTCAAAGAGGGGCTCCAGCGGGTCCTCCTCGGCGCTGCGGTCGCGCGATACATAGATGACGTTGAACACGGCCGTGGTAAGCCATTGCTTGAAGGGGGTCTTGGTCCAGTAATCCTTGGCCGCGATGGCCCGGGTGCGGGCGCGCAGCTCTTTGGGCAACGCCGCCCAGATCATCACCAGATCGGCATGGCTCTGGTGGTTGGCAAAGTAGATGCGCTGCTCTGCCTTGGGCGGGCAGCCGTACCAGCGTGCCTGTGAGCCGGTCAAGACACGGACCAGGCCCAGCAGGAAGTAACCCATCAACTTGGCAAGCATGGCGTTGATGATACAGAGGGACGATGACGGCGCCGGCGCCGCCAGGTCAGGGCAATTCGGCGTCCGTCAGGCGGTTGACGATGACGCCGGCGCGTCCGGCAATGTAGCTGGAGTTGGGCAGTTTTTCAAAGTACTTGGGGCGCGGCAGCATCACGGCCAGCCGCGCGGCTTCATAGGTGCTCAGCTTGGATGCTGGCTTGCGAAAGTAATGCTGCGCCGCCGCCTCGGCGCCAAAGACGCCCTCGCCCCACTCGACACTGTTCAGGTAAATCTCCAGGATGCGTTCCTTGCTCAGCAAGGCCTCCAGCAGCAGGGTCAGCACGAACTCCTGGCCTTTGCGCAGCAGAGTGCGTTCGCCCGAAAGAAACAGGTTTTTTGCCAGCTGTTGCGTGATGGTGGAGCCGCCCACCACCTTGGGCGGGCGGGCCGCCGGTTTGCCTTTGGCCGGGGCTGCCCCTGGTTTTTTGGCGGCCTGTGCTTTTGCGACCTGGGCTTCAGCCTGGGCATTCTTTTGCCAGGCCTTCTCCAGGGCGTCCCAGTCCACCCCCTCATGGTAGGCAAAGCCATCATCCTCACTGGCGATGACGGCCCGCTTGAGGTTGCTGGAGATCTGCGGATAGGCCACCCACTGCTGGCGCCAGCGCAGCGTGCCTTTTTCATTCAGCAGTCGCCATGCCTCCGAGCGCTCGAAAGCGGTGGATTGCGGGTCCACCACCGCCATGGCTGCGATGCGGACCACAAAGAACAGCTGCAGCGCCAGCACCGCAGCTGCTAGCAAGCCGAGCCAGCGCAAGAATGGCTTCACGATGGCCCCATGACAGTGCGCAACTCCGCCAGCACCTGTCGCGAGGGCGGCAGCACGCCACGCCAGATCCGAAAAGCCTCAGCCGCCTGCTCCACCAGCATGCCCAGACCGTCACGCGGGGTGGCACCGTGCTCGCGCGCCCAGCTCATGAAATCCTGCGCCGCCGGCCCGTACATCATGTCGTAGGCCAGGGCGCCGGGCTTCAAGGTGCGGGCCGTCACCGGCACGCCAGCACCGCTCAGGCTGGAGGCGGTGGCGTTGATGATCACATCAAAATTGCCTGCCAGCCCTTGCAGATCCTGCGCGAGCAGCTCTGTTTTTTGTAGCGAAGCCAGGGCCAAATGGCGCGCCACCAGGTCTTGGGCTTTTGCCAGGGTGCGGTTGGCCACGGTGATGCTGGCGGGGCGCGCCTGGAGCAGCGGACCCAGCACGCCAGCGGCAGCGCCACCGGCGCCGATCAGCAGCAGGTGGCGGCCACTCAAATCCAGACCGGCGTTGCGCTCGATGTCATTGACCAGTCCCGCGCCATCGGTGTTGTCGGCAAAGATGCCGCCACCCTGGAAGCTCAACACGTTGCAGGCCCGGGCCAGCGTGGCGCGTTCACTGGTCTGGGTGGCCAGCGCCGCCGCTTCGAACTTGAACGGCACGGTGATGTTGCAGCCACGGCCGCCTTCTGCGACAAAGGCGCGCACTGCGGTGGCAAACCCGTCCAGCGGGATCAGTCGCTTGCCATAGTGCAGCTCTTGTCCGGTCAGCTCGGCAAAGCGCGCATGAATCCACGGCGATTTGCTGTGCTCCACCGGGTTGCCCATTACGCAATAGAGATCCATAGGAATAGTCGGCCTGAAAGAGTCGTTTTTGAAGGGTGTTCACTGTGACGTGAGCCGCGTTTCCAGCGTTTCGTCGCGGGTGAAATTGAAACGCGATACCACCACGATCTGGTCGGCCTTGCGGCGCATGGCCTCATTGAAACGGCCAAATGGTGCGGCATTGCGGGCGATGGCTTCGGCCCGTCGGTCCAGCGTGCGGTTGCCGGAGCTTTCCACGATCTCGGTCTTGAGAATCTGCCCGTCAAAATTGACGGTGACGATCATGGTCAGTTCGCCATACAGTTTCTTGCCAGCTGCCTCCGGGAAGTTCTCCGTGCCTTTGTCTTCGATGCGGCGGCGCAAGTGGTCGTAGTACACCGCGTACACCTCTTCCCGCGTGGCGGGGCTGATGTAGCGCTTCTTGGGCCGCGCATTTTCCTCGTTGATGCGCCGTTCGATCTCGGCCAGCAGCTTGATCAGCCGGCGCCGTTTTTGCTCACGCTCGGTCTGTTCCGGTGACGCACTGGGCTGCTTGGGGTCGGGTGGGGGCAAGGCGGCCAGCTGGCTCTTGACCTGGGCCAGCAGCAGGGTCTGCTGTTCCTGCAGGTTTTGCAGTTTGCGCTGGGCTTCTTCTTCGGTGTCGAATCCCGTTTCCGATTGCAGGGCCGGTGGCAAGGGGCTGGTCGCGCGGCCGCGCTCGGCGTCACCGCCGCCCGCCATCGACGCCTGGGCAATGGCGCGGGCCTTCTCCGGTCGCTCCGTGGTGCGCGCATTCACCAGAATGACTTCCAGGGGCGTGTCTTCAAACACGCGGTTGAACGCCTCGGGGTCCACAAAGCGCACCGTCAATAGCACGGCATGCACGGCGATCGAGGCGCCGAGTGCAAGCTGGAGAGGGCTGAAAGACCGCAGGTTCACGGGGCAGGATTATCGCTGGTGGCGGTGAGGGCGCCGGTGTCGTTCTCGGTCATGTCGACGGCAATCGCAATCGGGCCGGCCACGACGTCTTCCTCGTCCTCAACTTCGTCTTCCAGCGTAGCCGCCGTCTCGGCGACGGTATCCAGGCGGGCCACGACGGTGCCAGTCACATCGAGCGTGACTTCGTCAATATCGCCCAGCTTGACCCGCACCCGTGCGCCACGCGGCAAATCTTTGGCGCCCACCACCGGCAGCACCAGCGGCATGTCGTCGGCGCGCACCATGTTCTCCTTGAACACGGTGGCCTCGATCTCCGTGATGCCCTGCTGCTGCACATACTTGAGTATCCAGAAGCGTTCCATCGCACCCTGAAAACTGTTGTAGGCGAAGTAGGCCGAATCAAAGCTGGAGATGATGGAAAACAAGTCCGCGTCTTTTGGCTTGAATGGCGCCACCAGCGCCGCCGTCTTGCCATGGCGCGCGCAGGCAATGATTTGCCACTGGTTGACCAGGTCGGTATAGCGGCGCAGCGGCGAGGTGCTCCAGGCATAGCTTTTCACGCCAATGCCGGCATGCGGCAAGGCCTTGGTGCCCATGCGCACCTTGACGCCCGGCAACAGCGAGGCCTGGCTGCGGTAAATACCGGGCACGCCCAGCTCGGCCATCCAGCTGCCCCAGGTGCTGTTGGCCAGAATCATGGCCTCGGACACGATCAGGTCCAGCGGCGCGCCGCGCTGGCGGACGCTGATTTGCACTGTCTCATGGCCCTTGGGTTCGGCACCGTTGTTGCCAACCAGGCGGAAGTTGTAGTCGGGCCGGTTGAAAGTCTCGGGCTTGCCGCGCACCACTTCACGTTTGGCCTTCAGGTCCTTTGCCAGGCGATATAAAAATGATAGCTGCTCACGCTTATGCTGCAATGGCTGCGGGTCAATATCATGTGAGAACGCCGGGTCGTCCAGCCATTCGGTGGTGACGATCGCGTCCAGCTGGTCGTGTCGCAGGTTGGCACCGATGTGCACCCGTTCCAGCCGGGTTTCACTGCCCTGGATGGTCAGCGTGGCTTCGTCCAGCGTGACGTACAGCGAGACCGCCGGGCAGTCGCGCCCTTCCTGCAGCGTGTAGGTCTGCACCACGTCGTCGGGCAGCATGGTCACCTTGTAGCCTGGCATGTAGACGGTGGACAGGCGGTTGCGGCCCAACTGGTCGATCGGGCTGCCGGGCGTGATCGCCAGGCCGGGTGCGGCAATGTGAATACCCAGCACCACCGTGCCGCTGCCCAGGCCCTGCACCGACAGGGCGTCGTCAATCTCGGTCGTGGCGGAGTCGTCCACCGAGAAGGCGCGCGCCGGCGACAGGGGCAGCTCGTCACGGATGATCGGCGCCTCCAGCTTGGCGAAGCCCGTGCCCTTGGGAAAGTTCTCCAGCAGGAAGCGGCGCCAGTGGAACTGGTAGGGTGAATCGATGGCGCCGGCCTTGATCAGCAGCTCCAGTGGCCCCAGATGGGTGGCGCGTGATGCTTCGACCACGGCCTTGTATTCGGGCGCGTTCTTGTCGGGTTTGAACAGGATCTTGTAAAGCTGCTCGCGAATGGCTGCCGGGCACTCGCCCTGGCTCAGTTCCTTGACCCACTGCTCAATCTGCAAGGCGACTTGTTTCTTTTTCTCGATCGCGGCCAACGCCTGCGCAATGACCTCGGCGGGGGCCTTGCGAAAACGCCCCTTGCCGGCGCGGCGAAAGTAATGCGGCGCCTCAAACAGGCGCACCAGCGTGCCGGCCTGCTGCTCCAGCGTCGGTTTGTCACTGAAATACTCGCGCGCCAGGTCGGCAAAGCCGAATTCCTCCTCCGGGGCAAACTCCCAGGCCAACTCCAGCTCGATGGTCTGGCTGATGGCCTGTGCCGCCGCCAGCAACTGCGCCGGTGCCGGTTTCTCGAACTTCAGCAGGATGTTGGCGGCCTTGACCTTGACCCGCTTGCCGCTGTCCAGCTCCACCTGCGCAGAGGATTCCGCCTCCGACAACACCCGACCGGCCATGAATTTTCCGGCTTCTTCAAACAATAAGTACATAGGGAGAGATTGTCCCAGCAAAAAGGAGGGGGCGTCCGGGGCCCGAATGGGGGCTCAATCCAGGCCTAAAAACGCCAGAATCTCCGGCAAATGGTCCTCGAAGTCCGTGAGGGCGTGGTCGCTGCCCTGGAGCAGGCGCACGTGTGCCCCCGCGTACCGGGCCAGCATCTCGCGCCAGTCCAGCACTTCGTCACCCTTGGCGATCACCGCCAGATAGTGGTCCGGTTGGGCCAGGTCCGTGCACTGCAGGTCGCGCAGTTCCTGAACGTACCCGGGCTGGACGAAGAAGCGCTCCTGCGGGTCGTGCCAGCTGGTTTGCTCGCCGATGTGCTTCTCCAGATCGCGCGCCGGGTTGGCAGCCGGGTTGAGCAGCACCGCCCGGCAACCGGTCTGCTCGGCCACGCAGGTCGCATAGAAGCCGCCCAGCGAGGAACCGACCACGGCCATGGTTTCACGTGGCCAGTCGGCGATGCCGTCCATCACCAGCGCCATCGCTTCGCGCGGCGAGGGCGGCAGTTGCGGACACCACCAGCGAATCGCCGGCTGGTGGGCGGCCATATACCGGGCCATGCTGCGCGCCTTGGTGGACTGCGGTGAGGAGCGAAAGCCGTGCAGGTAGAGCAGGTGGGTGATGGGTTGCTGGGCATGAGTGGTGGGCATGGACAGGATGATAGAGGCGAAAAAAACCCGCCTGCGTCTGGGACGCGGCGGGCTTTGGCGCATTGCCCACGCCAGGTGGGTAGTTGAATTCGCCAACCGGGCATTTCATAATGCCGGATTGGCTGCGTATCGCTCGGATTAATTGGGATATGGCTGGCCGGATGAGGCCTGGTTGCCCAACACACTGGTGGTGACGCCAATGTAGCCGCTCGTTGCAGTCGTGAACTTAAACAAGGATTGACCGTTAGAGTCTTTTGCGGCGGATGCCAGGGAGTTGAGCCCAGACGTGGTGAAGGTGCAGGAAGTCTCGTGCCCCACCGCATTTTGCTCGGCACTCAGCACTTGGGTATTGGTTGCGGAATTCCACAAATACAAGCCGCAATTGTCCATTTTCGAGCCATAGATCGCAGACTGCGTGTAGTTAAACGTCACCTGGCCGTCAAGCAGCGTGTTTGTCAGGGCTAATAGTGCCGCAGACCCCGGCGGAGTGACGCTGGTCACGGTGGCGAAAAGACTGCTCTGGTTTGCTGCGGCGAAAGCCTTGGACAGTGGAACCGCATTGATTTGGAACGGGAAGGCGATAACTGGCCCGGTGCCTGTCCCGGTGCCTGGGACCTTCAAAGTCCAGACGTACAACTTGCCTGGGGCAACCTTGGTCTCGTCGATACACGGTGTGGTGACGCCCGCAGAACTGCCCGCCAAGTCCTGGCAGCTCTGCAGCGCTTCAGCGTCACCGTAAAAGCTACTTCCGGCGCCGGTTCCTGTGCTGTCGTCAAAACGCATTGCAGTGTGCCCTGTCGTCGGCATAATTAATTGCAGTTTTTGACCCGTGGTGATGCCATTGGAGAAATCACCAAAAGTGGTCAGGCCGGGGCCTCTTACATCGATCTTGGTGATGGCTGCATTTTCAGCAATCACATTTGCCTTCTGAATATGAAAGGCCCATTCGCGAAAAAATGTTGCAGCGCCAGTGCTGTCGATGTTTCGATGAATGCGGGCGTTCATGTGCATGTCCAGGTGCCCGCTGCCAGCCAGCTTCCAGCCGCCAGCGCAGCCTGTGGTGTCTGTCGTCTTGACCATTTTCCAGTTGTTCACGCCGGCATCGCCGGCAACGCGCAATTGCACCCATGCGCTGGTCGGAACACTATTGGTAAATGCCACCGCCGTGTTTCCTGATGTGACCCGGCTGCTAAACAAGTCAGCAACGCGCGTGGTCGAAGTCGATTGGGTAAATGTAGTGATTTCGGCAGGGCTTAGAGGGCTCATGTCGTGAGGCGACAGACCAACGGCTTCAATGGTCAGGCCGGGGATGGCCATGTCACCCGTGCCGGACAAGGCGCCTACGATGGCAGTTTTGTCTTCCGAAATTCCCAGAAGGAACGAGGCATCTACAAATTGGGCAACTTGTGTTGACGTAGGTGCAACAAACCCGGTCTTCGGATACAGCGCATTCAAGGACGCCAGGCAGGCGCGAATTTCTGGCAGCACAGTCGCCGCGGCAGTGGCCTTGGCGAGTTCTGTGGTTGACGGTGCGGTCGCCGTCGTGGTGGCCGTTTGGCCAGGGGTGCCCGGCAGAGTCACCGTTCCAAGGGACGTGTTGGTGGCAATCAGGGTGATGGTGGCCATGGCGCCCTGGGCGTCGGCGGGCGCGACCAGGATCTGATCCAGCACCGCATCCATGCCCGTACCGTTGGCTGTGAAGCTGTCGGTCAGGGGATTGGTGCCGGCCGGGTTGAGGGGCGCAATCATGGCTATGACCGCCTGAGTGGCGCTGGCCAGCGTGGCTGGCGTGGCGGCGGCGGTCAGCGCTGACAGGCAAGCGGGCGGTACCACAGTGGCCACCGGTGCACACAAACTCGTCAGCGAGCTGCCACCTGGTTGCCCTGAGGCTGTTGAAACGATGAGGTCGGTCAATGGGGTGATATTCACCGTTTGTCCGGCAGCTGTGGCAATCGAGTTGAGGGTGACCTGCTTGCCGCCGGCCGTGCCGGTGATACTCAGAATGAAAGGGGCCGTCATCCCGGCAACGTCAACAATGAAGGCGCCGAGTGCGCTGGTTGTCGCCGCCGGAGAGACCTTGCCGTTGATATCGATGGCAAAGACGCTGCCGGCGATTGGTGCACCGATGGCTGCGGTACCTGAAAGAGTGGTCGCCAGTGTCGGCGTTACGGTGGGTGTCGTGATGGCGCTACCGGTTGTGCTTCCACCGCCCCCACAGCCGTAAATCGTCAACAGCCCCGCGCTGGCGATGCCAAGCGCTAGTCGTTTCAGTGTAATTTTCATGAGAGCTTCCTGAGTTGTGTGAGACGCAGGTAGCTTGGATGCATGGTTTTGCGCTCCTTGACCTGCGTCACGAATGTTATTGGAGCCGTTTGAGTCGCGCCATCCCATGTCTATGGGATGAGCCGGCATAGCCAGCGCGGGCGCCGGCGGCTATGCTCGCGTCTGATTGAAAAACAGCAGGGCGAAGCGAGTGTGGCGTGTATTGATTGTTGAGGACGATCCGCAGATGCGGGAATTTTTCGCCGGCAGCGTGTCGCGTTGCGCCGAGTTGCAGGTGGCCGCGGCTGTCGGGACAGTGGCGGATGCGAAAGCCTGGCTGGATGACGATGCGAATACCCTTGACGTGCTGCTGACCGATCTGGGCTTGCCTGACGGCAGCGGGCTGGAGGTGATCCGGTATGCCATCCGGCTTCATCCGCACTGCGAGCCGCTGGTGATCTCCATGTTTGGTGATGAAGACAATGTGCTGGCCAGTATTGAGGCGGGCGCGCTGGGCTACATCCACAAGGACTCGACGCCTGACGACATTGCCCAGACGATTCTCGACATGCTGGCGGGAGCCTCGCCCATTTCGCCCATGATCGCGCGACGGGTATTGTCCAAATACCGGTCTGATCGCCGACAGAACAGCAGGGGTCAGGCCCCCGTGGCACAAGCGTCGGTAGCTATAAAAAACGAAGCAGTTGGCGGGCCTGATGGTGGACCACTGCGCGGCTTGCTGTCGCCACGCGAGCAGGAAGTGCTGGCGCTGATTGCCCGCGGCTTTTCCTACGCGGAAATTGCGCGTTTGCAGGGCCTGAGTGTGCACACGGTGCAAACCCACATCAAAAACCTTTATGGAAAACTGTCTGTTCACTCCAAAAGCGAGGCGGTGTTCGAGGCCACCCGCATGGGCTTGCTATCGCGGCATGATTGAATCTGGCGGCGCGGCGCAAGGCTAAGATGCGCTCAATGATGAGATTGTGGTGCGGTCTGTGGCGTGGGGTGTTGTCCGGGTTTGGCCTGCTGCTGGCATGTCTGAGCCTGCAGGCACAGGCCGCGACGCTTGAACTGCGCGAGGCGCAGGCGACCGTCACGGTTCAGGGGCAGGCGACGCGCCAGGCCGTCAGCCTGCCCTACCATTGGGACCGCCATCATAAGGGTCTGCCGGGACAAGCCACTTTTGAGATGTCGTTTGAACTCCCGGAGGTTCCGACGCTACCCTTCGGCCTGTATGTGCCCCGGCTGGGAAACGCCTATGAAATCTGGCTCAACGGGACGCTACTTCAGCGCAACGGTGACCTGCAGAACGGCAATGGAGCGGACTTCGCCAAAGGGCCTCGCCATATCGTGATCTCACCGGGCCTGCTGCGCACCAACAATCTGATTCGCGTGCATATCCGCGCCGACGTGGGTCGCCGTGGCGGTCTGGCAGCGTTGACCCTGGGGCCGGACGACGAAGTGCGTCCCATCTACCTGGGCGATTACCGCTGGCGCAGCACCGGCTCGCTCGTGGTGGTCATTCTGAGCCTGTTGATTGGCGTGGTGGCGCTGGCATTGTGGGCGACCCAGGTTGATGTCACGGGGCCGGGACGGCCCCGGCGCGACCCCTTGTACCTGTTTGCCGCCCTGGCCGAGCTGTGCTGGACGGTTAGCGTCAGCGACGTCATCATTGAGAATCCACCCGTTCCCTGGCCGTGGTGGGGCATGGTGACGCTTCTCTCCGTGACGGTGTGGATCGGCAGCATGATCCTGTTTTGCGTGGAGATCGCGGGCTGGGGCCGGCTCCCCATGGTCAGCTGGCTGCGCCGCTGGCTGGCGCTGCTGCTGGCGGCGAGTGTCGCGGCTGCTCTCGGCTCGCTGGCTTTTGGCCACCCCGTAACGATGACGCTCTTGTATGCGGCACTGGGGCTCACATCCCTGACCTTTGTCTCATTTTTCATCTGGAAGGCAGCGCGTGAGGCGTCGATCGCCCACCGGCTGGTCGCGGGTGCGCTGCTGTTGAATACGCTGGTGGGCTTGCGCGATCTGTACGTCTTCCGGCTCAGCCCGGTGTACGGCGGTAACACCTTGCTGCGCTACAGCTCGGTGCTGTTCGGATTGACGCTGGCCTACATCGTGATCACGCGCTTTCGCGCGGCCAGTGGCCAGGCGCGCGACCTCATGGTCAACATGGCGGCACGCGTGGCGCAGAAGGAGCAGGAGCTGGCGCAGACCTACCAGCGCGTAGAGCAGCTGGCCCGCGAGCAGGAGCGTACGGCCGAGCGCACGCGCATCCTGCGTGACATGCACGACGGTGTGGGGTCGCACATCAGCACGGCGATCCGTCAGCTGGAATCGGGACGGGCAAGCCAGGGCGAGGTGCTGCATACCCTGCGCGATTCACTGGATCAGCTCAAGCTCTCGATCGATGCCATGAATCTGCCGCCAGGCGACATCACCGCCTTGCTGGCCAACCTGCGCTATCGGCTGGAGCCGCGCTTCAAAGCCTCCGACATCGAGCTGCAGTGGGATGTGGACCTGCTCCCGCTGCTGCCCCGGCTTGATCACAAGGCGATGCGGCACCTGCAGTTCATGGTTTTTGAGGCGCTGTCCAATGTGCTGCAGCATGCGCACGCGAGCGTCCTGCGTATCGAACTGCGCACCATGCCCGGTGGCGGCGTCAAGCTGCTGGTGATCGACAACGGCTGCGGCTTTGAGCCCGACCGCGTGAAGCGCCGGGGCTTGAGTTCGCTGCGGGAGAGGGCCGCGGCCATTGAGGCGGGCCTGGTGATTGTGAGCGCCTCTGGCAGTACCGTGGTGGAAATCAGCCTGGATTGACCAGTCGCGGGATAATCCGGGCATGGCGTATCAATTTGGAAAAATCCACCTGTGGCAGCGCATTGCGCCCTGGTTTCGCGGCTTTGACGGCCCGCTGGCGTTTGCCGTGTTCATGCTGGCGTGCGCCGGCCTGCTGACCATGTATTCGGTAGGCTTTGACCATGGCACCCGGTTTGAGGACCATGGCCGCAACATGCTGATTGCGGGTGCGATCATGTTCGTGGTGGCACAGATCTCACCGCAGCGCCTGATGGCGCTGGCGGTGCCGCTCTACGTGCTGGGCGTCACCCTGCTGATTGCGGTCGCCATCTTTGGCATTACCAAGAAAGGGGCGCGGCGCTGGCTCAATGTGGGTGTCATCATCCAGCCCAGCGAAATCCTCAAAATTGCCGTGCCGCTGATGCTGGCCTGGTGGTTTCAAAAGCGTGAAGGTCATTTGCGCCCGCTGGACTTCGCTGTGGCGGGCTTGTTGCTGGCGGTGCCGGTTGCCTTGATCGTCAAGCAGCCCGACCTGGGGACCGCCATACTGGTGCTGTTGGCCGGGGCGTCCGTCATTTTCTTCGCAGGTCTGGCGTGGAAGTGGATCGTGCCGCCGGTGCTGATCGGCGTGGTGGGAATGGCGCTGGTGGTGGGTTTTGAGCCGCAGCTGTGTGCCGATGGCGTGCGCTGGCCGGTGTTGCACGACTACCAGCAGCAGCGCATCTGCACCCTGCTCGACCCGTCCCGCGACCCGCTGGGCAAGGGCTTTCACATCATCCAGGGCATGATTGCCATTGGCTCCGGCGGGCTGCTGGGCAAGGGCTTCATGCAGGGAACCCAGACGCACCTGGAGTTCATTCCCGAGCGCACTACCGACTTCATCTTTGCGTCGTTTTCCGAAGAGTTCGGCCTGGTTGGCAATCTGTTGTTGATCGCGGGCTTTGTGTTTCTGGTGCTGCGCGGCATGGCCATTGCCCTGGAAGCGCCGACCCTGTTTTCACGGCTTCTGGCGGGCAGCGTCACCCTGATCTTTTTCGCCTACGCATTTGTCAACATGGGCATGGTCAGTGGCATCTTGCCGGTCGTGGGCGTGCCGCTGCCCTTCATCAGCTACGGCGGCACGGCCATGGTCACGCTGGGCATGGCTCTGGGAATCCTGATGTCGATTGCCAAGTCGAAACGCCTGGTGCAGTCGTGATGGGCTCAGCGCCTGAGTTGTCCGACGGGCCATCGCCAGGAGAACCAGGCCCCTTGGGGGCCAAATTTCCGGTCGCCATCATCGGTGTCGGCAACATGGGCGGCGCCATGGCCACCCATCTGCTGGCGCAGGGCTGGCCGGTGGGCGTCTGTGACCTGGGCGCGGCCAAGGCTCGGAGTTTTGAGGCGTTTGGGGCTGTAGCCCACGTCACACCTGCACAAGTTGCTATTAATTCGATAGCAATTATTGTCTGCGTGGTGGACGCGCAGCAAACGCATGAGGTTCTGTTTGGCGAGCATGGCGTGATGGACGCCATGCAGCCGGGGCAGATGGTGATGCTGTGCCCGACCATCGCGCCCGAGCACACCGGGGAATTCGCCCGGCGCCTGGGCGAACGGGGCATCCACACCATTGATGCGCCCATGTCCGGCGGACCGGCGCGGGCACGCGACGGTTCCATGAGTCTCATGGTGGCCTGTCCCGCTGCCGTGTTTGAGCGTTATGGTGCACTTGTCGCTGCGCTCTCAGGCAATGTATTTCGTATCAGTGAGCGCGTCGGTGACGGGGCACGAACCAAGCTGGTGAACAATTTGCTGGCCGGCATCAACTTGGTGGGTGCTGCCGAGATCATGGTGATGGCCAAGCGCATGGGGCTGGACCTGGGCCGCACGCTTGACGTGATCGAACAGTCGAGCGGGCAAAGCTGGATCGGCTCCGATCGCATGCGCCGGGCCATTGCCGGGGACTGCGCGCCGCGTGCCCACATGACACTGCTGACGAAAGACACGCGTCTGGCGGTAGAGGCTGCCCAAGCCGTGGGATTCGCCGGGCCATTGGGTGCCGCTGCACGTGACGTGTTCGGTCGTGCGAGCGCCGGGGGCCTGGCGGAACTCGACGATGCAGCCCTGCTGCAGTGGCTGGATGGTGATAAAGCCTAAAATCGCACCATGATCTCTCGCGAACCCACCATTGAACGCCTGGCCGTTGCCAGGTCCCTCCTGCTCACGCCGTTCGGGCTGGATGAATCCCACCTGACCCGCGCCCTGGCGGAGATCAAGGCGCATCGGGTCGATGAGGCGGACCTGTATTTTCAGTACACGCGCAGCGAGGGCTGGAGCCTGGAAGAAGGCATCGTCAAAACCGGGTCTTTCAGCATCGACCAGGGTGTCGGGGTGCGCGCGGTGAGTGGTGAGAAGACAGCGTTTGCCTACTCGGACGATATTTCCGAAGCGTCGCTGCTGGATGCAGCCCGAACGGTGCGAACCATTTCAGTGGCGGCCAAGTCGGCTCGGGTGAAGACGGCGAGCCAGAAGATAGCGTCGGCGCGCTCCCTGTATCAGGGACTGGACCCGATCGCCACCCTCGACAGCACGGCCAAGGTGAAGTTGCTGGAGAAGGTGGAGCAACTGGCGCGGGCCAAAGACCCGCGCGTGGCCCAGGTCATGGCCGGACTGGCCAGTGAATACGATGTGGTGATGGTGGCGCGCGCCGATGGCACGCTGGCGGCCGATGTGCGCCCGCTGGTGCGCTTGAGTGTGACGGTTATCGCCGAACAAAAGGGTCGGCGCGAAATGGGCTCGGCCGGTGGCGGCGGGCGCTTCGGGCTGGCCTATTTTGACGATGCCGTCATTGCGCAATACGTGGATGAAGCCGTCAAGGCGGCGCTCACCAATCTGGAGGCGCGTCCCGCGCCAGCCGGAGAGATGACGGTGGTGCTCGGCCCGGGCTGGCCCGGTATTCTGTTGCATGAAGCCATTGGCCACGGCCTGGAGGGCGACTTCAACCGCAAGGGTTCCAGTGCCTTCAGCGGCCGTATCGGGCAACGCGTGGCGGCCAAAGGCGTCACCGTGCTGGATGATGGCACCATTGCCGACCGCCGTGGCTCGCTCAATGTGGACGACGAAGGCAACACCAGCCAGCGCAATGTGTTGATCGAGGATGGGATCCTGAAAGGCTACATCCAGGACGCCATGAATGCGCGCCTGATGGGCGTCAAACCTACGGGCAACGGCCGGCGTGAGAGCTACGCCCATATTCCCATGCCGCGCATGACCAATACCTACATGCTGGGGGGTGACAAATCGCCCGAGGAAATTGTGGCCAGCATCAAAAAGGGCCTGTACGCCACCAACTTCGGTGGCGGGCAGGTCGACATCACGTCGGGCAAGTTCGTGTTTTCTGCCAGCGAAGCGTATTGGGTCGAAAACGGCAAGATCCTGTATCCCGTGAAGGGCGCCACGATTGTGGGCAGCGGGCCGGAGTGCCTCAAGCGTGTCAGCATGATCGGCAACGACATGAAGCTCGACAGCGGCGTGGGCACCTGTGGCAAGGAAGGCCAGAGTGTGCCGGTCGGCGTGGGGCAACCGACCCTGCGTATCGACGGCCTGACGGTGGGCGGCACCGCGTAAGCCGGCGCCAAGCATCACTGTGCTACATTTAATGCCATGAATTCGGCCTGTTTTTACTTTAGCTACTTTTGGTTCTCAAGCGCCTGCGGCGGTAGAGAGTTCTGAACGTACCCAAAGAAAACGTCCTGATCTTCCAGAAACCGCCGGCACCCCCGGCGGTTTTTTTATGCTTTTTTGACTTTATTACTCTGACCTAGGAGCCTCACCATGAATGCCAAAGCCACCGCCGCCGGTACCGATGCCTGGTATGCGAACCCTGTCGCCCACCCCACCGACCGCACCAGCCAGACCGACGACGAACGCATCAAGGACATCACAGTGTTGCCTCCTCCCGAGCATTTAATCCGCTTCTTCCCAATCCGCGGCACCCCGGTGGAGTCGCTGATCAGCAGCACCCGCCGGCGCATCCACGAGATCATGGCCGGCAAGGATGACCGCCTGCTGGTCGTGATTGGCCCCTGCTCCATCCACGATCCTGCCGCCGCGCTGGACTATGCGCGCCAGCTCAAAGTGCAGCGCGAGAAGTATGCCGACACGCTGGAAATCGTGATGCGCGTGTACTTCGAGAAGCCGCGCACCACGGTCGGCTGGAAGGGGCTGATCAACGACCCCTACCTGGACGAGAGCTTCCGCATTGACGAAGGCCTGCGCATTGCGCGTCAGTTGCTGATTGAAATCAACCGCATGGGCCTGCCCGCCGGCAGCGAGTTTCTGGACGTGATCTCGCCCCAGTACCTGGGTGACTTGATTTCGTGGGGCGCCATTGGTGCGCGCACGACGGAGAGCCAGGTGCACCGTGAACTGGCCTCCGGCCTGTCGGCGCCGATTGGCTTCAAGAACGGTACGGACGGCAATATCAAGATCGCCACCGATGCCATTCAGGCGGCCGCCGGCGGGCACCACTTTCTGTCAGTGCACAAGAACGGCCAGGTGGCGATTGTGCAGACCAATGGCAACCCCGACTGTCACGTCATCCTGCGCGGCGGCAAGGCACCGAACTATGACGCTGCCAGCGTGGCCGCAGCCTGCAAGGATCTGGAGAAGGCCAAATTGCCGGCCACGCTGATGGTGGACTGCAGTCACGCCAACAGCAGCAAGCAGCATGAGAAGCAGCTGGACGTGGCGCGCGCCATTGCGGCCCAAATTGCCGGTGGTTCCACCAGCGTGTTTGGCGTGATGGTGGAGAGCCACCTCCATGCGGGTGCCCAGAAGTTCACCCCGGGTAAAGACGACGCGGCCAAGCTGGAATATGGCAAGAGCATCACCGATGCCTGCCTGGGCTGGGAAGACTCGCTCCAGTCCCTGGAGGTGTTGTCGCAGGCAGTCAAGGCGCGCCGGGCGCGTTAAGTCGCCGGGGTTGGAGGTGTTTTTGGCCTCTAGCCCCCGTATTTACTGCATGGATAGCTATTTATTTTGTAGCGCCTGCAGCAGCTTGAGGTGAATGCCGCCAAAGCCGCCATTGCTCATGCACAGGATGTGGTCGCCGGGGCGCGCTTGCACCAGCACCTGTGCCACCAACTCAATGATGGTGTCGGCGACTTGTGCTTTGCTGCCCATGCTGGCCAGGGCGTCGCGCGCGTCCCAGCCCAGACCGCCGCCGTGGCAAAAGGCCAGGTCAGCGTCTTCCAGGCTCCAGGGAAGCTGGGCCTTCATGGTGCCCAGCTTCATGGTGTTGCTGCGGGGTTCGAACACCGCCAGGATGCGTTGATCAGGCCCCACCTTGCGGCGCAGGCCGTCCACGGTGGTCCGGATGGCAGTCGGGTGGTGGGCAAAATCGTCGTAGACGGTGATGGCGCCGCCGGCCACTTGCACGGTGCCCCGCACTTCCATGCGTCGTTTCACATTTTCAAAGGTCGCCAGGGCATTGGCTGCGACGTCGGGCGCAACTCCCACATGCTGGGCCGCGGCAATGGCCGCCAGGGCGTTGAGCTGGTTGTGCACACCGGTCAGTGCCCACTTCACATGACCCACGGTCTGGCCCTGGTAGAGGACGTCGAACGCATCGGGCTCGCCGGCGGCGGTGAAGTCACTCACCGCCGCGCCAAAGCTGCGAACTTCGCTCCAGCAGCCCATGTGCAGCACCCGTGCCAGGCTTTCTTCCAGACCATTCACCACGATGCGGCCCGAGCCATGCGGGCCTTTGCCCGGCACGGTACGCACCAGGTGGTGAAACTGGCGCTCGATTGCAGCCAGATCGTCAAAAATGTCCGCATGGTCAAACTCAAGGTTGTTGAGCACGGCCGTACGCGGGCGGTAGTGCACAAACTTGCTGCGCTTGTCGAAAAATGCGGTGTCGTATTCGTCGGCCTCAATGACGAAACAGGCCCCCACGCTCGGCACGGCGTGTGCTGCGCTGCCCCCCGAGGGGGCTGAACTTGCATGGGGCGGCCCTGCGCTGCGTTCGGCTTTGCCACCGCCCAGTCTGGCGGAAACATCGAAATTCATGGGCACCCCGCCCACCAGAAAACCGGGTTGCAGGCCAGCATATTCCAGTATCCACGCGATCATGGCCGTGGTGGTGGTCTTGCCATGGGTGCCGGCCACGGCGATGACATGGCGGCCTTGGAGCACGTGCTCGGCCAGCCATTGCGGGCCGCTGGTGTAGGGGAGGCCGGCGTCCAGAATGGCTTCCATCAAGGGAAACTTCGGGGTTCCATCGGCGAGGTGAGCACGACTGACCACGTTACCCACCACAAACATGTCCGGCTTCAGTGCCAACTGGTCGGCGCCAAAGCCTTCAATCAGTTCAATGCCGAGCGCGCGTAACTGGTCGCTCATGGGGGGATAGACGCCCGTGTCACAACCGGTGACCTTGTGGCCGGCTTCGCGCGCCAGCGCGGCCAGGCCACCCATGAATGTCCCGCAAATACCAAGAATATGAATGTGCATGGCTGGATTTTAGGCTGCTGCCATGCTGGCAGAAACAGGGGCAAAATGGCGGCTTATGGACACCGTGAAATCAGAAATCTCATCAGTCGCTGCGCGGATGGTGGTGGAGGAGGGGCTTGAGTTTGGGCCGGCAAAGCGCCGCGCCGTCAAGCAGCTGGGTTTGCCAGGACGCACCGCCTTGCCTGGCAATGACGAGATCGAAGACGCGGTGGTGGAATACATTTCGGTTTTCTGCGCCGACACCCAACCGGGCGAACTGTTGGCCTTGCGTCGCCTCGCCCTGGTCTGGATGGAGCGCATGGCCTTGTTTCGGCCGTATCTGGGCGGTGCTGTCTGGCACGGTACCGCGACGCGTTTGTCGGATATTTATATTCAATTGTTTTGTGATGACAGCAAATCGGCCGAGATATCGCTGATTGACCATCAAGTCGACTATGAGCCGCGCACCGTCACCGGGTTTAACGGTGAATCGGTTGAGGCGCTGAGCGTGCACGCTTTCTGCCCTGACCTCAATGAAGAAGTGGGCGTTCATTTGCTGGTGTACGACCGCGATGACGTGCGGGGCGCGTTGCGTCCTGACGCCAAGGGACGCACGCCGCGCGGTGATATGGCGGCGCTGCGGCGTTTGTTGCATGATCAGCAGCCATGACTGACTCTAATTCTTCTCCCGAAACTGCAGGCCAATTGTCCAGAAGCCGCCGACGCTGGCTGATGGGCGCGGTGGCCAGTGCCGCCGCGCTGGGCGGTATCGGCCTGGCTTGGCGAACCTATCAACCGCAAGCGATGGCGCCAGCGGCTGAGTCCGCGCTATGGCAGCTGCAATTTGCGGCGCTTGATGGCAATGTGCTCCAGATGTCGTCACTGCTTGGCAAACCTCTCCTGTTGAACTTCTGGGCCACCTGGTGTCCGCCTTGTGTGGAGGAACTTCCGCTATTGAGTCGCTTTTATCAGGAACATTCAGCCAAAGGCTGGAAAGTTCTCGGCTTGGCGGTCGATCAGCCGGATCCAGTCAAGCGCTTTCTGGCCAAGACGCCAGTGAGTTTTCCAGTGGTGCTGGCAGGCGTGTCCGGGGTGGAGACGGGCAGATCCCTTGGCAATTTGAGTGGCGGTTTGCCGTTCACCGTGGTGCTCGGATCAGATGGCCTGGTCGCGCATCGTAAAATGGGCAAAGTCACGCCGGACAATCTGCGGGCATGGGCTTTGGTGAAATAGGCGCGGATTGCAGCGGGCAGGCATCGTTCAGGTGCTCTGCAGTGTCATCGGGCAAGATGATGATCATGAAAATCAATACTTGAATTCTGTAAAATGCAAGAAGATGGCTGCATTTATGTGGAATTTAAGGTAAATTCGCCGGCCATTACTTAAAAATCGTTGGAGACCTCATGGATCTTAGAAAACTGAAGACGCTGATTGACCTTGTGTCGGAATCAAATGTCTCGGAGCTGGAAATCACGGAAGCAGAAGGCAAAGTCCGCATCGTCAAGGGTGGCGGCGCCATGGTTCAGCATTACGCGGCGCCGGTCGCCATGCCCGCACCGGGCGCGGTGCCAGTCCAGAGTGTGGAGCCAGTCGCTGCGCCGGTGCCGGTAGTGGTCGGTCATACCGTCAAGTCGCCGATGGTCGGTACTTTCTACCGTTCGTCGTCGCCGGGTGCCAAAGCCTTTGTTGAAGTCGGGGACTCAATCAAGGCAGGCGAGACAGTCTGCATCATTGAGGCCATGAAGATTCTCAATGAAATTGAAGCCGACAAATCGGGAACCGTGACGCAGATTCTCTGCGAGAACGGTCAAGCCGTTGAATACGGACAGCCGCTGTTCGTGATCGAATGACGCAAACCAGTAATTCCCATGTTCAAGAAAATCCTGGTTGCCAACCGGGGCGAAATCGCCCTCAGAATTCAACGAGCCTGTCGCGAACTCGGCATCAAGGCTGTCATGGTCTATTCCGAGGCAGACCGCGAGGCCAAATACGTGAAGCTCGCCGAGGAGGCGGTGTGCATCGGGCCCGCTTCGTCAACCCTCAGCTATCTGAACATGCCCGCCATCATTTCGGCGGCAGAAGTGACGGACGCCGAGGCAATTCATCCCGGATATGGTTTCTTGAGTGAAAACGCCGATTTCGCAGAGCGGGTGGAAAAAAGCGGCTTCCAGTTCATTGGCCCGACGCCCGAGTCGATCCGAATCATGGGCGACAAGGTTTCTGCCAAGCAGGCCATGATCAAGGCAGGGGTTCCCTGCGTGCCCGGCTCGGAAGGCGAACTGCCGGATGATCCGGTGCTGATTCGCCGCATTGCCAAGGCGGTGGGCTATCCGGTCATCATCAAGGCGGCGGGCGGTGGTGGCGGGCGCGGCATGCGTGTAGTGCACACCGAGGCGGCTTTGATCAATGCTGTCGCCATGACCAAAGCCGAAGCCGGCGCTGCGTTCGGCAATCCGGCGGTCTATATGGAAAAATACCTCCAGAACCCCCGGCATATCGAGATCCAGATCCTGGCCGACAAGCACAAGAATGCGGTTTACTTGGGCGAACGTGATTGTTCGATGCAGCGACGCCACCAGAAAATCCTGGAGGAAGCGCCCGCGCCGGGGATTCCACGCAAGCTGATTGACCGGGTCGGCGAGCGGTGTGTGGCGGCGTGCAAGAAGATTGGCTACCGTGGGGCCGGGACTTTCGAGTTCTTGTATGAAGATGGCGAGTTTTACTTCATCGAGATGAATACCCGCGTGCAGGTGGAGCACCCGGTGACGGAAATGATCACCGGGATTGACATTGTCAAAACCCAGATCATGGTGGCGGCGGGTGAGAAGTTACCCTTCACACAGCGGCAGATCGAAATTCGCGGGCACGCCATTGAATGTCGCGTGAATGCGGAGGATCCCTACAAGTTCATTCCTTCACCTGGCCGTGTCACCATGTGGCACGCCCCGGGCGGCCCGGGCGTGCGGGTGGATTCTCATATCTATACGAACTACTTTGTTCCTCCGAATTACGATTCGATGGTTGGCAAGATCATTGTGCATGGCGATACGCGCGAGCAGGCCATGGCCCGCATGCGCACGGCCCTGGGCGAAACCGTGGTCGAGGGCATCAACACCAACATCGCCCTGCATCGGGAGTTGATGGTGGATGCCAAGTTCATGGCGGGCGGCACCAATATTCACTATCTTGAAGAGTGGCTTGACCAGCACAAGCGCTGAGTCAGGTATCGCATGTTTGAACTAAGCCTGATGTGCCCGGAGAACCGGGTCGAAACCCTGAGCGATGCCCTTGATGCGCTGGATGCCCTGAGCGTGAGTGTGGAGGATGCCGACGCGCAGACCGATGCCGAGCAGGCTCTGTTTGGCGAGCCCGGCATGCCGCCGCCGAAAGACGGCTGGCAGCGCTCACGGATATCGGCACTGTATGCCTCAGAAGCGTTGGCCAAAGAGGCTCTCGCACTGCTGATGGCGCAGGACTTCTTTGCGGACTGCCAGACTCTGGGTATTCAGGAAGTGCCTGAGCAGGATTGGGTGCGTCTGACACAGTCCCAGTTCACGCCGGTGGATATCACGCCGGAGTTCTGGATTGTGCCAACCTGGCATGAGCCGCCGGCCCAGGCCCGCATCATCATCCGGCTTGATCCCGGCTTGGCATTCGGCACCGGCACCCACCCGACCACCCGGATGTGTTTGCGGTGGATTGCACGGCACGGCAGCCCCGACGGGACCCGAATCGAAAACAACTTGGGTCGGGTGCTGGATTACGGTTGTGGTTCTGGAATTCTGGCCATCGGTGCTGCCAAGTTTGGTGCCACCGACATTGACGCGGTCGACATCGACGATGCTGCCGTTGAGTCGACCGTGCTGAATGCGCAGGCCAATGACGTCAGGCTCAACGCAGGTTTGCCCGATGCCGTGTCGGGCGTTTATCACACGGTGCTGGCCAACATTCTGGCATCGCCTCTGAAGGTGCTGGCGCCCCTGCTGTGGTCGCGAGTGGCACCCGGTGGATCGCTGGTGTTGGCCGGCATTCTTGAGCGGCAGGCCGATGAGCTGAAGGAGGCCTACGCGCCATATTGTCAGCTCAAGATCGCTGACCAGGAAGACGGCTGGATACTGATGACCGCGACGCGCTGAGGCTCCCCGGGCACGCCCCTACAATTCGCCAACCATGAGCCTGATCACACGTTGCCCGGCATGCGAGACCCTGTTCAAGGTCGTGCCGGACCAGCTTCGGATTTCTGAAGGATGGGTTCGCTGTGGTCAATGTGACGAGGTCTTTGACGCGTCGCTTCACCTGCTGGAGATGCCGCCGGACGGGGGGGGGCCAGCCATTCAGCCGGAAGAGTCGGCCGTCATTCCTCACGCAACAGACGCGGTGGATGTCACGCCTCAACCTGTTGATATTGACCTGGATTGGGACAGTCAGGGCAGCCCCGATGCACTGCTGGCTGAGCAGGAACAGGAACAGGAACAGGAACAGGAACAGGAACAGGAACAGGATCAGGAACAGGAACAGGAACAGGAACAAATTCTGCCTGACGCAGCAGGGAATGGTCCAGACCATCCTCTGGAGGATCCGATCCCGGACGAATTTTCTCGGGCCGACGAAGTCATCTCCTTGTCAGCGGATTGGCCGGATGTGCAATTCGACGGGTCGTCCGCCACCCGGTCGACGCCTGCGCTGCCCGACCACGAAGCCAACCCGGATGTCGATGACGCTGAACCCGACAGCATTGCCGAATTGGGCGAGGTATCTTTCTTGCGCGACAAGAGAACCGGCACCCTCTGGGACCGGCCACTCATGCGGGCGACTCTGGTTTTCCTGACTTTGGCGCTATCGCTCGGACTGGCTGGGCAAATCGTGATTCATGAGCGCGACCGGATCGTGGCCTCGGAACCCGGCCTCAAACCCTGGCTGGAGAAGGCGTGCGTCGTCTTGAATTGCACCTTGTCGCCCCTGCGAGGAATTGAATCGATCGTGATTGACAGCTCGTCGTTTACCAAGATTCGAGGAGACGCCTACCGCGTGAACTTCACGCTCAAGAATGCCGCAGCCGTCGCGCTGGCAGTGCCGGCTATCGAGTTGACTTTGACCAATTCGCTCGATCAACCCGTCGTTCGACGTGTGTTTCTCCCGTCCGAATTTGGGGCCAAAATTGACACCTTGGCGGCAAGCGCCGAGTGGCCGGCGTCTCTCGCTGTGGCTGTCAAGGCCGAAGACTTGGTGGACCGGATTGCCGGCTACCGATTGCTTGCTTTTTATCCCTGACCTTTAACAACGAGAATTTATGGCTTCCATCATCTGCGGTTCACTGGCCTTCGACACCATCATGAATTTTGAGGGCCGGTTTGGCGACCAAATTCTGCCGGATCAATTGCATATCTTGAATGTCTCGTTTCTGGTGCCGGCGCTACGGCGTGATTTTGGCGGTTGCGCCGGCAACATTGCCTATGGCCTCAAACAGCTTGGTGGGACTCCGCTGCCGATGGCAACAGTGGGAATGGATGGCGGCGGTTACCTGGAGCGGCTGAAGGGGCAGGGCATTGCAGCGGAATTCGTGCGAACGATTGACGACGCCTATACCGCGCAGGCCATGATCATTACCGATCGTGACAACAACCAGATCAATGGCTTTCACCCCGGCGCCATGGACTATGCGCATTTGACAAAGATCACCGCTCGCGGCGACATCAAATTGGGCATCATTGCGCCGGACGGACGCGATGCGATGCTGCAGCACGCCGAGCAATTTGCAGCTGCCGAGATTCCCTTTGTGTTTGACCCCGGTCAGCAGCTTCCCAGGTTTGACGGCGATGAATTGCGGACATTTGTTGATCAGGCGAATTGGGTCGCAGTCAATGACTACGAAGGCAAGATGCTGAGCGATCGTACCGGCTGGAGCAGCGCGGAGATTTCGCGTCACGTGCAGGGACTGATTGTCACGCTGGGTGCGGAAGGCAGTGAAGTGTGGGTCGACGGACAGAAGACACTTGTTCCGCCGGTCAAGGCGTCTGCGGTGGTGGACCCTACCGGATGCGGTGACGCTTACCGCGGTGCCGTGCTGTTCGGATTGGAGCAGGGCTGGTCACTGGCACGTTGTGCCGCGCTGGGAAACCATTTGGGGTCACTGAAAATTGCACAACGTGGCCCCCAGAATTACACGGTCGACTTGAAGGCACTCGGTTTGTAGACCCCGACGAAAAAGCCCGATGCCTTTTGGACATCGGGCTTGAAGCCGAACCATGTTGGTGGTTCAGGGCTTGCTGGCCGTC
This sequence comes from Rhodoferax sp., assembly GCF_030646845.1. Taxonomy (GTDB): domain Bacteria; phylum Pseudomonadota; class Gammaproteobacteria; order Burkholderiales; family Burkholderiaceae_C; genus Rhodoferax. The sequence goes on along the minus strand of NZ_JAUSLE010000063.1, from coordinate 43,585 downwards.
GGAAACGGCCAAGCGGCCTGCGGATTCAGAGTGGTCTGAGCAGCAGGGGCAGCCGGAGCAGGCGCTGCCTTGGCAGCGGGTGCTTTCGCGGCTTTCTTCGCAGCCGGCTTTTTGGCTGCTTTCTTGGCGGCTGGCTTTTTGGCAGCAGGTTTTTTCGCGGCAGCGGCTTTCTTGGCAGGCGCCTTTTTGGCGGCTGCTTTCTTGGCCGGAGCGGCTTTCTTCGCGGCTGGCTTCTTCGCAGCTACAGCTTTTTTGGCAGGAGCTTTTTTAGCGGCTGCTTTTTTTGCTGGAGCGGCTTTTTTGGCCGGCGCAGCTTTCTTTGCTGCTACTTTTTTCGCTGGTGCAGCTTTTTTAGCGGCTGCTTTTTTTGCTGGAGCGGCTTTTTTGGCCGGTGCAGCTTTCTTAGCGGCTACTTTTTTCGCTGGTGCAGCTTTCTTTGCTGGCGCAGCCTTTTTCGCTGCTACTTTTTTCGCTGGTGCAGCTTTCTTTGCGGGAGCGGCCTTTTTTGCGACCGGTTTTTTTGCAGTTGCCATCATTTTCTCCTTGATCAATTTACAAAGAGCACTTCATGCGAGTTGGAGTGCATGAAGCGATTCATGATGTTGGGGTCAATCCCAGCACCATGAACTCGGGTGCACAGATTGTTTTTGCCCTCTTTGGGGCAATCAACAGTCTGTGAAATTCTTGTTGTCATTTTTTAAAATCAATCCCAGGAAAGCGCGCCACCGGATTGGTACTCGATGACACGGGTCTCAAAGAAGTTGCGCTCCTTCTTCAGGTCGATCATCTCGCTCATCCACGGGAACGGGTTTTCTTCATTGGGAAACAGCGTTTCGAGACCAATCTGCGTCGCCCGACGGTTGGCGATATAGCGCAAATAGCCCTTGAACATGGATGCATTCATGCCGAGCACGCCGCGCGGCATGGTGTCTTCGGCGTATCTGTATTCGAGTTCCACAGCTTCTTCGAACAAGGCCTTGATCTCGGCCTTGAACTCTGATGTCCACAACTGCGGATTTTCAAGTTTGAGCTGGTTGATCAGGTCAATGCCAAAGTTGCAGTGCATGGATTCGTCGCGAAGGATGTACTGGTATTGCTCGGCGGCCCCCGTCATCTTGTTTTGACGGCCTAATGCCAGAATCTGCGTGAATCCGACATAGAAAAACAGCCCCTCCATCAGGCAGGCAAACACGATCAGTGACTTCAGCAGGGTCTGATCGGTTTCCGGTGTTCCGGTTTTGAATTCCGGGTTCATGATCGCTTCAATGAACGGGATCAGAAACTGGTCTTTGTCGCGGATGGATTTGACTTCGTTGTAGGCATTGAAGATCTCGCTTTCGTCCAGCCCCAATGACTCCACGATGTACTGGTAGGCATGGGTGTGAATGGCTTCTTCGAAGGCTTGACGCAACAGGAACTGCCGGCACTCAGGTGCCGTGATGTGGCGGTAGGTACCGAGCACGATGTTGTTGGCCGCCAGTGAATCTGCGGTGACGAAAAAACCAAGATTGCGTTTGATGATGCGACGCTCGTCTTCGGTGAGCCCGTTGGGGTCCTTCCACAACGCAATGTCGCGCGTCATGTTGACTTCTTGCGGCATCCAGTGGTTGGCGCAACTTGAGAGATACTTCTCCCAAGCCCATTTGTACTTGAACGGCACCAGTTGGTTGACGTCTGTCTTGCCATTGATGATTCGTTTGTCAGCAGCATTGACGCGACGCGGACTGCTAGGCGCGGTTGCCTTGCTTTCCAGCGACGCTGCGAATGCGGTCGGGACCGCCGCGCCATCATTGAGGGTGTGAACTGCGGCAGGTTGCAGAGGCGACTCTGTCAGGCGGCTGCTGGATGAGCCGCGTGCGTTAGGCACCTGCGGGGTGGGCTTGATTTCTTCGTCCCAGGTCAACATAAATAATTCCAATCAGCGGATTATGAGAGCAGCGAAATGAAATGAAAAGTATTCATTCACATCGCTGCCATATTGCATCGTCAAGTGTTGTGCAACAACATCGCATGCGACAAACGCGAAGACCCTATTGGCATGACTCGCAGGTCGGATCGTCAACGCCACAAAACTTGATGTCTGTTGCAGGGCCGGATGCCATCTGCATTCTTGCGGCGGCAGCAGCAGCATCCAGCGCGCTCATGCCGATGTTGCCGTTGTGTGATTCGCTGCCCGAGGACACCGCATTCATTCGTCCGGCAGTCACGGTCGATTTCTCCGCGTGGGTGGCCGACATGGTGCGCAGATAGTAGGTAGTCTTCAAGCCGCGAATCCATGCGAGCTTGTAGGTTTCATCCAGCTTCTTGCCAGAGGCGCCTGCCATGTAGATGTTGAGCGATTGCGCCTGATCGATCCACTTCTGGCGCCGCGCCGCGGCCTCCACCAGCCAGCGCGTTTCAACCTCGAAGGCCGTGGCATACAGGGCCTTGATGTCAGCGGGAACCCGGTCAATCGGATTCAGCGAGCCATCAAAATGTTTGAGGTCCATCACCATGACATCGTCCCAAAGGCCAAGGCGCTTGAGGTCCCTGACCAGATAGCCGTTGATGATGGTGAATTCGCCCGACAGGTTGGACTTGACGGACAGGTTGCCAAAGCAGGGCTCAATGGAGGCATCCACACCAATGATGTTGGAGATGGTGGCCGTGGGGGCAATTGCGGTGCAGTTCGAGTTGCGCATGCCATCCTGGGCGATCTTCTTGCGCAGGGCTTCCCAGTCCAGCGTTGACGAGCGATCAACTTCCACATAGCCGCCACGCTCGCGCGCCAGCATGTCCAGGGTGTCGATCGGCAGAATCCCTTTGTCCCAGAGCGACCCTTTGTAACTGGAGTACTGGCCGCGTTCACGCGCCAACTCGGTGGATGCCCAATAGGCGTAGTAGCAGATGGCTTCCATCGATTTGTCGGCAAACGCCACGGCCGCGTCGCTGGCGTAGGGGATGCGCAATTCGTACAGACTGTCCTGGAACGCCATCACGCCGAGGCCCACCGGACGGTGGCGCATATTGGAATCGCGTGCCTTTTTCACGGCGTAGTAATTGATGTCGATGACGTTGTCGAGCATGCGCATCGCGGTCGTGATGGTCTTTTGCAGCTTGGCATGGTCGACAGCGCCGTCCTTGAGGTGCTGCAGCAGGTTGACCGAACCGAGATTGCACACGGCGGTCTCGGTGTCGCTGGTATTGAGCGTGATTTCAGTGCAGAGATTGCTGGAATGAACCACGCCGGCATGCTGCTGCGGAGAACGGATGTTGCATGCGTCCTTGAACGTGATCCACGGATGCCCCGTTTCAAACAGCATGGTGAGCATTTGTCGCCACAGGTCGGCAGCGGGCAAGGTGCGGGCCGGCTTGATTTCGCCGCGCGCTGCTTTTTCCTCGTAGGCCACATAGGCTTTTTCAAATTCAGCACCGAATTTGTCATGCAGGTCGGGCACATTGTTGGGCGAGAACAGGGTCCACTGTCCTTTTTCCATGACGCGACGCATGAACAGGTCGGGAATCCAGTTGGCCGTGTTCATGTCGTGGGTCCGACGGCGATCGTCACCGGTGTTCTTTCGCAACTCCAGGAATTCCTCGATGTCGAGGTGCCAGGTTTCCAGATAGGTACAAACCGCGCCCTTGCGCTTGCCGCCCTGGTTGACGGCGACGGCGGTGTCGTTCACAACTTTCAGGAACGGAACAACGCCCTGTGATTCGCCGTTGGTGCCCTTGATGTGGGCGCCCAGGGCGCGTACACGCGTCCAGTCGTTGCCAAGTCCGCCTGCGAACTTGGACAGCAGCGCGTTTTCCTTGATGGATTCGTAGATGCCATCCAGATCATCGGGAACGGTGGTCAGGTAGCAGCTGGAGAGCTGCGACCGCAGGGTGCCGCTGTTGAACAGCGTTGGTGTGCTGGACATGAAGTCGAAAGATGAGAGGACTTCATAGAACTCGATGGCTCGCGCCTCGCGGTCCACTTCATTGAGCGACAGGCCCATGGCAACGCGCATGAAAAAAGCCTGGGGCAATTCGATGCGGGCCTTTCCAATGTGCAGAAAATAGCGGTCATACAGTGTCTGCAAGCCCAGATAGTCAAACTTCAGATCGCGGTCGGCCTTGAGGGCAGCGCCCAGCCGGTTCAGGTCAAACTGAAGCAGTTTTTCGTCAAGCAGCTCGTTGTCGACGCCTTTCTTGATGAATTGGGGGAAGTAGTCGACATAGGCTTGTGCCATTTCCGCCTGCACGACGTCCCGGCCCAGGATTTCCTTGGCGATGGTATGAAACAGCAGGCGCGCCGTGGCATAGGTGTAGTCAGGGTCTTTCTCGATCAGCGTGCGAGCGGCCAGCACGGACGCCTTGTACACCTCGTCCATGGGGACGCCGTCATACAGATTGCGCATGGTCTCCGCCATGATGGGTTCGGGCTTGATGTCTGCGCCCAAGCCCGCACAGGCAGACTGGATGAGGCCCTTCAGCCGGTCCAAGTCCAGAACGATGCGCTCACCGTTGTCCAGCGCATGCAGCAGGGGCGCCTTGGGTGTCTCGTCACTGACTTTCTTGGCGCGTTCCTGGGTGCGCTTTTCGCGGTAAAGCACATAGGCCCGCGCAATTTCATGATGACCCCCGCGCATCAAGCCCAGTTCAACCTGGTCCTGAACGTCCTCAATATGGAACGTGCCGCCACCGGGGCGCGAGCGCATCAGGGCGCGGATCACGGCCTGCGTCAATCCGTCAACCATTTCACGAACGCTGGCCGACGCCGCACCCTGGGTGCCATGCACAGCCAGAAAGGCCTTCATCATGGCAACGGCGATCTTGTTGGGCTCAAACGGCACCACCGCGCCATTGCGGCGGATGATCTGGTAGTGGCTCAACGAATTTGTCGCGGTATTGCTGACGCCATCGGCGCCGTGCTGAGCAGGAGCGCCATCGTGGGTTGCGGTTGGTGTATTCAGGGCGGTTTGCATTTCTTTCCTCGTCTGTAGCTGCGTTTTATTTGAATTCGGGGTCTCTGCGAGCAGTACCTGGCCCACTTGGGGAGGGACTGTCTTTGTGAGCAGGACACACTATATATGGGGTCTTGAGTGATTACAAGCCACTACCGGTAGTGTATCGCGCTGGTCTGGCGAATTCCTGGAAATCCTTGAAAATCCGGCGACACATCGTGCCTGGGAACAGGATGGGTCTGCTACCGCAGTGCACAGCCCGACCCTGCCAAAGCCCCCGACAAGTCGACAAATTCTTCGCGGCATCCAGCAAATACACGCCTCGCCAACGCTTTTGTCTTTCAATGCCGCATGCAGCTTGATGCTCGCTTGTTTGCTTCCCCTGAAATGCGCCCAAGGCAGGCCGAAGACGTTACAAAGAAAAAAATTTCAACAATGATTTTTTGACAAAACACCATCGGGAAAATACTGAGGCGGCAGGCCCAGGGCCCGTTGCAGAAATGCCCAGTCAAAGCCATTTCCCGGGTCGGCTTTTCGTCCCGGAGCCACATGCTCGTGGCCGGCAATGTCAGCGATGGGGTAGCGTTGAAGGATGGCCGCGCAGAGTCCGACCAGCGTTTCGTATTGGCTGTCTTCAAAGAGGCCTCCTTCCACCCCCTCGAGCTCAATCCCGATTGAACTGTCGTTGCAGTTGCTCCGGCCGCGGTAACTGGAGACGCCCGCATGCCAGGCGCGGTCATTGGCGCTGACAAACTGCTGAAGCTCGCCATGGCGACGGATGAAAAAGTGGGAAGAGACCTCCATGCCCTGAATGCTTTTGAAGTAGGGGTGCTTGTTCCAGTCCAGCTGGTTGGTAAAAAGCCGTTGCACATCATCACCACCATACTGACCCGGGGGAAGGCTGATGGAATGCAGCACGATCAGATTGACGGTTGCACCGGATGGCCGGGAGCCAAAGTTTGGAGAGGCAAGTTGACCCGAGAACTGGTACCAGCCATCCATCCAGAGCGGCGAGTGCTCTTGTGGTTCAGAGGGGATCATCGGAGGCATCGCTGCTGGGCGGAGTTTCGATATTGAGCCTGGCGATGCGGTAACGCATCTGACGCAGGCTCAAGCCCAGGCGTGCTGCGGCAGCGGTGCGGTTGAAGCCCGTTTCATGCAAGGCCTGGATCAGGATTTCGCGCTCCTGGCTGTCGAGGTGACTCTGAAGATCGCTCGGAATCGTGATCTGATCGTCGTCCAATGGCGCCGGTTCTGTCTCAATGACCGGGGCGGATTCCTCCATCAGCGCTTGTCGCGCGGACGGTTCAAGCTGGAGGTCGTCTTCATCGCTCAAGGCGACAGCACGATGCAGCAGATTCTCCAGTTCACGTACGTTGCCTAGCAGCGGGTCACGTGCGAGTTGCTCGAGGACGGCGGAAGATAGCGCCGGCACCGGGATTCCCGATTCCCGGGCGATTCGATGCAGCAGGGCTTCGCACAGCGCCGGCAGGTCTTCGCGCCGCTCGCGCAAGGGCGGGATCACGATTTCAATCACATTCAACCGGTAGTACAGATCTTGCCGAAAGCGTCCAGCCTGTACTTCGGCCGCGAGGTCCTTGTGCGTTGCGCTGATGATGCGAACATCTACCGGCTCTTCCTGGGGGGAGCCGATGGGACGGATGCGGCGCTCCTGAATCGCCCGCAGCAATTTGGACTGCATGGCAAGGGGCAAATCCCCGATCTCATCGAGAAACAGGGTGCCACCACCGGCGGCCTGGAAGAATCCTTCGCGGTCCTGGGTTGAGCCCGTGTAAGAACCTTTTTTGGCCCCAAAAAACTCAGCTTCGAGCAGGCTCTCGGGAATGGCGCTGCAGTTCACGGCTACCAACGCGCTGCCTGCGCGGTGACTGCTGGCGTGGATGGCGTTGGCCACCAGTTCCTTGCCAGTGCCGGACTCCCCTGTGACCAAAACCGGGGCCATGCTGCGTGCCACCTTGACGATACGCTCCTTCACCAGCCGCATACAGGTTGAGTCGCCGACCAGCCGTTGCAGCGCCGCGTCCCCCGAGCCACTCTGGAGCGAAGCGGCGCGACTTGCCTTGGCGGCCAGTGGTGCGGGGTCCTGCACGGCTGATGCGATCACGGCACGGAACTGTTTGAGGTCAACCGGTTTGGTCAGATAGTCGAAAGCACCAGCTTTGAGCGACTCCACGGCGTTCTCTGCAGAGCCGTAAGCCGTGATGACGACGCAGCGTTCGCGTCGCTGTTGTGCCTTGATCTGCCGGATCAGTTCCATGCCCAGACCATCGGGCAGGCGCATGTCGGTGATGACAACATCAAATTGACATTCGCTCAAATGCTGAAGGGCCTGCGCAACGCTTTCGGCGGCTTCCACCCGATAGCCTTCACGCAAAAGGGTCAACTCGTACAGTGTCCTTAAATCCGGCTCGTCGTCGACGACCAGTATCCGGGCCGCGCTCAGCGGTGTGCTTGAAGCCATGATGTTTCAGGTGTGTTGTCGCTTGGCGTAATGAGATCGTCTTGCGACGGACTCGGCCGGAAGGTCACGATGAACTCGTTTCCTTCGACCGGCTTCCCTCTGAGGTTTCGCTGTGTCCGATAGTAGGCGATGGAAGCGCCGTGCCCCTCGCACAACTCCCTGCATATGTAGAGACCCAGGCCGCTGGAACGGCTCTCGGATGAGAAAAATGGTTCGAACAAGTGCCGCTCCACCGATTGGTCCATGGGTTGTCCGTCGCTCCACACGCTGAGCATGCCTTGCCCCCTCGTTGACCTGCCGGCAGACACCTGGATCGCGTCCAGGTTTTGGCTGGCGTAACGGCGGGCATTGTCCAGCAGGTTGACCAGAATCCGGCGAAGATGCTCGGGCTCGAACCCGACCTCGATACTGCGGGGCGACAGGTTGACGCACAACTGGTGTTCACTCTTCGTCTGCCCCTGCCAGTCATTGCAGATTTTTTCTACTGCCCCGTTCAAGACCAGCGCAAAGGATGAGGCCGTCTCTTCAGAGTGCTGGACCCGGGAGATGTTCAGAACCTCATCCACGATTCTTTCCAGCCGCCTGGCATTCTGCTGCACCATCTGGGTCAGTTGTTTGTGTCGCGGGTCGGTCAGATCCTCGTCGAGCAGTGCATTGGCCTGGGCAATGGCCGCCAGCGGGTTGCGGATTTCGTGCGCGACCGCCGCGGACATGCGTCCCATGCTGGCCAGTTTCTCCGTGCGCATTCGTGCCTCCATCTCGCGCTGGTCCTGCAGGAACATGACGCACAGGCTCTCGGCATCGCCGTCCTGGGCGGCCGTCAGCTGCGTGCGAACGCGCACCCGCCTGGGGCCCCGCCCGGCATGATGAATGGTGACATCCGCCTGCTGGGCACGATTTTCGGCAAAACTGAGATTCATCAGATCGAGCAGACCCTGCCATCCAATCACGGAAGAAAGGTCAAAGGAGTTGACCCGGACATTGCCCTGGCTTCCCAGCAATTGCCGTGCCGCCGGATTTGCCGCCCGCACGGTGCCGTGCTGGTCAACCACCAGAATGCCATCGGTCAGAGACTCAATCACGAGTTCATTGACCAGTCTTTGCACCCGCACGGCCAATTGGCTGCGCTGTGCCCGAAGCTCCACGTTGGCCAGTCGGGTCGCGATCTGGTTGGCCAGAAACGAAATGACGAAGCAGCCCGCCCCGGTCAGGGCCGCCTGGAAGAAATACGATGCCGTATCCCCTGGCACCTGCAGAGACATCCACGCGGCATACCCAAACAGCACCAGGGTCACGCCCGCGGCAGCACCCAGGGCCAGCAGCAGCGATCCGAGGACGGACGCCATCAACACCGGCAGTGCGAACAGGGGCGCGTAATTGATGCTGCTGCCTTGTGCCACCTGCAACGCGGCGAACGCCAGAATGTCCACGCCGATGGTGCTGATCCACTGGGTGTCGAACGCCTTGCCGAGTTGGCGCGGTCGCACCGTCAGGCGCACGCTCAGAGCCGCCGCAAAGTAGCCCGCACAGATCAGGATCAAGGTGGTGTCCTTGGATGCCCCCAGAAAGTAAATGACCCCTTGAAGCGCCAGAAGCACCAGTCCCAGGGTGGCGCGCGCGGTCATGAAGCCGCGCCACAGCCTTTCAAACTCCCGCGGGTTGTCGGTCTGTTCGACGCCCGGTTCAAGCAGGGAAGGACCGAACCAGGATTGCCCGTCTGGCCTGAGCCTCATTCAACGCTCCGCGCGATGGAGGTGATCCGCGCTGCAATACCAGCCCTTCTTCCCCTGAATGGCATCCACGGAGGGGACATGCACAGAGCACACGGCGCAGCTGACCATGTCCAGCGGCTCTGGTGCCGCCTTTGTCTGGCGCTGCTTTCGTTTTTGGTCTGAGGGCCGGCCTGAACGCCACAGCCAGATGCCAACCAGCACGACCGACAGTATTAAAAAGTACTTCATACAGCGCGCCCGAGAATAATCTCCATGACGAAGCGCGACCCAACGTAGGCCAGCAACAGCAATCCGGAGCCGATGTACAGCACACGGATGGCCCGCTTGCCGCGCCACCCAAAACGGGCACGGCCCACCAGCAGGATGGCAAACGCCAGCCATGACAAGACGGAAAAAGCGGTCTTGTGGTCCCATTTCAGCGGGGCGGCCGAGCCGTAGAGTTGTTTTTCAAACAGAACACCCACCAGCAGGGTCGCCGACAGGAGAATGAAGCCGGCGCCCACAAACCGGAAGGTCAGGCGTTCCATCGTTAGCAGCGGCATGCCGCTGTGCGGATCAGTGGCGAGCCGGATGCGCCCCTCCGCCCGGGTCATGAACCAGGCATGCACCACGGCGACGCCAAACAGGCCATACGACGCGATGCCCAGAGCCCAGTGCAGCGGCAGCCACGGCGATGCATTCGCGTGCAAGGGGCTGCCCGGAAACAGCACGGCCAGTATCACCGCGATGGCACCCAGTGCGCACAGGGTCCAGCGCGTCTGCAGCAGCGGGAACACATGGCTTTCGATCGCATACACGGCGGCCACCAGCCAGGCCGTGACGGACAAGGCAGGCGCGAAACCGAACCGCGGTTCACGCCCGAAGAGACTCCACGCCAACAGGATGCCGTGCAGCAACCAGGCCAGCCACACCGCCGCGCGGGCCGCCCGTGGACCCAGGCGGGAAGCGCCAGCCGCCGACACCGCGTAGGCTGTGGCGGCGCCAATTGCCAAAGTCAAACTGAGTGGGGACGCACTGGCTAAAATCATGGGCACAGTTTAGCGTTTTGCATATTGCCAGTCTGTGCTGGCACCCAACCTTGGTTCCGTCCATCGGAATACCCTCTATGGCCTCCGCTCTCTCCGACAAACTCTCCCGCCTCGTCAAGGAAATTCGAGGTCAGGCGCGCATTACTGAAGCCAATGTGTCCGACATGCTGCGTGAAGTGCGCATGGCCCTGCTTGAGGCTGACGTGGCGCTGCCGGTCGTGCGTGACTTTATCGCCCGCGTCAAGGAAAAGGCGCTGGGCCAGGAGGTCTTGGGCTCGCTTTCGCCCGGGCAGGCGCTGGTTGGCATTGTCAACAAAGAACTGGCTGCCACCATGGGCGAGGGCGTCAGTGACATCAATCTGGCGGCCCAGCCGCCGGCGGTGATCCTGATGGCGGGTTTGCAGGGCGCCGGCAAAACCACGACCACCGCCAAGCTGGCCAAGCACCTGATCGAGAAGCGCCACAAGAAAGTGCTCACGGTGTCGGGCGACGTCTACCGGCCCGCGGCAATCGAACAGTTGAAGACGGTGACGGCCCAGGCCGGCGCCGAGTGGTTCCCCAGCACGCCGGACCAGAAGCCGGTCGATATTGGGCTGGCGGCGCTGGACTATGCCCGCAAACATTACTTTGACGTGCTGCTGGTGGACACGGCAGGCCGCTTGGCCATTGACGAAGCGCTGATGCGCGAAATCAAGGAGCTGCACGCCGTGCTGAACCCGGTGGAGACGCTGTTTGTGGTCGACGCCATGCAGGGTCAGGACGCGATCAACACCGCCAAGGCGTTCAAGGAGGCGCTGCCACTCACCGGCATCATCCTGACCAAGACCGATGGCGATTCTCGCGGTGGCGCAGGGCGGTCGGTGCGCCAGGTCACCGGAGCCCCGATCAAGTTTGCCGGTACCAGCGAGAAACTTGACGGCCTGGAGGTGTTCGATGCCGAGCGCCATGCCGGGCGTATCCTGGGCATGGGCGACATTCTGGCGCTGGTCGAGCAGGTGACCTCCGGCGTCGACATGGCGGCGGCGCAAAAGCTGGCGGCCAAGATCAAGAGCGGCGCCGGCTTTGACCTGAATGATTTCCTGGCCCAGATTCAGCAAATGAAACAGATGGGCGGCCTGTCCAGCCTGATGGACAAGCTGCCGGCGTCGATGGCTGCGAAGGCCGGCCAGGTCGACATGGACCGCGCCGAGAAAGACATCAAGCGCAAGGAGGGCATCATCCACAGCATGACGCCGCTGGAGCGCCGCAAACCTGAAATCATCAAGGCCACGCGCAAGCGGCGCATTGCCGCCGGTGCCGGCGTGCAGGTTCAGGAAGTGAACCGCATGCTCAAGGAATTTGAGCAGATGCAGGACATGATGAAGAAGATGAAGGGCGGCGGCATGATGAAAATGATGAAGCGCATGGGCGGCATGAAGGGCATGCCCAAGCCACCGTTCTGATATTTATGCAATTCAGGGCTGTAGCCCTCGTGGATATTGCACATTCAGCTATTTAATCGATAGCAATTCAGGGCCGTCACTTCGGGTCACGTTCGCAGTGACCGGCAATGACAGTCCTGGTGGCCGGACCCTTATACGGCCAGCGGCTCGTCCTGGGTTAGCACCTCGCCGCGCAACGAGTAGGAGCGCGTTTCGGTAATCCTGACGTCCACCAGCTGCCCGATCAGCCGGGGCTGCCCGACGAAGTTGACGACCCGGTTGCATTCGGTACGACCCATCAGCTCGGCGCCATCGCGTTTGGACGGGCCTTCCACCAAGATGCGCTGCACCGTATTCAGGCGACTCTCGCTGATGCGTTTGATGCTGTCGTTGATGACCGATTGCAGATGCTGCAGTCGGCGCAGCTTCACCTCATGAGGTGTGTCGTCTGCGAGGTTGGCCGCCGGTGTGCCGGGGCGCGGGCTGAAGATGAAGCTGAAGGAGTTGTCAAACCCGACATCGTCAATCAGTTTCATCATTTTGCTGAAGTCGTCCTCGGTCTCGCCGGGAAAGCCGACGATGAAGTCGCTGCTCATGGCCATGTCGGGCCGGATGGCGCGCAGTTTGCGCACGGTCGATTTGTATTCCATCGCCGTGTAGCCGCGCTTCATGGCCATCAGAATGCGGTCTGAGCCATGTTGCACCGGCAGGTGCAGGTGGCTCACCAGCTTCGGGATCTTCTCGTAGGCGGCGATGAGGGAAGGGGTGAACTCGTTGGGGTGGCTGGTGGTGTAGCGGATGCGCTCAATGCCGGGGATGTCGGCCACGTATTCCAGCAGCGTGGCGAAGTCGGCCATCTCGCTGGAGGGCGCTGCGGCGTCGCTCACCATGCGGGCGCGGTAGGCATTGACGTTCTGGCCCAGCAGTGTCACTTCTTTCACGCCCTGATCGGCCAGTCCCGCCACCTCGACCAGCACATCCTCAAAGGGTCGCGACACCTCTTCACCGCGCGTGTAGGGCACCACGCAGTAACTGCAGTATTTGGAGCAGCCTTCCATGATGCTGACGAAGGCGGTGGCGCCTTCCACCCGCGCCGGAGGCAGGTGGTCAAACTTTTCGATTTCCGGAAAGCTGATGTCCACTTGCGAGCGGTTCTGCAGATCACGCTGGGCCAGCATCTGGGGCAGGCGGTGCAGGGTTTGCGGACCAAAGACCACGTCCACGTAGGGCGCACGTTCAATGATCGCCGCCCCTTCCTGGCTGGCGACGCAACCGCCGACGCCAATGAGAACGCCTCTTTTCTTCAGGTGTTTGACGCGTCCCAGATCAGAAAAGACTTTCTCCTGGGCCTTCTCGCGCACCGAACAGGTGTTGAACAGAATCAGGTCCGCTTCGTCCACGTTGTCGGTGGGCTCGTAGCCCTGTGCGGCATTCAGCACGTCGGCCATCTTGCCCGAGTCGTACTCGTTCATCTGGCAGCCAAAGGTTTTGATGAAGACTTTTTTGGTCATGCTGACTTCTCAATTCAATTGCTATATTGTTAATAGCAAACTATTTATATTATTCGGGGGTCAGGGCCGGATTTTCTTGCATCCTGTCGACGCATCACGGCCTGGCCATTGCTGCCGGGATGTGGGCAGCGGGTGGAACGCGGGGTTCTCAGTTGTCAGTTTTTGTCTTGTCGGCGTCAGACCCGAAACGGAAATTCCTCACCGGTTCCATGCCGTCGCGTTTTTCCTGTGCTTCTTGCTCGCTCAGGATCCACACCTCATGAACCAGGCCCAGCGGATCGCGCACATAGTTGACCAGCACGCTGGAGCCCACCAACGAGGCTGACATCACCATCATGTTGGTGACGCCCCGGATGCGGGCGCCAGGCGAGAGTTGGGCGACAGCGCCATTGATCAGTACCTGGGGTGGCGCCGTCACCACCATCGTGCCGCGCTTGGCGGCCGGTGGAAACTGTCGCGGCATGGTTTGTGCCGCAGCGGGACTGTGGATTGAGGTCCAGAGAAAGACAACGGCAAGCATTGTCAAGAGACGCAGGAGTGGCATTTGCAGACAGCGGTTCATGGTATTTGTCCAGAGGCTGGGATTGAGAGTTGAATTCCTGACAGAAATCCCTGCCGGGGAAAATCATTGTAAATCAATGGCTTGCGCGCATGTTGTTGATTAAGCACTGGTTGCCCGCGGAGGCAGGTGAGTCGGCAACTGTTGCGTGTCTTTGTCGTCACCGATGGTTTTTGAGCGGCTCCGCTGAGCCCGGAAACAGAAAACCCGCAAAAGCCGATGCTGATGCGGGTTCTTGGAAATTTGGTGGTGATAGGTGGATTTGAACCACCGACATCAGCATTATGAATGCTGCGCTCTAACCAACTGAGCTATATCACCAACAGGGCAAGATTATAGCAACTAGTCACTTGCGTGCATCAGCGATTCTTGAAATTCGCTTTTCGCTTGTTCACGAAGGCGTCCATGCCTTCTTTCTGGTCGGTTGTGGCAAACAAGGCATGGAACAGGCGGCGCTCAAAAATGATGCCATCGTTCAGGGTGCCCTCAAACGCCCGGTTGACAGACTCCTTGGCCGCCATGGTGGCCATCTGTGAAAACTCGCTGATCATCAGTGCCGCGCCCAGGGTTTCTTCCATGAGTTTGTCCAGTGGCACAACACGGCTGACCAGTCCGGCGCGCTCTGCTTCCACCGCGTCCATCATGCGGCCGGTCAATGCCAGATCCATGGCCTTGGCCTTGCCCACTGCGCGTGGCAGCCGCTGGGTGCCACCGGCGCCGGGGATGATGCCCAGCTTGATTTCGGGCTGGCCGAAGCGGGCGTTGTCCGCGGCGATGATGAAGTCGCACATCATCGCCAGCTCACAGCCACCGCCCAGCGCAAAGCCGCTCACCGCCGCAATGACCGGCTTGCGGATTAAGCGAATCTGTTCCCAGTTGCGGGTGATGTAGTCGCCCTTGTAGACATCGGCGAAGGTGTAGCTGGCCATGGCGCCGATGTCGGCCCCGGCGGCAAACGCCTTTTCGCTGCCGGTGATGATCATGCAGCCAATGGTGGGGTCGGCATCAAAGGCCTTCAGGGCGGCACCCAGTTCGTCCATCAACTGGTCGTTCAAGGCGTTGAGTTGTTTGGGGCGGTTCAGGGTGATGACGCCTACCTTGTCGGCTTCGGTGCGGACAGTGATCAATTCGTAATTCATGTGGCTCTCCGGATTTTTGCTAGAGAGTGACTATACCCAAGGGAAATCATGGGCTTGGCTGTGGTGCGGGAGATGGTAAATTCCATTTCTAACTGAGGGAACTCCGCATGTCTGAACCTGCTGTTTTGTACGCCGAGCAAGGCGCTGTGGCGATTGTCACTTTGAATCGGCCGCAAGCCTTGAACAGCTTCACCCGCCAGATGCACCATGATTTATGGGCCGCACTGGATCGGGCAGAAGCCAACGCAGTCATACGCGCGGTGGTCATCACGGGTGCCGGGCGCGGCTTTTGCGCGGGGGCCGATCTGGCTGAGTTCGATTTTGAGCCGGGTCCCGATCTGGTAGCCCGGGCTGACCCCGGGCCAGTCATTGAGCAGGCGTTCAATCCGACGGTGCGCCGCCTGCAGAATCTGCGCATGCCCACCATCGCCGCTGTCAACGGTGTTGCTGCTGGTGCCGGTGCTTCGCTGGCCATGACCTGCGACATCGCAATCGCGGCGCCCACGGCCAGTTTCATCCAGGCGTTCAGCAAGATCGGCTTGATTCCGGACGCCGGCGGCACCTGGTTTTTGACGCAGCGGATGGGCTTGGCACGTGCCATCGCACTGGCCATGACGGGCGACAAATTGAGTGCGGTGCAGGCCAAGGAGTGGGGCATGATCTGGGACGTGGCAGACGACTGTGTCGCCGCTGCCACCAGCCTGGCCGAGCGCCTGGCCACCATGCCCACCAAGGCCCTGGTAGCCACGCGTCACATCCTGCGTGACAGCAGCACGCGCACCCTCAACCAGCAGCTGGATGTGGAGCGCGACACGCAGTCTGCCATGGGCAAAACGGCGGACTACATTGAAGGCGTCATGGCGTTTCGCGAGAAGCGCGCGCCTCAGTTCAAGGGGAGTTGAGCCACTGCTCTGTGAGCTTGCTGTCGCGCGCCACCAGCCGCCAGGTGGTAACGGCCTTGGGCAGTGTCAGTGACAGCTTCAGCAGGCGTTTGTCGCGTGCCACCAGCGCACCGACTTTGGTGGCCGATCCCGCATAGAGCAGCAAGTCGTCAAGCTTGGTCAGGCGCCAGCTGGTGGACGATTTCGCCGGTCCGACCTCCAGACCCAGCCACTCATCGCCCGCGGCGAAACCGGCGCGCTCCGCGGCACCGCCCCGCAACACCACCTTGATGTGAATGCCGGCGCTGTCGGCCACGCGCACACCCAGCCGCTGGGCGATCTGGGCCGGCTCTTCCAGCACGGCGATGCCTTGACGTTCCAGCAAGGACTTGACGGGCAGCTCCGCAGTGCCATGGACCCAGTGTGCAATCTCCCTGGCAAAGGACCGCTTCCCCAGTTCCGCCAGTACGGCAGACAAATCAGCCTCCAGCATCGGCCCGCCCTGGCAGCGCAGCCACAAGGCACGCATGACGGCATCTAGTGTGGTTTTTCCTTCCTGGCGCAGCGTCAGGTCAAGACACAAGGCCACCAGAGCCCCCTTGGTGTAGTAGCTGACGGTGGCATTGGGCGTGTTTTCGTCCGGCCGGTAGTACTTGACCCAGGCGTCGAAGCTGGCTTGCGCGACGGTTTGTACGGCACGCCCCGGCGTCTGCAGCACCTGGTTGATGGTTTTGGTGAGCAGCTTCAGGTAAGTCGTGTCGTCAATCAGGCCGCCGCGGCGCAACAGTAGATCGTCGTAATAGCTGGTGAAGCCTTCAAAAAACCAGAGCAGTTGCGTGTAGTTTTCGCCGCCGTAGTCGTAACGGGCGAACTCGGCGGGGCGCAGCCGCTTGACGTTCCAGGTGTGGAAATACTCATGGCTGATGAGCCCCAGCAGGGTGGTGTAGCCGTCGCTTTGCTTGGGTTTTGTGCCGGTCGGCTTGGCGGAGCCCGGCGTGAGAGCCGGGTTGCTCAGGCGCGGCAGGTCCTTGCGGGTGCAAATCAGCGCGGTCGAGTTGCGGTGCTCCAGACCCCCATAGCCGTCGTCCACGGCGTTGAGCATGAAGAGATAGTTTTTGTGCGGCGGTCGGTGGCCGGAGCGGGAGCCCGCTTTGGCGCCGTGCCAGAAACGGATTTCCGCCTCGCAAATTGCCTGGGTGTTGGCCAGCAGCCTGGCGCCGTCAAAACTGGGAGGCGCGCCGGCCACGACAAAGCGGTGCGGAATGCCGGCCGCCACAAAAGAGCCACTCCAGAACTCGCCCATCTCGACGGGTGAGTCCACCAGCTCATCGTAGCTGGCGGCGAGGTAGGTGCCGAAGCCGTCCCTGGTGGTCTTCCTGGGTGTCAGTCCGGTCGCCACTTGCCAGCGGGGCAAGGCCTTGTCCGCCACCAGCGCCAGTTCATGCACGGAAGCTTCCTGGCCCTCTACCTGCAAAAACAGGCTGGTGCCGTTGAAAAAGCCGCGCGCCGAGTCCAACCAGGCGGTGCGGACCGAGTTGTCAAAGGCGTAGATTTCGTAGCTCAGCACCAGCGGCTTGTCCGCCGAACAGGGCACTTGCCAACTGCACTTGTCGATCTGCGTCGCCGCAATCACTCGGGTCCCCTGACGCGCCTGCAGCCGCTGCAAATTCCTGGAAAACTCGCGCACCAGATAGCTGCCGGGAATCCACGCCGGCAGACTCACACGCTGCAATGTCGATGGCTGCGCGATGGTCAGGGTCACCTGAAAAAGATGGGCGTGCAGGTCCTGTACCCGGACCTGGTAGCTGACGGCGGCGGTTGCCATCAGTTTTTGGCGGCAGTCAGATGTTTCTCAACTTCCGCCGCGCCAATGGCGCCGGGCACCCTGGAGCCGTCGGCGAAGACCAGCGTGGGGGTGCCGGAAATCTTGTACTTGCGGCCCATCTCGACGTTGCGCGCGATGGCGGCGGTGTCGCAGTTCGCCACTGCGGGCAACTGGTCACGCACCATCCAGTCCTGCCAGGCTTTGCCCTTGTCCTTGGCACACCAGATGTTTCTGGACTTTTCGTTTGAATCGGCACTGAGGATAGGGTAGAGGAACATGTGAATTGTCACGTTGTCCACTTTTTCCAGGTCGCGCTCGAAGCGCTTGCAGTAGCCGCAGTTGGGGTCACCAAAGACGGCCAGCTTGCGTTTGCCGTTGCCGCGCACGATGGTGAATGCATCCTTGAGCGGTAGCGAGTCAAAGCTGATGGCTGTCAACTTGTCCACGCGTTCCTCGGTCAGGTTGCGGCGCTGTTTGGTATCAATCAGATTGCCCTGGATCAGAAAGTTGCCCTCGGCATCGGTGTAGAAAATTTCTGTGCCATTGACCCGGATTTCATACAGGCCCGGCATCGGGCTCTTTGTGATCTCGTCTATTTTTTTCAGCTGGGAGATCCGCTCGCCCAGATTCTTGCGAATCGTGGCCTCCTGGGCTGCAACGCTCAAAGACGCAGCCAGGGTGGCGACGATCAACACGGTTTTCATCAATTTCATCATCATCCGTTCAGTCATTAACAATATTAAAACCCCATGGCCTGGCGGGCGACCCATTGCTTGAGCAGGCCGCTGCGTTCAAACCCGTTCATGCCCCAGTTGCGCAGGGCTTGCCAACTGGCGTCGTCCCTCGAAAACAATTGCTGCAGACCATCCATCGTGGCGCCCATGGTCATGACCTCGGCCTTGCGGGACCGCTCATAACGTCGCAGCAGTTTCTCATCGCCCACGCCGCGCCAGTACTCGCGCTCGCGCAAGGTCGTCGCCAGCGCTGCCGCGTCGGCCAGCCCCAAGTTCAGACCTTGCCCCGCCAGCGGATGCACGGTGTGGGCCGCGTCGCCTGCCAGAGCCCAAGCCTTGCCTGCATGAGTGCCCGCCCAGCGCTCGGCGCGCGCCATCTGCAGCGGCCAGGCGCCTCGCTCACTGATCAAGGTGAGTTTGCCCAGACTCCCGTTGCTGGCGGCCTCCAGCCTCTGGCAGAACTCGGCGGGACTTTCGTCCAGCAGTGCCTGAGCACGGTCCTCATGAACAGACCAGACAATGGCGACAGAGTTCCCCTGGGGGCCGCCAATTGGCAAAAAAGCCAGGATTTCGCCCTGAGAAAACCACTGGCGCGCAGTTTGGGCATGGGGAAGCTCACAGGTCAGACGCGCTGCGATCGCTTTTTGGGGGTAGGGCGTGACGTCAAACTCAATGCCGAATTCTGCACGCGTGCTGCTCGACTTGCCTTCGCAGATCACGGTCAGTGCGGCCGGCTGGGGCGCGTCGAGCAACTCGATTTGCGGTTGAAACCGTACGGCCTCGGCCAGTTGGGCTTCAAGCACTGGCACGTCGACAATCCAGGTCAGGCCGGGCACCTGGAGCGCAGCGGCGGAGAAATTCACCTCGCCGCCATCGTCGCCTTTGACCTGCATCGCCAGGACTTCGGTGGCGTGCTGGGCATCGGGCCAGCAGCGCAGCGATTCCAGCAGAGCCCTGGATTTGGCGTTCAGGGCATAGGCCCGTACGTCGCCCGTGTCAGGCGCCGCGCCGCTCGCGGTTGTTGCAGTTTTGGACACCAGGCCAACGCGAAGGCGCTCGCGTGCCAGCAACAGCGCCAGCGTGCGACCCACAACGCCACTGCCGCGGATGCAAATATCAAAGGGTTGAGTCATGGCCGGGATTGTAGAAGGCAGGGCAAAATCCGGACTGTCGTACTTTCTGGAGACCCCACTGTGAGCGCAAACACCTTACCCGCCGGCGACGTCAGCGCCATGATCGCGCGCCTCTTCATTTATCCGGTCAAGTCCTGTGCCGGCGTCGAGGTGCAGGAGGCGTTGCTGACGGCCACCGGGCTCGAGTTTGACCGCAGCTGGATGGTGGTCGATGCCCAGGGCGAATTTGTGACGCAACGCGAACGACCCCGTCTGGCGCTGGTGCGACCCCAAATCAAAACGCACGAGTTGGTGTTGCGCGCGCCCGGCATGCTGGCCCTGCATATCGCACTGGACGCCGTGGACCGGCCGTCCCAGGTCAAGGTATGGGATGACGTGGTGCCCGCCTATGACATGGGCGACGTCGCGGCGCAGTGGTTCACGGATTTTCTGTCGTTGTCTGAAGGTGGTACACCGGCGCCGAATGCAGCGCTGTACCGGCTGGTGCGCTTTGATCCGGCACACCGGCGTGTGTCGAACTTGAGGTGGACCAACGGCGTCGAGGCGCTCAATCAGTTCAGCGACGGTTACCCCGTGCTGGTCGTCAGCGACGCGTCGCTGGCGCACCTGAATGAGCGTCTGCTGGCTGCTGGTCATCACGCCGTGGGCATGGAGCGCTTTCGACCCAATGTGGTGTTGTCGGGGTTGCAGGCGCACGATGAGGACCGGCTCGATCTGATGCACGTTGACGCGGGGGCGTCACAGGTGCTGCTCAAACCGGTCAAGCCCTGCCCGCGTTGCCCCATTCCCAATATTGATCCGACGACCGCTGCCAGCAGTCCGGAAGTCGGCGACGCCTTGCAGGCTTACCGGCAGGATGCCCGGGTGGGAGGTGCCGTGACCTTCGGTATGAATGCGATTGTGATCAGCGGTGTGGGTGCGGTGCTGCGCGTGGGACAGGCGCTGTCGGCGGACATTGATTTTGGGTGAAGCCCGTTCGAACGAGAATGTCGTGCAAGTATCGTATCAATAAGGAGTTATATGGATTTTCTGGGTTTTTTTGAAAAGTACTGGCCATTTTTGGCGCTGGTTCTCTGGTTTGCGTACAAGTGGTGGAATGCAAGAAGAGTCAAGGCCATGCTGCCAGAACTCAAGAGGAACGGCGCGATCTTTGTCGACGTCAGATCACCTGAGGAGTTCGCAAACGGGAACGCTCCTGGAACAATCAACATTCCCCTTCAGGAATTGGGTAGCAGACTCGGTGAGATACCCAAGTCATCCCCGGTCGTTCTCTGCTGTGCCAGCGGAACACGAAGTGGAATGGCCAAACTGATGCTCAGGAAGAACGGCTACCGGCAGGTTTACAACATCGGAACCTGGAGCAAGTTTTTGGACTGATGTTCTCTGGGAAGCCCACCTGGTCGCGCAGCTGGCGCCGATCGGTGGCGGTATTGCCGCGCCGAAGGATTTGCTGATCAGTACAATTGGCATTAGTTTCCCCAAGGCAAAACGAGGACAAAATCCTCGGAAAATCGACGCATCCCGGTCCGGTTTTTGATTTTGCCGCCTGGTTCCGTCATTCGCGGATCGGGCCGTTTCACGATGCCCACATTGGGGACGATGGTGCGCAAGGGGTTGATTCCAAAGGAAATTTCATGAGTTTGAAGTGTGGCATCGTGGGCTTGCCCAACGTCGGTAAATCGACCCTGTTCAACGCCCTGACCAAGGCCGGTATCGCGGCCGAAAACTATCCCTTTTGCACCATCGAGCCCAATGTGGGTATCGTGGAAGTGCCTGATCCGCGTCTGGATGCGCTCTCCGCCATCGTCAAGCCGCAAAAGGTGCAGCGCGCCATCGTCGAGTTTGTGGATATTGCCGGCCTGGTGGCGGGCGCCAGCACCGGTGAGGGCCTGGGCAACAAGTTCCTGGCCCACATTCGTGAAACCGACGCCATTGTGAACGTGGTGCGCTGTTTTGAAGACGAGAACGTGATTCACGTCGCCGGCAAGGTGGACCCGATCTCCGACATGGAAGTGATCCAGACCGAGCTGTGCCTGGCGGATCTGCAGGCGGTTGAAAAAGCCTTGCACCGGGTCACCAAGACTGCGCGTTCGGGCGACAAGGAGTCCATCAAGCTGGTGGCGATTCTGGAGAAATGCCAGGCCGCCCTGAACGAAGCCAAGCCGGTGCGCACCTTGGACTTCAGCAAGGAAGAGTTGCCGCTGCTGACACAGTTTTTCCTGATCACCGCCAAGCCGGCGATGTTCGTCGCCAACGTGGCCGAAGACGGCTTTGAGAACAACCCGTTCCTCGACCGGCTGCGCGAATATGCCGCCAGCCAGAACGCGCCGGTGGTTGCGATCTGCGCCAAGATGGAAGCCGAAATGGCCGACATGGAAGAGGAAGACAAGAAGATGTTCCTCGCTGAAATCGGTCAGGACGAGCCGGGCCTGAACCGCCTGATCGTGGCCGCCTACAGGTTGCTGGGGCTGCAAACCTACTTCACGGCGGGTGTGAAAGAGGTGCGCGCCTGGACCATCCATGTGGGCGATACCGGCCCGCAAGCCGCCGGCGTGATCCACACCGATTTCGAGAAGGGCTACATTCGGGCCCAGACCATCGCGTTTGAGGACTTCATCACCTACAAGGGCGAGCAGGGCGCCAAGGACGCGGGCAAGATGCGCAGCGAAGGCAAGGAGTACGTCGTCAAGGACGGCGATGTGATGAACTTCCTGTTCAGCTCCTGAGGTTTATGAGAAATACGGCTGCAGCCCCCGTGCTATATGCGCAGGCAGCTATTAAAAGTGTAGCGACTGGAGCGCGTGCCAGAAGGCGGGACTAGCCGCCGAACGCGCCGACGAGGGCGGCCGTCATCGTCAGGTAGCGGCCAAACTTGCCAATTGCCATGTAAACCATGCAGGGCCAGAACGGCAGCTTGAGCCAGCCGGCGACGGCGCACAAGGGATCACCGACGATGGGTAGCCAGGACAGCAGGCAGGCCTTGGGACCGATGCGCTCCAGCCAGTCCAGCGCCCGGAGGTGGTGTTTCGAATGCTGGTATCGATCAACCACCTTGTGCGAGGCTAGGCCCATGGCCCAGGTCACGGCGCCGCCCAGCGTGTTGCCGACGGTGGCGACCAGAATGGCCGGCCAAAAAAGGTCAGGGCTGAGCTTGACCAGTCCGAAAACCACTGGCTCGGAGCCCAGGGGAAGGAGCGTTGCAGAAATGAACGACACCACAAAAACCGTGCTGAGCCCGTATTCGGGCAGTGCGAGCATTTCCAGCAGTTGTTTGATCCAGTCGTCCATCGGTGCGTGAGTATAGGTTTGCGTTTCAATTGCTGAAATATTGGGCAGTTAGAATCGACGGCTGGCGTTCTGCCTCCCCAAATTCCAATATTTCGTTTCACCTAGCCCCATTCGATTCGTTCGCATGAACATCGGCCCATTTGTCTTGGCAAATCCATTCTTTGTCGCACCCATGGCGGGTGTGACGGATAGGCCTTTCCGCCAGCTTTGCAAAAAGCTGGGCGCGGGTTATGCGGTCAGCGAGATGGTCACCAGCCGACCGGACCTGTGGAACACGCTCAAGACCTCCCGCCGCGCCAACCATGAGGGCGAGCCCGGTCCGATCGCGGTGCAGATCGCCGGCACCGAGCCCCTGATGATGGGTGAAGCGGCAGCCTACAACATCGACCGCGGCGCGCAGATCATTGACATCAACATGGGTTGCCCGGCCAAAAAGGTGTGCAGCAAGTGGGCTGGCTCGGCGCTCATGCAGGATGAAGCGCTGGCCTTGTCCATCATCGAGGCGGTGGTTGCGGTCTGCGCACCGCGCGGCGTGCCGGTGACGCTCAAGATGCGCACGGGCTGGTGTCAATCGGAAAAAAATGCGGTGGTGCTGGCCCGCGCCGCTGAGCGCGCCGGGGTGCAGATGATCGCGGTGCATGGCCGCACCCGCGAACAGGGCTACGGCGGGCAGGCGGAGTACGACACCATTGCCGCGGTCAAGGCGGCAGTGGGCGTGCCCGTGGTGGCGAATGGCGATATCGACACGCCCGAGAAAGCCCGCGAGGTGCTGGCGGCGACAAAAGCCGATGCCGTGATGATTGGCCGCGCGGCGCAGGGGCGCCCCTGGATTTTTCGCGAGCTGGCGCATTTCATGTCAACGGGCACCCACCTGGCAGCGCCGCTGGTGGCCGAGGTCAAGCAATTGCTGCTGGACCATCTGCAAGACCATTACGCCCTGTACGGCGAGTACTCCGGGGTGCGGACCGCACGCAAGCACATTGGCTGGTATGTCAAGTCTTTGCCGGGGGGACAGGATTTTCGGGCGCGCATGAATTTGATCGAAGACTGTGGTCAGCAGACGGCGGCCGTGGCTGATTTTTTTGACGGCTTGAACGACCGCATGGACCGGATTCCAGACGTCGTTCCGAATGGTTTGGCGAGTGAGAAAAAAAACATATGGAGACAGCGGTATGAGCAAGAAACACATTGAAGAGTGCGTGCGCACCAGTCTGGAGGGCTACCTCAAGGATTTGCGGGGAACCGAGCCGGACGGCATGTACAACATGATGGTCAATGTGGTGGAAAAACCGCTGCTTGAAGTTGTCATGCACCATGCGGACTACAACCAATCCAAAGCCGCCCAGTGGCTTGGCCTGAACCGCAACACCCTGCGCAAAAAACTGCTTGAACACAAGCTCATCAAGTAGTTCGAACCCCGCCGCTGGCCGGCAACCCCCCTTTCCAACGATCACATTTTTATATCTATGAACGCACTTCTCTCCGTCTCAGACAAAACCGGCATCGTTGAATTTGCACAGGCACTGCACGCCCTGGGCATCAAGCTCATTTCCACTGGCGGTACGGCGAAGTTGCTGGCCGAGCGAGGCCTGCCCGTGACCGAGGTCGCCGAGTTGACGGGCTTTCCCGAAATGCTGGACGGTCGGGTGAAGACCCTGCACCCGAAAGTGCATGGCGGCCTGCTGGCCCGGCGTGACGTGCCCGAACACATGGCCGCGTTGAAAGAACACGCCATCGACACCATCGATCTGCTGGTGGTCAACCTGTATCCGTTCGAGGCGACGGTCGCCAAGGCCGGCTGCACGCTGGAGGACGCGATCGAAAACATCGACATCGGCGGCCCCGCCATGGTGCGCAGTGCCGCCAAGAACTGGAAAGACGTGGCCGTGCTGACCGACGCCTCGCAGTACGCCCAGGTGCTTGCCGAACTGAAAGTCGGTGGCCTCACCCTCAAGACCAAATTTGCCCTGTCGGTGGCCGCCTTCAACCGCATCAGCCAGTACGACGGCGCCATCAGCGACTACCTGTCGTCAATCAACTTCGAAGAAGGCAACAACACGCCCGTGCGTCAGTTGTTTCCGGCCCAGTCCAACAGCCAGTTCATCAAGCTGCAAGACTTGCGCTATGGCGAAAACCCGCACCAGAGCGCCGCCTTCTACCGCGACCTGCACCCCGCGCCCGGCTCGCTCGTCACGGCGCAGCAACTGCAGGGCAAGGAACTGAGCTACAACAACATCGCAGACGCCGACGCCGCCTGGGAGTGCGTCAAGAGCTTTGACGCCAGCAAGGAAGCCGCCTGCGTCATCGTCAAGCACGCCAACCCCTGCGGTGTGGCGGTGGGTGTTGACGCGCTGGAGGCCTACAGCAAGGCGTTCCAGACCGACCCGACCTCGGCGTTTGGCGGCATCATTGCCCTTAACCGCACGCTGGACGAGCGTGCCGCGCTGCAAATTTCAAAACAGTTTGTCGAGGTGCTGATGGCGCCTGACTTCACGCCCGAGGCGCTGGAGGTGTTCAAAAGCAAGGTGAACGTGCGCATCCTGAAAATCAGCCTGCCCGCCGGGGGGATGAGCGATTGGGACAATGGCCGCAACGCGGTCGATGTCAAACGCATCGGTTCTGGCTTGTTGATGCAGACCGCCGACAACCACCAGCTCACCCTGGCTGACCTCAAGGTCGTCACCAAGGTTCAACCTACAGCAGAGCAGTTGCAGGACCTGTTGTTCGCCTGGAATGTGGCCAAGTTCGTCAAGAGCAACGCCATCGTGTTCTGCAAAGGCGGCATGACGATGGGTGTCGGTGCCGGCCAGATGAGCCGCCTGGACTCCGCCCGCATCGCCAGCATCAAGGCCCAGCACGCCAAGCTGTCGCTGAGTGGCACGGCCGTGGCCAGCGACGCCTTCTTCCCGTTCCGCGACGGTCTGGATGTGGTGGTCGATGCCGGTGCCACTTGCGTCATCCAGCCCGGTGGCTCCATGCGCGACCAGGAAGTGATCGATGCGGCCGACGAACGCGGCGTGGCGATGGTGTTCAGCGGCGTGCGCCACTTCAGGCACTAATAATTAGACAAAACAGGCCGCAGCGCTCGTATTTATTGCGTGGATAGCTATTGTTTTTGTAGTGATTTGACTGACTTGCTGGCGTTGCAGGTCGGCGGGGCTGGCAGACCGGGTATCCGTTCTCTGGCCCACCTCGCGGGCGGGCTTGATTGACTCGCCGTTGTTGCTGCATTAACAGCGTCGTTGGCGCGCCTGCTCTGTAGCAACCGCAAATGGGGCCGACGACCGGACACCCGATCCACCAGCCTCACGGGGCTTTGCGACAATCCGGTTTTCCAGAGAGGCGCAACCGATGCAAACGCTGAAAGTGGTTTACAAGGTCACCTACCCGAATGGGAAGGTTTATGTGGGTCAGGACCGCACTGACAGCATCAACTACTTCGGTAGCCCCAGCGACGAGCTGATCGCACGCGACTTCACTAGCGAACAACGGCGATCTTTTACGGTCACGAGAGAAATCTTGTGGGAATCAGAAACGGCAAGTCATTCCGAACTCTCACGCATGGAAGTGGTGTTCATTCTTGCCTTGCGTGCAAACGATCCTCAAGTCGGCTACAACCAGTGGCCGAAGTTTCGCCCGAAGGAAGATATTGGTGTATCCCGCCTTCCGCGAGGTCTACGCCAAAACCCCAATGATTGAAGCCAAAATAAGCCACTAACCCACGAAAAATAAGCGCAAGCAGCTACTGTTTTTATAGCGATTTAAAGACTTCAGCCGCAACAGCAACCGTTCCAGCAATGTCGTCATCGGTGTGCGCAGCGCTCACAAAGCCGGCTTCATACAGTGCCGGTGCAATGTAGACACCGCGGTCCAGGAGGCCGTGGAAGACCTTGTTGAAGCGGGCGCTGTCGGTGGTCATGACGCGGGCGTAGTTCTGCGGCAGGGCGTCGAACAGGAAGAAGCCGAACATGCCGCCTTCGCTGTCGGCGCTGAACGGCACGCCTGCGGCGGCTGCGGCCGCTGTGAGGCCCTGGCTGAGCGCCCGGGTTTTGCGGGACAGGTCTTCATAGAAACCCGGCTTTTGAATTTCGCGCAAGGTGGCCAAGCCGCAGGCGGTCGCCACCGGGTTGCCGCTGAGGGTGCCCGCCTGATACACCGGGCCTTGTGGCGCCATCAACTCCATCACCGCACGCTTGGCGCCAAAGGCCGCCAGTGGCATGCCGCCGCCAATCACCTTGCCCATCACCGTCATGTCGGGCTCAAAGCCGGGGATGTCGCGGGCATAGACGCTTTGCGCGCCGCCCAGCGCCACTCTGAAGCCGGTCATGACTTCGTCAAACACCAGCAGGGCGCCGTACTGGGTGCACAGCTCGCGGCAGCGTTTGATGAAGGGGACGGAGGCGCGCACGAAGTTCATGTTGCCCGCAATCGGCTCGATCATCAAGCACGCCAGTTCGCGGCCATGCAGGGCAAAGGCCTCTTCGAGCTGTTGGAGGTTGTTGTATTCAAGGACCAGCGTGTGCTGCACCACTTCAGGCGGCACGCCGGCGCTGGTGGCGTTGCCAAACGTCGCCAGCCCGGAGCCGGCCTTGACCAGCAACGCATCGGCATGGCCGTGGTAGCAGCCTTCAAACTTGATCAGTTTGCTGCGGCCAGTTGCGCCGCGCGCCAGACGGATGGCGCTCATGGCCGCTTCCGTGCCCGAACTGACCAGGCGCACCATGTCCATGGAAGGAACCAGGCGCAGTATTTCTTCCGCCAGTTCAACTTCGCGCTCAGTCGGTGCGCCGAAGGAAAAGCCTTCCAGCACCGCGTCCTGTACGGCCTTGACGACCGCCGGATGACCGTGGCCCAGAATCATCGGGCCCCAGGAACCGATGTAGTCGATGTAGCGCTGGTCGTTGGCATCCCAGAAATAGGCGCCGTGGGCGCGTTTGATAAAGCGGGGCGTGCCACCAACGGCCTTGAAGGCCCGTACCGGCGAATTGACGCCACCGGGGATCACCCGCTTGGCGCGTTCAAACAGCGAAATGTTGTTATCAATGTTTTGTGTCATGGGGAGGGAGTTCCAGGGTGGAAATGGAGGAGGATGAGGAGTCTTGGTCGATCTCCGCGTCCGGATCATCTTCAGGCTGCGCCCAAAAAAGCCGGTCCGGCACGACATGCCCCATGCCGGGGCGAAAACCCCCGGCCAAGCAGCGATCCAGGTAGCTTAATGCTTCCGTGAAGGCCTCCGACAAGTCGTCACCGCTGGCGAGCAGGGCGGCGAGCGCGGCCGACAGGGTGTCGCCAGCGCCTGAAAAAACCGCTTCGAATCGCTCAAACTTCTCATTTGCCAGTACGGCCTGGGGGCTCGCCAGGACGTTGTCAATGAACTGGTCTGGCAACGGAATGCCTGTCACCAACGTATAGGGCACGCCCAGCTCATGCGCGGCGCGGGCGAGGTCCCTTGCGCCCGGACTTCGTTCCGTCGTCCAGTCGGGAAGTAACCAGCGCCACAAGGTACTGTGGTTTCCGACCAACACCGTGGTCTGAGGCAATATTAATTCTTTGAAGGCATCCAGGTACAGGTCGATCTGGACTTCATCCCACCAGGAGAGGTCGGGCATGTAGGCGACTAAGGGCACATCCGCGTAGTCCGTAGCGATGCCTGCAATGGCACTGAGGTTCTCCGGCGAGCCCGCAAATCCCACCTTGATCACCTGCACCGGAACGTCCTCAAGTACCGCGCGGGCCTGCTCTGCCACAGCATCTTCGTCGAGTGAAAAGTGGTCAAAAATCTCTGCCGTGTCTCGTGCATACGCCCCGGTCAAGATGGGCAGTGCGTGCGCTCCTACGGATGCGATCGCTGCGACATCACCCGCAATGCCGCCGGCGCCGCTGGGGTCGTTGGCATTGAACACCAGGACGCATGCGGGACGCATTTCTGGAGGCTGGTCTTCGGCAATTAGGGAAACCGTGGGGGGAAACATGAGAAAGCCTGTGATTTTCTTCAGGCAGAATATCGCACGTTGAGGCGTGCGGCGCGCAGATCGCGATGCCGTCTTTATTCAATGATTGCATTCTATTCGAAGGCCCCTTAAGCTGTGACCGAGACTAAAACATGGATGTGTCTGATTTGTGGCTGGATCTATGACGAAGCAACAGGCGACCCAGAGCATGGCGTTGTGCCAGGCACCCTGTGGCGCGACGTGCCTGTCAACTGGACATGCCCTGAATGTGGTGCTCGTAAGGAAGATTTCGAAATGGTGCAAATATGAAGCTTATTCTGTTGAGGATGCGCACCTTCAGTATTGTTAAATGTCAATTCAGGAGCATTGTTTTGTGAATACGACTGGATCGACTTTCAAAGTTTTGGTGATTGACGACAGCAATACCATCCGGCGCAGCGCCGAGATTTTTCTCAAGCAGGGTGGGCATGAAGTGACGCTCGCGGAGGATGGTTTTGACGCCCTCGCCAAGGTCAATGATTACCAGCCCCATCTCATTTTTTGCGACATTCTGATGCCCAGGCTGGACGGCTACCAGACCTGCGCCATCATCAAGCGCAATGCCCGCTTTGCTGGCGTTCCCATTGTCATGCTGTCTTCCAAGGATGGCGTTTTCGACAAGGCGCGTGGGCGAATGGTCGGGGCACAGGATTATTTGACAAAACCGTTCACCAAAGACCAGTTGTTGCAGGCTGTGCAGCAGTTTGGCGCAGTGACGCAAGGAGTAAATTGATGGCTATCCAAAAAGTACTGATCGTGGACGACTCCAAAACCGAGTTGATGTTCATGACGGATCTGTTGCAAAAAAACGGCATGTCGGTCCGCACCGCAGAGGGTGCCGATGAAGCTTTTCGCCGACTCTCCGAAGAAAAGCCTGATCTGATCCTGATGGATGTGGTGATGCCTGGCCAAAATGGGTTTCAACTGACGCGAGCCATCAACCGCACGCCTGAATACGCAGACATTCCGATCATCATGTGCACCAGCAAGAGTCTCGAGACTGACAGGGTGTGGGGTATGCGTCAGGGGGCGCGTGACTACATCACCAAACCGGTCGATGCGGCCGAGCTGTTCGTCAAGATCAGGGCTTTGGGCTGAGATCCTCAGGACCGCATGGCTAATCGCGAAGCTCTCCGAGAACTCCAGACCCGTCTTGCCAGCCGATTGCAGGCCGCTCGTTCAGAGGGCGTTTCAGCCTCGTGGCTGGCCGTCAGGGCGGGTGAGTCAAACTATCTCTTCCCGCTGGCGCAATCTGGCGAGATATTCCCCCTGGCCAATATTCAGCTGGTGCCCTATTCCCGCCCATGGTTCATGGGGGTGGTCAATCTCCGTGGCGGTCTTTACGGCGTGGTCGACCTGGCTACTTTCATGGGGGATGGGTCGATGCGGGCAAGAAGCGAGCAGTCGCTCGCCGAGTCCAGCGTCATTACATTCAATGCGGCGCTGGAACTCAATTGCGCTTTGATGGTGGATGGCTTGGCGGGGTTGCGCAAGCGTGAAGCATTCACCGATGCCACTGTACCGCCTGAAGGGTCTCCTGTCTTTTTTGGAAACCGGTTCACTGACCTCAATGGCATGCATTGGCAGGAAATCAACCTGCGGTCTTTGTCCCAACTCCCCGAATTTCTCAGCATTAGCGCTTAAGTCTCTATCTAAGGTCTCACTATGTCCGTCGTCGATCAACTCAAAAATCTGTTTGCCAAAAAAGGACCCGAGTCCGAACTGGACTCCCGCTTGAGTCTTGGCATGCCGGACGCCACCGTGGATCCGATGGTGACCGAGCAAATGCAGGAGGCTCCGGACAACGAGCTGCCAGTTGCCGCCGCACCTGTCAGGCCCGAGCCGGCAAAAGACGATGTGTCCGCTGAGGAATCGGCCGAACTTATTGCCCTTCCGGTTCTGGGAAAGAAAACGGTGGTCCAGCATCAACGGCTGTTGTCGATCATATTGGGTCTGGCGCTGGTCTTGCTGGCCATTGTGACCATGTTTGCATTGAGCCGGGCGGACCGGGTGGCGCAGCAGTTGGGGGCTACGGGCCAGTCCCTGATGCAGTCACAACGACTGGCGAAGTCAGTTTCACAGGCGCTGGTGGGTGGTGCGCAGGCATTTCCGGACGTCAAGGAGAGCTCGGATGTTCTGGCAAACTCGGTACGTGGTTTGAAGGCGGGTGATGAGCAGATGCGTCTGGATGCCTTGGGCGAAGAATACCTGCCTGAATTGGAAAAAATTACGCCCTTGGTGGAGCGGGCCGAGAAGAACGCAGCGATCGTGATGTCGCAGCAGAAGATCCTGACGCAGGTGGGCGCAGCCCTTCGTCTCATCAACCGCCAGTCTTCAGATCTTCTGGAAATCGCCGAGACGGTGTCATCCCTCAAGTTGCAGCAGAACGCGCCAGCGACAGAGATATCTGCTGCAGGCCAGCTCGTGATGCTGACACAGCGTATCGGCAAGTCGTCCAACGAGTTCTTGACCGTGGAGGGCGTGAGCCCGGAGGCGGTTTTCCTGCTGGGAAAGGATTTGAACTCGTTCAAGGAAATTGCGCAGGGCATGCTTGATGGCAGCCCCGAGTTGCGATTGACCGCGTCAAAAGACCCGCAAACGCGTGAGCAACTGGCTGCCTTGATCAAGCTTTACGAAGAGACACGTACGCAGGCCGGGGCCATTCTGGGAAATTTGCAGGGTCTTGTCTCCGCACGTGAGGCGCAGGTTTCAATCATTGCGGACAGCGAACCGCTGCGTCGGAATCTCCAGGAGCTGCAGGACAAACTGTCAGCGCATACGGGTCTGGGCGGCGGAGCCTTGTCGTTGCTGGTGGGGTCTGCGTTTTTTGCCTTGTTGTGCGCGGGTGGCCTGTCATATGTCCAGTTGTTGGACAGCCGCAAGCGTCAGATCTCCGCTGAGGCGCAGCGTCAGGATGCCGAGCGTCAGGAGCAGGAGGCGAAGCGGGTAAATGATGCCAACCAGGCGGCCATTTTGCGCCTGATGAACGAGCTGCAAACGGTCGCCGAAGGAGATTTGACGCAGGAAGCCACTGTCACCGAGGACATCACGGGCGCCATTGCCGATTCAGTGAACTATACGGTTGAGGAACTGCGGTCGCTGGTGGGTAACGTGCAAAGCACGGTGGCCCGCGTCGCCCAAACCACAGCTGATGTGGACAACACTTCAACGGAATTGCTGGCCGCCTCCAATGAGCAATTGCATGAAATTCGGGAAACCGGCCGATCAGTGGTGGAGATGGCTTCCCGGATCAATGAGGTGTCCGTCCAGGCGCAGGAATCCGCATCAGTGGCCAGGCAGTCGTTGCAGGCAGCCGAGGTCGGACTTCAGGCCGTGCAAAATGCCATTGGTGGTATGAATTCGATTCGGGACCAGATTCAGGAAACGTCCAAGCGGATCAAGCGCCTGGGTGAGTCGTCCCAGGAAATTGGTGAAATCACGGAGCTGATCTCCGACATTACCGAGCAGACGAACGTGCTGGCGCTGAATGCTGCCATTCAGGCCGCGTCGGCCGGTGAGGCCGGTCGGGGCTTTTCGGTGGTGGCCGAAGAGGTGCAGCGACTTGCCGAGCGATCGGCCGATGCGACGCGCCAGATTTCTGCGCTGGTCAAGGCGATTCAGACTGACACCCAGGATGCGGTGGGCGCCATGGAACGGTCGACCCAGGGCGTGGTCGAGGGGGCGAAGCTGTCTGACAACGCCGGTACCGCCTTGACCGAGATTGACCAGGTGTCTCGTCGTCTGGCTGAGTTGATCGAACAAATTTCCAATTCAACCTCCCGCGAGGCGAACCTGGCCAATGTGGTGGCTGACAACATTCAGCACATCTTTGCCGTGACCGAGCAGACGGGCGAGGGAACGCGTTCCACCGCTGCCCAGGTTCGCGAGCTCTCGAAGATGGCGGAAGAATTGCGCCAGTCTGTGTCGCGGTTCAAGATTGCCTGACCCTCATCAATCTGAACTTGTTATCTCCAGGAGTGCACGAATCCATGCAACCGAACGCTGCCCTGACTGGCGACAATGAACTGGTGACCAATGACCTTGGGCCGTTGGCCTGGGTGCTCGATGAGCTCCGCAAATCGCTCGATGGCGCGACCAAGGCCCTTCGCCGGTTTGTGCGGGATGCCGAATTGGCACGCGGCTCTGATCTGGCCGCGCTGGACGCCAGCCAGTTGCGCATCGCGCGGCAGCAACTTCATCAGGCCGTTGGTGCCTTGGAGATGGTGGGCATGGCGGCGCCGGCCAAGGTCTTGCGCGCCATGGAGGCGCTCGCCCAGCGGTTTGTGCAGCGCCCTGAGCTTTGCAGCGACGATGCGGCCAACAAGGTGGAGCGCGCCAGTTTTGCGCTGACCGAATACCTGGAGGGGGTTCTCAAGGGAAAAGTCGCGTCGGCTGTTGCATTGTTTCCCCAGTACCGCGATGTACTGGAGCTGGTTGGTGATGATCGCGTCCATCCGGCTGACTTGTGGTCGCTCGAATGGCGCTGGATTGATGTTGTCTTGCCGGAACGGGTCGTGCCTCTTGATTACGACTCGTCAGTTCGGGCTCGCATTGACCAATATGTCCTGAAAGTCGTCAAGTCAGGTGACGTGGCAGCCGCAAAAGCGATGCGCGGCATCAGTCTGGGCTTTGCAGCCGGACAAAGTGCGCTGGAGCCACGGGTCTTCTGGAAGATTTGCGCCGCCTATTTTGAAGCGGTGTCTCTGGGCCTGTGCCCCCCCGATGTTTACGGCAAACGCGCCGCATCCAGAATTTTGCTTCAATATAGAACGCTGGCACGTGGTGAGGCAGGCATTTCCGAGCGGCTGGTTCAGGATTTGCTGTTCTTTTGTGCGCAAGCTGTTCCCAAAGCTGTCGCAGATGCCCCTGTGCTCGCAGCCGTTCGTTCGGCCTATGGTTTAACCCAGACCAAGTCATTTGACTACGAGACACCCCAGTTCGGGCGTTTCGATCCAGCGTTACTGGTCCAGGCGCGCAAGCGTATCGCGGCTGCTACCGAGACCTGGTCTGCGCTCGCGGGAGGCGACACCAACAGGTTGAAGGTGGCAACGGATCAATTCAGCCTAGTGACCGATTCGGTGTTGAAGCTGCACCCCGAAGGGGGTGACTTGGCGCGCGCCATGACGCGGGCCATCGAAATCACAGCGCGCTCGGGCGAGGCGCCTACGCCAGCACTGGCCATGGAAGTGGCGACCGCGGTGCTATACCTCGAGGCTGCCTATGAGGATCTGGATCCGACAGACTCCCAAATGGCCGAGCGCAGTGCCAGTCTCGCCAAGCGGCTGGAGCATGTCAATGCCGGCGGGCAACCTGAGCCGCTTGAGGGGTGGATGGAAGAGTTGTACCGCAGGGTCAGTGATCGCCAGATCATGGGCAGCGTTGTGGACGAATTGCGAACGACGCTCGGTGAGATCGAAAAATCTCTGGACTCGTTTTTCCGCAATCCGCTCGACAAATTGCCCCTGCACGAGGTTCCGAGCCAATTGGCGCAGATGCGGGGGGTTTTCTCGGTTCTGGGTCTTGATCAGGCTGCACTGGCATCGTTGCGCATGCGGGATAGTGTCGATAAATTTCTGGTCGACGATATCGACGCTGAATCCGCGCGTACGGGCATTTTCGAAAAACTGGGCAACAGTCTGGGCGCCCTTGGGTTTTTGATCGACATGCTGAGCTATCAGCGTGAGCTTGCCAAGAAACTTTTTGTCTATGACGAAGAACTGGGCGAATTCAAGCCCCTGATGGGGCGCGAGAAGACGACAACGCCCGCCGAGCCTATTGCCACCGACCAACTTGCGGCGGTGGAGATGCCGGTTGTGGAACAGGAGGCGGCCCCTGCCGTTGAGGCGGCCGCTTCAGCGGCCGTTCCAGCGCAGGAAGCGACCAGTGAGGTCCCCGCCGAGTTGCCGGACGAAGACGAGCGCGAGTTGAAGGATATCTTTCTGGAAGAGGCGCGCGAAGTGGTTCAAACCGGGCTGGGGGCCATCAAGGACCTGGCTGTAGACGCCACCGATTTGGGGCAGCAGACGACGCTTCGACGGGCTTTCCACACGCTCAAGGGCAGCGCGCGGATGGTGGGTCTCAATGAGTTTGGTGAGGCTGCCTGGTCCATGGAGCAATTGCTCAATAGCTGGTTGGCAGAGCAAAAGCCAGCGAGCGATGAGTTGATTGGCCTGTGCGGCAAGACCATGCATGGATTTGGTCGCTGGGTGCAGGACATTGCTGACGGTGATGACTCGCAGTGGAGTGCGCAGGTATTCCGGAAGGCCGCAGATGGCCTTCGCGTTGACAACACGATGGTTGACCTTGTGTTTCCTGGTGAAGAACTGCAGGTGTCAACGCCACAACCCGAGTCTTATCCTGACTTCGCTTCAACTCAAACCATTGATCTCGGTGTCGACTTGCCGTTGGCGGCGTCAGTGGACGAGATGCCGCTCGATCTGGATGATTTCGATTTTGGCGATATCGCTGCCGTTACGGAGTCACCCGTCCTGGCGGCCATTGCGACGGATGAGAGTGAATCGCCACAGGCCGAAGGCGCCGCATTGGTAGCTGATGCCGGGGAAGCTCTGCCAGAGACGCCAGAGGAAGATACTGCGGCGGACATGGAGACGGCTGCTGACGCTGTTCTGGATAGCGTCGTGGACTTCGATCTGCCCGAGTTGGCGAGCATGGAGCCCGCAGAGTCCGAACAGGCCAATCTGGTTGCTGCTGAATTGGAAGAGCAAGTCAAGGTGATTGGTTCCTTGCGAATTGGCATCCCTCTCTATAACGTTTATCTGAATGAGGCTGACGAATGGTCGCGCCGTTTGCTCACCGAACTGAGTGAATGGGCGCTGGAGTTGCATCGGCCGGTTTCTGATACGACCGTTGGATTGGCCCATTCCCTGTCCGGCAGTTCGGCAACCGTCGGATTCCTTGCCTTGTCCGAGATTGCCCGGGCACTCGAGCAAGCCCTGCAGCATGTGCAGCTTCACGCACAGGGGATCCCAGAGCACGCTCAGGTGTTCGTTGCGGCGGCAGAAGATATCCGCCGCCTGTTGCATCAGTTTGCCGCGGGATTCCTCAAGCAGCCTGATCGTGAGATTCTCGACGCACTCAAAGGCATTCTTGAGACAGAATTTCCTGCCATTGCAGCGGGCGTGGCAGAAAACGTGTATGTCGAGCCACTGGTCGAGTTCGATCTTGATCAGATGCCGGGTGCTGAAGTGGCGCAGGACAGTGAGCCGGAAGTGTCTATTGCCCTGACCCCGATTACGGCCGCTGCAGACGCCGCACCTGTTGAGACCGATGTCACGACGTCGGTTTCCGCTCCTTCTGATGCCGGTGTCGGTCCACGGCATGCGCTGATCGATGACGAGGATGACGATATCGACGTCCTCGACGCCCTTGACGTTGATCTCTTCCCGATTTTTGAAGAAGAGGCGCTTGAGTTGCTACCGCAGCTTGGGGGTGCCTTGAGGCAGTGGACCGCACGGCCGGACAATCTTGGTGCTCGCAACGAGGTGTTGCGCGTGCTTCATACCCTCAAAGGGAGCGCGCGTCTGGCGGGGGCGATGCGCCTGGGTGAGATGACTCACCGCATGGAGTCGGCCATTGAGTATCTCGGTACCGAGTATTTGCAGTCGGCGCAACTGGAATCCCTGCTGACCCGCTTTGACGCCATCCAGGCAAACTTGGATCAACTGCGCGCCAGTCCGGAACAGTCCTTGAGTCTGCCAGAAGCAGGTCCGGTGGTCGAACAAGCACTCTCCACTGCCCCCACTTCCGAAGCGGAACCGGCAAGTGCCGAGCCGATCGCCGCATTTGCGGCCACGGTCCTGCCGGCGGTCCCTGCGCTGGCACCATTGCGCCACATATCCAACCAGACTGTGCGCGTGCGTTCGCAATTGCTGGATCGCATGGTCAATCAGGCGGGTGAGGTCATGATCACGCGATCGCGGCTCGATGCGCGTTTGGGTCAGTTGCGTGGATCCCTGGCTGAATTGACTGGCAATTTGAACCGTTTGAGAGGTCAGTTGCGCGATATCGAACTGCAGTCCGAATCCCAGATGCAGTCGCGGCTGGCGCAGGCCAAAGACTCGGCGCAGGGTTTTGATCCGTTGGAATTCGACCGCTTCACCCGGGTTCAGGAACTCACACGAATGATGGCCGAGTCGGTACACGACGTCGCCACGGTACAGCGTAATCTGCAGCGCACGGTGGAGGGGACCGAAGATGATTTGATCGCCCAGGCGCGCCAGGCCCGCGAGTTGCAGCGCGACCTGCTGCGTACCCGGATGGTGGAGTTTGAGGGCATTTCGGAGCGTTTGTATGGCGTTGTTCGCCAGGCATCCAAGGACTCCGGCAAACAGGTCAAGCTCGACATCAAAGGTGGTTCATTGGATATGGATCGCGGCGTGCTGGATCGCATGGCGCCGGCATTTGAGCATTTGCTGAGAAATGCGGTGGCACACGGTATCGAAGATCCGGCGGCTCGCATTGCGGCCGGAAAGCCGGCTGCGGGCACCATTACCATCAATCTGCATCAGCAGAGCAACGATGTGACGGTTGAGTTCAGCGACGATGGTGCGGGTCTCGATCTGGATCGAATTCGCCAGAAAGCATTGACCGATGGTCATATTTCCGGGCAAGAGTCGTTGACGGATTCGGAGGTGGCCAATCTCATTTTCACCCCTGGGTTTTCCACCGCTTCACAGGTCACTGAACTCGCCGGCCGTGGCATCGGCATGGACGTCGTGCGAGCCGAGATCAACGCACTGGGTGGGCGCATTGAAACATCGACCGAACGTGGACTGGGAACGAAGTTCAAGCTGGTGTTGCCACTGACGACTGCGGTGACTCAGGTGGTCATGCTGCGCATGGGCGACTTGGTGATTGGTGTGCCGGCGAATCTGATCGAGATGGTGCGTCGGGTCCCCGCGGCCGACCTGGAGCGCGCCTATCGCGACGATGTATTTGAGTTCGGCGGCGAGCAGGTTCCGTTTTACTGGGCCGGCGCCCTGTTGCAGGCGTCCGTCAATAGCAGCGAAACACGAACCAAGACTTTGCCCGTTGCCATTTTCCGCAGCGCGGGTCAGCGTCTGGCCGCACACGTCGACGAGGTGCTTGGCAACCAGGAGGTTGTTGTCAAGAACCTCGGGCCCCAGTTGTCCCGTCTTCCCGGCCTGGCCGGCATGTCGGTGCTGGCATCTGGCGCCGTGGTCCTGATCTATAACCCGGTGGCATTGGCTTCCGTCTATGGCGAACAGGCGCGTCAACTCAAGCTGCATGCAGAGCAGGGAGCGGGGGCATCTTCCTCGGGCACCACACCGCAGCCGTCCCTGATGGCCAGTGTCGGTCAGGCGCCTCTGGTGCTGGTGGTGGATGATTCCATCACGGTTCGCCGCGTCACGCAGCGCTTGCTCAAGCGGGAAGGTTTCCGGGTGGCGCTGGCGGCCGACGGCCTGCAGGCGCTGGAACGCTTGCAGGAAGAGAAACCCGCCGTGGTGCTGACTGACATTGAAATGCCGCGTATGGATGGGTTCGACCTGACGCGCAATATTCGAGGGGATGCCAAGCTGCGCGACCTTCCCATCATCATGATTACCTCGCGTATTGCCGAAAAGCATCGCGAGCATGCGCGCGAGCTGGGTGTCGACCACTATCTGGGAAAACCATACTCCGAAGACGAGTTGATTGGCCTGGTGCGGCAGTACTGTGCTGCGCTTGTTGAGACTGCAGAATAGGGCGCGACCTTGTTGGTGCGGTGCCTCAGAGTTCAGACGGTATGGCGGACTGCCTTTCTAAGGCGACTTGACTGACTTCTTGACTACTGCATATCGCTGCAGGGTCAGCGCCCGTGCCACGTCGTGCGCCACGACGGGCATCGGGTAATTCTGGCCCAGAGCCACGCCAGCCATCTGCAACTCCAGCGGCTTTGCGGTCAATGGCGCGTGGATGGCTTTGTTGGACAGTTTGGCGAGTTGTGGCAAATAGCGGCGGATGAATTTCCCTTCACTGTCGAACTTTTCGCTCTGACTGACCGGGTTGAAGATTCTGAAGTACGGTTGGGCGTCGCAACCGCTGGAGCTGACCCATTGCCAGCCGCCGTTGTTGGCTGCCAGGTCAAAATCGTTCAGGTGTTGGCCAAAGTATTTTTCACCCCAGCGCCAGTCGATGCCGAGATCCTTGACCAGGAAGCTGCCCACCACCATGCGCAAACGGTTGTGCATGTAACCTGTCTGGTTGATCTGGGCCATCGCGGCATCCACCAACGGGTACCCGGTTCGTCCCTCGCACCAGGCTTTGAATAGCATTTCGGCGTGTGAGCCCTGTTCCCATTGAATGGCGTCGTATTCGCGCTTGTAGGCGCCCCGGGCCACATGCGGGAAATTGGACAGGATCTGAAAATAGAAGTCGCGCCAAATCAGTTCACCCAGCCAGACGGCGGCGCCATGACTGCCCTGAATCTGCCGCTGTAAAGCGGTGGCGGCAAGCTGGCGGATCGACACAGTGCCAAAACGCAGGTGGACGCCGAGGTAGCTTGGCCCCTTGACGGCCGGAAAATCACGGGTTTCATGGTAGTCGTCCATGCGCTCGAAGAAGTCTTCGAACAGCTTGCGTGCGCCACGCGCCCCGGTGGGGATTTTGAGTTCGCTCAGGTTGGTCTTCCTGAATCCAATAGCTTCCAGCGACGGTACGGTTTGTTGCATGCCGACCGGTCGTGGCGCCAGGGCCGACGCAAACGGCGCTGGATCGTGGCTGCGCAAGTGATGGGGTGTGACGGTCGCCAGCCAGGTGTTCTTGTAGGGCGTGAAAACGCCATAGGGCGTGCCTGTTTTGGTCAGGATTTCCCGGGTTTCAAAGACCACGTGGTCCTTGCAGGTGTGCATCGCAATGCCCGCCTCCGCCAGGGCGCTCAACACCCGGGCATCGCGCTGCCGCGCTTGTGGCTCGTAGTCATGGGCGGCAAAGACCGCCTGGACTTCCAGCGCTTTGGCCAG
Source organism: Rhodoferax sp. (assembly GCF_030646845.1). Lineage (GTDB taxonomy): Bacteria > Pseudomonadota > Gammaproteobacteria > Burkholderiales > Burkholderiaceae_C > Rhodoferax. Next base: position 3,951 of record NZ_JAUSLE010000063.1, on the reverse strand, counting down.
CGTCACAACTTCCTCGCTGGCTTGTCCCTGCCGCACGATCAGACCCGCGCCGGGCGTTCCGCCAAGTTGGCGAAGTGCCTCGTCGAGGTCAAGCAAGGACTCGCGGATGAATTCCACCCGTCGATCAGCGCGGGGCAGCGGCTCCAGGATATCCCGGTCAAAGACAAAGACGCAATGGAGCTTTTGGCAGGCCTGCAACGCCATGCACAGTGCCGCGTTGTCATCCACCCGCAAATCGCGGCGGAACCACATCAGACCTGTTTGAAATTGCTTGTTCATGATCACCGTTAAAATTCCCGCATGCCCGGAGATTTTGCCCTCACCAACCTGACGAATCATTTCTTGATCGCCATGCCCGGATTGCAGGATGAGGTTTTCGCCCGCAGCGTTGTCTATGTGTGTGAGCATAGCGAGCGTGGGGCGCTGGGGCTCGTGATCAACAAGCCCTGCGACATGGACATGAAACGCCTGTTTGAAAAGGTTGAGTTGCCGCTGCGGCGCGAGGACCTCTCCAGTGCCCCGGTGTTTCTAGGTGGCCCGGTTCAGACCGAACGGGGCTTTGTCCTGCATGAACCCCTGTATGCGGATGCTGACAAGCCGGCGGAGTCTGTCTACGCCTCGACCATGACAATTCCCGGCGGGCTGGAGATGACCACTTCCAAAGATGTGCTGGAAGCCCTGTCCACCGGGGCCGGGCCGCGCAAAGTGCTGGTGTCACTGGGTTACGCCGCCTGGGGTGAAGGGCAGCTGGAGTCAGAACTGTCCGACAACAGCTGGTTGACCGTTGCCGCCAGTAGCAGTGTCATTTTTGACACGCCGGTGGCACAGCGCTACGACAAGGCCCTGCTGCTGCTCGGCCTTGAAGCGTGGATGCTGTCACCCGATGCGGGCCATGCATGAGCGGCATGACCAACGCGAATCCCCTGAATGTGCCGGTCGGCCTGCAGACCTTTCTGGCGCTGGATTTTGGCATCAAGCGTACCGGCTTCGCCGTGGGTAACCGACTGATGCGCACCGCCCAGCCGCAAGGCACGATAACTGCGGAGGGCGACGCGCGTTTTGTCAAAATTGCCGAGCGGTTGCGGGAATGGCAGCCCGATGCGCTGGTGGTGGGCGTGCCGTTTCACCCCGATGGCGCAGAGCATGAGAACACCCTGCGGGCACGAAAGTTTGCCCGCCAGTTGCATGGCCGCTTCAAGCTGCCGGTCTTCGAGGTGGATGAACGCTACACCACCACCGAAGCGCTGGCCATGGGCGCCAAGGATGCCGATGCGGCTGCCGCCTGCATTATTCTGGAACAGTTTTTGAGGAGTATTCCATGAGCAGACTTAGCGTGGACGCTGAGGCGCTTTACCTCGAGTTACTCGCGGGCGTGCGGGCCCTATTTCGCCCCGGCATGCATTTGGTGGGTGTGACTTCGGGCGGCGTGTGGCTGGCCGAGCGTTTGCAGCGCGACATGAACCTGCCGGAGCGCCCCGGCATCATCTCATCCTCCATGCACCGCGACGATTTCTCCCGGCGGGGCATGACGGCAGGCGCGCAGACGCAGATTGCCTTTGACGTGAATGAAGCGCACATCATCCTTCTTGACGACGTGCTTTTCACCGGGCGTACCATACGCGCGGTGATCAATGAGCTGTTTGATTTCGGGCGGCCAGCCAGCGTGAAGCTTGCGGTACTGGTGGACCGGGGTGGCCGCGAGTTGCCGATTCAGGCTGATTTCTGCGCCGCTCGCGTTGCCTTGCCCGCCACCCAGTCATTGGCGCTGGCACGCAGTGAAGCCGGGGTGTTCAGTTTCAACGTGGAAGCCCGCTAAGCCATGCTCAACAAGCGCAATCCCCAGCTCAATAAAAACGGTGAACTGATTCACCTGCTCTCGATCGAGGGCCTGCCTAGGAGCATCCTGACCCAGGTGCTGGATACGGCGGCGAATTTCGTCAGCGTCAACGACCGTGAAGTGAAGAAAGTGCCTTTGCTGCGCGGCAAGAGTGTGTTCAACCTCTTTTTCGAGAACTCGACGCGCACCCGCACAACCTTTGAGATCGCGGCGACCCGGCTGAGCGCCGATGTCATCAATCTCGATATTGCGCGCTCGTCGGCTTCCAAAGGCGAATCGCTGCTGGACACCATTGCCAATCTGAGCGCGATGGCCGCCGACCTGTTCGTGGTGCGGCATGGCGAGTCAGGGGCGCCTTACCTCATCGCCCAGCATGTGGCGCCGCACGTGCATGTGATCAATGCCGGTGACGGGCGGCACGCGCACCCGACGCAAGGCTTGCTGGACATGTACACCATCCGGCATTTCAAGAAGGATTTTTCCAACCTGACAGTGGCCATCGTCGGCGATGTGCTGCACTCGCGCGTGGCCCGCTCCGACATCCATGCCCTGACCACACTCGGCTGTGCTGAGGTGCGGGTGGTCGGCCCGAAGACCCTGGTGCCGGCGGACATGGCACAAATGGGCGTGCGGGTGTGCCACACCTTGGAAGAGGGCATTAAGGGTTGCGACGTCATCATCATGCTGCGCCTGCAGAGCGAGCGCATGAGCGGTGCGCTGTTGCCCTCCAGTCAGGAATTCTTCAAGAGTTATGGCCTGACGCCCGAGAAGCTGTTGCTGGCCAAGCCGGATGCCATCGTGATGCACCCGGGCCCGATCAACCGGGGTGTGGAAATTGACTCGGCCGTGGTCGACGGCAAGCAGAGCGTGATCCTGCCGCAGGTGACCTTTGGCATTGCGGTGCGCATGGCGGTGATGAGCATCGTGGCGGGGAACGAGGCCTGATATGAAGACACTGACGAACATTCTGATCAAGGGTGGCCGGGTCATTGATCCCGCCAGTGGTTTCGATGAAATTGCGGATGTAGCCCTCGCCAATGGTGTGGTGGTAGCTATCAAAAATATAGCGCCTGATTTCCAGCCGGGCCAGACCATCGACGCTACGGACTGTGTCGTGGCGCCCGGTTTGCTGGACCTGGCGGTGCGTCTGCGCGAGCCTGGTCATGAGCATGAAGGCATGCTGGAGTCGGAGATGGCGGCCGCAGTCGCGGGTGGCGTGACCAGTCTCGTTTGCCTTCCCGATACCGAGCCTGTGCTGGACGAGCCGGGCCTGGTCGAGATGCTGCGCTTTCGAGCCGAAAAACTGAACCAGGCACGTGTCTATCCGCTGGGTGCCCTGACCCGCAACCTCGCCGGTGAGACGCTCACGGAGATGCTGGAGCTGACCGAGGCCGGCTGCGTTGCCTTCAGCCAGGCGGAAGTGCCCCTGGCCAACACCCAGGTGATGCAGCGCGCGCTGCAGTACGCCAGCACCTTTGACTATGCCGTCTGGCTGCGACCGCAGGAATTTTTTCTTGGCAAAGGCGTGGCCGCCAGCGGCGCGCTGGCCACCCGCATGGGCCTGAGCGGGGTGCCGGTCGCGGCGGAAACGATTGCCTTGCACACCATTTTCGAGCTGATGAAGGCCACCGGTGCCCGGGTGCATCTGTGTCGACTCAGCAGTGCTGCCGGCGTGGCCCTGGTGCGCCAGGCCAAACTCGACGGCTTGCCTGTGAGTTGCGATATCAGCATCAATTCGCTGCACTTGACCGATGCCGACATCGGCTACTTTGACAGCCGGGCTAGGTTGAACCCACCGTTGCGCCAGCAACGTGACCGCGATGCCCTGAGCGCCGGTCTGCTGGACGGCACCATTGATGCGCTGGTGTCTGACCACACGCCGGTGGACGCGAACGCCAAGGCGCTGCCCTTTGCCGAGAGCGAGCCCGGTGCCACCGGCGTCGAGTTGCTGCTGAGCCTTGCGCTGAAATGGAGTCAGGACAGCGGTGTCAGTCTAGCGCGCGCTCTGGCGGTGGTGACCCAGGGTCCGGCCACCGTCCTGGGTGCCTCGCTCGGCAAGCGCCAGGCCAGCACCGGTCGCCTGGTGGCGGGTGGCGCGGCTGACCTGTGCGTGT
>NZ_JAUSLE010000040.1 GCF_030646845.1 Rhodoferax sp. | reverse complement strand
CCTTCATTCTCAAGCGCGACCTGATGGGCCCCGGCATCAGCAACGCCGACGTGCTGGCCGCCACCGAGTGCGTGATGCCCTGCTTCGAGATCGTCGACTCGCGCATCCGCGACTGGAAGATCAAGATCCAGGACACCGTGGCCGACAACGCCTCCTGCGGCGTCTTTGTGCTGGGCGACTGCGCCGTGGACCCGCGCCGCGTGGACCTGTCCACCTGCGGCATGGTGCTGGAGAAAAACGGCGAGATCATCGGCACCGGCGCCGGCGCCGCCGCTTTGGGCTCCCCGGTAAATGCCGTGGCCTGGCTGGCCAACACCCTCGGGCGCCTGGGCATCGGCCTGAAAGCCGGCGAGGTCATCCTCTCCGGCGCACTGGCTGCCATGGCGCCGGCCAAGGCGGGCGACAACTTCCGCATGTCGATTGGCGGCATGGGCAGTTGCTCGGTGCGCTTTCACTGAAGGCGGCTGGACCGATGAGCACTGCTGCTGCCCCTGCCGCTGGCGCGGTCACCGTGCTGGTGTCGCGCCGTGTCAAGCCGGGCCATGAAGCCGCTTTCGAGCAGGCCTGCGCAGCCATGACCGCGGCCGCGCGGCCGTTCCCCGGCTATCTGGGCGGGCAGATGGTGCGCCCGGACCCGGAGGGTGATGACGAGGAAAGCAACCTCTACCATACGGTGTTTGCGTTTGACACGCCAGAGCATCTGCAAGCCTGGCAAAACTCACCCGAGCGCGCCGAGCGCCTGCAGGTCATCGGCACGCACACCCTGAGCAGCACGCAGCTGCGCGAGGTCAGCGGCCTGGGCCACTGGTTTACCCCGGCCGGCAGCGCAGCCCACAAGCCGCCCCCGCGCTGGAAAGTGGCGGTGGTCACCTGGCTGGGCATCTTTCCCACGGTGTACTTTCTGTTCCTGACGGTGGCGCCCTTCCTGGCGGACTGGCCGCTGCTGCCGCGCGTGATGGTGATCACCCTGCTGGTGGTGTTGCTCATGACCTGGGTGGTGGCGCCGCGGCTCACCACCTGGCTCAAACCCTTTCTGTACCCGCTTCAGCGGGACAAGACCTGATAGGCAAGCAAGATGGATCTTCAACTCCAGGGCAAGCGTGCCTTGATCACCGGTTCGACCTCCGGCATCGGCTGGGCCACTGCGCGCGAGCTGGCTGCCGAGGGCGCGCACGTCATTCTCAATGGGCGCGACCCGGCCCGGCTGGCCAGCGCGGTGGCGCGCATCCAGGCGGAATTGCCAGAGGCGTCGGTTGACGGTGTCGCCGCAGACCTGTCCACCCCGGCGGGTTGCCAGCAACTGCTGGGCGCCGCTGGCGAACTCGACATTCTGGTCAACAACCTGGGGATTTTCGAGCCCAAGGCCTTCGAGCAGATTGGCGACGACGACTGGACGCGCTTCTTCGAGGTCAATGTGATGAGTGGCGTGCGCTTGAGCCGCCATCACCTGCCTCGAATGAAAGCGCGCGGCTGGGGCCGCATCGTGTTCATCTCCAGCGAATCGGGCATTTGCCCGCCGGCTGAGATGGTGCATTACGGCATGAGCAAGTCGGCGCAATTGTCGGTGTCGCGCGGTCTGGCGGAAACCTGTGCCGGCACCGGCGTGACGGTCAACAGCGTGCTGCCCGGCCCGACCCGTACCGAGGGGGTCGGTGAGTTTTTTGCCGCGCTGGCCCGTGACGCCGGTCAAACGTTGCAGCAGGCCGAGCACGACTTTTTCAAATTTGCCCGCCCGACTTCGCTGCTGCAGCGCTTCATTGAGCCGACTGAAGTCGCGGCGATGGTGACCTATATCTGCAGCCCGCGCAGCGCCGCCACCAACGGCGCAGCACTGCGCGTTGAAGGCGGCGTGGTGCGCACCTTTATCTAAATCTCAACTTGTGGAGTCTTCATGAAAAAAATCAAATGCGCCCTGATCGGGCCCGGCAACATCGGCACCGACCTGCTGGCTAAACTGCAACGCAGCCCGGTGCTGGAGCCGGTCTGGATGGTCGGCATCGACCCTGAATCCGATGGCCTGAAACGTGCCCGCGAGATGGGCATCAAAACTACAGCCGAGGGTGTCGATGGCCTGCTGCCGCATGTGCTGGCGGACGGCGTGCAGATCGCCTTTGACGCCACCAGCGCTTACGTGCATGCCGAAAACTCGCGCAAGCTCAATGAACTCGGCGTGATGATGATCGACCTGACGCCCGCCGCCATCGGTCCCTTCTGCGTGCCGCCGGTGAACCTGATGGAACACCTGGGCAAGGGCGAGATGAACGTCAACATGGTGACCTGCGGCGGCCAGGCGACCATTCCGATGGTGGCGGCAGTCAGCCGTGTGCAGCCGGTGGCCTATGGCGAAATCGTCGCCACCGTGTCGAGCCGCTCGGTTGGCCCCGGCACACGCAAGAACATCGACGAATTCACCCGCACCACCGCAGGCGCGGTGGAGAAGGTGGGCGGAGCCAAAAAGGGCAAGGCCATCATCATCATCAACCCGGCCGAGCCGCCGCTGATGATGCGCGACACCGTGCATTGCCTGACCGAAACCGCGCCCGATCAGGAAAAAATCACCGCGTCGATCCACCAGATGCTGGCCGAAGTGCAAAAGTATGTGCCCGGCTACCGCCTGGTCAA
>NZ_JAUSLE010000034.1 GCF_030646845.1 Rhodoferax sp. | reverse complement strand
GGACGGGACTCGAACCCGCGACCCCCGGCGTGACAGGCCGGTATTCTAACCAACTGAACTACCACTCCTGGTAGCGGTAACGTTTGCTCTTTCGAGCCAAGTCGCCGGCCCTTGCGGACTGGCTGTTACCAACTTGCGCTTTGATCATCTCATGATGAATCTTGGCGACCCCACGGGGATTCGAACCCCGGTACCTACCGTGAAAGGGTCGTGTCCTAGGCCTCTAGACGATGGGGTCAAAACCTTTGGACTTCCGTCTCAACACGTAAATCTTCTCAGACTCACTTCAGAAATATTGGTGGAGGTAAGCAGGATCGAACTGCTGACCTCTTGCATGCCATGCAAGCGCTCTCCCAGCTGAGCTATACCCCCGATACCGCAGAAGCCTGCTTGGGTAACCTACCAAGCTTCTTAATTTCCAAGCCTCAAATTATAGCCTGAAAACTCAGGCTGCCCGCAAACGTGTGAGTACTTTTCCTCTTTCAGTGAGTTCGAGCACTGCATCCAGCGACGGTGTCTGGGCTGTGCCCATCACCAACACCCGTACTGGCATGGCCAATTGAGGCATCTTGATGCTGCAGGCGGCCAGCACTTCCTTGATGGCCGCTGCAATTGACGGCTTGTCCCAGGCGCAGGCCGCCAGCTTTTCCACCAGCAGACTGAGCGCCGGCTTGATGGCGTCGGTCACATGCTGGCTCACCTCAGCCGGGTTGGGGACGAGGTCGGCATAAAACACGCCCGCCCAGTCCGCCAGGACCACCGTTGTATCGCACCGGTCTTTGAACAATGCGCAGATGCGGGGCAAGCGGTCATCGGCCACGATGCCACGCCGCAGCAGCTGTTCTTGCACCAGCGGTGCCAGCGCATCGTCGCTCATGACTTTGAGGTGCTGTGCATTCACCCAGCGCAGCTTGGCTTCGTCGAACTGCGCTGCGCTGCGGCCCAGATGGTCCAGGCTGAACCACTCCAGGAACTGCGCGCGACTGAAGATTTCATCATCGCCATGGCTCCAGCCCAAACGGGCGAGATAGTTGACCATGGCGTCGGGCAGATAACCTTCATCGCGGTATTGCGTCACCGGCTTGGCACCGTTGCGCTTGCTCATCTTTTCGCCCTGCTCATTGAGCACGGTGGGCAGATGGGCGTACACCGGCGGCGCTTTGCCCAATGCGTGAAAGATGTTGATCTGGCGTGGCGTGTTGTTGACGTGGTCATCGCCGCGAATCACGTGGGTGATCGCCATGTCGATGTCGTCCACCACCACGCAGAAGTTGTAGGTGGGCGTGCCGTCCGGCCGGGCAATCACCAGATCATCGAGTTCATCGTTGCTGATTTCGATGCGTCCCTTGACCTTGTCATCCCACACGACCGAGCCACCCTGCGGGTTATTGAAGCGCAGCACCGGCTTCACACCTTCGGGAACAGGTGGCAGGGTCTTGCCGGGCGCCGGCCGCCAGGTACCGTCATAACGGGGCTTTTCCTTGGCGGCCATCTGGCGCTCACGCAAGGCGTCAAGCTCGGCCACACTCATGTAGCAGGGGTACACATGGCCCGCCGCCTGCAACTCGGCCAGCACCGCCTTGTAGCGATCCATGCGCTGCATTTGATAGAACGGGCCTTCGTCATAGTCAAGCCCCAGCCAGGACATGCTCTCGATGATCACGTCCACTGCGGCCTGCGTCGAGCGCTCCAGGTCGGTGTCTTCGATGCGCAGGATGAAGTCGCCGCCGGTGGCGCGAGCGAACGCCCACGGGTACAAGGCCGAGCGGATGTTGCCGAGGTGGATGAAGCCGGTGGGCGACGGAGCGAATCGGGTACGAATTTTTTGTGTCATGTCAGGGTATCCAGACCGCGAAGGCCACGTGCCAGGTCGGTTTTCAGGTCTTCAATGTTCTCCAGCCCGACGGCCACGCGAATCAGGCCCTGGCCGATGCCGGCCGCCTGGCGTTGCGCTTCGGTAATGCGCCCGTGCGAGGTGCTGGCCGGGTGCGTGATGGTGGTTTTGGTGTCACCCAGATTGGCGGTGATGGAACAGACCAGCGTGCTGTCAATCACATGAAACGCGTTCTTGCGCGCCAGCACCGGATCGCCCGCCCTAACGTCAAACGACACCACGGCGCCGCCCAGACCAGACTGCTGTCGCATCGCCAGCGCGTGCTGCGGGTGCGAGGCCAGACCCGGGTAGTAGACCCGTGTCACCTGGGGCTGGGCCTCCAGCCAGGTCGCCAGCGCCAGCGCGTTGTCGCTCTGCGCCTTCATCCGGATCGACAGGGTTTCCATGCCTTTGAGCACCACCCAGGCGTTGAAGGCCGACAGCGTCAGCCCACAACTGCGCATCACGGGCATGAACTTTTCGTCAATCAGTTTTTTCGTGGTGCACAGGGCACCTGCAATCACACGGCCCTGTCCGTCCAGGTACTTGGTTCCTGAATGGATGACAAGGTCGGCCCCAAGCTTGACCGGTTGTTGCAAGGCAGGTGAGCAAAAGCAGTTGTCGACCGCCAGCAGCGCCCCAGCCGCGTGGGCCACGTCGGCCAGCGCCCGAATGTCACAGACATCGGTCAACGGGTTGGTCGGAGTCTCGGCAAACAGCAGGCGGGTGTTGGGTTGAACCGCCGCCTGCCATTGCGCCACATCGGTTTGTGACACAAAGGTGCTCTGCACCCCAAACTTGCCGAACTCACCGGCGATCAGGCGGATGGTGGAACCAAACACGCTCTGCGAGCAAATGACATGGTCGCCCGCCTTCAACAGGCCCATGCACATGAGCATGATGGCCGCCATGCCGCTGGAGGTGCCAATGCAGGCCTCAGTGCCTTCCAGTGCCGCCAACCGCTGTTCCATGCTGGTCACGGTGGGGTTTGTGAAACGCGAATAGGTGTAGCCCTCTTCCTCGCCAGCGAAGCGCCGCGCCGCGGTCTCGGCATCAGGCTGCACGAAGCTGCTGGTCAGGTACAGCGCCTCGGAGTTTTCGCCATACTGGCTCTTGTCCACGGCGGCGCGCACAGCCAGCGTGTCCAGATGCAGGTTGTCAGGCAGTTTTTTGCTGGTCATGGTCAGTCCGCAGGGTTCGGCAGTGCCAGGCGCGAGTTATCTTCTGCACCTTCGTCGCCACCCACCCGGCTGGAATTCAGCCGGGCAATGTCATCCGCCGTGATGTCGCCGGTGACGTAGATGCCGTCAAAGCACGATGCGTCAAAGCCCTTGATGTTGGGGTTGAGTGAGCCGATTGCCTTCTTCATGCCTTCCACGTCCTGGTAAATCAGGGCGTCGCAGCCAATGAGCTGGCGGATTTGTTCCACCGTGCGGTTGTGCGCCACCAGTTCATCGGAGGTCGGCATGTCGATGCCATACACGTTGGGGTAACGCACAGGCGGCGCGGCACTGGCCATGTAGACCTTGCGCGCACCGGCGTCGCGCGCCATCTGCACGATCTCGCGGCTGGTGGTACCGCGCACGATCGAGTCGTCCACCAGCAGCACATTGCGGCCCTTGAATTCGCTGGCGATCACGTTGAGTTTTTGGCGCACCGATTTCTTGCGCACCGACTGCCCCGGCATGATGAAGGTGCGGCCCACATAGCGGTTCTTCACGAAGCCTTCGCGGTACGGCAGGCCCAGCAACTGCGCCAGTTGCGCGGCACTCGGGCGGCTGGATTCGGGGATGGGGATGACCACATCGATCTCATTGGGCGGCACGGTGGAGATCACCCGCTTGGCCAGCGTCTCGCCCAGGTTCAATCGCGCCTGATAGACCGAAATGCCATCCATCACCGAGTCCGGGCGTGCCAGATAAACATACTCAAAAATGCAGGGGTTCAACACCGGATGGTCCGCGCACTGCTGCGCATGCAGGGTGCCCTGCAGGTCGATGAACACCGCCTCGCCCGGAGCGATGTTGCGATCGAACTTGTGCGAGGTTCCTTCCAGCGCCACAGATTCGCTGGCTACCATCACAGTGCCGTCCTCGCTGCGTCCCATGCACAGAGGGCGAATGCCAAACGGGTCGCGAAACGCCAGTACGCCGTGACCGGCAATCATCGCAATCACCGCGTAGGAACCCTTGATGCGACGATGCACCTTGCGCACCGCTTCAAACACGTCGTGGGGTTGCAGAGGCAAGCCGCGCGTGGTCTTTTCGATCTCATGCGCCAGCACGTTCAGCAGCACCTCGGAATCGCTCTCGGTGTTGACGTGGCGGTGGTCGGTCTGGAACAGCTCCTGCGCCAGCGCCTTGGCATTGGTGAGGTTGCCGTTGTGCACCAGCACCAGGCCGAAGGGCGCGTTCACGTAGAAGGGCTGTGCCTCTTCTTCGCTGTAGGCATTGCCTGCCGTGGGGTAACGCACCTGGCCCAGGCCGCACAGGCCGGGCAGCGCGCGCATGTTGCGGGTGCGGAAGATGTCGCGCACCATGCCCTTGGCCTTGTGCATGAAGAACTTGCGGCCCTGCTGGGTGACGATGCCCGCAGCGTCCTGCCCGCGGTGCTGCAGCAACAGCAGCGCGTCGTAGATGAGCTGATTGACCGGCGTCTTGCTGACCACGCCCACGATTCCACACATGATTGAATCCTCAAAAAACTAACGGATATATCGGGCCACCGGCTCCGGCAACAAGGGCTTGACCTCGATCAGCGTGGCGGTCGACACCTGGGCCACGTTGGAGTCTGCCCACCAGGCAGCGTTCTGCATCTGGGTCATGCTCACCACCAGCGCCACCGCCAGCAGGATCACCACCCCGCGCAACAAACCAAAAGCGCCACCGAGCACGCGGTCCACCGGGCGCAGGCCGACCGATGCCACCAGTTTCTGCACCAGCCAGGCCCCCAGGCCGGCGGCGAATGCCACGGTCACGAACACCAGCACGAAACCGACGGCCACCCGCAGCGCGGGTGACAGGTTGCCCATCGGCAGCCACGCACCGGCTTCGTCGGCAAAGGCCTGGGCCAGCACGAAGGCGGCGATCACCAGGATCCCACCGGCTCCGCCGACGGGTCCGGTCACCATGAGCTTCTGCTGCAGGGCCCAGTCGGCGGTCCCGGACTCGAACGACTCGAGCTGCTTCTGCAGCTTCTTCCCCGCCTTGACGTTGTCGCG
>NZ_JAUSLE010000026.1 GCF_030646845.1 Rhodoferax sp. | reverse complement strand
CCCACCCCATGCGTTGATGGGACAGGGCACGCTAAACATCGGAACGGCGCGTGGTGGTTTGAATATCAACTCGGTACCTGATGCAGCCGAGATGACGATCGATATTCGCACAGTCGCTGGACAGGACCACAGGCAGATATGGGGTTGTCTGTGCAGTCGCATGGGTCCGAGCATCGGCTTACAAACCCTGCTCGACGTAGGCAGCGTCTTCACCGCACCCGAAGACCCTTGGATGCAGAGCGTATTCGCGCGCTGCCAGACCTTTTTCGACACGCCCTTGCAGCCCAAGACTGTTTCTTATTTCACCGATGCGGCAGCCTTGCGCGAACCGCTGGGGCAGCCACCGACCGTGATTCTGGGACCGGGAGAACCTCATATGGCGCACCAGACTGATGAATTTTGCTATGTCGCGCGGATAGGCGAAGCGGAACAACTGTTCCGCCACATCATCCTTGACTGGTGCAATGGATGACCTCGATCCGATCGGACTTAAAGAAGCGCGGATTTAATCAACTTTGACAGATGCCTTGGCGGCACAGGGCTATTTTTATTCGCGTTTCGCCAAGTTTCACAATTTTTCGCTGACTCGCGCTGTTTTTCTGGGGTTTCTTGCCTCTTTAGAGGCTTCACTTGGCGCTTTTTTCGCCCCTTGGCCCGCTATGGGCGCAGTTTTCCCCTGACCATGTACAAATTACTCAACTGATGTTACGCAGCCCACCCCTGATAGGCTTCACGGATGAAAAAAGCTGACCTGGATTTGTACACTGACTATTTGTTGAGCACCTTTGGTGCTGCAACGGCGACGGGCTTGTCGGCGATGGTCGAAGGTGACGTAAGCCATGATCAGATCACGCGGTTGTTATCGGCTCAAGATTACATGTCGAAGGATCTGTGGCAGCAGGTCAAACGAACCGTCAGATTGGTGGAGCGTGAGGACGGCGTGCTGATTTTTGATGACACGATCCAAGAGAAAGCCTGGACCGATGAGAGCGAGTTGATGTGCTGGCACTTTGACCATTGCAGCGGGCGCAACACCCTTTACACGCTCAACTACACGGAAAAAACATTTCAGCTAATCGATGTACCGGGCATTGAGGGTGATGAGCGCAAGTACGCGCACATGGTGCGCGAGGCTAACGCTGCGCACCTGACTCAGACTTCTCCGCCGCCAATGTCGGTAATGTGAATTTATCGAGGTGAATTTAAGGGCAGCTTTATGGAACTCCGCCGTCAATCCGGGTGGACATCACTTGGTGAGTTCAATGGCTGGTATCGGGCTGGCACTTCGATAAACTGAAATTCGGCTTTGGGCACACTGGAGGTGCTCCCCAATGACCGAAGTCTGGAAGGCTGACCTCAATGTCGGCTTTGTGGCTGGCCAATCAGATCAGACCATCTCAGGCATCGACAAACTCCGGGCAATCCCCCTTGACGCCCTCATACGATGTTCAACGCGGCCGAGATGTCGGTAGTTCGCGTGGGGCGCACCAGGCGCGCTACTTCCTGCCCGTCACGCATTAGCACCAACGTGGGCCAGAGCTTGACGCGGTAGCTGCGCCCAAGCGGGCGACCAGCTCCATCTTCAACCTTGATGTGGTGCCACTTCGGGTGTTGTGACAGCACCTCGACAAGTGCAGGCTGGGCGGCGAGGCAATGGCCGCACCAGTTTGTGCCGAATTCGAGCAGCGTAAGACCTTGCAGAGCGTCGATCGCGTCGCGACCTGGGGCTTCGGTTTCGCTGAGGTAGGGTTTGGGCGTGCTCATGCCTTGATTGTGGCTCATGATCCGGCGAAGGAGCGCAGGAAGTCCGGGGCGGTCAGTTGCACCTTGTGCCGGTGAATTGACTATTTGCACAGCCGGTCCACAGTAGTTCTCCCCGCAACTTAAGGAGATCATCATGGACACTGCAACCGGTTTACCTGCAAAGATTCCATGGAACAAAGGAAAGATTGTGGGCCAGAAGGCGCCGCTGAAGCTCAAAGACATCTGGGCAATCCGCATACGACTTCAACTTGGCCATCGCACTCGGGAGCTTGCGCTCTTTGATCTTGGGTTGGACAGCAAGCTCAGGGCATGTGACTTAGTCCGTTTGCGTGTACGGGATATTTGCAATGGCGATCGCGTCTCAACGCGTGCGATCGTCATGCAGCAGAAGACGTCACAGCCGGTTCAATTTGAAATCACAGCGCCGACGAGAGAAGCTGTTGCCCAATGGATCAAGGAGGCGGAATTGGCAAATGACGATTACTTGTTTCCCAGTCGGGTTCATGACTCCCCGCACTTGGGGACAAGGCAGTACGCGCGCATATTGGATTCCTGGATTGAGGAAATCGGTCTCGATCCAACAGCCTATGGCACCCACACAATGCGCCGTACAAAGGCGTCCTTGATCTACCGTCGCACCAAGAACATTCGTGCCGTGCAATTGCTTCTTGGGCACACCAAGTTGGAGAGCACGGTGCGGTACCTTGGCATAGAGGTCGAGGATGCCCTGGAACTCTCTGAACAGACGGAAATTTGAAGGCGCCGACCAGACCGGTGACGAAGGCCAATTTCGACTTCCAGTTACCGGTCATTGGCGAGTGACCGCAACTGGCCCAATCCGCAACCGCTGCATTGTTGTAGCTGGGCACCCGTCGTTAGGTCATCAGACCCGGGGAAATCAACCATGTCCCGTTTTATGTTTGGCAAACATCGGCCCCGCTCTGAAATGATGACACGCAACTTTGTGGGCAAATCGCAAGCGGTGTGTGCACCGCAGTGCCAATAGACATCTGCATTGGCAGTCAACGGCAACGGGATCAGATGATGCACAAGTAGAAAGGGCCCCGAAGGGCCCTTTCTAACTAGCGAGCACGTCGCTGAAGCGCATTACTTCTTCGCAGCAGGTTTTGCTTTTTTGGCAGGAGCAACGGCTTTCGGAACTGCCTTGGCTTTTGCCTTGGGGGCCGCAGGTGCCGCAGCAACTGGAGTTGCTTTCAGAGCAGTACGCTGATCACGCAGAGCGTTGATTTCAGCGCCAAGCTTGTTCTTGCGCTCGGTGAGCTTGGCAATGTTCGCGGTCAGCTTTTCAATGGCCTTGGCAGTCTTGGAGACGGGCGCCTTCTTGGCGGGAACCTTCGCAACAGTCTTCTTTGCTTGCGTAGGAGCCGTTACTTTTTTTGAAGTTGCAGCAGCTTTAGGAGCCGCTTTCTTTGCAGTTGCCATTTGATTTCTATTCCTATTTTGTTATCTGGCTAAGAACTTAGACAGGTCTCTATTGTCCTCAATATTTTTTGCAATAAATAGAAGGTACGCGAGAGCCAAATATCTTGTGGTGTGTAAGTCAGTCTCTTGTAGTCACTTCAGGGTGAATACGGCTTATGTGAAGCGATGGAACGTCTGTTCCGGGGCGCCCAATCAACTAAGTCGATCGCCCCTTTGGGCACGATGCGGGGTGATATAGGCCGCGCACAAGTCGGGAATACCGAAAATTCAACTTCCAAAAAGCAGACGCTAGCCACAATCAGCTACTGCTGCACTGCCGAAGTACGTCCTGCTCCATTACAGATACTCAATATGAATGTCAGCTTTCGAGAAGTTGACCGTCGGCCACAAACTGTCAAGAGCAATTCGTTGATCATCAGTCGCCGTCAGGTGGGAGTCCAAAGCTGGCCACTTATCATCTCAATTATTGAAGTTTGAAATGTCGCCGGAACATCTTCATCCATTAGGAGACTCGACCAATAGACATGATTTCGTTTGCGTTGACGATGGCCGCGGCAATCTCTTCAGTCGTGACGCGTTTGCTCATGGCCTGGTCTCGTATGAGGTCGTAGGCTGCGTCTTCTGTGATCTGACGTGTGCGCACAAGGATGCTCTTGGCTTCCGCAATCTGCCGCACGCCTAGAACTTTGGCCTCCAGCTTACGCAAGCGTCGCGCCTGGCTTTTCATATCTCGATGAACGCCACGTGCAACCACCAGCGCCGACAGAAGGCCGAAGGAACGGATCGGGCTCGGCAGAACAGCTTGCGCCCCGATATGCAGCACGGTTTCGACGATAGTGGGGTTTTCATAGGTCACAACCGCAATGACGGTCGGAACATCTTCTCCCTTAAGCCATTCGAACTCCGTGTCCATGCTCTCGGGTCGAACTGCCAGAAAAATAACGTCAATGCCAGCTGGCAACGCCGGCAACGGCGGCCAGAACGCCTGAACCTGACAGCCGATGCGCTGCAATTGCTGGGTTAACTGCCTTCCGTCAGCGTCATCGGGGTGAAAGACTGCGACCCGCAGAGTCCTAAGGTCCTTCAATAAGGGCGGTGTTGTACGTACCGCCCGTCGATGGATGCCGTTCTCCAATTCAAAGCTCCAGCGTGTTGAGGGACGCCGTCCAGTCGCCAAGCGAATGGGTGACCATATAGGGGTCAGGATGCACCGGCCGCGTTGCTTCTCGGACGATGGTGAACTGGCCCTTGGAATTGGCTACGCCAATACGTGGATATAGGGAAGTATGGTGATTCGTTGGGTCGATTCGCACGCGGCCCTGAGGTGCGTCGAACTCGCTGCCCAGAATGTGCGGCAGGATCTGACCAATATCATCCTCACCCGCGTTGCGAAGGGCATTGGCGAAAATGTGCACCTGAAAGTAAGCAGCCTCCCAACACATATTGGGAACACATTCGGACCCAAAGCGTCTGAGCAAACGATCGAGGCAGCGAAGGTTGGTCTCCCTATTGATTGACTGGAAGTAAGGCGCTGCAGTGAAATGCCCCAACGCTACCTCCGCGCCCATCTGGGATATTTCAGCCTCTGAAGTCGTCAAGCTGGCGATAGGCATGGTCTTCGGATTGAACCCCGCCTCTGCATAGGCCTGGTACAGACTGGCTGTGGAGTCGCCAACAACAGTCGAGAATATGAAGTCGGGCTGCTTCGCTTTGATGTCGTCCATGATCAGCTGGAAATCCCTGGCAGAAGCGTCAAGCTCGACATAGCGTTCACCCAGCTTACTGCTGTTGGGGCGCTGTAAAACAAGATCACTCATGATGCGATTGGACTCATAGGGGTAGATGTATCTCGACCCGATTAGATAAACCCTCGCACCAAAATTCGCCGTCATGAATTCGGCCAGTTGCACGCTGTTCTGATTCGGCGCAGCCCCTGTATAAATGATGTTGTTGGAAAACTCGAAACCCTCATAGAGGGTGGGGTAAAAAAGAAGCTTGTTCCATTTTTCAACGATCGGCAGCACGGCCTTGCGACTACTCGACATGTAGCAGCCAAAAATGACGTTGACCTTGTCCTGGACGATAAGCCGCTCCGCCAGCGCCGCGTATATCTCGGGAGACGATCGGGCGTCGTAGCACACCGGGACTATTTCCCGGCCGTCAATACCCCCAGCCTCATTGATTTCACCAATTGCCAGCAGTGTGCCTTGAAGCTGAGAATGACCTATCGTCGAAGTAACTCCCGTTTCCGAGAACAAAACACCGACGCGAATGGGATCCTTATTTGCCACGTTTCAGGCCTTTTTGCCAATGGGGTTGTGCTGCTGAACTCCACAGCAGCATTGTGCTACATGTTTTCTGGTCTGATTTCACGGCGTCGCCAGGCGGTTGTACAAGGTGGACAGCTGAGCGGGCAATCTGCTCGGTTCATCGACGATGCGGTAATTGTTCCAGCCAAAGATTCTTCTCACATATGGATCGGCTTGCGGGTCCAGCGCCACGCAAAAGGTCTGTACTCCCGCGCGCCTACCCTCATGTACAGCGGCCCGCGCATCTTCAATCAGATAGCCCGTCTTGAATACATCAATGTCAGACGGCGCGCCGTCTGTTACCAGAACAATGGCGCGATGATCAAACGGCTCATTTGCCAGACAAGCGACGGCATGGCGCAGTGCGGCACCCATGCGGGTCGAGTAGCGTCCCGGCACCGATTGGATCATGGCGACCGCAGCCACGTCCAGTGGCACGCCGAATTCAAGCAGACGGTAATAGTTGACCTCTGCGCGGGTGTTTGACGAGAAGCCATGAACGGCGATGCGGTCGCCGCTGAGCAGCACCGATTGAACGAGCAACAGCGCTGCTTTTTTTTCGATATCGAGAATGGATTCCATGCTGGTGCCGGGACAGTCGTTGGTCGACTCGGAGAGGTCAAGCAACACTAGGATGCTCGATGCCCGCTCTTCGCGTCCCGGGCGCGTGAAAAGGCGTAGATCCGGCGACAGTTTAAGTCGCTGATCGAGTACGGCCTCAATCGCTGCGTTCAGGTCGATGTCATCGCCCTCCCATTGCCGGCGCAGCCGCTGCCGTCGACTCAAGCTCCGCGAACGTGTCAGCGGAACCAGCGGCAGGGCCGGCGCGTCCCTTTTCGCGATGGCGCGCTGACCCTGCCAAGCAGGCCTCTTTTCAATCACGGTGCACCAGTCCGTGCGCATCAGTGACAGTTGGGCATCCCACTCCGGGTAAGTCTGGCGGCCCAGTTCAATCTCGACCGCCATTGGCTGGTTAAGCCCGTCGTCAGAGGCAACCGCATCCGGTCGCTGGGACGACTTGACCTGCAGGTCTACCGGCTCGGACGTCGGGGCACTAGGTTCATTGAATACCCAAAGAAATGAGTTGTCGTCGCGGTAGGCCTCAGGCACCACATAACGCTGCGCGCGAAATGGCACGCGCATCTGGCCGAGGTCATTCGCCAGGATCGAGGCAAGGCGGCGAAACGCCGGGTAATCCGTCAAGTTGGCCGCCTGCTCCTCGAACAGGCGACGGGCTTTGTTGACCCAGAAGTTGTCGTCCTGGTATTTCGGATCCATCAGTGCCAAGTTCATGCGCCCAACCAGCGCCGCGAACCCCAATTCGGCTGGTTTGACGCTGCGCCGCAGAAATTCGACAAACCAGCTCCGTACCCCTGGGTACTCGCGCACCAACAGCCTTTCGACACGAGCATCTTCTATTGCCGACACTATGGCAATTCCCATTGGCTTGAGTGTCAGGGTCGGCAGGCCCGCCGTCGAGAAGCGAAGGTGGGCCACAGCGTGTGCAACAGCGGCGCGGTAAAGGCGGTAACGATCGGGACCATCGAGAGCGGTGTAGTCGTCAGGTAGCAGCAAATGGCTCGGCGTCAACACCGGCCGCAAAGGCAAGCCCTCCAGGGTGCCTTGGCGCCGTGGCTGCAGTTGGATCTCGCGCCCGCACAGACCATGCAGTAAAAGCGCGAGCGAAGGTAGCGACTCCGACAAAGTGCCGGCGGACGCCTCGCCGTGCAGTGCCTCAATGCCGTGCTGATCATCGAGGCGGAAGTATGCTTGTTGCCGTAACTGCTGACCGGGGTACATGCGTAAGCCGGTCAGTATCCAACGCCCCAGCCCCTCAGCCCCGACTCGCGACAGCAAGGCATCAAGGCGATCGACTACCGCCAGCGCCGACACGGGATCCTCATCGTTCAGCGCTTCCAGCCAGTGCAGAACAGTGGAAACTTGCTCACTATCGGGCTGTGCCGCCAGTGTCGTCAACTTCTGGTCAAGCGCGCCGGTGAATTGACTGAGATGGACATCGCGCTCGCGTACATTCATGCCGTTCATGGGTGTCGGCGGATCAAGCGGGCCTTCGTCAGTCATGGCGGTGCATTTCTTACTGGCCGAAATAGGCTTCAATGAAACCACGCAGTGCCAATTCCATGTCCGGGTCATCAGTCAGGGCGCGGGTCATGGTCATGTCGCAGCTTTCCAGCGGATCAACGCCGGAGCCGATGAGCACGCCGGCGTAGATCAGCATGCGTGTCGAAATTCCTTCGTCCAGGCCATGGTGTTTCAGAGCGCGCGAACGCTGCGCGATGCCTACCAAGCGAGTCGCCACATCCAATGCGACAGAGGCCTCATGGGCCACGATATCGGCTTCGATGGCCGCGTCAGGGTAGTCAAACTTCAGTGCTGCAAAGCGCTGACGGGTGGACGGTTTCATGTCCTTGGACCGGCTCTGATAGCCCGGGTTGTAAGAAACCACCAATTGGAAATCGGGATGGGCATGCACCACTTCGCCCTTTTTGTCGAGCGGCAGAATGCGGCGCGCATCGGTTAGGGGATGGATCACCACCGTGGTGTCCTGCCGCGCCTCGACGACCTCGTCGAGGTAACAGATGCCGCCATAGCGAACTGCAAGCGTCAGGGGGCCATCGTGCCAGGCCGTTCCGTGCGCGTCCAGCAGATAGCGGCCAATGAGGTCTGACGCCGTCATGTCTTCGTTGCAGGCCAGCGTCACCAAGGGTCGCTGCAGCTTCCAGGCCATGTACTCAACGAAGCGGGTCTTGCCACAGCCAGTCGGCCCTTTCAGTATCAATGGCATGCGGTGCGCATACGCGTGCTCATACAGCGCAATTTCATGGCCGGCTGGTCGGTAAAAAGGCTCAGAATGGAGCCGGTAGGCGTCTAGGGTCGATGTCACGTCGGCAATCCTGTTAGGACGGACGGTCAGCGTACAGGCACGCCAACCGTCCTGGTGGGAATATCTAAGCGATCAGCGATGGCCAGGCGCCTGGTTCGGAATACCCTCGATCGGGCATTCGGCCGTTCCGGGCGTTGAACGTGTGATTGACTCCACCATCTTGCGAGTTCCTTCGGGATCGTTGATCCATTTGCCATAGAACTCAAAGGGGCATGCGGCAACGCCGTTGGCGTCTTCGCCAGAATTGATCTTGCCGGTATAGCCACGATGCACCAGCTTGTACAAATGGTTGTTCGACTGCTGGTTCTTGCGCGCGTCGCGGATCAGGCTGGTCGACAATTCTGCATACTGGATGCCCATTTCTTCGGTGCCGCATTCGCCCAGACTGCGGCCGTCAAAGCCGACAATCGCCGAATGGCCAAAGTAGGAGTACACGCCGTCGAAGCCGGTGGCATTGGCCACGGCGACATAAACATTGTTCATCCAGGCCATACATTTGGCCACCATCACCTGCTGCTCCTTCGCAGGGTACATGTAGCCCTGGCAGCGAACGATCAGTTCAGCGCCGCGCATGGCGCAGTCGCGCCAGATTTCAGGATAGTTGCCGTCGTCGCAGATGATCAGGCTGATCTTCATGCCCTTGGGGCCTTCGGAAACATAGGTGCAGTCCCCGGGATACCAGCCTTCGATCGGCGTCCATGGCATGATCTTGCGGTACTTTTGGACGATCTCACCTTTGTTATTCATCAGGATCAGGGTGTTGTACGGTGCCTTGTTGGGATGCTCCTCATGACGCTCCCCGGTCAGCGAAAACACCCCCCAGACATTAGCTTCTCGGCAGGCTGCCGCAAAGATCTCGGTCTCTGCACCGGGAATGGTCGACGCAGTTTCGTACATTTCTTGAGCGTCGTACATGATCCCGTGCGTTGAATACTCGGGAAATATCACCAAGTCCATTCCGGGTAGGCCGCGCTTCATGCCCACCAACATCTCCGCGATTTTCTTGGCGTTGGCCAGCACCTCTGCTGTGGTGTGCAGTCTGGGCATTTTGTAGTTAACGACGGCAACGCCGACGCAATCATTGCTGCTTCCAATATCACCGTGTCTCATAACGTAACTCCTTTGGTTAAAAAAACAATCAAACGGTCAAGAATGATTTGACCTTCTCATGGTTCAAGCCCGCGCGGGACTCCTCATGCACGATTCGCCCTCCGTCAAGGACCACAAACCGATCCGCCAGGTCAAGGGCAAAACTTAATACCTGCTCGGACACGACAATGGCAAAGCGTCGTTCCTTGCGCAGCACGTTCAAAGTTCGAGCGATTTCCTTGATGATGGATGGTTGAATTCCCTCAGTTGGCTCATCAAGAATGAGTACCTTCGGGTCGGAGACAAGAGCGCGGGCAATAGCCAGCATCTGCTGCTGTCCGCCGGACAGGTTTCCGCCCATGCGATGCTTCATTTCCAACAGAACCGGAAAGAAGCGGTAAACATATTCAGGCACGGTCCGGTAACCGGAGTGCTCACAGCCGCTAAGGATGTTTTCCTCGACTGTCAGGAAAGGAAAGATCATCCGCCCCTGCGGCACGAACGCCAAACCCCTGCGCACGCGCTCGAAGCTTTCGAGGCGCGTTAGCTCGGCACCTTGCAGATAGATACTTCCGGACTTAATCGGTAGCATTCCAATCAGCGACTTCAACAGCGTCGTCTTGCCCATGCCATTGCGCCCCATGATGGCCACCGATTCCTCGTTGCCGACGGTGAAGGACACATCTCGGATGGCTTGCGATTCACCGTAGAAGACATTCAGGTTTTTTACTTCAAACATGTTTTTTCCTCAGTGACCGAGGTACACATCGATCACGCGCGAATCCTCCTGCACCTCCGCCACTGAGCCCTCGCTGAGCAGTCGGCCCTGGTGCAGCACCGTAACCTTGTGCGCGATGCGTTTGACAAAGTCCATGTCGTGCTCAATCACGATGACCGATTTGCCCTGCGAAATGCGGTTCAGCAAGTCGGCGGTCTGTTCTCTTTCGCGCGGGCTCATTCCGGCGACCGGCTCATCGAGCAGCAGCAGTTCGGGCGATTGGATTAACAACATGCCAATCTCCAGCCATTGCTTCTGACCGTGGCTGAGTCGACCGGCCTTTTGATCAAGTTGGTCACGCAAGAAAACCTGTTCCGCGATTGAAGTGATGCGCTCCATCACCTGCTCGGTACGGCGAAAAAACAGGGAGCCCAGGACGCCCTGCCCTTCGGGCAGAGATATTTCGAAGTTCTCGATCACCGTCAGGTCTTCGTAAACCGACGGTGTCTGGAACTTGCGTCCAACACCGGCGCGAACGATCTGGTGTTCGGACAGCTTGGTCAGATCAATGCCATTGAAGAACACACGACCTGACGAAGGTCGCGTCTTCCCGCAGATCATGTCGAGCAATGTGGTTTTGCCAGCGCCGTTCGGCCCAATGATCACGCGCAACTCATTGCGCTCAACCGACAGGCTTAGAGCATCAACCGCGCGAAAACCATCGAACGAAACAGTCAGATCCTCTATGCGGAGTATGGACTCGGTGTCGGATTGGGAATGCGGCATTGCACCCCGTTGCGGTCTCATGTTGGGATCGTCGACTACGGCACTCATGGGGCTCCTCGTGTGAGGGGACGCTGGCGGATCATTCGATCGAGCAGTCCAGCCAGGCCGTTGGGCATGACCAGCACAACCAGAATGAACAATGCGCCAAGGAAGTACAGCCAGCCTTCGGGAAAGGTCTCCGACAAATACGACTTCAGGAAGCCAATCAGCAGAGCGCCGACCACCGCCCCGGGGATGGACAAGCGCCCGCCAACAGCTGCGTAAATCACCATCTCGACAGATGCGGCGACTCCGACCACGCTGGGGGCAATCAAGCCGACCTGCACGCTGTAGAAGGCGCCACCGATGGACGAGAGGATGGCCGCGAGTGTGAAGACGAAGGCCTTCATGTGGGCTGTGTTGTAGCCGCTGAAGCGAACCCGGTCTTCACGGTCGCGGATGGCGATCAGGATCTTTCCGAAACGACTGCGCACTACGGCCAGCGCCAACAACATCGCCAGCGAAATTGCCACAGATTGCACATAGTAGAGAACCCGCTTCGCGTGGTCGCCGATGATATCCAGGCCCAGCAGCGTGCGGAAGTCGGTGATACCGTTGGCACCACCAGTGTCGCCCTGCTGGCCAACGATCAGCACAGTCATGGCCAGCGCCAGCGACAGGGTAACGATGGAAAAATAAACGCCACCCACGCGTTTTTTGAAGATGAGGTAAGAGAACAGATAGGCCAGTACCGCAGGCACGACCAGGATCAGCAATATCGTGAGTGTCAAACTGTGGAAAGGCTCCCACCACAATGGGAGCTTTTCAACACTGCTCCAAACCATGAAGTCGGGCAGTTCGGGCGCAGATGCCTCGAGCTTCAAGAACATGGCCATCATGTAGCCGCCCATGCCGAAGAAGATGCCTTGGCCCAGGCTGAGAATGCCGCCATAACCCCAAGTCAGCACGACGCCAATCGCAACGAAAGCGAAGGACATGTATTTGCCCATCAGGTTCAGTCGGAACGGGTCCAGCACCAACGGAAAAACGGCCAACAGCAGAAGGATCACAAGCGCCACAGCAATCAACTCAGACTGGCGGATAAGACTATTCATGCCTTAGCCCCTCGATTTATTGGAGAACAGCCCGTTGGGCTTGAAATAGAGCACCACGATGACCAACAGCAGGACGGTCACTCTCGCCATCGAGCCGCTGATCAGGTATTCCAATGTGGTCTGCGACTGGGCGATCAGGAAACCTGACAGGGCAGTGCCCAGGAGACTTTGCACGCCGCCGAACACGACCACGATGAAGGAGTCCACAATGTAGATTTGCCCGGTGCCAGGGTTGGTCGAACCAATCATTGTGAAGACACATCCGGCAATGCCAGCCAGCCCGGAACCCAGCGCAAATGTCATGGCGTCAACGCTCCTGGTGTTGATGCCCACCGCACCACTCATGGCCCGGTTCTGTGTGACAGCGCGCACTCGCAGTCCCCAGCGGGTACGAGTCAACAACAGATAGACAGCGACAACCACAATGGCAGTCAGGCCAACAATAAAGAGCCGCGGCAACGAAAGTTGAATGCCGGCAATGGGCTCCCAGGCGCCGCTTAACCAGGGGGGGAGCGGCACGCTGACCTCCTGCGCACCGAAGATGGATCTGTAGGTTTGCTGCAGGATCAGGCTCAGGCCCCAGGTCGCCAGCAGCGTGTCAAGTGGTCGGTTGTAAAAGAATCGGATGAATCCGCGTTCAAGTAAATAGCCAAACGCGAACGTCACAAGGAAAGCGAAAGGTATCGCGACGAAGAGATACACACCCATCCACTCGGGCGCAAATCTGGTAAAGGCGGTCGCCGTCAGATACGTGACGTAGGCGCCCAAAGCCATCAGCTCGCCATGTGCCATGTTGATTACGCCCATGAGCCCGAAGACGATGGCCAGGCCAATTGCCATCAACAGCAAGATCGTGAACAGGCTGATGCCGTTGAAAATCTGCATCACCGCAATGTCCAAGCTCATTTGGTTTTCTCCCTCGTCATTTGATCGATGTGTGAATGAGTTACTGTGGGGCGAAAGGACCCACGCAGGCATCGTGCGATATCTGCGTGGACCTGGCGTGGCGTATTACAGTTTCGGGAAAGGGTTGGGCTCAATCAGGCCGGCCGATTCCCAGACAATGTCGAACTGACCGTCTGCACGCGCTTTTCCAATCCGCACTTTTTTCCAGACGTGCTGGTTTTTGGCGTGTACGCGCACCTTGCCTTCCGGTGCATCGAGCTCGATACCGGCACATGCGGCGAGCACCTTCTGTGGGTCGAAGGATTTGGCCTTTTCGACCGCCAGCTTCCACAAATGGACACAGTTATAGGCCACTTCCATCGGGTCGCCGATCACGCGATCTTGTCCGTACTTGGCCTTGAACGCCTTGACGAAGCGCTCATTAGCCGGGTTCTTGAGACTCTGGAAGTAGCCCATACAGGCGTAATAGCCGACAGCGTTGTCCTTGCCTATGCCTTCGATCTCATTTTCGGAAACCACGGTCGAGAGCAGCATCTGCTTGTTGCCATCCAAGCCAGCTGCACGCAACTGCTTGTAGAAGGCCACGTTGGAGCCACCGACGACGGTGCTGTATATCCAATCCGGCTTGGCGGCTTTGATCTTGTTGATGATCGACGAAAACTCGGTATGACCCAGCGGCGCATACTCTTCTCCGACGACCTTACCTCCCATGCGGGCAACGGTCGGCTTGGCGATCTTGTTGCAGGTGCGGGGGTAGATGTAGTCGGAGCCCACCAGGAAAATCGTCTTGCCTTTTTCGCGGGCCATCCATTCCACGGCGGCGACCACCGACTGCGTGGCCTCTTGCGACGGATAGATCACATGTTTGTCCTGCTCTTGGCCCTCGTAGTAGGTCGGGTAGAACAGCAGACCGTTGGCGCGGCTCAGTGCCGGCAACACCGCTTTGCGCGAGGCCGACGTGTAGCAGCCGACGATGGCGGCTACCTTGTCGCGTTCCAGCAGCTTCTGCGCTTTCTCGGCGAATACCGGATTTTCGCTGGCGGCGTCTTCCACAACTGCCTGGATCTGGCGTCCCATCACACCGCCTGCGGCATTGATTTCCTCAATTGCCATCTTCTCGGCGTCCACCAAGGACGCTTCGGCGATGGCAATGGTGCCAGATAGGGAGTGCAACAAACCCAGCTTGACTGCTTCCTGCGCACTGGCCAAGCTGGGGATCAGCGAGACTCCGGAAGCGGCGCCGAGCGCGACCATGGAACCGCTGGTTGTCATGAAACGGCGGCGATTAAATTTGCTCATCATGTTTCTCCTCTTTGTCGATGCGATATTGGTTAATGTTGAATTAGGACCATTCGAAAATAACTGTCAGGGGTACGATGCAACAGCCACCGCCGGTTGTTTTTTTCGGGCAAAGCAACGCCCTGAACGCCAAGGCGTTCGTTTGAAAAACACAATGAAACCGGCCAAACAAAAAAAGCCCGAACCGGATAAACCGGTTCGGGCTTTTTTGCCTTGCACTTGCCGGCAGTATTGGCGGTCAAGTGCGAAATGTCTGATGACGATTACTCGTCGGATATAAATATAGCAACTTTCAACATCGCTGAAATAAGTGCTTACCCTTGGTCTACTTGTTAACAGCTGCGACCGAAGTAGCGAACGCTGGATCACCGTGCTTGTGATATTGAGGCAGTCCGATCATGGTCGACTGATTGTCATCCGCGAACTTGATCGCAACAAGGCCCTCAGACGTCGCTCACAGTCGCCCACCGCCATGTTTCGTAGATCGTCGCAATGGCCCTGGCACGTTGCACTTGCCGTCGATCCATGTGTGTTCGAGCGGATGGGACCTCGTTCCAACGATGGCTGAGTCCGCCGGCTTCAGACGCTTTGCGACCACATCATCTCTGTCGGAAATGAAGTCCGCACAGGAGAAAAACTCTATTCATTGTCCATTCTCCTTACGCAAAGAGAAAGATCCTCGATCCACCAAGAGCCATGCGAAAGGACCACTGGAACGCGCAGCATGAAGTTCGTGTCCATACGCGCAACGGAGTCAAGGAACAATTTGGACGTGATTGTTTGCAAGCATGCGGGGGCGGATTGACCCGACGAAGGCGGTCAACACGGGCGACCGCAGGAAGTGGACTGGTACGCCTAAAACCGGCATGAAGCGTCACATTGATTTGACAGCAATCGTGAGATGCTAGTTCGCCCAACGCTTCATCGAAGTGTGAAAGAGGGCGCGAGGGTGTAAGAAATTTTGTGTAAACGGTCTTTTGGCAGGAAACTGCTGTCTTGCATGGAGCAATGATGACCGTAGAAATGAAACCCTTACCCAGCGACCTGATTGATGCGCTGCTGGCGGACTACAAAAAGCCCGAAGACTTGATTGGCCAGAACGGCCTCTTGAAGCAACTCACCAAGGCGCTGGTCGAGCGGGCACTGCAAGCCGAGATGACCGACCACCTGGGTCACGACAAAAACCAACTGGTCGCCAATGAAGCCGGCAACACCCGCAACGGGCGCAGCAAGAAAACACTCAAAGGCGACTTTGGCGAGTTGCCTATTGAAATTCCACGCGACCGCGCTGGTACGTTCGAGCCCCAACTGATTGGCAAGCACCAGACCCGCTGGAGCGGATTTGACGACAAGATTCTGTCGCTGTACGCCCGTGGCATGACGGTGCGTGAGATTCAAAGCCACTTGCAGGAAATGTACGGGGCCGAAGTGTCGCCCACTCTGATTTCCTCAGTGACCGATGCCGTCATGGACGAGGTCAAAGCCTGGCAGGCACGCCCCTTGGATGCGCTGTACCCCATCGTCTACATGGACTGCATTCACGTCAAGGTGCGCGACAACGGCGCCGTACGGGTCAAGGCCCTGTACCTGGCCATTGGCGTCAACCTGGACGGCCTCAAAGAGGTGCTGGGCCTATGGATGGCCCAGACTGAAGGCGCCAAGTTCTGGCTGCAGGTGGTGACCGAATTGAAGAATCGGGGTGTGGCTGACATCTTCATCGCCTGCGTGGACGGACTCAAAGGCTTCCCTGATGCCATTGAGGCGGTGTTCCCCAAGACTGCTGTGCAGCTTTGTCTGGTGCATATGGTGCGCCACAGCCTGAACTTCGTGGGCTGGAAACAGCGCAAAGATGTTGCTGCCGATTTGCGGCTGATTTACACGGCGGCGACCGAGGATGAGGCTCTGCGCCGGCTCGCGGAGTTTGAAGCCAAGTGGAATGAGTCCTTCGCCCCAATTGGGCAGTCCTGGCGACGTAACTGGTCACGCCTGACGCCGTTCTTTGACTACCCGCCAGACATTCGCAAAGTAATTTACACGACCAACGCCATCGAATCGGTGAACATGAGCCTGCGCAAAATCACCAAGACCCGCGGCTCGTTCCCAACGGACGAGGCGGTGTTCAAACTGTTCTATCTGGCACTGAACAACATCAGTCAGAAATGGACCATGCCGATTCGGGACTGGAAGGCTGCCTTGAATCGCTTTACCATTCAGTTTGACGAGCGCATGCCGCGCGTCTAACTCAACCGCCGTTTACACAAAATTCGGGACACCCTCTTGGATGACTGTCGTTTGGGTTCTGTCAGCTTTTCGGAGGATTTCTTTGGCGCTTCTAACGCCTTTGCTGCAGCCGACTGAATAAGGTGAGCCTCTGCCAAGCGCCCGAGTAGGTCTTCATCTTTGAGTGCCCAATGGGTGCGACTCATCTCCCAGGTTCTAATGTCGAGTAGCAGGGAGATGGGCTCGATCGATCTAAATGGAATCGCTGGGATATCTGGATAAAAGCCGAATTCGATGACTATCCAACGCCCTCGCTCCTTGATCGAGAGCAGATGACCGACTCTAACATTGCCTCCCATCCCTTCGTAGGCGAACAGACATGGCCAGCTCAGCAGAGTTTCTATGTGGCTTTCAGTCAAGACTTTGAAGGCCTCAGCGGTTTTCTCATTCGTGTACTCTAGAAAGCGGCTCCTGTCGAATTCATAGAATCCCTTGTCCCAGGCCCCGTCTTGAGCCGTCACAAAGAAGTGATACATGTCTCTCCCGATACTAGATGACTGGGTCTAATCGCAGCGATAGCTTCTCAAGCTGCTTGCAAGTCGGCAACCAAGTCTTCCTTGGTTAAGGACTCGAATTCGCTTCTCTTTAGCTTAAGCTGTTCGAGCATGAAAGTATTTGCCAACTCAAATGAGTCCAGCAATGTAAACCAGTTCAGGACATATCGTTTCATGCCGGTGTCGTGGCTAACTAAGCCTGGTTCACCCCGCGCTATTTGGCCGTTTAGTCGGCTGGCAATTTCGGTGTCCGCAGAGGAAATCTGCCGTCCTACCAAGATCAACTCAAAGCGCATTTTTGTGGAAGTGAACTCCGGATGTCTCTTGATAATGTCCGCATAGTCATCAAGCTGACGGAGATGCTTCTTGTTCAAGGAGATTCCGGGACGCTTTATTTCTATGATCACGCACCGAAAGACTTTTTGACCGTCAGACTCCACCGTAGGAATCCGCCGAGCTAAAAAGAGATCGGTCTGTCGGTTGACGCCTGCAATGTTGACGGCATCATCGACGTCACTCGAATCCAATTCCTCGATTTTTGGAATTGTGTCGCGAAGTCTTTTGGCAATCTTTGTGAAGGTGTCCTCCTCTGCTCCAAGCGTCTCGTATCCTGAGCCAAATAGCCAAGTGTTGTTTTCTATGATCTTTTGCAGATCCGGCGTTTCAAGGACTTCGCGGTAGTGATGATTCATCAACGAACGCAATTGCGAAGCGCCGGCCTGACGCCTTTGCAGGACTTCGATGGTCGCGACAATGTTTTCGAGCGTGGTCTGCTTAAGTTGCTGGGCGAGTTTGGTTACCGATTTTTCGTCCAGTTCCAGCACGCTGTTGAGAACCTCGAATAGAGAGTCGTTTTCATTCGAAACGGCGAGGCGATCCAACAGGCGGATAATGATCTTGCGCTGCTTCTTGTTCGCGGTATTGAAGACAGTAGGATCTGCGACGTAGATCTCCCGAATTAGCTCCTTAGCGTTGTTCAGTCTCCATGCTTGTTCTTCGGGTGGAAGACCCACATAGCTCGGGAAATAACCATCCTCGACGTACCGGTCCACCTCTTTTTCGGCTTGCTTCCGAAGAAAGTTCTCGTAGACGGACTCGGTCAATTCGTTCAGTTGGCGCGAAAGCCGCTTCCAGTCGGTCGAACTTAGGGTATGGGCATTGGGTTGAAGAAGATCCTGGTCAGCGGCGAATGTATCGGCCCACGCGGAGTCGATGCAAACACTTGTGAAAAATGCAGCCTTGTTGTTTAGTGTACTCAACTGCTTATAAACCAAGACTCCTTGGCTATTTAGCAAGTAAGTGTATGACTTTTCGGAACTCGGACGTTCATCCCATCGGATAACCTGCACATCGAAGACATGGTTGCCGATGTCAAATTTCTTCTGCGTAATTTCGTTGCTCGGAACTGCGATTTCGGCACCATTTAGCTTGAGCGATTTTGCCGGATGCATTGCAAGAAACCAGCCGAATTCCACAGAGAACTTCTCGCGCAGATCAATCAAATTAGGCAGGTTGAGCGTGAATTGATTCAGCTTGACAAACGTGCCTTGTGCGACTTGGCGCAATTCGACACTTTGTGCCTCGGCCGGCAACTGCTTGCCGTCGTAGGCTTTAATCTTGGATGCGTCGACAACGATACGAGCGTCACCGGTGGTAGATCTGGTGTGCCATGTCGCTAGGTGGCATATCCGATGAAACGCAAGCCGACCTCGACCGTGGGCACCGTGCTGCGTGGCGTCCTCGCGTTTGGCCGACTCGTTGAACTTGCCAAACGTTTCCTTGAGTTTCGTATGGTCTATGCCGGCGCCATCATCCAGAATCGTCACGGTATCGGTCCCGTGCATGTTGTTCTCGGCGACAGTCACCGCTACGGCATTTGCCTTAGCGTCGAAACCATTCCAAACAAGTTCGAACAGTGGCTGCCATGGCTCAACATTTTTGAAATGCTTCTTGATTCCCTCGTCGCTGATTTCAGTCGTGCCGGAAATATCAATCAATGTCATCATAATTCTCCGATGGTAGACGAGATAGCGACTATCGCAAATGTAGAGTTGTACGTGCGCGTCTGCGCCCTGTGCTGAGGCGCTGCAGCCCAGGGTGAAATGGAGCCAGATAGCGGCGCGCGGGGTGAAGTCACTTCGGGTTCAGTGTCAGAGAAGGCAGAGCTTGCTCGAGTTCACTGAGGGGGCCACGAGTCGAACATTCTCCTAGTGACGGCTTCAATGCGCTCTTGCTCGATTGGGTGAACTTCCGCGAAGGACACGTTGCCGAATGCCACCAACGGCTTCTGACTGGAGTCGAACTGGATGACTGGAAAGCGGCCTGTCGTGAACGACGTTTTACGCTACATTGCCGCAATAGAAACGGAAGCAATGGTAGATCAGCCGCCAGCACGGGTGGGCTCTTTTTCTTCGGCAATCGATGCTATGAAACTGATAGCTGAAAGTTTCAAATATTGCTGGCCGTGTCAAAGGGAGCAGGTCTCACGCGATACCCTCTCATGTTAGAGAAAGGGCATACGTCAGTATCATTGCTGAGGTTGCGGCGGCACGGAAATTCTTGCGTATATCACCACGTCTGGCCGGTCACTATTTTCTGTTCCGCGACAAAGTGACTGACTTTGCCGTGAATCATGTGGCAGCCCTTGCCAACGGTAACGACAGCCGCGCAATGAAGTTCAGGGAGTAGGTCCCTGCCGTTGGCGTGCCCGAGGATTGCGGTCTTCACGGGTTGGAGCCGTGGCCTGTGCGTGGTCACATACAGGGTGCTTGTAACGGTGGTGACTTTGAGGAGCAGACCGGGGGTAGCCCGTCGCTCTCGGGAGGTAATGCGGAGGTAACGCAGTCATTGATAGAGTTGAAAAAATAAAAACCCTAAGTGAATCAATCACTTAGGGTTTTATTTTGGCGGAGAGGGTGGGATTCGAACCCACGGTACCTTGCGGTACGCCTGATTTCGAGTCAGGTACATTCGGCCACTCTGCCACCTCTCCTGTGTCGACTGCGTGCCATTGTATCAGCGGCGTTGCCCGTGCCGGCCAGACTTACTCTGCGTCGGTCATCAGCTGCAAGGCTGTGTTGATGTCCTTGGCGTCAACTTCGGCATTCGGCTGCAGTTTGTCTGCCAGGCCGGCGAGGGCCGCGACGCCCTGCGTCTGCAACAAACCGATGGATTGACCGGCCTCCCTGGGTGAATCGAAGCCGGTACTCTGCAACAGCAGACGGCCATCAGCATCCATCAACTTGAAGTAGAACTTGCCATCGCGTTCGCGGTATTGCTTGAAAACGGGTTTCGCGACCTTGGCAGTTTTTGCTGCTTTGCTACTGGCTTGCACACGCAGGTCGCGCAAGCCGACGGCGTGGCGCAGGCGACCCATGAACGGGGTTGCGATCTGGCGTGCCTTGGCGGCACCGGCCAGCAGGATGGCCTCAATCTTTGCAGGGTCGTTCAGGAGCGCCAGATACGCTTCACGCATGGGAGCGATCTCGCGGTCGATCCGCTCAAACACCACCTGTTTGGCGTCACCCCAGGCAATGCCGTCGGTGTAGGCCTGACGCAGGGCTGCAGTCTCTTCAGTCGTGGCAAAGGCTTGGTAAATCTGGAACAGCGCAGAGCCTTCCACGTTTTTGGCCTCGCCGGGCGCTGATGAGTCAGTCACGATGCTGGCGATGAGCTTTTTGAGTTGTTCCCGCGGTGCGAAGAGCGGGATGGTGTTGTCGTAGCTCTTGCTCATTTTGCGGCCATCCAGGCCGGGCAGGGTGGCTACGTCTTCCTCAATTTCGGCTTCGGGCGGCACAAAGTGTTCGCCATAGCGGTAGTTGAAGCTGTGCGCCATGTCGCGCGCCATCTCGATATGCTGGATCTGGTCGCGCCCCACCGGCACCTTGTGGGCGTTGAACATCAGAATGTCCGCGCCCATCAGCACCGGATACATGAAGAGGCCGGCACTGACATCCGCGTCGGGGTCTTCGCCGGCACTCGTGTTCTTGTCCACCGCCGCCTTGTAGGCGTGAGCCCGGTTCAGGACGCCCTTGCCGATAACGCAGGTCAGCAGCCACGTGAGTTCCGGAATTTCGGGCACGTCAGACTGGCGATAGAAAATGACGCGTTCCGGGTCCAGCCCGGCCGCGAGCCAGCTGGCCGCAATTTCCAGCGTGGAGCGTTGGATGCGCGCAGGCTCATCGATCTTGATCAGGGCGTGGTAATCCGCCAGAAAATAGAAACTCTCGACGTCAGGGTCCAGGCTGTGTCGCACCGATGGCCGGATGGAGCCGACGTAATTGCCCAGATGGGGGGTGCCGGAGGTGGTGATCCCGGTCAGAAAACGCTTCGAACTCATGGTCGTAAAACTTCTTGTGCAAAGGAATGGGCTAGCCAAAAATCATGGAAATCGGGGTCAACAAGATATCCAGCAGACCATAGCTGAGCGCCATCAAGGGTTGCAGCCACAGCGTGCTGACAACGCCTGAAATCACGAGCGCCATCACGATGAAAAACCCCCAGGGCTCGACGCGCGACACCAGTTCGGCCTGGCGGTAGGGCAGCAGGCCGACCAGAATGCGCCCGCCATCAAGGGGTGGCAGCGGAAACAGGTTGAACGCAAACATCACCAAATTGACCAGAATGCCGCCTTGCGCCATCTTGAGAAAAAACGGCTCGGTCACGCCAGTCCCCCTCAGGATGAAAAACAGGGCGCCCCAGAGAAAGGCCTGGATGAAATTGGCCCCTGGCCCGGCCAGTGCCACCCAGATCATGTCGCGCTTGGGATTGCGCAACTTGTCAAACCGCACCGGCACCGGTTTGGCATAGCCGAACAGGAAGGCCCCCGAGGTGGCGAAGTACAGCAGCAGCGGCATCAGGATAGTGCCCACCGGGTCAATGTGCTTCAACGGGTTGAGTGTGATGCGCCCCAGCATGTAGGCGGTGTTGTCGCCAAAATGCCGTGCGGCATAGCCATGGGCCGCCTCATGAATCGTGATGGCGAACAGCACTGGCAGAGCATACAGGGCGACGGTTTGAATGAGGTGGGCGATATCCATCGGGCAATTGTCTCAGAGGCAATGTGGCTGGCGCTTTACAGACCGAGGGCTGCCAGCGTTCCGCGTCCCTGGCGAATCACCACCGGTTCGCCGCCGGTCAGGTCCACCACCGTGGTGGGTTCCAGGGCGCACGCGCCTGCGTCCACGACGGCCGCAATCTGGTTTTTGTAACGCGCACGGATATCCTGCGCGTCGTTGAGCGGCTCTGTCTCGCCGGGCGCTATTAGAGTTGTAGCAAGCAAGGGGCCGTCGTGCAGCGTCAGCAACTCCTGCAATACCTTGTGGTCCGGTACCCGCAGGCCGATGGTCTTGCGGGAGGGGTGACTCAGGCGGCGGGGGACTTCCTTGCTGGCTTCCAGAATGAAGGTGTATGGCCCGGGTGTGGCGGACTTGATGAGCCGAAACTGCTGGTTGTCCACCCTGGCGTAGTTGGCCAGTTCACTGAGATCGCGGCACAACAGGGTGAGGTGGTGCTTGTCGTCCACGCCCCGGATGCGGCGCAGCTTGTCTGCCGCGGCCTTGTCGTCCAGATGGCAGACCAGGGCGTAGCTGGAGTCGGTGGGCACCGCCAGGATCTCGCCTTTTTCAAGCAGCGCGACGGCCTGCTTCAAAAGCCGCAGTTGCGGGTTGTCGGGGTGAAGTTCAAAGAGCTGGGGCATGGGTGTATTGTCGGCGAATGATGTCGGGTCGGCTGGATCAAGGCGTGGGCGCGGGCTGGCGAACGACCGCGCGCCGTTGCACGGCCACCTCGTGGGCGGAGAGCAGGGCATTGCCAATGCCGGTGCCAGCAATCACGGCAATGCCGAGCCAGGCCAGGGTGTCGGGGACGTGCCTGAACACCAGCCAGCCGCCCAGCGTTGCAAACGCGATTTGCGTATAGAGGTAGGGCGTCAGCACCGGCGCAGAGGCCCGCATGTAGGCCCGGATCAACATCAGGTGGCCAAAGGTCCCCAGAAAACCGATGAGTACAAACCAGGGCCAATGTGCCAGCAGAGCCGCCGTGTCCCAGCTGAACACCACGATGGGGCTCATCACCAGGGTACCCACCAGTCCGGTGTAGAAGTGGGTGGTGTACGGGTTTTCTTCACCACTCAGGCGGCTGGTCAGCACCTGAAACCAGGCATAGGTGCTGACCAGCAGCACGGGAAACAGCAAGGCCCAGCTGAAGACCTGACCGCCGGGACGAATCACCAGCAGCACCCCGCCCAATCCCGCCGCCATCAGCAGCCAGCGCCGCGGGGAGACATGGTCTTTCAGCAGCCAGGCCGCCAGCGCGGTGGCCACCAGGGGCGACAGCATCACCATCGCAGTGAACTCGCCCACAGGCAGATGCTGCAAGCCAAAAAATGAGCAGGCGCTGGTGGTCAGCAGCAGCACCCCGCGCAGGGTCTGAAAGCGTGGATTGGGGGTCGTCAGCAACGCCAGTTTTTGCACCGGAAAGCGCAGGGCAAAGGTCACCACCGCCTGAAACGCATAGCGGAACCACAGCAACATCAGCACCGGTGCCAGTGTGGCGGCATATTTGGTGGTGGTGTCCAGCACGGCAAACGCGAGCGCCGCCAGCACGATGAGTAAAACGCCAGCACCCTGTCGGGTGCGCCAGAAGGCCATGGGGCGTCAATGGCCCGTGGGGGCACTGGCCCCCGGACTCTCGACAGATGCGTGCCGGATACGGTCGGCCAGCAGTTCCCAGACCGGCGTCAGTTTGCCCGGCAGATAGGGGAGTGTGCCCAGTTCCGTGTGGCTCTCATCCGGGCTGTGGAAATCACTACCCCGGCTTGCCGCCAGACCGAATTCGCGGGCAGTGTCGGCATAGGTGATGTATTCGGCCGCCGTGTGGCTGCCGGTGACCACTTCCACGCCCTGCCCGCCATGGCTTTTGAATTCGCTGAACAGCGCGAATTCCTCGTTGCTGGTGAACTTGTAGCGTGCCGGGTGCGCAATCACCGCCACCCCGCCGGCTTCCCGGATCCAGGTCACGGCGTCTTTCAGGCTGGCCCAGCGGTGCTCTACAAAGCCGGGCTTGCCTTCGGTCAGGTATTTGCGGAACACTTCATAGGTGTCCCGGCAGACGCCGCTTTCCACCAGAAAGCGGGCAAAGTGGGTGCGGGAAATCAGTTCGTGGTTACCGGCAAATTTCAAGGCGCCGTCATAAGCTCCCGGAATGCCCGCCTTGGCCAAGCCGTCGGACATGTCCATCGCACGTTGCCCGCGGCCACCCCGGGTCTGGTTGAGGCCCAGCTTCAGGGCCGGGTTTTCCGGATCAAACCCCAGGCCCACGATGTGGACCGTTTGCGCGACGAAGGTGACCGAAATCTCAACGCCGGTAAGGTAGTGCATGCCGATGGCGCTGGCCGCCGCAGCGGCACGTTGCTGGCCACCAATTTCGTCATGGTCGGTCAGGGCCCACAACTCCACCCCATTGGCCTTGGCGCGTGCGGCCAGCGCTTCGGGTGTCAGGGTGCCGTCGGACACGACGGAATGGCAGTGGAGGTCGGCGTTGAGGATGGATGGCACCCCTGCATTTTAGGCGTTGTGACCGGCAGACGCCTGGGCCGGGCGATCGACCCTGACCAGGCAAGGTCAGGCGCAGGCGGATCGTTGCTTTGCCACCGTCCCTGGCGAACTGGCAAAATTGCCCCATGCCCGATTTCATTGCTACTCACGCCACCGATCTCCTGAGCTTTGCCCTCAGTGCCGCCGCGATTTATTTTTACCAGCTCTACTTGCGCTGGCGTACCCGCCGTGACCCGGCGTCCAGCGCGCAGGACGTCATGCTGGCGGCCCGTGAGGCCTGGGTGGCCAGCGTGATGCGCGAGCGGCGCGACATCCTGGCGGTGCAGACCCTGCGCAACTCCACCATGTCGGCCAGTTTCATGGCATCGACGGCCGTCCTGCTGATCATTGGTGTGCTGACGTTGAGCGCCCAAGGCGACAAGCTCTCCGGCACCTGGCACTCGCTCAATTTTCTGGGTCACGTCAGCGCCGAGATGTGGCTGTTCAAACTGCTGATGATGCTGTTTGACCTGCTTCTTGTATTTTTCGCCTTCTCGATGTCGGTACGACTGTTTCATCACATTGGCTATTCGATCAACGTGCCGCTGGACCGAGAGCTCGAACGCATTCAGATTGGCCATGTGGTGGCGCAAATGAACCGCGCAGGCGTCTTTTACCGCATTGGCATGCGGGCCTACTATTTCACGGTGCCGCTGCTGTTCTGGCTGTTTGGTCCGCTGTTCCTGCTGGGCGCGACGGCGTTGCTCATCTTTTTCCTGTACCACCTGGACCGCGCGCCCCGCAGTGACGCAGACCTGATGGGCTAAGGCGATCGGGGCTGCACGGTCGTCAGCCCAAGCAGCTTCCAGCCCTGGATACCGCTGCGGTACCACTTGATCTTGTGAGCCGGGTAGCCCATGCCCAGCAATTGGCGAATACTGGTGGGAGACTGGCCGCACCAGGCGCCGTTGCAGTAGAGCACCAGCGTCCTGGCATCTGCAAAGTTCCAGAGCGGGCCGACGCGATAGGCGCCAAAAAGGTCTTCCACCGTCTCGGCAATTTTTTCGACCGAGGTGTGTTGCGGGTGCAGATGGGTCCAGCTCAGGCTGATGCTGCCCGGAATCATGCCGAAGCGCTGCAGCCATTCGGGCTCGCGTGAGTCGATCAGCAGCACGCTCTTGTCGCCGGTACTGAAGCGTTGGATGTAGTCCAGTACCTCCAGTTCGCCCAGCGTCTCAACCCCGGGGGCAATCACCACCGGCTGGATGCAGAAAGGGGGGCAGGCCCGAGAGGTCAGGGCCAGATCCGGATCGATCATGTTGAGGTTGTCCGGATTTCGCTCAACGCGGATGACACGACCCTCGTGTTTCACCTCCAGGTAGGGCAGCTCGGCCGTGATGCCCACGGGCTGGTCGGCGCCTATGGCGGGCAGCGCGCAGGCCAGCCAGAGCAGCGTCGTCAAGCCGAAGGTTATCGGGGGGCGGCAAGCAGGTCGTTTCAGGGGGTGCATGGTTGTGAGCTTCTGACACTTATATTTCCGCCGCCTCCACCAGGAACCGCACCCGGCGCACGCCGTTCCAGGCGTCGGCATCGAGCCGGAAGGCGAGTTTGACGCGTGCCGGCAGTGGCTCGGTGTGGCCAAACCAGATGCCATCCACCGGCTGGCCCTGGTGCTTGAGTTTGAGGGCGAGGTGCTTTTCACCGACCAGCCGTTGCGACACCACTTCCAGTTCTTCGCTGAAGGTCGGGGGGGCAAAGCCCTGCCCCCACACCTCCTTGTGCAACACATCGACCAGTTCGACCCGGCGGAACTCGGCTTTGAGCGGGCCATCGGTGTCGAGGCGGCGGGTGAGGGTGGCGGCGTCCAGCCACTCTTGCGCAACTTCGTTCAGCCCCTGCTCGAAAGCGTCAAAGTTTTCTTCGGCAATGGTGCAGCCTGCCGCCATGGCGTGGCCGCCAAAACGCAGCAGCACGCCGGGGTAGCGCTTGGCCACCAGGTCCAGCGCGTCGCGCAGGTGAAAGCCCGCAATCGAGCGACCAGAGCCTTTGAGTTCGTGTTCCTTGCCTGGCGCGGCGCTGGCGGCAAAGACGAACGTGGGGCGGTGCAGCTTGTCCTTGATGCGCGAGGCCACAATGCCGACCACGCCTTCGTGAAAATCGGGGTCGAAGACGCAGATGGCGGGTGGCGGTTCCTCCTCGTCGTCAAACAGGGATTCGGCAATGGCAAATGCCTGTTCGCGCATGGTGCCTTCAATTTCGCGCCGTTCCCGGTTGATGCCGTCCAGCGTCTTGGCCAACTCTGCCGCACGCGCTGCATCGTCGGTCAGCAGGCATTCAATGCCCAGCGTCATGTCGGACAGGCGCCCGGCCGCGTTGATGCGCGGGCCCAGTGCAAAGCCAAAGTCGAAGGTGGTGGCGACCGGTGCGCTGCGCCCGGAGGCTTCGAACAGGCTGGCCAGCCCGACCGGCATGGCGCCGGCGCGTACCCGTTTGAGCCCCTGCGCGACCAGGCGGCGGTTGTTCGCATCGAGCCTGACCACGTCGGCCACGGTGCCCAGCGCGACCAGCGGCAGCAAAGTGTCCAGCTTGGGCTGGGTCTGCGCGTCAAACACGCCGCGCTGGCGCAACTCGGCGCGCAGTGCCAGCAGGACATAAAACATCACGCCGACCCCGGCGATCGATTTGCTCGCGAACGTACAGTCCGGCTGGTTGGGGTTGACGATGACGTCGGCCTCGGGCAGCACGATCTGGCCATCGATGCTGGCGGGCAGGTGGTGATCCGTCACCAGAACCTGCAGGCCTAGCGCCCGGGCCGTGGCCACCCCGGCCAGGCTGGCGATGCCGTTGTCCACCGTGATCAGCACGTCGGCGCCGCTGTCCTTGACGCGCTGCGAGATCGGGGGCGTCAGGCCGTAGCCGTCCACCACCCGGTCCGGCACGATGTAGTCCACGTATTTGGCGCCCAGCATGCGCAGGCCGCGCAGGCCCACGGCACAGGCGGTGGCGCCGTCGCAGTCGTAGTCGGCCACGATGCAGAGTTTCTTGTTCGCGGCAATGGCGTCCGCCAACAGGCCGGCTGCGGCGCTGGTGCCCAGCATCTCGCCCGGTGGAATGAGGCGTGCCAGGCCGTCGTCCAGCTCCTGTGTGCCCTGCACGCCGCGCGCCGCATAGAGCTGGGCCAGCAGGGGATGAATGCCGGCCTGTTCCAGGGCCCACTGGGCGCGCGGCGGGATGTCTCTAGCTATTATTTTCATAGCGTCTCAAGCAGTATTGACGGGGGCTGGGTGCCAAAAAGGTTCATAAATCGTCTGTAAAATGTTTGTGGCTGGGCGTCAAAGGTCTGCGCGTTGCGTTCACCGCAGAGTGTGAGTTGGTGGCCGCTGCCGCCCTGATCCAGCGCACGGAGCAGCGCCAGGCAATCGGTGGCGTCCAGTGCTTGCCAGGCTTGCACCCATGCGGCCCAGTCTTCATTGAGCGCCGCTTCCCGCAGGTGGGTGACCACGACCGGCTGCGGCTCAGCGGGTTCAGGCATTGGATGGGGCAGGGCGCCAGTGCCACTCAGCCAGAACGAGTTGACGGGTGGCGCACCGCGCGCAGAACGCGCGTCATTCACCGGGTGGGTATAGAGCAGCATCTGCATTTCGTTTTGCAGCCGTCGCAAGCCGGCGGCACTGGCGCTGCGCGGCATCCAGTTCTCGACGTTGCGCCCCACGACGCGGTCCAGCGAGGCGGTGGCCAGACCGTCAAACAGGTCTCCGCGGGCGAGCCAGCGGGTG
This sequence comes from Rhodoferax sp., assembly GCF_030646845.1. Lineage (GTDB taxonomy): Bacteria > Pseudomonadota > Gammaproteobacteria > Burkholderiales > Burkholderiaceae_C > Rhodoferax. The sequence goes on along the minus strand of NZ_JAUSLE010000026.1, from coordinate 55,488 downwards.
GGGTGGTCGTAGTGCAGGGCGATGCCGTCTTCTTCAAAATAGGGCTGCATGGCTGCCAGCAGGGTCTGCGACTCCTGCGTGGAGAAGTCTGGCAGCTCCAGCCCGCTCATGGCGATGTGGTTCGTGCCCACTTGCCAGTGGCAGGGCGTGATGAAGCCCCAGGCGCCGTCAGCCGGTTGGCTCTTCAATGCCTGTAGCGCCGCCCAGGGGAGCAGTCCGTCTTGCACTGGCAGGCCCAGAGTACGGGCCAAGGCGCGCTCATGCGGTGGAGACAGACTGAACTCATCGCCCTTGTCCAGCGGCAGGGGCGTGAGGCGGGCCAGCAGCTTCGCCAGGTGGGGCAGTTTGAGTGTGGGCAGGGCCGCGGCGCAGCCTTCAGAGCTGCAAAACGCGAACGGAATCAGGAGGTGCATGCTGCGATTGTCCGGGAAATGTCTGGGTCAAGGGGCGGGGCACTGCGGCGCCGGAGTGCAAGATGCCACAATGGCGCCTGTTTCCAACCCTGGCGGTCGATGCAAATTCCCTACGAACTCATCCTTGGCTGGCGGTACACCCGCGCCGGCCGCGCCACCCGGCGCAACGGCTTCATTTCCTTCATCTCGGGCGTTTCCATGCTGGGCATTGCCTTGGGCGTCGCGGCACTCATCATCGTGCTGAGCGTGATGAACGGTTTTCAGAAAGAGGTGCGCGACCGCATGCTGGGCGTGGTGTCGCACATCGAGATTTTTGCCCCCAATGGCGCCGCCTTGCCTGACGTGGCGCGCACGCTGGCCGAAGTGCGTGCCAATTCCCAGGTGGTGGGTGCTGCGCCTTTCATCGCAACCCAGGCTTTGTTGGCGAGGGGTGAGGACATGAAAGGCACGATGGTTCGGGGCATTGATCCCGCCAGCGAACCCGATGTGACCGACCTGGCCATCGAACTCAAGAACACCAGCCTGATGCGCCTGATTCCAGGTGACTTCGGCGTGGTGCTGGGTGGCGAACTGGCCCGCAGTCTGGGCGTGGGTGAAGGCGACAAGGTCACGCTGGTCGCGCCCAGCGGCCAGGTCACGCCCGCCGGGGTGGTGCCGCGGCTCAAGCAGATGACGGTGATGGGCACTTTTGACTCGGGACATTTTGAATACGACTCGGCATTGGTGCTGATGCACATGGATGATGCGGCCCGCATTTTCCGGCTGGAGGGCCCCACCGGTGTGCGGCTCAAGCTGAAGGACCTGCACCAGGCACCTGATGTCGCAGCCCAGCTGGCGCGGACTTTGACGGGCGAGTTGCTGATACGCGACTGGACGCGCCAGAACCGCACCTGGTTTGCTGCCGTGCAGGTTGAAAAAAGGATGATGTTCATCATCCTGACCCTGATCGTGGCCGTGGCGGCCTTCAACCTGGTCAGCACGCTGGTGATGACCGTAACCGACAAGCGCGCCGACATTGCGATCCTGCGCACCCTGGGTGCCAGCCCCCAGAGCATCATGGGTATTTTTGTGGTGCAGGGTGCCATGGTGGGCGTGATCGGCACGTTCGCCGGTCTGGCCCTGGGCCTGGCGGTGGCTTTCAACATTGATGTCATCGTGCCCGCGCTGGAACAGCTGTTCCATGCCAGCTTCTTGCCCAAAGACATCTACCTCATCAGCCGGATGCCCAGCGATCCGCAGCAAGCCGACATCATGCCCATTGCCATCATTTCGCTGGTCCTGGCCTTTCTGGCCACCCTCTACCCCAGCTGGCGCGCCAGCCGGGTGAACCCGGCGGAGGCCCTGCGTTATGAGTGATCTGATCGCCACGCCCATTCCACCGGCCCTGGCCGCTGCGCAGTACCGGCAGGTGGCCGGTTGGCATGACCCGTTGCCGCCGCTTGCCTCTGGCGAAGTGGTGTTGAGCGCCCGTGGCCTGACCAAGCGATTCACCGAGGGCCGCCTCGATGTGACGGTGCTGCAAGGGGTCGATCTGGATGTTCGCGCCGGCGAGACGCTGGCCATTGTCGGCGCGTCCGGCTCGGGCAAGAGCACGCTGCTGCACCTGCTGGGCGGCCTGGACGCGCCCACCAGTGGTGAGGTCTACCTGAATGGGCAGGACCTGGCGCACCAGAGCGCCGCTGCGCAGGGGCGCCTGCGCAACCAGTACCTCGGTTTTGTCTACCAGTTCCACCACCTGCTGCCCGAATTCAGCGCCCTCGACAACGTCGCCATGCCTTTGCGAATTCGGCGCCTGGCACCCGCGGAATGTGCGCAGGCCGCTACTGAAATGCTGGCAAGGGTCGGCCTGCAAGACAGGCTGCACCATCGCCCGGCCGAACTGTCCGGCGGTGAGCGTCAGCGCGTCGCGATTGCCCGCGCCCTGGTGACGAAACCGGCCTGCGTACTCGCTGATGAACCCACGGGCAATCTGGACCGCAGCACCGCCAATGGTGTGTTTGAGTTGATGCTGGAACTGGCGCGCACCCAGGGCACGGCATTCATTCTGGTCAGCCATGATGAGAGCCTTGCTGCGCGTTGCCAGCGGCGATTGCAGCTGGTGGCAGGGCGCCTTACAGAATCCGGTTGAACCAGAGCAGTGACAGGCCCGCGGATGCGATGGCCAGCACGGCGGCGACGAGCGCCAGCAAAGCCGAGATTTCTGTTTCCTTTTTTTCCACCGTCAGACGAGCGCTGAGTTTTTCATAGACCTTCTTCAGCGATTCGGCACTGCCGGCATAGAAGTACTCTGCCTGCGTTGTGGTGGCGATGCGCTTGAGCGTCTCCTCGTCCAGGCGCACGCGCATGGACCAGCCTTCGAACCCGATGGTTTCACCGTCCACGGTGCCAATGCCCACGGTGTACACGCGCACCCCCCGGTCAGCCGCCAGCCTGGCGGCTTCGAGCGAATCAACGCCCGTGGTGCGCTGCCCATCTGTTAGCAAAATGATAGCAGCGGAGCCATAAGATCCGGGGGCTACAGGCACAAATTCCTTGGACGATTCTTTGGGTGCCTGGTCGATGGCGATGCCGCGCGCACGCTCACGCTCGCTACCCATGGTATTGAGGTCGATGCCGGCATCCGGAAAGATCGTGGCCAGCGACATCACGATGCCATTGCCGATGGCCGTGCCGCGCTGCAACTGGAAGCGGTCGATCGCCGAAACCAGATCCTCTCGGTTGACGGTTGGCACCTGCACCACTTGGGCCGACCCGGCAAACGCCACAATGCCGACCCGAATCTGGCGCGGCAACTGGGCCAGAAATGCCTTGGCCGCATTTTGCGCCGCGACCAGGCGGTTGGGCTGCACATCGGTGGCACGCATGCTGCCCGATACGTCCATGGCCAGCATGATGGTCTCCTGCGTCATGGGCAGGGTGACCACGGCATACGGCCGCGCTGCTGCCAGCAACATGGCCGCCAGCGCCAGGAGAAACAGCACGGGCGGAACGTGGCGCCGCAGGCCACGGCCGGGTCCCAGTGCTTCCTTGACGATCGACAGGCTGGCATAGCGCAGCGCGAGCTTTTTCTTGCGTCGCAGCAGCCAGACATAGACGGCCACCAGCAGTGGCAAGGCCAGCAACAGCCACAGGAATTGGGGCCAGAGAAAAGTCATCGGGAAGTTCGTCGCAAGTGTCATGAAAGCATCACCTCTGGCGTTTGTGCGCCCGTCGGCTCAGGCCACCACCTTGAGGTGGGCGGGCAGCTTGCTGCGGCGCTTGCGCAGGTCCGTGAAACGCACGATGGTGTTCACCAGGTCGCCGTCGGTGGACAGCTCCAGCGTGTCCACGCCGGCCCGCGCCAGCGATTGGCGCAGTTGCGCCTCCCGCTGTGTCGCCAGACGTGCGAAACGCTGGCGAAACTCGGCGTCGGCCGTGTCGACCAACAGCTGCTCGCCGGTCTCGGCGTCGCGCATCGGGATCAACCCCAGATCAGGCAGCTCAAGCGCCATCGGATCGAGCAGGCGCACCGCCACCACTTCATGGCGGCGCGCCAGCTGGGCCAGGGGTTTTTCCCAGCCCGGCTCACTGATGAAATCCGACACCACAAAAATCGACGAACGCCGGCGCACCGCCATGGCGGCGGACTGCAGCAGCTCGTGCAGCTTGGTGCTGCCGGTTTGCGTTGGCACGGGCCGGGTCTGCAGGGCATGCAACAGGTGCAGCACATGCAGGCGGCCGGCGCGGGCCGGCAAGACCGTGTCCACGCCAACGCCATACAGCAGTGCGCCCACCCGGTTGCCCTGGCGCGTGAGCAGCCGGGCCAGCACCGCCACAAATTCGGCCGAGACCTGGCTCATGCGCTGGGCACCCGAGCCGAAGTCAACCGAGGGGCTCAGGTCCAGCAGGAACCAGGCCGCCATCTCGCGGTCTTCGGTGAACACGCGCACATGGGGCACGTTCTGCCGCGCGGTCACATTCCAGTCGATGTGGCGCACATCATCATGGTGCTGGTACTCGCGCAGGTCGGCCAGGTCCATGCCGGTGCCGCGCAGCAGCGTGCGGTAGTCGCCTTGCAGCAGGCCGTCAAGACGGCGAATGACGGTCCACTCCAGACGGCGCAGCACCTGTTCTGCGGTCGGGTCTGCAGCAGCCACCGCGGCCTGGGCGGGCGCGGCGTGGCGCGTGCGTCTGAAGATGTTCAACATGGTCGTGCTGCCCGCGAATCAGAAGCTTGGCGGCTCAGGCTGCGAGCCGGTCGTGTTCCAGCGGCCGGGGAGGTGCGGGCACCTTGGCCATGATGCGGGCGGTGATGGCGTCTGCCGTCATCCCCTCGGACAGCGCCTCGTACGAGAGCACCAGCCGGTGGCGCAGCACGTCGGGCACCAGATCGCTCATGTCTTCGGGCAGCACGTAGGTGCGTCCGCGCAGCATGGCCAGCGCCCGGGCGCCTTCCACCAGGTTGATGGTCGCGCGCGGGCTGGCGCCAAAAGTGAGGAAGCGCGACAGATCTTTCAGGCCGTGCTGGTCGGGCGTGCGGGTGGCTGCAACCAGGCGCACCGCGTGCTGGATCAGCGAGGGGTCTGCATACACTCTCCGGCACTCCTGCTGCAACGCGGCCAGTTGCTGCGTCGTGGCCACGGCGGCGACTGCGACGGGCGGACCGGTGACACGCTGCACGATGACGAATTCTTCCGCCTCGGTCGGGTAGTCCACCAGCACTTTCATCATGAACCGGTCTACCTGGGCCTCGGGCAATGGGTAGGTGCCCTCGGTTTCGATCGGGTTTTGCGTTGCCATCACCAGGAAGGGCTCGGGCACCCGGTGGGTTTCGCCGGCAATCGTGACCTGGCGCTCCTGCATCACCTCCAGCAGGGCACTTTGCACCTTGGCCGGCGCGCGGTTGATCTCGTCGGCCAGCAGGAGGTTGGTGAAGACCGGGCCCAGCGAGGTACTGAACTCGCCGGTTTTCTGGTTATAGATGCGGGTGCCGACCAGATCGGCGGGCACCAGGTCGGGCGTGAACTGGATGCGCTTGAAGTGGCCGTGCACGGTGCTGGCCAGGGTCTTGATCGTCAGTGTTTTGGCTAGGCCGGGTACGCCCTCGACCAGCAAGTGGCCCTGCGCCAGCATGGCCACCATCACCCGCTCCAGGAAGCGGTCCTGACCGACAACGACGCGTTTGACCTCGTACAGGATTTGCTCCATCAACTGGGCCGTGTCGGCGTTTGGGGAAGTAGCTTCAGTCATATGCAGTTTCCTGTTCTGGCGGTTCGCTGTTGCTGTGGGATGGCTGGCTCAGAAGGGCGGCATGCCGGCCGCCACGGCGGCGTTTTCGATCGGCACCGCAAAGCCGATGCCAATAAAGGTGCGCTGTTTTGATGGATTGAGGATGGCGGTCACGATGCCCACCAACTCGCCGTCCATGGTGACCAGGGGCCCGCCCGAGTTGCCGGGGTTGGCCGCTGCATCAAACTGGATCAGGTTGCCGATCTCATGCTGGCCCTCGGGCGAGCGAAACGTCCGCTTGAGGCCCGACACCACGCCGGCCGAGGCGGATGGTCCGATGCCAAACGGGAAACCGACGGTCAGCACTTCGTCGCCGGGCTGCAGGTCGGCGGTCGAGCGCATGGTGGCAGCCACCAGGTCGTCCGGGATCTTGTGCGCCTGCAGCACCGCCAGGTCGTTCTCAGGCTGGACGCCGATGACCGAAGCAGACGATTCCAGTCCATCGAAAAACACCAGCTTGATGGTCTGGGCTCCGTGGACGACATGCAGGTTGGTGAGGATCACGCCCTTGTCCACGATCACCACGCCGGTGCCAACGCCGTGCTCGAGGTCCTCCTTGCCATCCTTGCTTTTGACGAACCCCATCACGCGCACCACTGACGGCCGGATGACCTCATAAGCGCGGGATGCCGCCGATGGCAGGACCGTGGTCTCCAGCGTCTTGAGCACCGCGGCATTGACGTCTTTTTGCGTGAGCTGGCGTGGCCTTTGGTGCAGCCCGACAGCGATGCTGACGAGGAGTGCGAGCGCCAGCAACACAATGGCCGACCAGAGCCAGCGCGGGTCGGTGAAATCGAGTTGTTTCAGGGCGGCCGGCAAAGGCCTGCGAGCTGGCGCAGGCGGCTCTGGCAGCGCCTCAGGCGCGCCGGGCGCCGCAGAGGCCTTGCTGGAACTGCTGTAAAGGGCTTGCTTGCGCATCCGTTCACCTGTTGCCTTGTCCGTAACGACATTTGAAACGCCGGCTGAACGGTAGCACGCTTCATTGATTTGTGCACGAGCCAGGCGCAACGCCGGGGCGGGGTGTGTGTGATCAGCTTGTTGCGCCGGACTCTGCCGCACGGCGCAGCAGCGTCAGGGTCTACAGGGCCGAGGCCATCATCAAAATCAGGCGCGCCGTATTGAGGAAGCGTGTGGCGCCCTCGCGCATGCCGGCGTACATCATCGCCGTGAGCGGCGTATCTGAGCCCCCCAGCATCAGCGCGATGTTGAAGTCCTCGAACGACATCAAGAACGAGATGGCCGCGGCGCCAATCGGGGCGGGAACTTCCGCCTCTCGAATATGACGAAACGGCGCTCGGCAACGTGACCCAGGGTGCGATACTTGGCCTGAGATAGTTGAATTTTCCAGCAGTTCTGCGGGACTCCCCGATTCCTTACACGTACCTCATGACGCAAGACCTATTTCCCCAGCACTGGCTGACCAATACCCTGCTTGATGACGGCTTTATTGCCCAAAAGGCGGGCGAGTTACTGGCAAAGCCGCTGCCTTACGACCTGCAAGCCTGGCTGAAAGAGCATTTCGATGCCGTCACCCTAGCCGCCCGGAACGAGGCGCAACTGGAAGAAAAATTTATTGCCCCCTTGCTGGCTCAGTTAGGCTGGTCCAAAGCCTACCAGGTCGGCCTCACCGTACAGGGCAAATTTGCCAAGCCTGACTACTGTTTGGTGTTGCATTCAGAGCAAGAAAATGGGCTGATCGCCAGAAAAGACCACACCCTCATCACCGCCATTTGTGAATCCAAAGCCTGGGACAAAACGCTAGACACCGGCAAGGCTGATCGCAAAGATAACCCGCACCATCAGCTGCAGGACTACCTCAGCACGCTGCGGGTGCGCTTCGGCTTCTTGACCAATGGCCGCATTTGGCGGGTGTATGACACCGACAAAATCACCGCCAAAAAAACCTTCATCGAGTTCGATCTGCAGCGCCTGTGGGCCGTGGAGGACGCCGATAAAAAGGCGCAGGGTCTGGCCTTGTTTGCCTTTTTCTTTGGCCGCGACACCTATGTTCGCCCCAGCGAGGGCGCCCAGGTCAGCGCCATCGAGCAGGCCATTGCGGCGTCCGCCGACTTCACATTAGCGGTTGAGGAAAACCTCAAGGCCGTGATCTACGGTTACGCAGGGGAGGATTCGCTGTTCGAAATCATGGGCCGGGCGATCCAAAAAGCCAACCCCAAAGCCAGCCTCGCCAGCGTCTATGAAAACAGCGTGGTGCTGCTGTTTCGTCTGCTGTTCGTGGTGTACTTTGAGGACAAAAACTTTGCCCTGCTGAACCGGCACCCGTTCTACCAGCGCTACAGCCTGGCCCATATTTTTCAAACCCTGCGGCAAGCGTCGAATGGACAGTCCAGTGCACGCGACAAGCTCCACGACGGCGTGTACGCCCTCAAGCAACTGTTCGAGATGCTCGACGAGGGGGCGGAAGACATCGACATTCCCCTTTTCAACGGCGGCCTGTTCGACCCGGCGCGCGCCCCGCTGTTGCTCAAGCCCAAAATCTTTGACAACGCCGCGCTGCGCCAGTTGCTGGAAAAACTGCTCTTTAAGACGAACCGCGGCAACACCTTGTTCGAGACGCGGCGCGATTTCAAAAACATGAGCGTCACCCATCTGGGCCGCATCTACGAGGGCTTGCTGGAGTTTCGCTTTGAGCGCGCCACCGAGAACGCGGTTTACCTGGAATTTGAGAGCAGCGCTACCAAGGGCAAAACCGTCGAGGCCTACTTTGACGCCTACGACCAGGCCAACATCCGCAAAGAAAAAGGTTTTCGGGCCTGGCGTGAAGTCAGCGTTAAAAAAGGCGAGGTGTTCCTCAAGAGCGCCAGCAACTCACGCAAGACCACCGCCAGCTACTACACCGAACCGGTGTTGTCGCAGCCGCTGGTCAAAGCCAGCATCGACCACGCCATTGCAGCGGCGGCGGCCAGAGAAAACGGCAACGGTATAGCCAACGGCAAAACGTTCATGGACCTCAAAATCCTGGACAACGCCTGCGGCAGCGGCCATTTTCTGGTGGAGGCGCTGGGCTACCTGACCGATCTGGCGCTGGCGCGGCTGGACACCGATGCCGACCTGCAGCAACTGGTGGCGGAGGAAAGCGCCAAGATCACCGAGCAACTGCGCTTCTTGAACCTGGACTACGTGCCGGAGGACGCGCAAATTCTCAAGCGTGCCCTGCTCAAGCGCTGCATCTTTGGGGTGGACCTGAACCCGTTTGCCGTCGAGCTGGCGCGCCTGTCCTTGTGGATGGACAGCTTCATCTTTGGCACGCCGCTGTCGTTCATTGAGCACCATGTGCAGCACGGCAACTCCCTCATGGGGGCCAGCGTGCAGGACTTCATCCAGTACAACGCGGTGGAAGTCCAGCAAAACGACCTGTTCGTTGAGAACCTCGGCGCCCGTTTTGATGACCTGCGCACTGTGATGCATCAGCTGGATGCCATGCGCGACACCACCGCCGAAGAGGTGGAACAGTCCAAGGCGCTCTGGAAAAACGCCATTGCCCCCAAGCTCAATTTACTGTCCCGCGCCCTGAGCTTTATTTGCACCGGGCGCGCCATGCTGGCCGAGGGCGATGCCAAGGCCTGGGAGGCGTTGAAGAAAACGCCCGACATCATCAGCCAGTTGTTTGACGAAAGCCGGGCTAAAAGCACCGCCCTCAAACAGGTGGAAACCTATGCCGCCAAGTACCACTTTTTCCATTTTGAAGTGGCGTTCCCGGAGGCCTTTGCCGGGGGCAAAAAGGGTTTTGACATCATCGTCGGCAACCCGCCGTGGGACAAAACCAAGTTTTCGGATACCGACTTCTTTCCGCAGTACCACAGCAACTACCGCAGCCTGAAAAATTCCGAAAAAGCGGCGGTGCAACACAGGCTGCTGGAGAGTCCGCACATTGCGGCGGCCTACGCCATCGCCAAACGCGAGATGGAAGTCGCGGATGACTACTACACCGCGGCTTCGCCGCTCAACAAAGGCGCGGGCGACGGCAATTTGTTCCGCCTGTTTGTCGAGCGCAATTTGGGTTTGCTGGCCGCAGGCGGTAGCCTGAATTACGTGTTACCGAGTGCGCTGATGTTTGAAGAGGGTTCCACCGTCTTGCGCAAGCATATTTTTACGCACTGCCAGATGACATTTTTTTGGAGCTTTGAAAATAGGAACGGCATTTTCAAAGATGTTCACAGCAGCTACAAATTCGCACTGATGCAGCTGGTCAACCGCGCGCCTGTGTCAGTACATGACCAGGTGATCGACACCGCCTTTTATGTGCTCGATCCCGCCGAATTGCTGAACGCTGAACGCCATGTTCCCTATCCGTTGGAAACCCTCAAGGCCCTCTCGCCCGAGCATTGGGCGTTGATGGAGCTACGCGACCGCGCCGACTTGGTCATTCTGGAAAAGTGTTACGACGCCTTTGCTGCGCTCTCGCCGGAGTGGCTGGATTTCCGGCGTGAGTTGCACATGACGGATGACAAAGATCTTTTTCTTGAAAAAGAGGCCCCGGGCCTGTTGCCGCTGTTTGAAGGCAAGATGATCTGGCAATACAGCCATAAGTTCGATACAGCGCAGTATTGGCTTGACGCAAAAGCGTTTGACGAACGGCTGAAAAGCAAGGAGTTGCACCGCATGGCGCAAGACCTGGGTGTGCCCAAGTCTGAAGTCGCGCAGCACGCCAGCGCCGTGCGCTATGACCGCGAGTTCGTGCGCCTGGGATTTCGCACGGTTGCCAGCGATACAAACGAGCGCACCATAATTTTTGCGCTATTTCCCAAGCATTGCGGCTCCGGGAATTCGATGTTTGCCAATACGCCCAAAAACTATGTGCTCAATTCAGAAGGGCAGGTCAAGGTGCAAGCGGTGTCCCCGCTGCGCCTGCTGTTTGCCCTGGCGTGGTTCAACAGCGTGCCGGTGGACTGGATTGCCCGGCAGATGATTCAAATCAACGTTAATAAAACCTACCTCTACCGCTTGCCCCTGCCGCAGCCGACCGACGACGAAATTCGCGCCAACCCCGACTACGCCCAGCTCGCCAAAAACGCCTTGTTGCTGAGTCTGGTCGCCAGCTGGGACGACTTCGCCGAACTGGCCCCGCTGTTTGACGTGCAGCCGCAAGACCTGCCGCAAACCGCCAAAGCCCAAGATACGCTGCGCGCCCAAAACGACAAGGCAGTCGCCAGGCTCTACGGCATCACCGATGCCGAACTGGCCCATTTGCTGCGCAGCTTCAACGTGATGGGCGCTAAGCGCGCCGAGTATCTGACACTACTAAATTAATAGCTACTGACGCATATACAACGAGGGCTAGAGGCCTAAAACGTTTAAATTTTTGACGTTTGCTGGCGCAAGTTCATTGCATGACCTACTGGATCGACACCCATTGCCACCTGGATGCAGCAGAGTTTGGGCCTGACGCCCAGGCGGTGCGGGCCCGAGCAGCTACGAATAACGTAGCGCATTGCGTGCTGCCAGCGGTTGAGGTCGCCAACTTCGACGCAGTGCGTCAGCTGGCGCACGCAGGCAATGACAGCTACGCGCTGGGCATTCACCCCTTGTACGTCGCGAAGGCGCAGGACACGGATCTCGCGACGCTGGACGCATACCTGACGCGTTACCGTGATGACGCACGATTGGTGGCCGTTGGGGAAATTGGCCTGGACTATTTCGTACCGGAATTAACGACCAGCCCCCTGCGTGAGCGCCAGGAATACTTTTACCTGGAACAACTCAAGCTGGCGCGCCAGCATGGGTTGCCGGTGCTCCTGCATGGGCGCCGCGCAGCGGATCGGCTGCTCAAGGGCCTGCGCACCGTGGCTTGTGGCAGGGCGACCGGCACCGCGTGGCACGGCATTGCCCATGCCTTCAGCGGCAGCGCGCAGCAGGCGCAGGCGTTCATCGCGCTGGGCTTCAAGCTCGGCTTTGGCGGCGCCCTGACCTATGAGCGCGCCTTGCAGCTGCGCCGGCTGGCCGCCAGCCTGCCGCTGGACGCCATCGTGATGGAGACCGATGCGCCCGACATGCCGCCGCACTGGTTGTACAAAACGGCGGAGCAGCGCACGGCCGGCGAGCCGCAGGGGCGCAACGAGCCCGGCGAATTGCCCCGCATGGGGGCCGAACTGGCGGTCTTGCGCGGCATGACCCCCGGCGATTTGGCCCTGGCGACCACGCGCAACGCGCTCGCCGCCCTGCCGCGTTTGTGCACCCTGGTGCCGACGCCCGAATGATGAAGAATCTTGCCTTGAAGTCACTCGCTTTGAGATTACGCCGCCTGATCTGGCTATCTGGCGTGGTTTGTTGTGTCGGGCTCGGCAGTGTTGACGTGGTCCAGGCGCGGGAAGTACGGGTGGGCGTCTATCCCAACGAGCCCAAGATTTTCACCAACTCGGCAGGAAAGCCTGCGGGAATCCTGATTGATGTCCTGAATAGCATTGCGGCCAGGGAAGACTGGACGCTTGAGTATGTGCCGTGCACCTGGCAGGAGTGTCTGGATGCGCTGAAAGCCGGGAAGATCGACCTGATGCCCGATGTGGCCTATTCCGGGCCGCGTGATCAGGTTTTTGACTTTCACCAGGTGCCATCGCTGTATAGCTGGTCGCAGATTTACAGTCGTGCAGCGGTGCCGATGGCCTCCACGTTTGACCTCAATGGCAAGCGGATTGCAGTGCTCGGCGGCAGTATTCAGGAAGAGTTTTTTGGCGGGATGGTGGCTGGCTTCGGACTCAAGGTGGAAATGGTCCCGGCCAAGACCCTCAATGACGTGTTTGCACTGGTCTCGTCCGGCGAGGCCGACGCAGCCATCGCCAACAATCGCTTTGGTGATTTCAATGCGCCCCGCTACAAGCTGGTTGAAACACCCATCATGTTTCAGCCCTCCCGGCTGTTCTATGCCACCGCAGAGGGCCGCAACCCGGACTTGCTGACGGCGATTGACCGACAGCTGGCTGCGTGGCAGCAGGACCCGGAGTCCGAGTACTTCAAGATTCTGAAAAAATGGCGCGGTGAGGGCCCGACAACACTGGTGCCGCCTGGAGTCTGGCAGGCGCTGGGCGTGCTGTGCGCCCTGGTGGTGTTGCTGGTCATTGCAGCAGCCGTGCTGCGTTGGCAGGTCAAGGTGAAGGTGCGCCACCTTGTGGCGGCGCAAGCCAAGGTGCTTGAACGAACTGCTGAACTGGCCAGCGAACGCGATGTGGCACAACGATACCTGGACATTGCCGGCGTCATGCTGATGGCGCTTGACAGCAGTGGCAGGATCGCAATGATCAACAAGAAAGGGGCGCAACTTCTTGGCAAGCCAGAAGGCGAATTGCTTGGCGCGGACTGGTTCGCAGGCTTCCTGCCGAAAGACGAACAGAGTACGGTTCGCCAGGTGTTCAATGGACTGATGTCCGGCGAAGAGAAACTTCTGGAACGTTACGAGAACCGCATCGTTACTGCAAGTGGTGAGGAGCTGATCCTGGCCTGGAACAATACCCTGCTGCGAAATGAATCGGGCGCTGTAGTGGGAACACTTTCCTCAGCGGAGGACATTACCGAGCGCAAACAGGCGGAAGAAAAGATCAATGAGTTGGCCTTTTTTGATCCGCTGACGGGCCTGCCCAATCGGACTCTTCTGCTGGATCGCCTGCGACAGGCCGTGACCAGCAGTTCGCGTAACGGCAGTTATGGTGCGCTGCTGCTCATTGACCTCGATAGATTCAAAATGCTCAACGACACACTCGGTCGTGACATGGGGGACCTGCTGCTGAAGCAGGTCGCCCAGCGTCTGATCACCTGTGTTCGAACGGAAGATACCGTGGCACGACTGGGGGGTGATGAATTCGTGGTGATGCTGGCCAGCCTTGGCAGGAGCGAGCGGGATGCCGCTACCCAGGCCGAAGCCGTTGGCGAGAAAATTCTCGCCACGTTCAACCAAATCTATCCACTCAAGGATGTCGCGTACCGCATCACGCCGAGTGTCGGAGTGACCTTGTTCAGTGGCCAGCCGATTGAGATTGAGGTGCTGTTAAAACAGGCCGACCTCGCCATGTACAGATCAAAGGATGCGGGGCGCAATGCCTTGCGTTTCTTTGATCCGGACATGGAGACGGTGGTCGTAGAACGGGCCGCTCTGGAAAAGGATCTGCGCGAGGCGGTTCACGCGCAGCAGTTTTTGCTTCACTACCAGGCTCAGGTCGTAGGTGATAGCCGTCTGACGGGAGCCGAAGTCCTGCTGCGCTGGCAGCATCCCCAGCGCGGCATGGTGTCGCCGGCCGACTTCATTCCCCTGGCCGAAGAAACCGGACTGATTTTGCCTTTGGGCCACTGGGTACTGGAAACCGCCTGCACTCAATTGGCTGTATGGGCCACCCAACCCGAGATGGCCCATCTCACCGTTGCGGTGAATGTCAGCGCCCACCAGTTCCGACAAGCCGACTTTGTGGAGCTGGTGCTAACGGTACTCCACAAGACCGGTGCGAACCCGCAGCGGCTGAAGCTGGAGCTCACCGAGAGCCTGCTGGTCTCGAACGTTGAGGAAATTATCGAGAAAATGTTTGCGCTGAAGGCCAAGGGCGTGGGCTTTTCTCTCGATGACTTTGGCACTGGCTATTCCTCGCTGTCGTACCTGAAGCGCCTGCCGCTGGATCAGTTGAAGATTGACCAGTCTTTTGTGCGCGACGTGCTTAGCGATCCGAATGATGCCGCCATTGCCAAAACCATCATTGCGCTCGCCCAGAGCCTTGGTTTAGGGGTCATTGCAGAAGGCGTTGAAAGCGCAGCGCAACGGGACTTCCTGGCCAGTTCCGGCTGCCATGCGTATCAGGGCTATTTCTTCAGCCGACCGCTGCCGATAGAGGGCTTTGAGGCGTTTGCGCAGCGGGTTTGATCCCGGCTGGGAGTATTGTTGAGTTGTCTACCTAATCCAGATGCAGAACAACAAACAAAACGACGGGACCCCACCGCAACGCTTGACTGGCTTGCCGCCCATTGTCTCGGAGAACACGCGGCTGCTGATATTGGGCAGCTTTCCCAGCGTGGCGTCGCTGGCGCGCCAGCAGTACTATGCCCATCCGCAGAACCATTTCTGGCGAATACTTAAAGCCATTTGGCCCTCTAGCCATCTCGATATAAGCCTGGATAGCTATGAAAAACGTAGCAAATGGTTGCTCGACCGGGGGCTGGGTGTATGGGATGTCTACGCCTCCTGCGAGCGCACCGGCAGTCTGGACACGGCTATCCGCAACGCAGAAGTCAACGATTTCGCCAGCCTCGCGCGTCGCTGTCCGCAGCTCAGGGCAATAGCCCATAACGGCGGCGAGAGCTTTCGCCATGCCAAGTACACGGCCACACTGGGTTTGCCGGTGTACAGACTTCCATCCACCAGTCCGGCGAATGCCAGCTGGAGTTTCGAGCGCAAGCTGGCCGCCTGGCGTGAGGTGGTCGCCGCTGCCGGCTTGCTGTAAACGATTCAGACTGGCGTTTGGGGATAATGCCCTCATCTTGAAAAAACGCACCAATACTCTCCCCGAAGTCAACTTCTCCGACGAAGGCCCGCTTCGTCACCTCCATCTGGGCACGGAGTGGATTCAGGGCTCCATGCTCATCGACGCGCCCACCGTGCTGTTTCATGAGTACATCCAGCGCATGATGGCCTGGCTGCTGTTTGTGGAGCCGGACTCCGTGCCGAAGCGTCAGGCCATGCAGCTCGGATTGGGGGCCGGTTCGCTCACCAAGTTTTGCCACAAAGAGCTGCGCATGAAGACGGTTGCCATCGAGCTCAATCCCCAGGTGCTGGCGGCGTGCCGTGGCTGGTTCAAGCTGCCGGCAGACAATGCCCGCATGCAGGTGATATTGAACGACGCGGCACTTGAAATCCAGGATGCCAGGTGGTGGGGCACGGTGGATGCGCTGCAGGTTGATCTGTACGACCATGAGGCCGCAGCGCCCGTGCTTGACAGCTTCCCCTTTTATTCGAACTGTCGACGCCTGCTGACCGCGGATGGTTGCATGACCGTCAATCTGTTTGGCCGGGCGTCCAGCTTTGCGCGCAGTGTCGAAAAGATTTCGGCCGCTTTCGGGGCTGATGCGGTGTGGGCCTTCAAACCCACACGCGAAGGCAACACGGTGGTGCTGGCCCAGCGCACGCCCAGCCGGCCCAAGCGCGAAGTGCTTGAGGCCCGTGCCGCGATCATTCAGGCGCAATGGGGCCTGCCTGCCGCCAAATGGGCGCGGGTCTTCAAGCCGATGCTGAAATGAAGAATTCCGCTGTGCCAGGCAACGCCAAGCCGTCGACTGGAGCTCCTTATAGCGGGCCGCTGGACTGGCGCCGACTGGTGGAGTGGCTACACAGCGACGGCGTCATCAACACGGAGGAAGCGCAACGCATCACCGCACGCTGCGCCCAGGCCGAAAGTGTGCAGCACCCCCTGGTGCGACTGGCCAGTGTGTCAGTGCGACGCGCCAGTGATGACAAGCCGCTGGACATCGAGTTGCTGACGCAGTGGGTGGCAACGCGTGCCGGGCTGGACTACTTGCGGATTGACCCGCTGAAGGTGGAGGTCGGCAAGGTGGCCGACACCATGAGCGCGGCCTACGCCGAGCGCCACAAGATTTTGCCGGTGCAGGTGACGGCGACCGAAGTCATCGTGGCCACCGCCGAGCCCTTCATTGCCGACTGGGTCGCCGAGGTGGAGCGGCAGTCGCGCCGGCGTGTGCGCCGGGTCGTCGCCAGCCCCCAGGAGATCCACCGCTACACGGCCGAGTTTTTTGCGCTCGCCAAGTCAGTGAAAGCGGCCAACAAGGCGGGCGGCAACAGTGGCGGCGCCAGCTTTGAGCAGCTGGTGGAACTGGGCAAGACCAACAAGCAGCTCGATGCCAATGACCAGGGTGTCGTGCAGGTGGTGGACTGGCTCTGGCAGTACGCGTTTGACCAGCGTGCCAGCGACATCCACCTGGAGCCGCGCCGCGAGCAGGGCGTGATCCGCTTTCGCATCGACGGTGTGCTGCACCCGGTCTACCAGATGCCCATGGGCGTGCTCAATGCCATGACGGCGCGCATCAAGCTGCTGGGGCGCATGGACGTGGTGGAAAAACGCCGGCCGCAGGATGGCCGCATCAAGACGCGCAACCCGCGCGGCGATGAAATCGAGATGCGCATTTCCACTCTGCCCACAGCCTTTGGCGAGAAGATGGTCATGCGCATCTTCGACCCCGACAACGCTGTCAAGGACCTCGATGCGCTGGGCTTTGCCGCGCACGATGCGCAACGTTGGGAGACCCTGGTCAAACGCCCCTACGGCATTATTCTGGTGACCGGGCCGACCGGGTCCGGCAAGACCACCACGCTGTACTCCACGCTCAAGCGCGTGGCAACAGAAGAGGTGAACGTCAGC
The DNA here is from genome assembly GCF_030646845.1 of Rhodoferax sp. Classification (GTDB taxonomy): domain Bacteria; phylum Pseudomonadota; class Gammaproteobacteria; order Burkholderiales; family Burkholderiaceae_C; genus Rhodoferax. The sequence goes on along the minus strand of NZ_JAUSLE010000026.1, from coordinate 38,444 downwards.
ACGGTGGAAGACCCGATTGAAATGATCGAGCCCTCGTTCAACCAGACCCAGGTGCAGCCGCAGCTTGATTTCGGATTCCCTGAAGGATTGCGCGCCCTCATGCGGCAAGACCCGGACATCATCATGGTGGGCGAGATCCGCGACCAGCAGACGGCCGAGATGGCCGTGCAGGCGGCGCTGACCGGCCATCTGGTGTTCTCCACCCTGCACACCAACGATGCACCCTCGGCCGTGACGCGCTTGATGGAGCTCGGCATTCCGTCCTACCTGATCAACGCCACCCTGCTCGGGGTGCTGGCGCAGCGGCTGGTGCGCACCTTGTGCAAACAATGCAAGGTGCCCGACCCCGCAGCCACGCGGGAGGCGCTGGCGGAGGTCGTCAAGCCGTGGCAGATCAGTGGCGGCTACAAACCCTTCAAAGCAGTGGGGTGTGTTGATTGCCGCATGACCGGTTTCATGGGCCGCATGGGTCTGTATGAGCTGCTGGTCGTGACGGAAGCCTTCAAGGACAAGATCAACCGGGAACCCAACACGGATGCGCTGCGACGCCAGGCTGTGAGCGACGGCATGCGCCCCTTGCGGCTGGCTGGCGCCTTGCGGGTAGCGGAAGGGCTGACGGTGGTGGAGGAAATCCTGTCGTCGACGCCACCGTTGACATAGGTGAAATCCACATGCCAGTGGCATGGATTTCCCGGGCAAAATGAGCGGTTCGAATTATTCGAGGAGCTTATTCATGAATATCAAGAGTCAAAAAGACTTTTTCTCCGGACTCATGTTCATGGGTGTCGGCGTGGCCTTTGCCTGGGGTGCCGCTACTTACAACGTCGGCACTGGCGCGCGCATGGGGCCCGGTTACTTTCCGATGATGCTGGGCGTCTTGCTGGCGATCCTTGGGGTCGTTATCACGTTCAAGGCCCTGGTGGTCGAAACCGAAGACGGGGACAAGATTGGCACCTGGGCCTGGAAACCCCTGTTCTTCATCATTGGGGCCAACCTGGTGTTCGGCCTGATGATCGGCGGGCTTCCCAGCCTGAAGATTCCGGCCATGGGGCTGATCGCCGGCATTTATGCCCTGACCTTCATCGCCAGCCTGGCCGGTGAAGAATTCAAACTCAAGGAAGTCGTGATTCTGGCCACCGTGCTGGCGATCATCAGTTACCTGGCCTTCATCGTGCTGCTCAAGTTGCAGTTTCCGGTGTGGCCGACGTTTATTACAGGTTAAGGAATAACAATGGATCTGTTTACCAACCTGTCGCTGGGTTTCAGCGTGGCCTTCACGCCGATCAACCTGATGTATGCGTTTGTCGGGTGTCTGCTGGGCACGCTGATCGGCGTGCTGCCCGGCATTGGCCCGCTGGCCACCATTGCCATGCTGTTGCCGGCCACCTACGCCTTGCCACCGGTGTCGGCGTTGATCATGCTGGCAGGCATTTATTACGGTGCGCAGTACGGTGGTTCGACGACCGCCATTCTGGTCAACCTTCCCGGTGAATCATCGTCCGTGGTGACCGTGATCGATGGCTATCAGATGGCGCGTCAGGGACGAGCGGGTCCGGCGCTGGCGGCGGCGGGCATGGGTTCGTTCTTCGCCGGTTGTGTCGGTACGCTGGTGCTGGCGGCCTTTGCCGTGCCACTGACCGAAGTCGCCTTCCTGTTTGGCCCGGCCGAGTATTTTTCCTTGATGATCCTGGGTCTGATCGGCGCTGTGGTGCTGGCGTCGGGCTCGCTGCTCAAGGCCTTCGGCATGATTGTGCTGGGCCTGCTGCTGGGCATGGTGGGCACCGACGTGAATTCGGGTGTGGCCCGTTTCAGCTTTGACATTCCGGAATTGACGGATGGCATTGGCTTTATCGTGATCGCCATGGGGGTGTTCGGCTACGGTGAGATCATCAGCAACCTGGGCAAGCATGAGAGCGAGCGCGAGGTATTTACGGCCGATGTGAAAGGGCTGTTGCCGAACAAGCAGGATTTCAAGCGCATGGTGCCTGCCATTCTGCGCGGCACATCACTGGGTGCCGTCCTGGGTATCCTGCCCGGTGGCGGTGCCGTGATGGCTGCTTTTGCCGCCTACACGCTGGAGAAGAAAACCAAGCTGCAACCGGGCGAAGTGCCGTTTGGCAAGGGCAACATCCGTGGTGTGGCCGCGCCGGAAGCGGCCAATAATGCCGCCTCGCAGACCTCCTTCATTCCTCTGCTGACCCTGGGTATTCCGCCCAATGCGGTGATGGCCCTGATGGTGGGGGCCATGACCATCCACAACATCCAGCCCGGACCGCAGGTGATGACCAGCAATCCTGAACTGTTCTGGGGTCTGATCGCTTCAATGTGGATTGGCAATGCCATGCTGATCATCCTGAACCTGCCTTTGATCGGCATCTGGATCAGGCTGCTGAGCGTGCCGTATCGCTGGCTGTTCCCGGCCATTGTGCTGTTCTGTGCCATCGGCGTTTACTCCACGAACAACAACACCTGGGACATCTGGATGGTGGCGATGTTCGGTGTCATCGGCTATCTGTTCATCAAGCTCGGTGCCGAGCCCGCACCGCTGCTGCTGGGCTTCATCCTCGGGCCCATGATGGAGGAAAACCTGCGCCGGGCCTTGCTGCTGTCGCGAGGTGACTGGAGCGTCTTCGTCACGCGTGGCCTGTCGGCCAGCCTGTTGGCCGTGGCGGTCCTGCTGCTGGTGATCGTGCTGCTGCCCTCGATCAAGAAGAAACGCGAAGAGGCGTTTGTCGAAGACTGACCTCTTAAGGCGCAACGACAACGGCACCTTCGGGTGCCGTTTTTTATCGCGGTGGGTATCGCTGTAATTGCTGTGCGTCACAATGGCTAGCCAAGGAACAACCATGCAACTCAAGCACCATTTGAACCAGCACCCGCAACGCGCGGCCCTGCACAATGAAGTTCATGCCCGGCCACCGCAGGCGCTGGCCGCGCCACTGGCGATCTCGCACGTCGTCATGGCGTGTGACGCCGCACAGCGCAACGCCAGCCGGGTGCACGTGGCGACGCTGCTGCGCGACCACCATTTGCCGCTGCCGGACCCACAGTCCAGCCATTTCCGAATGGACCTGGGCGCATTCCACATCCGCTGGGAGTTGCACACGGAATTTGTGACCTGGACCTTCATGAGCGCCCTGTCCACAGAGCGGCTGGGGGAGCTTGAGCCCGCCCGGGCGCTGGACGCCGTGCCGCAAGACTGGTTCGCCGGACTGCCAGGCCAGTGCCTGTCGAGTCTGCACCTGTGGGTCGTGCCAGCCGATGCTTCGGGTGCCACGGCGCTGGTCAAGCACGTGCTGCTGGAGGACTCGCTGGTAGCGTCGAGTGTGGCCGGCGGCGTGGGGGAGGTCTACACGGATTTCACCATGCATGCCGATGGTTTTTCGCGCATGGTGCTGCTGGCCGGGAACATGTCGCCGCGCCGTCTGGGCCGGTTGGTACAACGTCTGCTGGAGATTGAGACCTACCGCATGGCCGCCTTGCTGGGCTTGCCGGCAGCGCGCGAGGCTTCAAGCATCCTGTCCAGTGCGGAGCGCGAACTGGCCGAACTGGCCAGTGCCATCCGCAGCGCCACCGCGGCCGATGAGCCGATGCTGCTGGACCGGCTCACCAAACTGGCGGGGCAGGTGGAGAGCCAGCATGCAGCCACCCATTCGCGGTTCTCGGCGAGCGTGGCCTATTTTGAGTTGGTGGACAAACGCATTACTGAAATTAACGAATCCGCTTTGCCAGGCATGCAGACCATCGGAGAATTCATGGATCGCCGCCTGACCCCCGCACGCAGCACCTGCGAGTGGGCCACCCGCCGGCAAGACGCGCTGTCGCAACGGGTCTCGCGCATCAGCAACCTGCTGCGCACGCGGGTGGAGATCGAGCAGCAGCAAAGCAGCCAGGCCCTGCTGGCCACGATGAACCAGAGGCAGGACCTTCAGCTCAAGCTGCAGTCCACGGTCGAGGGCCTGTCGGTGGCGGCCATCACTTACTACATCGTTGGCCTGGTCAGCTATCTGGCCAAGGGAGCGCATGCCCTGGGGTGGCCCTGGAGTGCGGAAAGCACGGCCGCTGCCACCATTCCCCTGGTCGCGCTCGGCGTCTGGGCGTCCCTGCGTCGATTGCATAACAGGGTTTTTAAAGGGTGACTGTCATGAAACTTCGATATCTGTTTCCTCTTCTTCTGCTCTGGCTCGCGGCGTCGGTGTCGGCCCAGACCTATCCGGCCAAGCCCATTCGTCTGCTGGTGCCTTTCCCGGCCGGTGGTGCGACCGACATTCTGGCGCGCGCCCTGTCGCAAAAACTGGGCGAAAAGATGGGCCAGCCCGTGGTGGTGGAAAACCGGCCCGGGGCCGGTGGCACCATCGGGGCCGACGCTGCGTCCAAAGCGGCGCCGGATGGCTACACGCTGCTGCTGGCGACCTCCAGCACGCACAGCATCGGTCCGGCCATCAATCCGAAAATTCCCTACAACGCCGAGACCGACTTCACGCCCATCGCCTATGTGGCGACCTCGCCCAATATTGTGCTGGTGCCGAACTCTTCGCCGGCCAGAACCATGCGCGAGTTCATCGACTACGCGCGCAAGAACCCGGGGCGCCTGAATTACGCGTCCAGCGGCAACGGCACCATCGTGCATCTGTCGACCGAGTACTTCAAGGCCGCGTCGGACACCTTCATCCTGCACATCCCTTACCGCGGCACAGCGCTGGCCATGCCCGACCTGATCAGTGGCAAGGTCGATGTGCTGTTTGATTCGCTGGTCACAGGGATGCCGCATGTCAAGGATGGCAAGTTGCGCGGGCTGGCGGTAACCAGTCTCAAGCCGACCGCGCTGGCGCCGGGTATGCCCACAGTGGCCGAGGTGTTGCCCGGTTATGAATCCACCACCTGGTTTGGCCTGTACGGGCCCAAGGGCTTGCCCGCCGACATCACGGCCAAAGTCAATCAGGCTGTGAATGCGGCGCTGGGAGAGACGGATGTGAAAGAGCGTTTTGCCCGGCTCGGGGCTGAGCCCACCGGGGGTACGCCACAGGCTTTTGCCAGCCTGGTGCGGGCCGACACAGCCAAGTGGAAAAAAATCATCATCGACCGCAAGATCACAGCGGATTAAAAGCAGACGACCCATCACCCGGATACCCATCATGGACTTCAATTACCACAACCCCTACACCTCCACCCGCCTGCCGCTGTTTGCCCGCAATGTGGTGTCCACCTCGCACCCGTTGGCGGCGCAGGCCGGGCTGCGCATGTTGCTCAAGGGCGGCAATGCGGTCGATGCCGCCGTGGCGGCAGCAGCGGCGATGACGATTGTTGAGCCGGTCAGCAATGGTCTGGGTAGCGATGCATTCTGTATTTTGTGGGATGGCAAGGAGTTGCACGGTCTTAACGCCTCCGGCCGCGCGCCGCAGGCCTGGACGCAGGCTTACTTTGCCGCCAAGTACGGCGCCAACACCATGACACCGCCCAAACGCGGCATCGATTCGGCCACGGTGCCGGGTGCGGTCAGCGCCTGGGTGGCCTTGAGCGAGCGCTTTGGCAAGTTGCCGTTTGCCGAGCTGATGGCGCCCGCCATCGAGATGGCAGAACGCGGCTACCTGGTGCCGCCGGTGGTGCAACAAAAATGGGCAGCGCCGGTGGAAGAGCTCAAGGCGATGCCCGGTTTTGCCCAGGCCTTTCTGCCACGCGGACGCGCCCCAAACGTTGGTGAATTGTTTCAGTTTCCGGCTGCAGCCCGCGCCCTGCGTGCGATAGCTGCTACAAAAGGTGAAGCGTTCTACAGCGGGGAAATCGCCCAGGCGATTGAGCAGTTTTCGGCGCAGCAGGGTGGCAGCCTGACCTTGCGCGACCTCGCTGCCCATCGTCCCGAGTGGGTGACGCCGATCGCCAAAAACTACCGTGGCTACACGCTGCATGAGATTCCACCCAATGGCCAGGGCATTGCGGCCCTGATCGCGCTGGGCATTCTGGACCAGTTTGACCTGGGCGCCATGCCGGTCGATGGCGTCGATTCGCAGCATCTGCAGATTGAGGCCATGAAGCTGGCCTTCGCCGATGTGTACCGCTTTGTGGCAGAGCCGTCCAGCATGGAAGTGACGGTGGAGCAGATGCTGGATCCGGCCTATCTGGCCTCGCGCGCCAAACTGATCGGCATGCGCCGGGCGCAGAATTTCAAGGCTGGCAACCCGGTCAAGGGCGGCACCATTTACCTCACCGCAGCCGACGAGTCCGGCATGATGGTCAGTTTCATCCAGAGCAATTACATGGGCTTTGGTTCGGGCTGTGTGGAACCTACCTTTGGCATCAGCCTGCAAAACCGCGGGCATTGCTTCAGTTTGAACCCGGACAGTCCGAATGTGGTGGCACCGGGCAAGCGACCGTTTCACACCATCATTCCGGCGTTCCTGACCCAGAACGGGCAGCCTGTGATGAGTTTCGGCGTGATGGGCGGCAATATGCAGCCGCAGGGCCATATGCAGACACTGGTGCGTATGCTGGACTATCGGCAGAGTCCGCAAGCGGCCTGCGACGCGCCGCGCTGGCGTTTCAATGCCGGGCTGGAGATCAATGTCGAGGCGTCGATGAACCCGGATACGGTGCAAGGCCTGAATGACCGCGGTCACCGCATGGAAGTCATCAACGACTCGTACCAGGACTTCGGGGCCGGCCAGTTCATCTGGCGCGCGGGTGACCCCGGCGTGCAAGGCTACGTCGCGGCCAGCGATGCGCGCCGTGATGGTCAGGCAGTCGGTTTTTGAAAACAGAGTCCCGCACAGAAAATACGGAAAAAGTGCCTGTAGGCCCCGTATCCAGAGCGCAGGTAGCTCCCAAAAGCATAGCGACCGGGTTGGTGCTGGCCACTGTCGGCGCCATTGCGTTCAGTGGCAAGGCCATCATCGTCAAGCTGGCGTACCGGCATGGCGTCGATGCCGTCACGCTGATCATGTACCGCATGCTGTTTGCGCTGCCCATTTTTGCGCTGATGGCCTGGTGGTCCAGCCGCGGCAAGCCGCCGCTGACACGCAGCGATTGGTTGGGCATTCTGGGCCTGGGTGTCACTGGGTACTACCTCGCCAGCTACCTTGACTTCGCCGGCCTGTCATTTATCAGCGCTTCGCTGGAGCGGCTCATTCTGTACCTCAACCCGACGCTGGTGTTGTTGCTGGGCCTGGTGCTCTACAAGCGCAAGATCCAGCGGACCCAGGCGGTGGGCATGCTGATCAGCTATGCCGGCGTGATGCTGGTGTTTGGCCACGAGATCAAGCTCGAAGGCGGTGACGTGGCTTTGGGCGCCTTGCTGGTGTTTCTCAGCGCGGTCAGCTATGCCGTGTACCTGACCTTCAGCGGTGAGCTGGTGCAGCGTCTGGGTTCCCTGCGTCTGGTCGGCCTGGCGACCACGGTGGCCTGCCTGTTGTGCATCGCGCAGTTTGTGCTGCTGCGCCCCTGGAGTGCCGCGATGGTGGCGCCGGAGGTGATCTGGCTCTCGGTGCTGAATGCGACCTTGTGCACGGCGGTACCGGTGTTGCTGGTGATGATGGCGATCGAGCGCATCGGCGCCAGCCTGGCCGCCCAGACCGGCATGGTCGGGCCGATGTCGACCATTCTGATGGGTGTCGTGATCCTGGGCGAGCCCTTCACGGCCTGGGTGGCGGCGGGCACGGTGCTGGTGATCGCGGGGATTTTTGTGTTTACCCGCAGCGGACGATCGGGGTCACGTTGATCGTGCGCGGCCACCGGCAAGGTTTCAATTTCAGATGGAAAAAATGATGCGCAATGTGTTTGAGTTTGGCGAACAAGTCGACGGTTTTGCGGTGCGGGTGCTCAACGAGCGCGCGGTGCGGGCCGGCGCCGGCCTGCTGTTCATTCCGGCCTTTATCGCGTTCATGCATGCATGGCTGCTGGGCAACTTCCAGCCGACCCGGGTATTCGTGGTCGCCTTTTTGATTGACTTCACCATTCGCATTTTCATCAACCCGCGCTATGCCCCCAGCCTGATCGTGGGGCAATGGATTGTGCGCAAACAACAAGCCGAATACGTCGGTGCGCCGCAAAAGCGCTTTGCCTGGGCGATCGGCTTGGTGCTGGCGCTCGCCATGCTGTACCTGATGGTGCTCAACAACGTGATCGGCCCCATCAACCTGATCGTTTGCGCCACCTGCTTGACTCTGTTGTTTTTTGAAGCCGCGTTTGGCATCTGCATCGGCTGCAAGGTCTACAACCTGTTCAGCAAGGAAGCGGCCCAGTTCTGTCCCGGCGGGGTGTGCGAGGTCGCTCCCGCCAAGTCCTCGGGCGTGACGCTGGTGCAGTTGGCTGTCGTGGCGCTGTTCTTTGTGCTGGTGGGCGGTATCGCTCAATCGGTCTACCGAACGGGTTCGCACAACGTGCCTCCAGTGCCACAGGCCGGTATCTCGACTCCCGCCACCCCCATCGACCCGGCCGAGGCCGAGCGCTGCAAGGTGCCTGAATTCGCCAAGGCCATCGGCCACGAAGAAAAGTGGAAGCTCCATAACAATTGCAGGTAAACCGCAATGGTCGGGCCTCGATTTCACCACTATCATCGCAAGAGACTGTTGCAACTGATGGAGTGATTGACATGGATTTGGGTATCGCGGGTAAATGGGCTTTGGTGTGTGGCGCCAGCAAGGGCTTGGGATTTGGCTGCGCGCAGGCGCTGATGCGCGAAGGGGTGAACGTGCTGATCGTGGCCCGTGGCGCCGAGGTGCTGCAGGCGGCTGCTGCGAAATTGATAGCTGACAGCGCCCGCCCCACGGGGGCTACGGTGCAATTTGTTGCCGAAGACATCACGACACACGAGGGTCGTCAGGCGGTGTTCGCGGCCAGGCGCGACTTTGACATTGTGGTGACGAACGCCGGTGGCCCGCCAACGGGTGATTTTCGCGATTGGGACCGGGATACCTGGATCAAGGCGGTGGACGGCAATATGCTCACCCCCATTGAGTTGATCAAGGCCACGGTGGACGGCATGGCCGCGCGCGGGTTCGGGCGCATCATCAACATCACGTCCAGCGCGGTGAAGGCGCCGATCGACATCCTGGGCTTGTCCAACGGCGCCCGCAGTGGCCTCACCGGCTTTGTGGCGGGTGTTTCGCGCAGCAAACTCGCGGCCAGTGGCGTCACCATGAACAACCTGCTGCCGGGCGCGTTCGACACCGACCGGCTCAAGGGCACGATGCAGGGTGCCGCGCAGAAGACGGGCCAGCCGATGGACGTCATCATGGACGCTCGACGCAAAACCATTCCCGCACAGCGCTTTGGCAATGTGGAGGAGTTTGGTGCCATCTGCGCATTCCTGTGCAGTCAGCACGCTGGCTACATCAACGGCCAGAACGTGCTGGCCGACGGTGGCGCCTACCCCGGCACGTTCTGATTCGCCCCCGCCATGCCGCCAGGTTCTGGTGGTAAATTCCTGCGGCATTGTTTTCACTTTCATCAACTGGAGTTTCATATGGTCAGGTCACCTTTGCAGCGCATCTCTCGTGCGCTTCGCGTCACACTCGCGCTGGGCGCTTTCATGCTGGGGGGGCTGGCGCAGGCGCAGACTGGCACGATTCGTCTGATGGTCGGGTTTCCGCCCGGCGGCGGCACTGACGCCATTGCCCGCACCCTGGCTGACAAGTTGAAAGACCAGCTGGGTACCCCCGTGATCGTCGAGAACCGCGCAGGTGCGGGCGGCCAGATTGCCGCGCAGGCGCTCAAGGCGGCGCCGGCCGACGGCACGACCTTCTTCCTGTCGCACGACCATACTATTTCCATCCTGCCCCTCGTCGTGAAAAATCCTGGTTTCGACCCGGCGCACGATTTTGTGGCCGTTGCCGGATTTGCGACCTTCGTCAACGCGCTGGCCGTGTCAGGTGGCACGCCGGCCAAGTCCATGAATGAGTATGTGGCCTGGGTGCGCAGCCAGGGCGCGGGCAAAGGCACGGTGGGCGTTCCCGCACCGGCCTCGGTGCCCGAGTTTCTGGTCAAGTTGATCGGCCAGAAGTACAACCTGGACCTGCAATCGGCGCCATATCGGGGCAGCGCGCCCATGATCGGGGACATGCTGGGCAACCAGATCGGCGCGGGTGTTGCATCCATTCCGGACTTCATCGAGAACCACAAGGCAGGCAAGGTGCGCATCGTCGCCGTGCTGGGTGGCGCGCGCCAGCCCGCCCTGCCGGATGTGCCGACCTTCGCGGAACTGGGACTGGCGGGCTTCGAGGATGTCCCGTACTACGGCATCTTTGCGCCCACCGGCACGCCCAAGGCCGTCATTGACCGTTTCTCCGAGGCGGTGGCCAAGGTCATCGCAATGCCCGACGTGCGCGACCGCCTGACCGCCATGGGCCTGACAGTGGGCTATATGCCACCGCAACAACTGGCAAGCCGCGAACGCGCTTACACCCAGACCTGGGCGCGCATTATCAAGGCCAGCGGCTTTCAGGCCCAGTAATTCCATTTCTACTTCAACGCGATATGTCGTTGCACCGCCTTGCCGCACTGAAGTGCTGTCTGAGGCGGTGCGCCTAATCCCGCATTGAATTGGCAATGGAATAAGGTCTACCTCGGGCTGTGTCGCATGGCCGGCCGCCGCGCAACACACGCAACGGCAAGCGTGGGGGCCGAATTTTTCGCCGGGCCGCCCCAAGGAAAATTAGCCCCCTCGGGGGGCAGCGCAGCACACGCAGTGGCAAGCGTGGGGGTCATGCACTAGCGGCGCGACGACACCATGATGCCGCCCACGATCAGGGCAAAGGCCAGCACGTGATACAGCCGGGGTATCTCACCCAGGAATGCGCTGGAGAGCACGGCGGTGAAGAGCGGCGTCAGGTTGGAGAAAAACCCTGCCGCTGCCGGGCCGGCCCGCGCCACGCCGGCGCCCCAGGCGCGGTAGGCCATCAGCCCGGGGCCCACCGAGATGAATGCCAGCGCAGCGGCCAGCGGCCAACCCCAATGGATGCGTGCGTCGGTCAAGGCCCATTCGCCTCCCGCAAACAGCCCGGCCCAGGCCAGGCCAAATGCCATCTGTGCCAGCAGAAAAGCCGACCAGTCCGAGCGGATGCCGGCGGGCTCCGTGGTCGGGTGCGCCAGCATCCAGCTGTAGTACGCCCAGGCTGCCGATGCCATCAGCACGTACAGGTCGCCAGGCACCAGACGCACCTGCAGCAGCAGTTCAAGTTGACCCCGGCACAGCACCAGCATCACGCCCGCGATCGACAGCGCGGCCCCCAGCAACTGACGCCGGGAGATGCCAACGCCAAAAAAAACACGGCCGATCAACAACATCCAAACCGGTGTGCTGGAACCCACCAGTGTGACGTTGATGGGCGTGGAAGTGTTGAGGGCCAGGTAGAGCAAAGCGTTGTAGCCGCCGACGCTGAGCAGGCCCAGCAGCAGGAAACGCCGCCAGCTTGGCCAGAGGTCACTGGTGGGGCGCAGCACGTTCCCGGCCAGCGGCAGCAGCAAGGCAAACGCCAGCACCCATCGCAGAAAGTTCAGGGTCATGGGCGACACCAGATCGCTGACCAGTCTGCCGACCACGGCGTTGCCAGCCCACAGCAGGGGTGGCACGGTCAGCAAGAGGGCAGCGGTAGGGGTCAGTTTGGGATGCATGGTCAGGACTGTAGCAAGTCGGACTCCTCGTTCTGATGACCCGGTGACGACGTGCGGCATCATTTCATGGCAACATGCTGCACCCTTTAAATTTCAGGACACCCGCCATGACTTCCATCGCTTCCCGCGCCATTCGCATTGATCAAAATGGCGGCCCCGAACAGCTCAAGCTTGTCACTGTCACGGTGGGTGACCCCGGACCGGGTGAAATCCGCATCCGTCACCATGCGGTCGGTCTGAACTTCATTGACGTGTACCAGCGCAGTGGCCTTTACGCCTTGCCGATGCCGCTGCAGCTGGGCATGGAAGCCGCCGGCGTGGTGGAGGCGGTCGGCGAGGGCGTGACCCACCTGAAAGTGGGCGACCGTGCGGCCTACGCCAGCCAGCCCCCGGGCAGCTACTGTGAGCTGCGGGTCATGCCCGCCAAGTGCGTGTGCAAGCTTCCGGATGCCATTTCATTCGAGACCGGTGCGGCCATGATGCTCAAGGGCCTGACAGCGCAATACCTGCTCAAGCGCACGCAGCCGCAGGGCGGCTTGCAGGCTGGCGACTTCGTTCTCTTCCATGCCGCCGCGGGTGGCGTCGGCCTGATTGCCTGCCAGTGGGCGCGCGCGATGGGTCTGCAGCTGATTGGCACCGCAGGGTCGGATGCCAAATGCGCGCTGGCCAAGGAGCACGGCGCCGCTTTCGTCATCAACTATTCGACCGAAGACTTCCTGGCCCGTGTGAAAGAGATCACCGGTGGCAAAGGTGTGAAAGTGGTGTACGACTCGGTGGGCAAAGACACCTGGGACAAGTCGCTGGACTGCCTCGCGCCGTTTGGCCTGATGGCGAGCTTTGGCAACGCCTCGGGACCAGTCGCACCGTTTGCCCCCGGCATTCTGGGCGCAAAAGGCTCCATCTACGTGACGCGCCAGACCCTGTTTACGCACATCGCTACGCGTGAGAGCACACAGGCCATGGCGGATGATTTGTTTGAGGCGGTCACCAGTGGAAAGGTCACCATTCGGATCGACCAGCGCTACCCGTTGGCGGAAGTACAGCAGGCGCATCGCGACCTCGAAGCACGCAAGACCACGGGCTGCACGATCCTGACACTTTGAGTTGTAGCCCTCCTGGAACAAGCCTTGACTGCTATCAAAATAGCAGCAAAACGGCTTTATGCCCGCGGTTGCCCTGAATTGGGTGGCCGTATGGCGTTGGCCACGACCGGATGGTGCGCGTCCAGCACCGAATGACGCAGGCGATTGGGTGCCAGCGCACCTGCCGAGTCCAGGATCGGATAGGCAATCGAGCAGATGTGGGAGTTGATGCGCTTGAGGTCGCTGATCAGGTCCAGGTGCAGCGAACTGGTCTCGATGCTCTGCAGAGTATTGACCGAGAGGCGATCCAGGTGGGCGGCGGCATATTCGCGCTCCAGGTCGCGAAAGCGGGATTTTTCTTCCAGCAGTTTCTGCGCGTCGCGCACATTGCCGTTCAGGAATACGCTCATGCCGAGGCGCAGGTTGCTGACCAGACGGCTGTGCAATTCGATGATCTCGTTCATGCCCGCCTGCGAGAACTCGCGCCCGAGGTTGATCTTCTTCTCTTCGATGTCCTGCAACACCCGTTCAATGATGTCGCCGATCTGCTCCATGTTGATGGTGAAGCTGATGATGTCGGTCCAGCGGTGCCCTTCGTTCTCGCTCAGGGCTTCGCGTGAGATCTTGGTCAGGTAGTACTTGATGTCCGAGTACAGCTCGTCCACCGTATCGTCCATTTTCTGCAGGCGCTGGGCCAGCTTGTAGTCGTTGTTCTGGATCACCTCCAGCACGCCCAGCAGCATGGTTTCCACCACATCGGCCTGGTGCATGGCCTCGCGTACCGCACACGAGAGGGCCAGTGACGGGGTGGCCAGTGCCGATGCGTCCAGGTGTCGCTGACGCCCGGCCACCGTGCTCTTTTGTGGTTTGGGCAGCCAGTAGCCAATCCAGCGGGCAACGACCTGGGTCAGGCCGATAAAAAGCAGGCCCGCCAGCAGGTTGAAGCTCAGATGAAACAGCACGACCACGGTCGCCACGTCACCCAGCAGCGGACGTGCGTACTGCAGCCATAGACTGAGAAAGGGCGCAGCGATGGCGATCCCGAGCACCTTGAACACCAGGTTGCCCAGCGGCACCTGACGTGTTTCCACATTGGCCCTCAGGGTGGTCAACACCGCGAGCAGGCCGCTGCCAAGATTGGCGCCCAGCACCAGACCGAGCGCCACATCCACCGGTATCACATTGGTGGCGGCAAGAGTGGCCGTGAGCAGCACAATGGTGAGGCTTGAGTAGCTGAGCACCGCCAGCGTGGCGCCCACGGTGATCTCGAGCAGCAGGTCGCTGCTCAGGGATGCCAGCAGCGCCTTGACCGCCGGGGCTTGGGTCAGCACGTTGGCCGATACGGTGACCAGTTGCAGAGCTAGCAACATCAGTCCCAGGCCAATCAGAATGCGCCCGACGCGGCCGACGGTGGTGGACTGGCGGGCAATGAACAGCACGACACCGACAAAAATGAACAGGGGCGACAGCCATGACAGATCGCGGGAGAACACCACCGCCATCAGGCTGGTGCCAATGTCGGCCCCCAGCATGACGGCCAGCGCCGAGGGCAGGGCCATCAAGCCCTGGCCCACGAACGCCGAGACGATGAGCGCCGTGGCGGTGCTGGACTGCACCAGGGCCGTGACGCCGAGCCCCGAGACCATGGCTTTGAACCGGTTGCTCACGCTGCGGGCCAGCACGTTGCGCAGATTGGCGCCCAGCACGCGCAGGATGCCGGTGCGCACCAGATGCGTGCCCCAGACCAGCAGGGCGATGGCTGCGAGGAGATTCAGCAGGTGGGTCAACGGGTTCCTTTTCCTTGTGGTGCGCCTAGTGCGTGCGGCGTACGCGAAGCAGTTCGTCCAGTATCAGGCAGGCTGCGCCTATGGTGATTGCGCTGTCGGCGACATTGAAGGCCGGGAAATGCCAGTTGAGCCAGTGAAAGTCCAGAAAGTCCACCACGTAACCGTACATGATCCGGTCAATCACATTGCCAATGGCGCCGCCCAGGATGCAGGCCATGGCAAAGGCAAACAGTTTTTGCCCGGCGTGCGACTTGAGCATCCACAGAATCAGGGCCGCTGCCAGCAGGCCGATGACGGTGAAGAACCACCGTTGCCAGCCCGAGGCCCCGGCCAGAAACGAGAACGCCGCACCCGTGTTGTGCGCGCGAACCACGTTGAAGAAGCTCGTGACGTAAGTGCTGTCACCCAGCTGGTAATAGCCGACGATCAGGATCTTGGTGAACTGGTCGGCGATCAGAATGATGAAAGCCAGGCCCAGCCATTGCAGCATGCCTCCCGACGATGATGATTTGAATCCTCGGGCCATTACGCAAATCTCCGGTTCTCGCCTGCACCAAACAGGTTGCTGGTGCAGCGGCCACACAGGGTGGGGTGAGCGGGGTCCGCTCCGACATCGTCACGGTAATGCCAGCAGCGCTCGCATTTTATGGCATTTGAGGTGTCAGCCCCAATGGAGAGGGCGTCTTCAGCTATCAAAGTAATAGCAGATGTGATGAAGGCAAATTTCAGATCATCACCCAGGCTGGCCAGAATCGCGTAATCCGCTGCCGCCGCTGTGAGTGTCACGGCAGCCTGCAGGGACGAACCGACCTTGCCCTCGGCGCGCAAGACTTCGATCTCCTTGTTCACCGCGTCGCGGATCTCGCGGATACGGGCCCACTTGGCCAGCAATGCCGTGTCAGGTGCTTCCAGCTGGACGTAGGTGTCCATGAAGATCGATTCTTTCGTGTCGCCTGGCGTTTTGCCGGCGGTGCCCAGCACGGCCCACGCCTCTTCGGCCGTGAAGCTCAGGAACGGCGCCATCCAGCGCAGCATCGCCTGCGTAATCTGCCACAGGGCGGTCTGGGCGCTGCGACGTGCCAGCGACTTCGGCGCCGTGGTGTAGAGCCGGTCCTTGAGGATGTCGAGGTAGAACGAGCCCAGGTCTTCAGAGCAGTAGATCTGCAGTTTGGCCACCACCGGGTGGAATTCATAGACTTCATAGTGCGCCAGGATGTCGGCCTGCAGCTGCGCCGCGCGGCTCAGGGCGTAGCGGTCAATCTCAAGCATCTGCGCCAGCGGCACCGCGTCTTTGACCGGGTCAAAGTCGCTCACATTGGCCAGCAGGAATTTGAGCGTGTTGCGGACACGGCGGTAGGTGTCCACGACGCGCGCCAGAATTTTGTCGTCGCCGGCAATGTCGCCGGAGTAGTCGCTGGCGGCCACCCACAGGCGAATGATTTCGGCGCCAAGCTTTTTCGAGGTCTCCTGCGGATCAACCCCGTTGCCCGCGCTCTTGCTCATCTTGTGGCCCTTGCTGTCCACCGTGAAGCCGTGGGTCAGCAGGCCTTTGTAGGGCGCGCGGCCGTACATGGCGCATGCCGTCAGCAGCGACGAATGAAACCAGCCGCGGTGCTGGTCATGCCCTTCCAGATACAGGTCGGCCTCGGGTCCCGTCTCGTGACCGCTGCCGGGGTGCGAGCCCTTGAGCACTGTGGTGTGCGTGGTACCCGAGTCAAACCAGACTTCCAGAATATCGCTGCTCTTGGTGTACTGCTCTGCATCCTGCGCGCCGAGGATGGACTCGGTCGTGGCCTTGCTCCAGGCCTCAATGCCGCCCTTTTCCACCATGTCGGCGGCGATGTCCAGAATCTCCATGGTGCGCGGGTGCAACTCCCCGCTGTCCTTGTGCAGGAAGAAGGGCAGGGGCACGCCCCAGCTGCGCTGGCGGCTGATACACCAGTCGGGCCGGCCCGCAATCATGTCGCGCAGGCGCGTCTTGCCGTTCTCGGGATAGAAGGAGGTCTGCTCGATGGCGTCCAGCGCCAGCTGGCGCAGGGACTTGGGTGCCTTGTCCTTGGTAAATACCCCTTCGCCCTCGTCCATGCGGATGAACCACTGGGCGGCCGCGCGGTAGATCACCGGTGTCTTGTGGCGCCAGCAATGCGGGTAGCTGTGGGTGATGTTCTCGGTGGCAAACAGGCGCCCGGCATCGCGCAGCGCATCAATGATGACGGGGCAGGCCTTCCAGATGTGTTGGCCGCCAAACAGCGGCAGCTCGGGCGCGTAGGCGCCATTGCCCTGCACCGGGTTCAGGATGTCGTCGTAGGCCATTCCATGCGCGACGCAGCTGTTGAAGTCTTCCACGCCGTAGGCTGGCGAGGAGTGAACCAGGCCGGTGCCATCCTCCGCGGTGGCGTAGTCGGCCAGGTAGACGGGGCTGAAGCGGTCGTAGCCCGCGTCCACATGGGCCAGCGGGTGCTTGAACTGGATGCCTGCCAGCGACTCGCCTTTGGTGGTGGCGACCACCGTGCCGGTGAGCTGGTAGCGCTCCATGCACTTCCCGACCAGGCTCTCGGCCAGTACCAGCAGGCCGCGCTCGGTATCGACCAGCGCGTAGGTGAGTTCCGGGTTCAGGTTCAGGGCCTGGTTGGCCGGAATGGTCCACGCGGTGGTGGTCCAGATGACGGCAAACGCCTCTTTGTCGAGCGCGCCCAGGCCAAAGGCTGTTGCCAGCCGGGCCGGCTCGGCGCACAGAAAGCCGACGTCCAGCGTCTGCGATTTTTTGTCGGCGTATTCGATCTCAAACTCGGCGAGCGACGAGCCGCAGTCAAAGCACCAATAGACGGGCTTCAGGCCGCGGTAGACAAAGCCCCGCTCCACCACCCGTTTGAAGGCGCGGATTTCATCTGCCTCGTTGCTGAAATCCATGGTGCGATACGGGTGGTCCCAGTCGCCCAGCACGCCCAGGCGTTTGAAGTCCACGCGCTGGATGTCGATCTGCTCGGTGGCAAAGGCGCGGCTTTTCGCCTGCATCTCGTCGCGCGGCAGCTTGCGGCCAAATTTCTTTTCAATCGCGTTTTCGATTGGCAGACCGTGGCAGTCCCAGCCCGGGATGTAGGCGGCGTCCATGCCCTTGAGCTGGCGCGCCTTGACGATCATGTCCTTCAGAATCTTGTTGACCGCATGCCCCATGTGAATCTGGCCATTGGCGTAGGGCGGTCCGTCGTGCAGCACAAACTTGGGAGCGCCTTTGCGCATGTCCCGCAATTTCTTGTAGATGCCCTTGTCCTCCCACTCCTTCACCCAGCCCGGCTCGCGCTTGGGCAGGTCGCCCCGCATGGGGAATGGCGTGTCCGGCAGGTTGAGCGTGCTGCGGTAATCGGTTTTGGTGCTGGTGTCAGGTGTGGTGGATTCGGTCATGGTGCTGGTGGAACTGTTTCGCCGCAGGGCAGCGTTTGTGGTATCTGAAAATCCAAATGATGCAGCGAGTCGCCCGGAGCTGCATCTGTGTCGTTGGGGTGGCGAAAAGTGTCGGGTGAGCCAGGCTCAAGGTGCGGGGCGGGCGAAACCTTTCGCCGCCTAAATTCGGTCGCGCGTCGTTTGACGGTGCGTCTGGGCGTGCGGTGACGCCAGGTAGGCACGCGCGTCATCGCAGTCCCGGGCGATGCCCTTTTGAAGAGCATCCAGGCCATCGTATTTGAGTTCGCCGTGCAATTTGTGTAGCAGTTCCACACGGATGATTTTACCGTACGCACCCTCCGCGCCCAGGCGCTGGGGCCAGTCCAGGCAATGGGTTTCCAGTAGCACCCGACCACCGTTCACGTCATTGGGGTCCAGTGAGGGGCGAATACCCAGGTTGGCAACCCCCGCCAGCGGCACGGCATCCAGACCGTGGACCAGCACGACGAAGATGCCGCTGGCGGCGGGTTTCCAGTGGGAAAAGCGCAGGTTCAGGGTTCTGAAACCCAACTCTCGCCCCAGTTTGCGGCCATGCACCACGTGTCCCGAGATGCGGTAGGGCCGCCCCAAAAGTCGTGCCGCGTCATCCATCCGGCCTTCCGACAAGGCATCGCGCACGGCGGAACTCGACACCCGCAGGCCGTGCACTTCGTAGCTGTTCATGCGTGCCACGTCAAAGCCTTGTGCCACGCCCGCGGCATCGAGCATGGCGTAGTCGCCCGCACGCTTGAAGCCAAAACGGAAATCATCACCGACCAGAACATACTTCGCGCCCAGGCCCTTGACCAACACGTCGTCGATGAACGCCTGGGGCGACAGCGCTGCCAGCCGCGCGTCAAACGGCAGGACGACCGTCTGGTCCACGCCGCACTGGGCCAGATCGGTCAGCTTGTCGCGCAGCGTGCCGATGCGCGCCGGCGCCAGCTCGGGTTTGTGGGTGGCTGCCGCGAAATAGTCGCGCGGATGCGGCTCAAACGTCATGGCGCAGCTCGGCACGCCACGCTGCTGGGCTTCGCCCTTGAGCAATGCCAGCATGGCCTGGTGGCCGCGGTGCACACCGTCAAAATTGCCAATGGTCAGCGCGCATGCCTGAGAGACGCCGGGGTGGTTGAAACCGCGAAAAACCTTCATTGGATTGTTATCTTTTTGATAGCAGACGGCGCTGTTGACTCAAGCGCCTGAAGCCGGATTGTCATGAAAACAGGTTATATTGTGTCCTAGCAGTGGGGCAAGTCATTTTTGCCCCGTTGTCAGAGGCAATCGCATTTCGTGTCAGTGGTTCATTTAACTGTTCCAGGAGGCGTGTTTTGAAGGTCTTGAAGCTCTCAGCCCAGGGGTTACCGCAGTCGTGGATTTCGCTTGAGCAGGCGGTGATCCACTATGCCGCCGAGGAAGTGCGCTGGGAAATGGGGGCACAGGTTGCGGTGTTTCATGGCGGACACAACGCAATCACCGGCCAACAATCCATCATCACGGTCAACAGCATCATTGGCACCAAGGGTGTGCCGGGCATCAATCCTTTTAACCTGAAGCCGGGGCTGACGAACAGCAAGTTGTTTGCACGTGACCGCAATATCTGCGCCTATTGCGGCGACCATTTCCACGAGGAAGACCTGACGCGCGAGCACATCATTCCGTTCGCGCAGAACGGTGTCGATATCTGGATGAATGTGGTCACCTCGTGCCGTCCCTGCAACCACCGCAAAAGCCACCGCACGCCCGAGCAGGCCAATATGCCGCTGTTGTACACACCGTACGTGCCCAGTCTCTGGGAAGATTTCATCCTGCGAAACCGTCGCATCCTGGCCGACCAGATGGAATTCCTGATGGCGCATGTGCCCAAGTCGTCAAGACTCCTTACTTGAGGGTTGTGTGGTTTTGAGGTGTATCTTTGCGTAACAAGTGCAGTGCCGTCGGCGTGTTACAGGTGATTGCTGCTAAGGTAGTCGTGCAGCGCGCCTGACCGGTCCGGGCAGCTGCGGTTCGCGGTTTGGGCGTCATTCGCCCAGCTTGTTCAAAGACACCAGGCAATACAGGGATGTCCATTCGCTCGCCTTCATCATCTCATGCCGCTGAGCGCGGTTCGCGTGTCCAGGCGCGCCGACATATTCGCGCGCTGATGGGCAAGACATTGGCCTACTTTGCCGACCATGAGAGCGACAACCTGACACTGGTGCGCGAGCATTTGCTGGATCTGGTGGACGCCAGGCCGTCGCAGGCCCGGGGCCAGAACCTGCGTTCAGCCTGCCTCTTGCTGCACAAGCACGCCGACGTCTTCAATCGTGCCTTTCAAGCTGCTCTGCAGACATCGTTGGAGGAGGAGGTGCGCTCCATCCTGCCGGACGTGACGGACGCCACCCAGTCCCGCAACTCTGCCTCCGACGAAGCGCTGAACGGCATGACGCTGTCATTGATTGACGTGTGCGAGGTGGAACGCATTCTGTTGCTGGACCGCGTGGCGCAGCGGTTTACGGCGCACTACGACGCCAGCGTGAGCCCGCTGACCCTGCGGCTCGGCGCATTGCTGGGGCAGGACGCACCAAGCCTGTTGAGCAACCCATTTCGTCCCGAAGTATTTGTCCGCGCGTTCTTGCTGGCGTGGGAAAAGAGCGGCCTTGACGACCAGGCGACCGAGGACCTGCTGCTGGCGCTTGAACCGCGGCACAGTCTGGATCTGGCACCTTTGTATGCGGATCTGAATGCGACGTTGATGCAGGCAGGCATTGAGGCCCAGACCATGCATCGCATCAAGCGATCGGACAGTGTGCCGTCTGCGCACGCCAACCTGGGCCCTGCGTCGGCAGCTGCACCCTTGTCGGGCGGCGATGAGGCACCGGTGAGCAGGAGGCCGGGTCTTGGCGCGCCGGAGGCGGGTCGTGCCCGTTCCGTGTGGGGCGGTCTGGCGCCGGCAGGACGCAACATTGCGGCGCAGGCGCGGCAGTTTCTGCAACGGCTTGGCCTGGGCTCGCCGCCTGCCCCCGGTGACTCCGGGGATGGCGAGGCACTTGCGTGGACCGAAACCCATGGTGACGGGGCGCGGCAAACGTTCGCGCCAGCCGACCCCGAATTCATGGGTTACCTGGGTGACCTGCAAGCCGGTGCGGGAGCCTCTTCGTCCTACCAGATTCTGGAGGGGCAGGACCCGGGCGACCACAACATCCTGCGCCAGATGCGGGATCGGGACGAGGTGCGCCGCGCCCCCGAACTGGATCGTGGCACGGTGGACGCGCTGGCCGAGGTGTTCGATTTTGTTTTTGCGGACCAGGCTATTCCCCTGCAGATGAAGTTCGTCATTGGCCGCCTGCAGATCCCCGTGCTCAAGGCGGCCATGATCGACCGCGACTTCTTCCTGTCTGCCGATCACCCGGCGCGCCGGCTGGTTGACACACTGGCATCCGCATCCGTCGCCTGGGCGCCCGAGAAGGGTGAAAACGACCCGCTGTATGTGCGCATCGAAAGCACGGTCAAACGCGTGTTGACCGAATTCGAAGACGACCTCACCCTGTTCAGCGAGTTGCTGCTGGAGTTCACGGAATTCCTGTTTGAAACGGAACAACAGGCACAGGTCCGTATTGAACCGGCGGCGGACCATGAGCGCGTGGGCGAATCCTATGAGCAGGCACTGGCCCACGCCGACGAAGCAGTGCATGACCGCATCAAGGCCCTGCCGCCGGAATTGCCGCTGGCGCCTTTCTTGGCACCGTTCCTGACGACCCAATGGCGTGAGGTGATGGCACGCGCCTGGCTGAACGTGACGGACAGCCCGGCCCAGTGGGACAGCGCCCTCACCGCCATGGACCAGCTGATCTGGTCGACGCAGCCCAAGACGCGGACGGAAGAGCGGCGGCGACTGGTGGCGGTGTTGCCCGACCTGGTGCGCAACCTGAATGCGGGCCTGGACGCCATCGACTGGACGGGCGAGGCACGTGCAACCTTCACCCGGCGCCTGATTTCGACCCACATGCTCGCGATCCGCATGACGCAACCGGTTGCGGTGGACACCGCATCGGCCCTCCTGGAGGCCAACGCTGGCCAGGAGGCGATGAACGAGTTGGATCAGCGACGGGCTGGCAAGCTGGCCGGGTCAGCCGATGAGTTTGATGCCATGGCCCAGACCTTCAGCCGCGGGCTGTGGTTCGATTTCATGGTGAACGAGACCACGCGCCACCGCTGCCGCCTGAGCTGGGTCAGTCCCATGCGCACGCGCCTGCTGTTCACCAATCGCGATGGTTTTGATGCTTTTGTGCGCTCCGAGCGGGAAGTGGCCGCGTTGTTGCGGCGCGGCCGGCTCAGCGTCATCGACCAGGTGCCCATCGTGTCGCGGGCGCTGGACCAGATCATGTCGGATGCGCAGGACCGTCAGGCGGCATAGATCCGGTGTGACGCTCAATCAGCCTTTCTTCCCCATTCTCCAGTTCAACATCAGGGAGGCCGCCATGGCGCATCGGTCAGTCAGCCGGGCAGCAGCCTGTCTGGCATTGCTTCTGGGCAGTGCATTTTTCATGTCGCCCGGGCTTGCCGCCGAGGTCGCCACAGTCGCCGTTGAGGCCCCGGCAGAGTCGCCTCCCGCGCTGATGCTGGCCAAACACTGGCACGCCGGTCTTGATCCGCGTGATTTTCTTGTGAGCGAAAAGCTCGATGGGGTGCGGGCGCATTGGGATGGTCAAGTGCTGCGCTTTCGCAGTGGCCGGATCATTGCGGCCCCCGATTGGTTCAAGGCCGGCTTGCCGGCCACCCCGCTGGACGGTGAATTGTGGTTGGGGCGGGGCCAGTTTGACCGTCTCTCCGGTATCGTTCGACGCCACACCGCGGTGGACGCCGAGTGGCGGGAATTGCGCTACATGATCTTTGACTTGCCGGGCGCGGCGGGCACTTTTGCCGAACGCACCGAGCAGGCAGCACGCCTGTTGGCTGCGCCGGGCGTGCCGCGCTGGCTGCAGCCGCTGGCGCAGCGCCAGGTTGCCGACCATGCCACCCTGCAGCGCCAGTTGCGCCAGCTCGTCAGTGCCGGGGGGGAAGGGTTGATGCTGCACCGTGCCGATGCGGTCTGGTCAGCGGGCCGCAGCGACAACCTGCGCAAGCTCAAGCCGCTGCCGGATGAAGAGGCCCGGGTTCTGGCTCACCTGCCCGGCAAGGGCCGTCACACCGGACGCATGGGCGCGTTGTTGCTGGAAATGCCAGGCGGTCAGCGATTCGCGCTCGGCACGGGTTTTACCGATGCGCAGCGCGAGTCACCGCCCGCGCTGGGGGCAGTGGTCACTTACCGTTACCGCGAACGCACGCCAGCAGGGCTGCCGCGCTTTGCGAGTTTTCTGCGGGTGCGCCAGCCCGAGTAAGGGCAGAAGAGGGCGCAGACGGGCAACTGGCCCTCAGGCAAAAACGCCTGCGGTGTCCTGCATCCGGCTCGATACTTCACCCAGGTGGTGCAGCGTGTCGCCAAAGGTCATTTCCATCTGGGTCAGCTTCTTGAAGTAATGGCTCACGATGTACTCGTCAGTCACCCCGATGCCGCCGTGCAGCTGCACTGCCTGTTGCCCCACAAAGCGCATGGAGTTGCCCAGCTGGTATTTGGCGCGGGCCATGGCCGCACGACGTTCAGGCGCCGGCGCATTCAGCTTGAGCGACGCGTAATAGCTCATGGAGCGGGCCAGTTCCAGCTGCATTTTCATGTCGGCAGCGCGGTGGCGCAACGCCTGGAAGCTGCTGATCACCACGCCAAACTGTTTGCGGGTGTTTAGGTATTCGGCGGTGATGGCCATGGTCTTGTCCATCACGCCCACGGCTTCCGCGCAGGTGGCGGCAATGCCGATGTCCACCGCATGCTCCAGGGCGGTCAGGCCGTCCAGCGTGATCAGGCTGGCGGGCGCATTGTCCAGCGTGAGTTCCGCCGCCCGGCTGCCATCCTGGGTGCCATAGCCGCGGGTGGTGACGCCGGCGGCCGCACGTTCGACCAAGAACAGGGCCAGTTTGCCATTGAGCGTGGCGGGGACCATGAATGCATCGGCCACATCACCGGTTGGTACTATGCTTTTTGTAGCTGTCAAGGCATATCCAGTGGGGGCTGGAGTCGCTTTTGCTTCACAAACATCGAGCCGGTAGCGGGCGGCGCGCTCCTGGTAAGCCAGCACCACCAGTGCTTCGCCGCTGGCCACTTTCGGTAGCCAGGCCGATTTGACGGCGTCAGGGGCATAGCCCGCCAGCACAGCACCTGCGATCAGGCTCTGATTAAGAGGCTCCAGCACCATGCCGCGTCCCAGTTCCTCCATCACCACCATGCCCTCGACCGGGCCCATGCCCATGCCGTCATGGGCTTCTGGAATGTACAGACCGCACAGGCCCAGTTCGGCAATTTCGCCAAAGGCGTCGCGGGAAAACCCGCCGGCTTTCACCGTGGCGCTACGGCGCTCGAAGCTGTAACCCTTGTCGACCCATTTGCGAACGGCGTCGCGCAGTTGTTCCTGATCGTCAGAAAAATCAAAATCCATGATGTTTGTCCTTTTAGCCTAATACGACTTGGGAAACGATATT
This sequence comes from Rhodoferax sp., assembly GCF_030646845.1. GTDB lineage: Bacteria > Pseudomonadota > Gammaproteobacteria > Burkholderiales > Burkholderiaceae_C > Rhodoferax. Next base: position 14,002 of record NZ_JAUSLE010000026.1, on the reverse strand, counting down.
GCGTTGCACTTCATTGCTGCCACCGTAGATCGTGGTCTTGCGCATGTTGAAGTAGGTGGATGCCAGCGGTGCGCAGTAGACCGCGCCACCCGGGAAGGCTTGCAGCCCGGCACCAGCTTGGTCGCCCTGCCAGCCGGCCTCCATGGCCTCGTGGATGAGCGGCAGGGCGTAAGGGCCGGCCGCCAGCATCATCAGTTCGGTGTAGCGCTGCTGGATTTCGCTGCCGCGAATCTTGAGCAGGCCCGCCACATCCAGTGACTGCTTGCCCGATTTTTCAGCGGCCAGCACGCGCAGCACCATCATTTCCAGTGCCACCACGTCCACTTCCAGCTTGGCGATCTCGTCGCGGAAACGAACATCCTCGTAAACGCCTTCGGCCCTGGCAATGCGCTTGAGGCGCTCCAGCTCGCGTTTGGCGCGGTTCACATCGGCAATGTTGGTGCGCTCGTGGCTCAACAGGTGCTTGGCATAGGTCCAGCCCTTGTTTTCTTCGCCAATCAGGTTCTCGACGGGAACCTCGACGTTGTCAAAAAAGACTTCGTTGACTTCCGGCTCGCCGTCCAGCAGCACGATCGGACGCACGGTCACGCCGGGCGACTTCATGTCGATTAGCAGGAAGCTGATGCCGGTCTGCGGCTTGCCCTCGGTGCTGGTGCGCACCAGGCAGAAAATCCATTCGCCGTACTGGCCCAGGGTGGTCCAGGTTTTCTGGCCGTTCACGATGTATTTGTTGCCCTGACGCTCGGCCCGGGTCTTGACCGAAGCCAGATCAGAGCCGGAGCCCGGCTCGCTATAGCCCTGGCTCCACCACACTTCGCCGCTGGCGATGCCGGGCAGGAAACGCTTTTGCTGCTCGGCGTTGCCAAACGCCATGATCACAGGCGCCACCATCACCGGGCCGAAGGGCACCACACGTGGAGCGCCGGCCAGCGCGCATTCTTCCTCAAACAGATGCTTCTGGATCGAGTTCCAGCCGGGTCCGCCGAATTCTTTGGGCCAGCCATGGCCAAGCCAGCCCTTCTTGCCCAGAATCTTTGCCCAGCGCTGCATGTCGTCACGACTCAGTCGCAAGGCGTTGTGCACCTTGTTCGAGATGTCGGCAGGCAGGTTTTCGCCTACCCAGGCACGGATCTCTTCGCGAAACTTCTGCTCTTCGGGGGTAAATGCCAAATCCATAAAAGGGTCTCCAAGTAAGTCACTGGGCTATTTTTAGCACGGTCGTTCGATTATGTCTGTCCAGGTGGTGACACGCCCAGCTCCTGGCACAATTTTTGTACGGTTTCGCGCAGCTGAGCCACGTCGGTTTCAAGCCGTTCAATGCGCTGTGCAGTGTTGCTGCCGAATGAGCCGTCAGTCGGGCGTGAGGAATAGTCGCTGCCGGTTGGCGACTCAAACACCGGGCCGCACAGCAGGTGAGCCCAGCGTTGCTCGCGGGTGCCTGGCGCACGGGCCAGCTTGACCACCAGGGTGCCACCTTTTTCTGGCGCGCGGTCCAGCAGCTCTTCCAGAAAGCCCTCGACGGAAGAGATGTCGGCAAACTTGTACCAGCGCTCGGCGTTCAGCCGCAACTCGCCCGCGGTTTGCGGCCCGCGCAGCATCAACAGCCCCAGCAAGACAGCCGCCTGCTCGAACACGCCGATGCCGCGCTGGAAATTGTGCTCGTAGCGCGTCGTGCGTCCACCGCTGCTCTCCCGTACCAGGTTGGCGGTTTTGAGCGTGTCCAGTGCGGTCGCAACCTGCGCTTCATCCAGTTCCATCAGTGGCTCGCGGCTGGTCTTCTGATTGCAGCCCAGCAGCAGCGAGTTGAGTGTCAGCGGGTAGCTGTCCGGCACGGTGCGGGCCTTCTCCATCAGGGTGCCGAGCACGCGCGCTTCAACGGGGCTGAGGATCGGTGAAGAGGGGGGTGTGAGGGGCTGGCTGGAGGTGGTCAAGGTCATAATTCGGGCAGGTATGAAAAACATCGTTATTTTGATCTCTGGCGGCGGCTCCAACATGGCCGCCATCGTAAAAACCGCACGGCGCGACGGCTGGCAGGACAAATTTGGGGCACGCGTGGCGGCGGTCATCAGCAACAAGGCCTCGGCCCAGGGGCTGCTGTTCGCCCAGGAACAAGGCCTTGCGACCGGGGTGCTGGACCACAAGGCCTTTGGTTCGCGTGAGGCGTTTGATGAGGCGCTGGCCAAGGAAATTGACCGCTACGACGAACCCGGCCAGCCGGTGCTGGTGGTGCTGGCCGGCTTCATGCGCATTCTCACGCCCGGCTTTGTCGGCCGTTACGCGGGCCGGCTGCTCAATATCCATCCCTCACTGCTGCCGGCCTTTGCGGGCTTGCACACGCAGCAGCGCGCGCTGGATGCCGGCTGCAAGTTTGCCGGTGCCACGGTGCATCAGGTGACGGCTGATCTGGACCACGGGCCCATCCTGGCGCAGGCGGTGGTGCCGGTGCTGCCGGGTGATACGGCGGAAGTTCTGTCGGCGCGGGTGTTGACGCAGGAGCACCTGATCTACCCGCGGGTGATTGCGGAGTTGCTACAAAAACAATAGCTACATGCGCTTATTCTGCGAGGGATAGAGCCCGATTTCTTATAAATCTACTCGTGGCGCAGGGCCTCAATCGGGTCCATGCGGGCAGCCCGGCGCGCCGGAAAGTAGCCAAACAGCACGCCGATGCCGGCCGAGAACAGAAACGACAACAGGTTCACGCCGGGGTTGAACAGATACGGCACGTCCATGAGGCGGGCCAGCAGAACCGAGGCGCCGGTGGCCAGCACAATGCCGATGATGCCGCCCATGGCCGCCAGCACCACGGCCTCAATCAGAAACTGCAGCAATACCTCGCGCTCCAGCGCGCCAATCGCCAGCCGCAGCCCGATCTCGCGCGTGCGCTCGGTCACGCTCACCAGCATGATGTTCATGATGCCGATGCCGCCCACCAGCAGGCTTACTGCCGCCACGGCGCCCAGCAGCATGGTCATGACCTTGGTCGTGCCCGACAGGGTGTCGGCCAGCTGCTTGGTGTCGAGCACGTTGAAGTTGTCCTCGTCGGTGCTGGCCAGCTTGCGGCGCTCGCGCAGTAACTGGGTCAGGCTGGCCTTGACGCGGTCAGCGTCACTGCCGTCCATCATGGAGACCAGCAGGGTGTTGACGCGGGTATTGCCCGTGATACGGCGCTGCAGTGTCTTGATGGGCACCAGCACCACGTCGTCCTGGTCGTTGCCGAAGGCGCCCTGACCCTTGGAGGCCAGCACGCCCACCACCTCGCAGGAGATTTGCTTGACGCGCAGCTGCCCGCCCACCGCATCACGCGCGCCGAAGAGTTCACGCCGCACCGTTTCGCCAATCAGGCACACGGCCGCGCCGGCGCGCAGTTCATCGTCGGAGAACTCGCGGCCGTGCCCCAGCTTCCAGTTGCCGGTGACCAGCCAGGCGTTGGTGCTGCCGATGATGCTGCTGGTCCAGTTGCGGCCGTTGGCCACCACGGTGCTGCCGGTGCGCGCCTCGGGCGCCACGGCGGCGATGCCGCCAATCTGGGTGGCGATGGCCTCGGCGTCCAGCTCCTTGAAGGCCGGCGCGCTGGCGCCACCGGTGCCCGGACCCATGCGCTGGCCGGGACGCACCTGCAGCAGGTTGGTGCCCAGGCCGGAAATCTGGTTCTGCACGGCCATGGTGGCGCCGTTGCCCAGGGTGACCATGGTGATGACGGCGCTCACGCCAATCACGATGCCCAGAATCGTCAGAAAGGAGCGCAGCAGGTTGCGCCGGATCGAGCGCAGCGCGAGCAGCAGGGTGTTGAACAGCATCAGTGGACCTCGGTGGCTGGCGGGGTCATGGACGGGGCAAGCGCTGGCGCTTCGTGCAGACCGGCCGGGTGCGGATTGAGCGTGTCATTGGCGACCACGCCATCGACAAAGCGCACGATGCGCCGGGCGTAGGCAGCCATGTCGGCTTCATGGGTGACCATCAGCACGGTGATGCCATGGTCCACGTTCAGGCCCCACAACAGCTCCATGATCTCGCGGCTGCGCTGGGTGTCCAGGTTGCCGGTGGGCTCGTCGGCCAGCAGCACGGCCGGCTCAGTGACGATGGCGCGGGCAATTGCCACGCGCTGCTGCTGCCCGCCCGAGAGCTCGGCCGGCGTGTGGTGTTCCCAGCCGGTCAACCCCACGGAGGCCAGCGCCCTGGCCGCCGCCGCATGGCGTGCCGCCGTCGGTTCGCCGCGGTACAGCAGGGGCAACTCCACGTTTTCCTGGGCCGAGGTGCGCGCCAGCAGGTTGAAACCCTGGAACACAAAGCCGAAATAGCGCCGGCGCAGGCGTGCGCGCTGGTCGCGCGTGAGGGACTCTACATGCACACCCTGGAACATGTAGCCACCGGCGGTCGGGGTGTCCAGACATCCCAATACGTTCATGGCGGTGGATTTGCCCGAGCCGCTCGGGCCCATGATGGCCACGAAGTCGCCAGCCTGGACGTCCAGATCGACGCCTTTGAGTGCCTGCAGGGCTGTGGCCCCCTCGCCATAGACCTTGGTGACGCCGCGCAGGCGGATCAGGGGCTCGCTCATGGCGCCGCTCCGGCGGCGCGCTGGTCGGTGATGACGGCCATGCCTTCCTTCAGGTCGGGACTGCTGACTTCGGTCATGCGGCCGTCGCTGATGCCGGTCGTGACCGTGACGGCCACCGCCTGGCCCTCCTTCAGCACCCAGACCTGCCGGGCCGCAGCGGTGGCACCGTCGGTGCCGGCTTTGCGCGCGCCGGAGCGCGGCATGCGCGGCATGAGCTTGGACACCAGGCTGCCGCTGGATTCCGCAGCCGCGGTGCTGCCGGCGGCCTGCGTGGGCGAGAAGCGCAGGGCGGTGTTGGGCACCAGCAGCACGCCGGTACGCTCGGTCGAGGTGATGGTGGCCGCTGCCGTCATGCCGGGGCGCAGGCTCAGGTCGGAGTTGTCCACATCGAGATTGGTGGTGTAGGTGATCACGTTGTCGGTCTTGGTGGAGCCGTAGGCGACGCGTGTGATCTTGGCCGGGTAGCGGCGTGCCGGGTAGGCGCTGACGGTGAAGCTGGCCTTCTGGCCGACCTGCACGGTGCCGACATCGGCCTCGTCCACGCTCACTTCCAGCCGCAGCTGCTTCAGGTCCTCGGCGATGGAAAACAGCGTTACCGCTTGCAGCGAGGCGGCCACTGCGTTGCCGGGGTCGACGGAGCGCGTCAACACCACGCCGTCGATGGAGGAGCGGATCGAGGCCTTGGACAGGTTGGTCTCGTCGGTGGACAGGGCAGCCCGGGCCTCGGCCACATTGGCGCGTGCACTGTCCTCGCTGGCCACGGCGCGGGCCAGCGTGGCGCGCGCACTGTCGAGCTCGGCGGCCGAGGGGACTTTGCCGCCTGACAGGCGCGCCACTTCTTCATAGCGGGCGAGCGTCGCCTGGGCTTCCTTCAGCGTGGCCGTGCCCTGCGCCAGCTGGGCCTGCACGGCCGCCAGTGAGGCGCGCGAACGCAGCACTTGGTCGGACAGTTTGGCGGTGTCCAGCTCGACCAGCACCTGGCCTTTTTTCACGCGGTCGTTCACGTCCACCAAAACCTGCTTGACCGTGCCCGACAGTTCGCTGCCGATGTTCACTGCGCGCGTGGGCTGCAAAGTGCCGTTGGCCAGGACGTTGAGCGTGAGGTTGCCGCGGCTGACCGCTTCGGTCACATAGGTGGGGGTGGCGCTGGTGTTTTTGCGGGCTTGCCAGACGTACAGGCCGACGGCCAGAGCGATGACGGCGGCGACGGCAAGCCACATGGCAGGACGCTGCCACCACAGCGCGCGCGGCTGCTCATCACCCAGCAGGGTCTGGACGTCAGTGCCAGAAGGGCTGGTGGCGGTGGCTGGCGGCGTGGAAGTGTTCGGTGTATTCATGGGGGTGTCTGGCGAATCGGTGGGATGGGCGTGCAGTTCAGCGGGTGGCGGGATCAGAAGCGGGAGTCCAGCCGCCGCCCAGTGCCTTGTACAGGCGCACATGGTCTGCGCTCACGCTGGCACGTGTGCTCTCGACGCTGTCCTGGGTGGACAGCAGGGTGCGCTGCGTTTCCAGCACCGAGCGAAAGTCGATCAGGCCGCTGCTGTAGCGCTGGCGCGCCAGCAGCTCGGCATTGGCAGCAGCGTCGGCAGCGACCTCCAGTCGGGCCAGCCGCTCGCGGTCGCCCTGCAGGGCCACCAGCGCATCTTCCACATCCTGGAGGGCCGTGAGCACCGTCGCCTGATAACTCACGCGGGTCTGCTCCAGCGCCGCTTCCTGGGCGCGCACTTGCGCCCGGGCGGCGCCGCCGTCAAACAAGGGCACCGAGACGCTGGCCAGCAAGGCATTCGCCACGGCCCCGGCCGCGGTGAGCGAGCCCAGTGTCAGGGCGCTCAGGCCCAGGGAGCCGCTGATTTGAAAGCCCGGATAGCGCGCGGCGTCGGCCTGCGCCACGCGCGCCAGGGCGGCGCTGATGCGATGTTCCGCCGCGCGCAGGTCCGGGCGCTGGCGCAGGGTTTCCGCTGGAATGCTGAGCGCGAGATCGCTGGGAGCCTGTGGCAAGGCGCTGGCGGTGGTCAGCGTGCTCTTCAGCGCGCCGGGCGCCTGGCCTGTCAGCACCGCCAGACTGTTCTGCGCCTGCGCGGCACTGGTTTCCAGTGCAGGAATTTGCGCGCTGGTCTGGGCGCTGGCGGCACGCGCCTGCTCCAGGTCGAGCGAGGATGCCAGACCGGCCTGGGCACGCCAGTCGGTAATCTGCTGTGTTTCGGTCTGGCTGGCCAGGTTGTTGCGGGCAATGGCCAGGCGCGCCTGCAAACCCCGCAGTTCGATGTAGGTCACCGCGACTTCGGCCGCGATCGACACCTGCACATCGGCAAGATTCGCCTCGGCCGCGCTGGCATCGGCCTCGGTCGCGTTCAGGGCGCTGCGCTGGCCACCAAACACATCGGGCTCCCAGCTGGCGTCGAAGCCGGCCTGAAAACGGTTGCCGGCGTCGTTGCTGCCGGATTTGCTGCGCTGGGCTGAGGCCGAGGCGCCTACCCCAGGTAGCAGGTTGCCAGACTTGACGTCACGCAGGGCGCGCGATTGCTGCAGCGCTGCCTGCGCCGAGCGGACCGTGGTGTTGGCCTGCAAAGCCTGCGTCACCAGTGTGCTCAACAGCGGATCATTGAACCTCTGCCACCACTGGGCCAGGGATGTCGCGGTTACCGAGCCCGAGGAGGCCGCCGCCGTGGACCAGGTGGCGGGTACCACGATGTCAGACTCGCCTGCGGCCCTGGGTGACCAGGAAGAGCAGGCGCTCAGAGCGACCGCCAGTGCCACGGCAATGGGCAGGGCGCGGCGCATGCTCCGGCAGAGTCGTCGAGATTTTTTTTTGTGTGAAATCATCAATTCTTGCAGCTTGTGGCGCGGTTGGGTTTTCCATTGTGCAGGAATCGTACGCGCGCACTGTTTCGCTTCTGTGAAGACATGTAAATCCAGCCGTTGTCCTACGGACTGGCGGCCTATTGGCGCTTTACCCGGAGAAATAGTGCTGCTGGCCCGTGCGGTTCGTCTACTGACGGGCTCAAGGCACCGCACGGTGCAGGTCTTGATCGCTCAGGCCACCGCGCTGAGCGTGGAGCCCTTGGCTTGCAGCGCCAGACCGCTGGCGATCTGGTCATAAGCGCGCCGCGCCAACTGCGCCAGGTCGAAGCTGTCCTGTTTCGACTGCGAGCCGGTGCTGGCGCTGGTGTCCGTGTTTTGCGCGGATTGGGCCATGGCTTCAACCTGCGAGGTCAGCTGCTTGATGAAGGCATCAGACTCGCTGGCGTTGATCTTGCTGTCGCTGTTGGTGTCAATTGCCTTGAACAGGGCCTGGAGCGGATCGGTAGACGAGCTGCCGGCCAGGCGTTCCTGGACCGACACGACGCCGTTCTCGTTGGTGTCCAGCGGGTCATACGTGGTGCTGCTGGCACTGCTGCTGCTGCCCGCGCCACCGGGGGGAGGGGGTGGCGGCATACCACCGGCGCCCTGGGGCCCATTGCCGCCTTGAGGACGCCCGCCCTCGAACTCCGCTTTGCTGAGGCTGCCGTCACTGTCGGTGTCGAGCTTGCTGAACATGTCGCTGCTGCTGGTGGATGAGGTGCTGCTGGAAGACGAGGAACTGTCCGAGCCGCTGTCGGATGCCAGCTTGTCCATCAGCTTCATGAGGCTTTGCATTTCTTCCTTGCTCACTGAGCCATTGCCGTCGGTGTCGACTTTTCCGAACAGGTCGTCCTCGCCACTGGTGCTGCTGCTGTCGCTGCGCACTTTGGCGAAATCCATGGTGGAGGGCGGTGGCGGCATGATGCTTTGCATGCCCTCGCCCAACTCGTCACTGGACAGGCTGCCGTCGCTGTTGCTGTCCATCTTGCTGAACAGCTCGTTGGTGTTGCTACTGTTGGTGACGCCAGTTTTCTTGGTCACGTCGTCGAGCAGGCTCTGCAATTCCGTTTTGTCAACGCCGCCACTGCTGTCGGTGTCGACCTTGGTGAACATTTTGGCCTGCATCTGACTTCGTTGCGCTTTCATGTTGGCCCAGGCATCTCATGCGCTGCTGACCCCGCTGATGGTGCTCATAGTCTCTCCTTCTGATTCATGGTTAAGTGAAAAGCCAGCCTCGCGAATGAGACGAGTGGTGGCTAGACCATTGTTGGGGGCTCCCGTAAACCGCGTTTGTCGGCTTTGTACCAAAGCTGATACGAAGAGCGGGTCTAACTCGTGAACAGAGGGTGATTGACCCGGCTGTTTATGCTTTCGAGCTCGCTGCGCCTTGTCTACACTTTGCGCTCAAATGAGCCCACCATGCAGCCCCGTTCGCAGATCCTGATCGTTGACGACGACGAGGGCATCACCGCTCTGTTGCGCGAGTACCTTGCCCGTTTCGGTTTCGAAGCCCATGTGGCCGGTGATGGCGTTGCCATGCGCGAACAGCTGGCCGCGCGCAGCATTGATCTGGTGGTGCTGGACCTGATGTTGCCGGGCGAGGACGGCCTGGTGCTGGCGCGCGATGTGCGTCAGCGCTCGCACATTCCGATCATCATGCTGACAGCCCGCTCCAATCCCTATGACCGTGTGCTCGGGCTGGAGTCCGGCGCCGATGACTACATGAGCAAGCCCTTTGAACCGCGCGAGCTGGTGGCCCGCATTCAGACCGTATTGCGTCGCGCGGGCGCCACGCATGACGGGGCTTCTCCTTACATTCGCAGCGACGTGATCCGCTTTGATGGTTGGGAGTTGCACCGCGAAGACCGATGCCTCACCTCGCCAGCCGGCCTGGTGGTGGCCTTGTCCAATGCCGAATTCCGACTGCTGTCCACCTTCCTGCAAATGCCGCGCCGTCTGTTCAGCCGTGACCAGCTCATGGAGCAGGCGCGCGGGCGGGCCATGGATTCGTTCGAGCGCAGCATTGATTTGCTGGTGTCGCGCCTGCGCCAAAAGCTGGCGGATGATCCGCGAGAGCCCAGGATGATCAAGACGGTTCGGGGCGCGGGCTACATGTTCAACGTCCAGTCGGTACAAGGCGGGGCCGCATGGCGCAATTGATTTCGCGCTACGCGGTTCGGCTCCTGCCCGTCACCTTGTTCGGTCGGCTGGCACTGTTGTTGTTTGTGGCTGTGCTGGCCAGCCACGTGCTGGCGTTGACACTCATGTTTGAATTGCGTCCCATGCCGGGCTCCGGTCCTGGTCTGGGGCCTGGATTCGGCCCCGGCCCCGGCCATTCCCCTCCCGGCCCACCGCCACTGTTGCATCCCGGGTTGCTGCTGGATATTGGTGTTCGGCTCTCCGCCCTGATGCTGGCGGCATGGATTGGTGCGCGCTGGCTGTCGCAGCCCATCAAGCGCCTGGCCAGTGCGGCACGCGAAATCGGACTCGATATCCATCGGCCACCACTGGCGGAAGACGGCACCGAAGAGTGCCGTGCAGCGACCCGTGTCTTCAATCAGATGCAGGCCCAGATCTGCCAGCAGCTGGATGAACGTGACCGGTTTGTGGCAGCGGTGTCGCACGATCTGCGTACACCTCTGACGCGCCTGGCGCTGCGTGCAGAGGGTTTGACAGATGCAGTTCAAAAACAGAATTTTAGGCAGGACATCGTCGAGATGAATGCCATGATCACCGCGACGCTTGACTATTTGCGCGGTGCGGCCGACCCGGAGCCCTTTGTGCTGTTGGATGTGACGTCCCTGCTGGTCAGCCTGGCCGATGACCAGCAAGCATGTGGGCATGATGTCGGTATGACGGGTTTCGCGGCGCCAATCAAGGCACAGGCCTCGTCCCTTCGTCGCTGCATCGATAACCTGGTGGAGAATGCCGTGCGCTATGGTGGCGTGGCCCGCATCAGCCTGACGGATTACCCCAATCACGTTTGCATTGAAGTATGCGATGACGGCGTCGGCATCCCGGATGAGGAGCTGGATCGGGTGCTGGCTCCGTTTTACCGGGTGGAGGCCTCCCGCAACCGCAACAGCGGCGGTGTGGGCCTGGGGCTGTCCATTGCCCATGACATCGTTCGCCGGCACCAGGGCCAGTTGCGTTTGCGCAATGGGGAGCTTTCCGGTTTGGTGGTCACGGTGACTTTGCCCCGCCAGCCTGCGGTTCATTGAAGCGTCATTCCGAAATCCACGTGAAGCGGGGCTGCCGTACCCCGTCAATCACCACCTCCTCGTTGAACATGGCGGCGGGGCGCACCCACAGCCCGTGTTCGCCGTACAACGCGCGGTAAAGCGTCATCGGCTCCAGTGTCTCGCTGTGGCGCACCGTGGCGATGACTTCGTAGCGCAGGCCCTTGTAATGGCGGTATTGGCCCTTGCGGGTCTCGGTCAGAGGGGGCAGTATTTCGTTATACATGGGACAATCGTAGGTTATGCATCCAAAAGCCCTGCTTGACGTCTGTTCTGAACTCGTCCGCCTCACTCTCAAATTCGACCATCCCACCGACGCGATCGTGTCGAAGTTCTTCCGCGACAACCGCGGTCTGGGGCCGCGCGAGCGTGCCACCTTGTCGGGGACGGTTTACACCGTTCTTCGCAAGAAACTGCTGTTTGACCACTTCGCGCCTTCCGGCAGCGGACCCAAAGAGCGACGCCTGGCGATTCTGGGGTTTTACGGTCCCGGCGACTTTTTGCGCAGTGCCTTGACTGACCAGGAAAAAAACTGGCTAGACCAGTGCGAAAAAATCAACGTGGCCGATCTGATGGAACGCCATCGCCACAACCTGCCCGAGTGGTTGGTCCAGCCGCTCAAAGACCAGCTGGGCGATGAATTCTGGCAGCTGGCAGACAGCCTTAACCAGGGCGCCGGACTGGATTTGCGTGTCAATGCCCTCAACGCGAAGCGCGCGGACGTGCAAAAAGAGCTGGCCCAGGCCGGCATCAAGGCCGTGCCCACACCGTTTTCACCCTGGGGCCTGCGCATTGCCGGCAAGCCGACCCTGAACAAGCTCGATGCGTTTACCCGCGGGGCTTTTGAAGTGCAGGACGAAGGCTCGCAATTGCTCGTCATGCTGCTTGACGCCAAGCGCGGCGAGATGGTGGTGGATTTTTGCGCGGGCGCGGGCGGCAAGACATTGGCCATTGGCGCCGGCATGCGCAGCACCGGTCGCCTGTACGCCTTTGATACCTCGGCCCATCGGCTGGATGCACTCAAGCCCCGTCTGGCCCGCAGTGGTTTGTCCAATGTGCATCCGGCGGCCATCGCCCATGAACGCGACGATCGCATCAAGCGTCTGTCGGGCAAGATCGACCGTGTGCTGGTGGATGCGCCCTGTTCGGGCCTGGGTACGCTGCGGCGCAACCCTGACCTGAAGTGGCGGCAAACCCTGGCGCTGGTGGAGCAGATGGCTGTCACGCAGACCGCCATCCTGCAAAGCGCGGCGCGCCTGCTCAAGCCCGGTGGCCGGTTGGTGTATGCCACTTGCAGCATGATGATTCAGGAGAACGAGGCCATTGCGCAGGCGTTTACCGAAGCGAACAAGGAATTTACCCCACGGGATGCGGGCGAAATCCTGTCCGGTTTGAAGGTTGAAGGTGCTGCCGGGTTGTGCAGCGGTGGCGAAAATGGGCAACGCTACCTGCGTCTGTGGCCGCACCGCCATCAGACGGATGGATTTTTTGCCGCTGTTTGGGAGAAGAGTTGAGTGACCGGCTGGATCCAGCTGGTATTCGACGCCTTTGGCCGCATCTGTCGTCAGACACCCCTCTCGGGGCAGAAGGCTTTAAGATCAAGCGCTAACAGGTTTGGCGCAGGCCACGCTTGATAATTATTAATACATCGTTGAGAGACATTTCCGAATATGCTGTTATCTGATGGGGCTGCGTTGAACGCAGTGGTTGACTGGTTGGCCAATGGTTTTTGGGATCTGGCCTGGTGGCAAATCGTATTGTTCACCCTGGCATTGACCCACGTGACCATGGTGAGCGTGACGGTGTTTTTGCATCGGCATCAGGCGCACCGCGCCCTGGATCTCCATCCCGTTGCCTCGCATTTCTTCCGGTTCTGGCTTTGGCTGACCACCGGCCAGGTCACCAAGGAATGGACCGCCATTCACCGCAAGCACCACGCCAAGTGCGAACAGGCGGAAGACCCGCACAGTCCGCATGTGCATGGCATCAGAACCGTCTTGTTGCAGGGCTACGAGCTGTACCGGGCCGAAGCCGCAAACAAGGAAACCACACTGCGTTATGGCCACGGCACACCCAATGACTGGCTGGAGAGCAATCTGTACAGCCGCTTCTCCTGGGCGGGTGTGGCCCTGATGCTGGTCATTGATCTGGCATTGTTTGGCGCGGCGGGCCTGGCCGTGTGGGCGGTGCAGATGGCGTGGACCCCCGTCATGGCGGCCGGCATCATCAATGGTGCGGCGCACTATTGGGGCTATCGGAACTTTGAAGCGCCGGACCACAGCACCAATATTTCGCCATGGGGCATCATCATTGCAGGCGAAGAGCTGCACAACAACCACCACACCTATCCCACGTCAGCCAAACTGTCCGTTAAGCCGTACGAATTTGACATTGGCTGGATGTACATCAGTCTGATGCAGCGGGTTGGCCTGGCCACGGTTAAAAAGACGCCGCCGAAACTGGCTTTGGGTGATGTGCGTCCGGTGGCTGACGAGAAGACCCTGGAAGCGCTGATCTCCAATCGTTATGAAATCATGGCCGGTTACGCCAAAGACATGCGTCGCGCGTTCAATGATGAACTCCAGTCCATGAAGGCACGCAGCGCGGATGCAGCCGTCATCCAGGCCGCCCGGCGCTGGATGCACCGGGATGCCGAGAAAGTGCCCGCTGCCGCCGTTTCGCAACTGGTCCTGGCGCGTGCCGCATCGCCGGTGCTGGACAAGATGGTGGTCATGCGCGAAGAGTTGCGCCAGTTGTGGCTCAACCGGTCGCACACCCGTGAGCAACTGGCTGCCGATCTGCAGGCTTGGTGCCACCGGGCGGAGGCCAGCGGCATTCGGGCCTTGCAGGAGTTTTCGTTGCGGCTGCGGGCAGCGCAGTCCTGACCGGCTGTCGGGCGCATTGTCCGACCCCCCTCTCATCCCTGCGCTGCAGGGGGTATCCGCCAAAAAGAAAGCCCGCATTATGCGGGCTTTCTTTTTGCAGGGAAGACTGAATTACTTCAGTTTCATTTCCTTGTAATCCACGTGCTTGCGAGCTTTGGGATCAAATTTCTTGATCAGCATCTTCTCGGGCATGGTTTTCTTGTTCTTGCTGGTCGTGTAGAAGTGACCAGTGCCAGCTGTAGATTCCAGCTTGATTTTTTCGCGTCCGCCTTTGGTTGCCATGGTGCTGCTCCTTATGCCTGGCCACGTGCGCGCAGATCTGGGAGCACAACATCGATACCGTTTTTGTCAATCAAACGCAGACCTGCGTTGGAAATGCGCAAACGGATCCAGCGGTACTCGGTCTCGACCCAGAAACGACGGTATTGCAGGTTCGGCAGGAACCGGCGCTTGGTTTTGTTGTTGGCGTGGGAAAC
>NZ_JAUSLE010000014.1 GCF_030646845.1 Rhodoferax sp. | reverse complement strand
TCTTCGGGCTTTTTGTAGTCCGCCAGCAGCGCATCAATCAGGTCGCTGGGTAAGGGTTTCATTTCTACGGTCATCATTGCTCCATGCAAGACAGCAGTTTCCTGCCAAAAGACCGTTTACACAAAACTTCTTACACCCTCCCGATCAGCCCAAGGCATGCCAATCAACGGGTGTGTGGTTGGCGTATGTGGTCCCTCACCGGATGCCAATCGATCCAAAGAGGGCATCTTTCAGGATCGTTTGGGTATTCATGGTCCTGAGCAGCCCCAGACTGTTGACGCCCGCATTGATGACCGTGAGTGTCTGTATTTTCTGATCATTGAGTGTGTTCTGGATCAGTGTTGTCAATGCTGTTCCTGCCACCACTTGCGATCCGACGCCCGGAGCAACCGGAGTACTCTGGATCGGCGCCCCCGCTGTGGTTCCTGCTGCCACCTCCGATCTGACGCCCGTATCCACAATGTTGCCTGCGCCATTCTGGATGATGCCCGCCTTGGCAAGTGCGTCGTTGACAACTCTGGCCGTCTCAGCCGTTATTTTGCTGATGTCGGGCAGGTTGAAGCTGATTTTGGTCACGATGTTGCCATTGATCATGACCGTCTTGACGATACCGAAAGACACCGACAGCCCTGAGCCTGCATCAAATCCGCCACGCATGTTGTCCAGACGTTCATCGCTTGCAGCCAGCCATTCCGCAGGCCGTAACGCGTCTTGTCTTTCAGGCGCCAGACCGATGCCAAAGCAGGCATTGCCTGCGGTCAGCAGCAGGCAGGTGCTGACTAATTTTCCTGATAAATTGTTCATGATGTTGCATCCGTCAAAAGTCCCCTGGACCAAACTTCGTCAAGCTTATGCTGCCCATGCCGTCAAATTGAATCCCGGTCGCCAAGGGCGCCCTGGGCGCAACCTGCCAGTCAACTGGATCGTTGAATTTGGCCTGTGCCTGTTTGTTGTGAACGACAAACAGCAGCTTGTTGACCCAGATGGATTCGAAACTGTCTCTGGATACAGCCCGTGTCCCGCTTGATGGATCTCCGATCAAAATCCGGCCGTCACGCATACCCTTGATCACCACAAAATGGTGATAGCCGTTCTCGGCAATCAAGACAATGGCCGGCAGGCCCGACTCCACCAGTTTTCCAAGTGGCAGCTCAAAGCCGTCAGCCCGAAATTGGTGTGCATTCAAATAGGTCTTCATGTCCAGCAAGGAAAACCCTTCACGACGAATCTTCGCCTGGTCGCCGCGCGCAAACATCTCTTCAAACACCGACTGCTCCGTGACCGGGTAGCCGTAATGGTGCGTGAGCAAGGTCGCCACAGCGGCGGAGCCACAGCTGAAGTCGTACTGCTGCCGTGCGGTGGCCTTGAAGCGGGCCTCCTTCAGGCTGGTGACCTTGACCGCATATCTGCCTCCACTGATGCCAGACAGCTCGAGCGTATCGGCCCGCGCTGTTGTAAAGGCTGAACCCATGCTGGCGATGATCAGAACGAGAAGATATCGCATGGTCTATTGGTACTGCAGGTTGATGATCGTGGCGTTCTGTATCAGAACATTCGACCCCGAGTTCTGAATCACCGTCGGAAATCCGCTCGCATTGGTAAATGCGCCGTCGGCGATGTAGTTGCTCCCGGTCGTGACATTGACCGCGGCATTGTCGGCCACCGTGCCGCTCAATTTCATGTCGTTCTTGACAAGGTCGAAGCCGCCGCGATAGTCGCCTAACTGGCGGCTCGTCATGGGCACGCCAAAGCCCGAAACCGCAACTGCCTCAGTGGGCTCAATCGGCGCTGGCTGCACTGCGACTGCAACTTCGGGCGCGTCGACTGCCGACTGAGAGAATCCATCCAGAGTGGTCTCATTGGCTAAAGACCAGCCAGACGAGCACAGCGCCAAGGCTAGTGTCGCCTTCACCGCAAAAAGAAATGATTGCATCTTCGTCTCCATGTAGGTGCCGATCGCTGGCTGACATCAGGTTCATCCAGCGATCGGCTCAGCCCCTTACTTGATACCACCCATAGTCAAGTTGGCCTGGACGTTGACACTTTGCTGCACCAGCGAGCTCAGACCGCTGTTTTGTGCTGCAATCATGATGCCGGCTGCCGATTGCCCGACCGAACTCATCACGTTGGACATGTTGAAGGTCCCTGCGTCAACATGAATGCTGCCGCCTGCACCACCAGAGCCGCCATTGCCGACGCCGCCATTGCCGACGCCGCCGGTCACAGTTCCGCCGGATCCACCAGCACCGCCACTGTTGCCGCCACCACCAGCGCCGCCGGAGCCGCCATTGCCAGCTGTTGCACTGCCATTGGTCGCGCTGCCGTTGCTTGCATCGCCGTTGCTTGCGGTTCCGCCAGCACCACCCGTGCCACCGTTGTTTTGCGCCGTGCCACCGTTGCCGCCATTGCCACCGGCTGCGCCGACGGCGCCGTTGCCGCCCGTGCTGTATCCCGACGCGCCTACGGCACCTGCGCCGCCTGTGCCGCTCGAGGCGGTAGCACCGGCGCCGCCCGTGCCACTGCCAGCAGCTGCACCGGCACCACCTGCGCCACTGGAAGCGGCTGCACCTGCGCCGGCTGTGCCGCTACCAGCGGCTGCACCTGCGCCACCTGCGCCACTGGCGCCGGTCCCACCGGCTGCGCCTGCTGCTGCAGTGCTGGTGCCGGCTGCGCCCGCTGCGCCTGCCGCACCTGTGGCTCCGGAGCCACCGGCGCCACTGGTCCCGGATCCGGCATTGGCCGTACTGCCGCCATTGCCGCCGGTGCTGCCGCCGCCGTTGGCGCTGCTGGCTCCAGCACTGATGCTGCCGCCACCACCGGCACCGCCACTACCATCGGCTGAATTCGCGGCACTAGCATTGCCACCATTGCCCGCTGGAGGTGTGCTCACACCACCGTTGGCACTGCCGCCGGTGGCTCCTTGCGAACCACCTTGGGAGCCACCCGCCGCGGCCAGAGTGCCGCCAGTGGTTCCTGAGCCGCCGCCATTGGCGCCTGAACCGCCGCCACTGGCGTCTGCGCCTGAGCCACCGCCATGGGCCATGCCGCTTGAAGCGCCGGCCCCGCCGGAGCCGCCGGCCCCGCCCAATCCGCCTGTTGCGTTGCCTGAGCTGCTGCTACCGCCGGCACCCGCAGTCGCGCTGCCCGTGCTGCCGCCAGAACCGCCAGCCGTGCTGCCCGTGCTGCCGCCAGAACCGCCAGCGGTGCTGCCCGTGGCGCCGCCAGAACCGCCAGCCGTGTTGCCGCTGTTACCGCCCGAGCCCCCAGCCGTGTTGCCGCTGTTGCCACCAGCGCCGCCAGCACCGCCATGCGCCATGCCACCGTCGCCGCCAGCGCCACCAGCGCCACCGCTGGCGCCGTTGCCACCCGTGCTCGTTGCGTTTCTGGCATAGCCGCCATTGCCGCCGTTGCCAGCGTCGTTAGAGCCATTGGAGGCGCTGCCGTTTGAAGCACTGCCATTGGTGGCGCTGCCACCAATCGCGCCTACTGCGCCGGCACCGCCTGTTGCAGTGGCCCCATTGCCACCAGAACCCGAAGCGCTTCCGCCATAGCCGACACCACCGGTGCCACCGTTGCCGGCGGCGCCGTTGGCGTTCCCGGCGTTGGATGCGTTGTTGCCGATGCCATAAATCAAGTTGCCGCTGACAGTTCCACTCAGGTTGCTGACAGCCGTGGCGGTGGTAGTGTTAAAGGCGTTCGAGAAATTGGAGGTTGCTGTCCCACCGTTATTGGCAGCTGCCGCGCCCGCAGCCGTGGCCCTGGCGTTACCACTTGAATTGTTCTGGTTGGCGCTCTTGTCGTTGTTCTGGTCGGATTGATTCCGGTTGTCAGAATTGTTGCTGTTGTCAGCCTGGTTCCTGTTGTCGGAACGGTTGCTGCTGTCGTTGTTGCGGTTACTGCTGCTGTCCGCCCAACTGGAACTGTCACTGTTGTCCTGGTTCGCGGTCGAATATTCATTCGCCGCGGCGCCGGTGTTTCTACGCTGGTCGGAATTCGCGGTCGCAGTCTGGTTGTTGTTCGCTGCCGTGTCCGCAGTGTTGTTGGTTTGCGGGTTCGCCATTACCTGGCCCGAGATACCGAAGGCAACAGCGATAGCCGACGCCAGTAGTGTCTTTTTCATGATGGTTCCTTTGAAAAATGCGAGTAGAGATTTGCATGGCTCGGTATATGAAATACACCAATCCGATGCAAACGTTGCATCTTTCATGCCATGGGTGGAATAGCCATGTGCAAGTGCTTGATAAGCATAGGAAAACTTTTTTCCTGATCTGTTTAAAGGCCTCTCTTTTGCAGGAAGAAATGCTTCGTAAATGAGCTGGCAACCAGGTACCTGTCTCGCCGGCGTTACAGTCCGGCCGGCACACGGCTCAGCCCTGTTTTAGATATCGCAAATTGACCAGGATTTCCCCGCTGGATTCAACGACATGGACCATTCTGAAGAAACATTTCGTAACGCGACGAGGGTGTCTCAAAGTTGATACACCTGGTGCTCGAAGTGACGACGGGTAGCAAAGCATTGACCGCTTCGATGACCTGGACAGGGTCTGCCCAGAGGCATGGGCGATCCCATTGCATCGAGGGGAAACCTGAATGGCAGGCGGACTTCGGGATCTGGCTCAGGGACTGATGCCGTGTTTTTCCATCAGCCGATACAAGGTCATGCGAGACACTCCCAGATCACGCGCCGCCCGGGTGATGTTGCGGCCGTTGCCTTGCAGGCTGAAGTGAATGGCGTCGCGTTCGGCGCGGATGCGGGCTTCGTCCAGTGCATCACCATTGCGCAGGGCGTTGGGCACTTGAAGATCAAGGTCTTCCGGAGTGATCAGGCGGCCTTCGGCCATCACCATGGCCCTTCTGATGCGGTTGATGAGTTCACGCACATTGCCAGGCCAGTCGTGTGCCTTGATGGCGAGCATGGCCCGGTTGCTGAACCCCGTCAGCCGGGGATTCCGTTCATGCGCGAACGCTTTGAAGAAGTGTTCGACCAAGGGGTCCAGATCATCCTTTCTTTCCCGCAGGGCTGGCACCGTCAACGGCAGCACGTTAAGCCGATACAAAAGGTCCTCACGGAAGCGGTCTGCCCTGACAGCGTCCGCGAGGCGCGTGTGTGAGGCCGCGATCACCCGCACATCGACTTCGATGCTGCGGGATGAGCCGATCCGGTTGATGGTTCGCTCCTGCAGGAACCGCAGCAGGTTCGCCTGCAGTTCCATCGGCAAGTCGCCAATTTCGTCGAGGAAGAGGGTGCCGCCGGCCGCAGACTCAATCAAGCCCCGCTTGTCCTTGGTGGCGCCCGTGAATGCACCACGCTCATAGCCGAACAGTTCCGACTGGATCAGGTTGGCGGGGATGGAGCCGCAATTTACAGCGATGAAGGGCCCCTGCGCTCTTGCTGAATGGTTGTGAATGGCATGCGCCGTCAGCTCTTTTCCACTGCCGCTCTCGCCCCAGATCAGCACGGGGGCACTGGCATGGGCGACCTTGGCAATCTGTTTGCGCAAATGTTGAATGGCCGCGCTCTGGCCCACCAGTCCCATGTCACGCTTGCCGCCGTTCGCCGCCTCGGGCGCCGGGCCGTTCAGTTCAGCAAATCCATAGGCATGGCCCAGGGTGTGATTGAGCCGGAACGGGTCGATTGGCCATGTATGAAAGTCGAAAAGATGTTGCACACTCAGCGCCCGATACTCGGGCAGCTTGATCATTTCCGCAGGGAAAACGCCCACCCATTGGACTGACTGGTGCCCCTCAAGCATCGCATCCACCTCCACGACGCCAGCGGTGTGGATGTTGTTGAGCAGGAGAAGACCCACCGGGTAGAAATGATCTTTCAGTGCCTTGCGGGCGGCATCCAGATCATTGACAGCGCAGAGATCCCAGGATGACGACAGCACGAAGGGAATGGGCAAGAGGGAGGTATTCCCCAAAGTGACGCTTAACAACTTACGCAATGACATTTGCACCTTCCTTTGTCATTTCCCCGATTTCCAGGCTTCGAAGCGCGCGGGCGCGCATTCATGAAGCATCAGTCGCAAAGGGCAACTGGAAGCGTATCCAGAAGCGTTTGCACGTGTCTTGATATTTCTCACGGTGACAGTCGACATCGGTGGCATCTGCTCTGGGCCCTCCTTGATATTGCGCAACACTGGCCGCGGTGTGTTCTTCAACACTAGCGACGTGGGTGGGGGCCTTTTTTTTGATCTTTTGGTCATTCGGAGAAAAAAGTCATGGCACATCTGAAATTGCCCGGCATCAGTGCGGTGGGCTGCGCGGTCATGTTGCTGCTGGGCGGTGTGGTCCATGCGCAATCCGTCGCGGGGTCTGCGCAGGACATCGAGGCGCGCCTGGAAGCCCTGAACCAGGAGGTGATGGCGCAGAAGAAAAGACTGGTGCACCTCGAATCCATCCAGCAGCAATTCACCGGACAGAAGCTGCTGCTTGAATCGCTGGAACGGCGGGTGGCTGAACAACAGGTGGCGCTTGATGCGCTGCGCGGCACCGCCAGCTGGGATACTCTTGCCGCGCAACGTGGCGCAGGAAAACCAGGCACAGGCGAGCCGGAGTTGGTGGCGCAGGCCCAGTCGAGTGAGACCGCGCCGGTTGGGCAGGCGCCCAGCACGTCGGGCCGTCCGCCGGAGGTGGCGCCCCTGTTTGAGCAGCCAGGTGTGCTCACGCCCCAGGGCCGCTACGTCCTGGAGCCATCATTGCAGTATGGTTATTCATCAAGCAACCGGGTTGCCTTGGTGGGGTACACCATCATTCCGGCGCTTCTGATCGGCTTGATTGACGTGCGCGAAGTCAAGCGCAACACGCTGACCGCTGCACTGTCGGGGCGCTTTGGCATCACGAACCGGCTCGAAGTTGAGGCCCGGGTACCTTACGTTTACCGGACAGACTCCAATGTGGAGCGTGAGTTCGGGGTTGGCAGTGCGGCTGCCAATGTCTTCTCGGCAAACGGCCTGCACGTGGGCGACGTCGAGCTGGGTGCACGTTACCAGTTGAATGATGGCGGCGTCGACAAACCTTTTTACATTGGCACCCTGCGCTTCAAAACGCGCACCGGAAAAGACCCATTCGACGTCGTGACTGATTGCAGGCAACGCTGTCTCGACAATACCTCCGGCACTGGCTTGCCGCTGGATCTGCCGACCGGCTCCGGATTCAATTCCCTGCAGGCGGGCCTGACCGTGCTCTACCCGTCGGACCCTGCGGTATTTTTCGGGAGTGTTACCTACACGCACAACTTCTCGCGGGACAACGTCAGCCGCCTGGTGTTGAATGGTGAGCAAGAATATTTGGGGACCATAGCACCGGGCGCTGTCGTGGGCTTCAACTTCGGCATGGGGCTGGCGTTGAACGAGAAGTCTTCCTTCAGCCTCGGCTACGACCACAGCTCGGTGGGCAGGACCGAGATGAACGGCGTGGTGGTCGCCGGCTCAGTCAGGACGCAGCTGGCCACCTTGCTGCTCGGTTACTCCTACCGGCTCAGCCCCAAGACCACTTTGAACGTGTCGGTGGGCGCCGGCCTCACGCGTGACACGCCGGATGTGTCGTTGACCATCCGTCTGCCGATGACGTTTTGACGGGCCGTTCGCTGGAGCGGGGCGCGGCCTGAATGGAGTTGACGGATGCTGCTTTTTTCTCTGGATCCTGACCTCACGTTCGCGCAGGCACTGGCTTCCAGTCTGGGGGTCTCGCTGGCGTCGCATGAAGACCGGCGGTTCGAGGATGGCGAGCACAAGCTGAGGCCGCTCGCTGACCCGCGCGGCAGCGATGCGTATGTCATCTACAGCCTGCATGGTGGCCCGCAGGACAGCCCGCATGACAAGCTGTGTCATCTGTTGATGTTCATCGCCACCTTGCGCGAGCACGGCGCGGCGCGTGTGACCGCCGTGGTGCCGTATCTGGCCTATGCGCGCAAGGACCGGCAGACCAAGCCCTTTGATCCGGTGACGTTGCGTTATGTTGCGCAGCTCTTTGAGGCCGTCGGCACGTCGCAGGTGATTGTGCTGGAGGCCCACAATGTGGCGGCGTTCCAGAACGCATTTCGCTGCACGACGCTGCATCTTGAAGCGCATTTGGCCTTTGACACCATCGTGACAGAACTTGCTGGCGAGCGGGCGCTGGCGGTGGCGTCGCCCGATCCCGGTGGCGTCAAGCGCGCGCAGCTGTGGCGCGAGTCGCTGGAGAAAAGGCTGTTGCGTCCCGTTGGTTTTGCGATGGTGGACAAACGCCGCAGTGCGGGCGTTGTCAGCAGCGACAACCTGGTGGCCGGGGAGGTTGGCGGCATGACGGTGCTGTTGCTCGATGACCTGATCGCCAGCGGCGAGACCATGAAGCGGGCGGCCCTGGCGCTGCGTCAGGCCGGCGCGCGTGAGGTATTGGCGTTTGCGGCCCATGGCCTGTTCATCGGGCCGGCCGCCGATGTGCTGGGCGATGACAGCATTTCAAGAATCGTTGTGACGGACAGCGTGCCGCCATTTCGCATGCCCCCGCACGCCGCGGCGCGCAGCAAGCTTCGCGTGGTGTCAGCGGCGCCGCTGTTTGCGCAGGCTATTTCTGCGAGTCATGCGGCGTGGTCGCGCTGAAGGCGTCCAGCGCCGTCAGGGCCCGGGCGATATAGCGGGCGGCCATTGGCGGCCATTTTTCGGGCGCACGGGGTTGGGGGTCCAGCAAATGGGCCATGGCAAGGCGGGCACGCAACAAGGCGCGATGCGCCGTATACAGATGCATCAAGGCCGGGGCGGGGCAGTCGTCCAGAACTGCCGCACAGCCTGAGGTGAGGCGCTCGCCAATCCACGGCGCACCCGCCATGGCACATTCCAGACCCAGATAGGCGATTTCGTCGAAGGGATCGACCTGGCGCAGTTGCGGGTTGAACTCCAGGCAGTCGATGATTACCGGAGGCTGCACCAGGCAGACGTGTTCAGGTCGCAGGTCCCCGTGCCCCTCGAGCACGCGTTGGCGGGAAGCGCGGCTGCGCAACAGGCCGGCGCCTCGCGCCAACGCCATGCCTAGCCGGTCAATGGCCAATGCAGCGTCGCGCAGCTGGAACTGCGGTCGCAGCAACACCTCCCGGTTCGAGGCCTGCTCGTACTGGAAGCGGGCCAGGTACTCGTCAGGACTCACAGGCGCCACCGGGGCCGTGCGGTAAAACGTGCCCAACAAGTGAATCAGCGCGTCAATATCCTGTGGCGCAACATTCCCTTCTGCGATCAATTGATTGAGCATGCGATCCGGCGACAAGCGCCGCATCCAGACCAGCCAGTCGACCGTCTCGCCGGCGTCGGCCCCACGCGCTTCATCCGCTACCAGCGCGAAGCGGCCATCACGCCACTGCAAAGACTTCAAGCCAAGGTAGACGCCCGGCGCCAGACGCCGATTCAGCCGGACTTCCTCCCGGCAATAGAACTCGCGTGAGCTCAGGCTGGTGAAGTCGAGGAATGGAAAGCGCACCGGCTTCTTGAGTTTGAAGACCTCGTTGCCAATCAGAAAAACCCAGGACATATGGGTTTCGATGCACTCCAGGTGCGCCGCGGGTTGGCCGTAGGCCTCGGGCGTCTGCAGGAACTTCAGCTTGGCCTCAATCTCGGGCATGGTGCAGTCAGGCCTTAAAACAGACCCGCCAGCCTTTTCAGGGGCTGGCGGTGGCAGTGAGGACCCCGGGCCAGTTCGTCGCGCTGGCTCGTCTGGGGACGTCCTCATCCGTCTTGATGTCAAGCACCAAGACTTGGCCCAATTCCTTGGACCCCCCAGCTCTGCACTGCGCCGGTTCGCCTGAGGCGACCCTGACATAGTGCAACTCCACTATAGTTTTTGCCGCGCTGATTTCGTTGAGGATTCTCAATCGAAGTGAAGGAAACGAGAGTTTCACAGCATGCAGCAGTGGCAGGGCGACTGACCGCTTTCGCCCGCTCTTGCGGGATGCGCATTGAACCGGCAGGTTTGAGAATTGTCAACAGCCAAAAATGGTCGCCGCGCGATCATGGTTCACGGACAAGCGCTTGGTACGAATGACTGGTTTCGCCGACCGGATCAAGCTTCGCGGAGAGTCCGGAAATGACGCTTGGGATATGACGCAAATTCTCGTTCTTTACTATTCGCGCACCGGCCTCACGCAGACCATCGCCAGGCAGGTTGCCCGTGCCTGCAATGCCGACCTCGAGCCCATCGAAGACGTCACGGGGCGCGACGGGGCCACCGGCTATGTGCGGTCTGCACTGGAAGCGGCCATGCATCTGGAGACGCCGATCCGCCGCGCCACGCGGGTGCCCGGCGACTATGACATTGTCGTCATTGGTACGCCGATCTGGTTCTGGAATGTGGCCAGTCC
The DNA here is from genome assembly GCF_030646845.1 of Rhodoferax sp. Taxonomy (GTDB): domain Bacteria; phylum Pseudomonadota; class Gammaproteobacteria; order Burkholderiales; family Burkholderiaceae_C; genus Rhodoferax. The sequence continues at coordinate 5,695 of NZ_JAUSLE010000014.1, read as the reverse complement.
GGTGCGGACTTACATCCAGAGGCACCGTCGCCAGTTCCGGCGCGTTGCCTTTTTTTGCACGTATGGCGGCTCCGGATCGGCCAAGGTGCTGTCCGATCTGGAGCATCTGTGTGGCAGACCTGCCGTGGCCACCCTGGCGGTCGTCGACGCCGACATCACAGGCAAGCGTTATCACGACCGGATGTCGAAATTTGCCGCCGCAGTGCGAAGCTCAGGCAAATTGCTCAGGCGACGCACGCCTGGTCAGGGCGAGTTTGGAAAGTCGTCACCCGGGCTCTAGAGGGCAGGGAGTAAGCCGGGCGTGGTGGCTGGCTCGCCGGGTTCGCGGCAATTGCCAACCAGTCCGCGCCGGCACCAATGTCAATATGGTCTTGTGCAGACAGCGACGGTGCGCGCAGCCGCAGATCAACTACCATGCAAGCCGTCAGAAGAATGTGTGGCCCGGATATCGGGTGGCGCGCTCCGGATGACTTTTTCTTCGAAGGGCTTGCTCATGGCGATTGGTTGGATGACGGTATTGAAGATGGTCCCCTGGACCGATGTCATCAGCAATGCGCCGGTGATCGCCGACGGGGCGAAGAAGCTGTGGAACGCCGTGGCAAGGAAGTCGCCATCGGCCACAGACGCCCAGCCTGCGCTCTCACCAGGGGCAGACGCCGTCGCCACACTGCAGGCGCGGCTCGCGGCGGTAGAGGCCACGGTGCTTGATTTGCACCAGCAGATGCTGGCCTCTTCGGAACTGATCAAGGCCCTTGCGGATCAGAATGCGCAACTGATCAGGCGCGCCGAGGTCCATCGGGTCCGGCTGGTACGGTTGGCATGGGCCACCGTCGTTCTGGCTATTGTCGTTTTGGCCAACCTGGCCCTGCCGCTGGTCGGCTGAAAATCAACCAAGGAAGTGCTCACCATGAAGACCCGTACCCTGTTTCTGCTCATTGTCCTGGTAGCGATAGCTGGCTTCTCGGCGCTCAACTGGGGCGCGTTCATCACGCCGACCACGCTCAACCTGGGTGTTGTTGACGTGCAGGCGCCGCTGGGGCTGGTCATGCTTGGCGCCCTGGTTCTGGTTGCCGCAGTATTCCTCGTGTACATCGTCTATCTGCAAACGACGGTCCTGCTGGATGCCCGTCAACACGCCAAGGAGTTGCAGAGCAACCGCAAGCTGGCCGACCAGGCCGAGGCTTCTCGCTTCACCGAACTGCGCGGCTTTCTCGATACGGAGCTCAAGCGCCAGTTGGCGCAGGATGCCGAGTCCAGGGCGGCCGTGCTGGCCCGGCTTGATCAGCTTGATCGTGAGCTTCGCATGGCCGTGGAGCAGTCGGGCAATTCGCTTGCAGCCAGCCTTGGAGAACTGGAAGACCGGCTTGACAACGGCAACAAGGACGCCGGCCGCACCTTCCTGGCCTGACTGACGTCAACGGCCGCGCAAAAAGAGCTTGTCCAGGTCTTTGAGGGTGACTTGCCGCCAGGTCGGGCGGCCATGGTTGCACTGGTCAGCGCGGTCGGTCGCTTCCATCTGGCGCAGCAGGGCATTCATTTCCTCCAGCGTCAGGCGGCGGTTGGCGCGCACTGCGCCGTGGCAGGCCATGGTGGCCAGCAGCTCGTTCTGCGCGCGCTGGATGACGGTGCTGGCATCGTGGGCGCTGAGTTCGGCCAGCACACTGCGCGCGAGTTCGGTCGCGTCGCCCTGTGCCAGTGCCGTGGGCACGGCGCGCACTGCCAGCGTCCTGGCCGAAAACGGGGTGATGACCAGCCCCAGGATTGTCAGCACGTGGGCGCTGGCCTCGGCGGTTGCCACTTCCTGTGGCGTGGCCGCAAAGGTCACGGGAATCAGCAGCGGCTGGCTGGCCAGGCCCTGGTAGCCGGAACCGTCGGAAGCAGCCTCCAGCTGCGCCTTGAGCCGCTCGTAGACGATGCGTTCATGGGCCGCGTGCATGTCCACAATGATCAGGCCCTGCGCGTTTTCCGCCAGGATGTAGACGCCCTGCAATTGCGCCAGCGCACGGCCCAGCGGCCAATCTGCGGGCGTCTCCACGGGCGCCGAATCCGTCCAGGTTGCTGCAGCGGCCGCGACGGGCTCGACCTGAGTTGTGGCGCGGTCCCAGAGCAGCCCCAGGTCGCTGACCCTGTGTCCGGCATTTGCTTCAAAATTGATAGCTGGCTGCGCAGAGTACATGGGGGCCAGAGGCCGATTTGATGCATAAACCCCAGGCGTGGCCGAGTCTGGGACCTGGCCCGAGCTGCCTGCACCACCGGTTTGCACGGCGTTGGCGGCGCGCGATGCGGCCAGCGCATCCTCCACCGCGTGGCGCACGGCCTGATGGACTTCGCGGCTGTCCCGAAAGCGCACCTCGATCTTGGTCGGGTGCACGTTCACGTCCACCCGCGTCGGCTCGATCTCGACGTGCAGCGCATACACCGGCTGGCGGTGGCCGTGCAGCACGTCTTCATAGGCGCTGCGGGCGGCGTGGGTGATCACCTTGTCGCGCACAAAGCGGCCGTTGACATAGCAGAACTGCTGGTCGGCGCGCGACCGTGCGGCGTCGGGGATGCCGGCACGACCCCACACCCGGACCACTGGCGCGTTCAGCAGGTGGCTGTTGCTGGTGCTGCGGTAGTCCACCAGCACGGAGCGTTCAACAAAGTCGGGACCCAGCACATCGGCCAGACGCTGGTCCAGTGTCGCTGCGGCACGCATGGGGCCCTCGCCCTGGCCGGCGGCGTGGCAGCGGCGCCATTGCTCCACCAGCTTGCCCTCATGCCAGATGGCAAAGCCGACGTCGGGCCGTGCCAGCGCGTGGCGGCGCACCGCCTCCACACAGTGCGCCAGCTCGGAGGCGTCGGTCTTGAGAAATTTGCGCCGCGCCGGGGTGCTGAAAAACAGCTCCTTCACCTCCACCGTGGTGCCGGTGCTGCGCGCCACCGGTTTCAGTTCGCCCGTGCGTCCGTCCAGCAGATATGCACTGGATTGGCCTGTAGCCCTCGAATATATTGCGCAGTCAGCTATTGAATTGATAGCGGCCAGCGCCTCGCCGCGAAACCCCATGGTGCCAACCGACTCCAGGTCCTGCAGGTTGCTGATCTTGCTGGTGGCATGACGCCTGAGCGCAATGGGCAGTTCTTCGCGCAGGATGCCGGCGCCGTCGTCTTCCACCGAGATCAGCCGCACGCCACCGGCCAGCAGCCGCACCGTCACCTGTGTGGCGCCGGCGTCCAGTGCGTTGTCCACCAGTTCGCGCACCACCGAGGCCGGGCGCTCCACCACCTCGCCGGCGGCGATCTGGCTGATCAGCTCATCGGGCAGTTCACGAATGGGGCGGCGGGGGGCGGGGGAAAGGACAGCGTTCACAGGGGGCATTTTAGGGTGCGGGGATAATCCAGTCCCATGGAACTAGCAACCTTTCTCATCGACTTCATTCTGCATGTGGACAAACACCTGGAGGCGTTTGTCCAGAACTACGGCCTGTGGGTGTATGCCCTGCTGTTCTTGATTATTTTTGTCGAGACCGGCGTGGTGGTCATGCCATTTCTGCCGGGCGACTCGCTCCTGTTTGTGGTGGGGGCGCTGTGTGGCGCGGGCCTGATGAGCTTTCCGGTGGCCTGTGCCGTGCTGATTGCGGCCGCGGTGTTGGGTGACCAGTGCAACTACACCATCGGACGCTATTTTGGGCCGAGGGTGTTCAAGTGGGAAAACTCGCGGTTTTTCAACAAGGCCGCATTTGACCGGGCGCATGATTTCTACGAGCGCTATGGCGGCATCACCATCATCCTGGCGCGGTTCATGCCGTTTTTGCGCACTTTTGCGCCGTTTGTGGGCGGCGTCGCAGCCATGAGCCGTGTCAAGTTCACCCTTTTCAACGTGGTGGGTGCGCTCATCTGGGTGCTGGGCATTTGCACCGCAGGTTACTTTTTGGGCAGCATTCCCTGGGTCAAGACGAACCTGGACAAAATCATCTGGGCCATGATCTTGATTCCTGGCCTGGTCGTGATGTTCGGCGCCTGGAAGTCACGCCGCAAGCCGGTGCAATTTTGACCCGCGGCGGGCTGAACCGCCGGCGCTGATCTAGCTGACGGTGCGGTTCCTGGCCAGCGGCGGGTTTTTCGAGAAATAGCGTTCGATGCCACGCATCAGGGCGCTGGCCAGTTGCTCCTGGTATTCGTCGCTGTTGAGCTTGGCCTCTTCCTCAGGGTTGCTGATGAAGGCGGCCTCCACCAGCACGCTGGGGATGTCCGGTGCCTTGAGCACCGCAAAGCTCGCTTGTTCGACCCTGGGTTTGTGCAGCTTGCCCACCCGGCCGATCTCGCCCAGCATGGCACCGCCCAGTTTCAGGCTGTCGTTGATTTGGGCCGTGGTGCTCATGTCAAACAGGGCGCGTTTCACCTGTGCGTCTTTGGCCTTCACATTCAAACCGCCAATCCGGTCGGCCTTGTTTTCCTTGGCCGCCATCCAGCGCGCAGCGGTGCTGGAGGCGCCGCCCTGGCTGAGCGCGAAGACGCTGGCGCCTTGCGGCCGGGGCGTGAAAAACGCGTCGGCATGGATGCTGATGAACAGGTCAGCCTGCACATGCCGGGCCTTTTGCACCCGCACGTGCAGCGGCACGAAGAAGTCGGCATCGCGCGTCAGGTAGGCGCGCATGGTGTTGCCGTTGATGCTGGTGGCATTGATGCGGTCGCGCAGGCGGTGCGCCAGGCGCAGCACCACATCTTTTTCGCGTGTGCCGCCGGGTCCGATGGCACCGGGGTCTTCACCGCCGTGGCCGGGGTCCAGGGCAATGATGATCAGGCGGTCAGTCCGGGCTGCTGCCGCGTTGGCGCCGGTTGCCGCGGGCTCCGGCGCCTTGGCTTGCTGGCTGCCTTTGGGGGCCGATGCCAGCTTCTGGGCCTGTTGGGCAATGAGCTCGCCCAGCGGGTCGGCGGGGGGTCTGGCCGGTGTGATGTCTTTCAGCCGCTCTGCAATCAGCGCCTCCAGCGGGTCCGCCACCTGCGTGGGGTACAGATCGAACACCAGCCGGTGCTCGTAGGCCGCCACCGGGGTCAGGGTGAACACCTGGGGCGAGATGGCCTGTTTCAAGTCCACCACCAGACGCACCACCCCGGGCGCGCTCTGGCCCACGCGAATGCCGGCAATGGTGGGGTCGTCCGCACGAACCTTGGCCACCAGTTCCTTCAGGGCCGGGTTGAGGTCAATGCCCTCGATGTCAACCGCCAGGCGCGGCGGGCTGGCGACAAAAAACTGTTTGGCTTTGAGTGCGGTGTCAGATTCGATGGTGACGCGCGAGTAGTCGGGCGCCGGCCATACCCGTACTGCCAGGATGGTGGCACCGCGGGCCAGGTGTTGCGCGCCCAGCAGCAGCACCACGGCGCCCGACTGCAGGAGGCTGCGGCGCTTCATGGGTGGCCCTCGCGAGGCAGGCCATGGTTGACGGCTTGCAGCAGCGCCACGCCAGTCGCAGTTTGCGCGGTCAGGGTTACCTGGCGGGCGTCATCACTCATGGCTTCGAGGTGAATGACCAGATCGGCGCGCGGCAGGAAACCGGCGGCTTTTTCAGGCCATTCGGCCAGCTTGAGGCCGGGGCTGGCAAAGATGTCCCGAAAGCCGGCGTCTTCCCATTCACGCGGGTCGCTGAAGCGGTAAAAGTCAAAGTGCCAGACGTTGAGGCCCGGCAGTTCATACGGCTCGACCACGGCGTAGGTC
>NZ_JAUSLE010000013.1 GCF_030646845.1 Rhodoferax sp. | reverse complement strand
TCTTCGGGCTTTTTGTAGTCCGCCAGCAGCGCATCAATCAGGTCGCTGGGTAAGGGTTTCATTTCTACGGTCATCATTGCTCCATGCAAGACAGCAGTTTCCTGCCAAAAGACCGTTTACACAAAACTTCTTACACCCTCTCATCCAAGGTTACTACCGTTGGCGGTTTCGTCGATAAAGTCTTGAAGTTGCAGAGCGATGGCAAAGAGATCTTCTACCGCGGACACTCGAACAAGCGGCGGTACAAGCTTGAACCGTCCCTGTTCAGAAAGGACGAGCATGGAAACTACCTGTATCTACACAATGAACATGTGCTCTATCGAGAATTGCTCGTTTCCAACTCTGCGGACTTTACGAGTGACAGCTATACCTTGGACCGACTGGTTCGAATGCAGCACTATTCACTGCCAACTCGCCTCCTCGACATTACATCGAACCCGCTCATCGCGCTTTACTTTGCCTGCAAATCGAGCATTGGCAAACTAGAAGATGGAAGACATGTCGGAGAGGAAGAGGGTGAAGTCATCGTCTTCACTCTTGAACAGGCACAGATCAAGTATTTTGACTCCGACACAGCTAGCTGTGTAGCAAATTTGGCTCGACTTCCAAAATCGGAGAAAGATCAAATTGATCAGAGCATAAATGCTGTCACAGTATTCAATGAACAGCCAGCGATCAAGCGCCTTATTCACTTCGTTCGTGAAGAAAAGTCATTCTTCGAGCCCCGTGTTCAACCTGAACATCTGCGCACGATCGTTTGCGTAAAGGGCAAGCGAAGTAATAACCGAATTTCTTCCCAGTCCGGTGCCTTCTTATTATTTGGGCTGGATGCTGTGTTGGATGAAAAAGGTACGCCAGAGATTGGGTTGAGCAGAATATCGGTTACTAGCAAAGCGACCATTCTCGAGCAACTGGATTTGTTAAATATTAACGAGAGTACGGTCTTTCCGTATATTGAAAATTCGGCAAAGTACGTTGCAAATAAGTATTCGTTTAAGGGATAAACGAGGGGAAGAATTTCTTGACAGAGAAGCCTTCGTTTCGCGAACAGGTTGTCCAAGAATAACGCTCGCAACCCCATTACAGTAGAAATCTGGTCTCAGGCTATTCGATAGGAAAAATCTTAGCTTCTCCTACTTACCGGTCATCGGCGTAGCTCTAAAATTAGAACAAATCACTGGGGTAAGTTTTGGGTCAAGTCTTTGGGTTTTTGATCGCGGTTGAAAAATACCAAGATGTGGGCATCAATGCTGTCCGCTTCGCGGAGAACGATGCAACCGGCCTGCGGGATGCACTCGAGTTGCATGGTCTGAATATGGCCAACACCGTCCTGCTGCTCAGCGCGCAAGCAACAAAGAATCGCATCGAATCGGAGATTCGGCGAGTCTGCAAGACGGTGCGAGATGGGGACACGTTGTACTTCTTCTACGCGGGTCACGGGTTCTCCAATAACAGCAAGAACTACATCACCTGTCACGACACGGTCCTAAAGGATCTGGCGCCTACTAGCATAGAACTGCAAGGCCTTTTCACGGAGCTCGCGAGGTCAGCGTGCCGGAAGATCATCCTGTTCCTCGACTCCTGCCACAGCGGTCTTGAAATCGACGACAGAATGCGCAGCATCTTGTCGGATTTGAGTGACGATGACTTTCGCAATTTCTGCCAGAGTGCCGAGCATCATCAAGCCTTCTCTGCATGCAAGCCCGACGAGCAGTCTCGCTCTGCCCTCTATCTGAAGCACGGCATTTGGACATACCACTTACTTGAAGCGTTAAACGGTCGCGACAAGGCTGCGCTTGAGCGTGGGAAGTTCCTGACGGCGTCCTCCTTGCAGACATACTTGAGCAGCACGGTGCCAAAAAGTACACATCTTCAGCCAGGTGATGTACAAACGCCAATGGCGTGGGGCAACCAGACACACGAGTTCATTGTTGCCGACTTCACGAAAATCCTCGCCGATCGGGACGCTGCCGCGCGCATTGGGCTGGGACAATTCAAAGGCATTTCGATGCGAGGCAGCGTCATCGAATGGATCAATAAATTATCGGGATTCAATAGACACCACAGAGTCCCCGATGCGGTGAACGACAGAACGCGCGGGTTTGTTCGCTCGGTTGCTTCCGATGAGATTCAGCGGCGCGTGGAGAAACTCGCTGACGTCCTCAAGGCATCCTTTCACTACAAGCGCAAAGACTTGCAGGTCAACACTGACGGCTCAATTGAAACGCCGGACTTCGCAATCGAGGTAGAGGTAGACATTGACCCCGACGACACCGCGAAGTGCATCATCTCCACGTCGGTTTCGGACTTCAAGGACCCAGCGATCGTTGCCTCGGAAGAATTTGCCGCAGTTTTCGACAATGAGTTTGACCGAATCTGCTTCTCGGTGTCCGGAAAAATCGACGTCGAGGCAGTTATCGATATGGTCGAAGACGATCCTCGCGGTCTGGGGATTGACTACCCATCGGCGGCCAACTCATGCACTATCACGGCACCTGGAATGATGCCGGAGATCAAGGTCTCTTCGGAGCAAGTGATCGTTCAGTTTCGTTCCACTCAAGTAGTGCAAGCTCTCTTGAGCGGCGGTCAATCGTTCACTACGCTGGCTTCGCACAACGGCGGCTCACTCGGGATGGCTCTTCGGCTCCTCGACTGAGGAGGCCACGGTCACGTGCAGCGAGGGGATTTGGAGGCTTGAGGCCTCCCGCCCCGTAGCGATCATATGATTCCGGCTCCCGGCATGACGGTCCGCTCCTGGTCGGTTGAGGGTGTAGCGACCATCGGGATCAGCACCACATTGCCGGCCATCGGCTGCTGATGTCTATGTCGGCTTTAGAGAAGACAGTTCGGAAGACTCTATGTCAGGAACCAGTCTCATGCCGTCCTAGGTCACCGCGTAGCCATCGACAGGGCGATCGGCATCATCACCCCGACAACTCCACCGGTACAGCCTCTGCATTCCGCACCGCAAGTTTGAACGCCGGCGCAACGGTCACACTGTGGGCTTTGCCGCGAGAATCTTTATCAAGGTCGCCTGAGATTCAGTGAGCGGCATTTCACCCACCGCTGTGCGCCTCAAAGCCTCGTATGGCTCCACCCCGTGCGCCAGATGATGGGCAAGTTCATCGACCACAAGTCGGGCAAGTTGGCAGTACATGGCCGATGTAACAGCGTCGATTTTGTGTTCCGGCAAGTTAGCTAGTCGGTCGGCTATCCAGCCCAAACCCTCTGAAACCTTCTGCAGTTCGTCCACGTTCATTCTTCAATGCTCCTTTGTGCAGTCTTGACAGTGGGCTGAGTTTTGGCGGGAAGGGTGCCGATATGTTGGACGTATCAAATGTCCCAAGTCGTGCCGCACTGGCCGCAGTGATGCTGAGTAACAACTGCCGTAGTTTCGCTGGTTGTGTCCGTCTTTAAGATGCCGCCAACCTTACCCGTTGACGTAACAACCCTTGTTTCTTGCTTGGCTCTGACTAAACCCTTAGTCTGACAGTGCGGGCAAATTAAGTGCTCATTTACCGCTCCGAAGAAGTAAGTAGCGCGTTCGGCAGGACTCATTGCCTCGATCTTCTCCCGCATATTCGACGCATACATAAGTATGGCCACAACTATTAGGACGAAGATGCCCCCAACAGTCACGATGAAACCCATGCACTCCTCCTTGATTGTTTTTGGGCGACTGTACCTTACTACGGTATAGCCAGCGGTACGCGTCACTATACGAACAAACCGGGTACGCCTTTTTGAATGCAGGCTTCGCACATTCAAAGTGGCCTCTTGGACAACACCGTCAGCACCGCTTCACAGTACCGTACCGCGAGCTTGAACGCTAACGACTCAGCTCCCGATTTCGTCGAATTTTGGCCCCGACGACGAAGCCCCGCCGCGCTCACGTTGCCATAGAACGCCCCACGCTCCCATGTCCGGTTTCGCTGTAACGCCGCACGCACCGCTGCCAGACGTCGCGCCTCGCTATCCGGGTTCTTGAGGCAGGCCATATCATTTGGCTTCTAGCGTCGTCCCTGCCGCAGGGGCTGGTGGTGCCGTTGTCGGGGTGCTGGCGCTGTCCCTCAACACCTTGAGCGCCGACAGTGTGGCCAGCGCCGACCGTTGCGCTTTCAACGCCGCTGTCAGGTAGCGGTCCGCAATCTCACTCGCCCGGGGTTTGTCTGACTTCAGAGCTTCGTGCGCCTCTCTCGAAAATCGGTGCCAAAGGGCCTCCAGTATGACGTAATGCCTCGCCAACTCGTCAGCGGATGCCCGGTCCCCTGCAAGGCCAGCCCCCAACTGTGCCAAAGCCGCAAGTCGTTCGCGCTGTCGGTCAAGCGGTACATTGCTTGCCCTAATATGCTCAGACAAGACGCACGAATATTGGTCAGGTGTCCATGCCTCACGGGATGCCATATCCGCAATGCTGGCGCTGCCGGTTAGGTCTACTGTCGCTGGCTTTTCCAAGTCACTATCTCTCAAAATAATTTCTCCGGTTTGGCAGGACCCCAGGACCCCTAGGACCCCTTTTTCTCATGTAGTTGGCATTTCACACGTGTGTGTGTATTTACCCGTTACCGCGCACACACAAAATAAAAAACCAATAAGACGCACAGTGGGGTCCTAGGGGGTCCTAGGGGGTCCTGCTCAGGCGCAGGCCTTGGCTCGTTCCAGCTTCCAGCGTTCAACCTTTGGTGCAGTCCCCGCGCCCAAGAACCAGAGTTTTTTACCGCCCACCTTGCGGTTGACCAGGCCCGCCGCACGCAGACTGTCCGCAAGCCTGCCCAGGCTTGCCTGATCCCCTTCAACGGTTCGCATATCCCCGACCTGCTTGGCAATCTGCTTTATGGGCATCCCCATGAGCAGCCCCGGGTAGACAAGCCCGTCCGAGATCAGGAAGTCCACGATCTCGTCATGAAATGCGCCGTCCTCTCGTCTGGCCTCGCGCCCGCCGACCCACTGGTGGTAGGCCGCGCCGTCTGACTCTGCGATATACCACTTGCGCCCACCACGGTGCAAACAGACCGCCTCGCCCCACAGTTGCCGCGCCACCGCCGCGAGCGCAGCCTGATCAATCGGGTCTTGTTCAGTGGCCCGGGTTCGCACCGACCAGAACCTGCGAAGCAGGGCCCCGGATGGGTCTGCCAGATACTCGCTCCGGTTGGTGGTCGCCACAAACACGATGCGCCGGGCGTACTCACGCGGGTAGACCTCATAGGCCCGTCTGTGTGTGTCACTCTGTCGGGTGATGGCCGCTTTCAGAGCCTCCACGTCCGCAGCACGTCTTATGCCAGCCAGTTCTGCAATCTCGACTATCCAGCGGCCAACGGTGGCTTCCACAAGCGAAGCGGTGTTGCTTATGTCATGCACGCCATCAGTGAAAAGGTCTGGAGCTACCGCGTCTGCAAGAACCTTAAACATCGTGGATTTGCCTCCGCCGCCGCTGCCCTCAACGGCCAGCACTGTGTCATGCTTACAGCCAGGCGACAGGGCACGCGCCACCGCGCCCACCATGAAGCACACACCCGCCGCGCTCACAAAATCCGCGCACCCGGTCGCGTCCACCCTTGCGTAGGTCGTAAGCCATGAGTGAAGCCGGGGCGTCTTGTCCCACGCCTTCCCCAGTTCCTGTAGCTTTGATGCCAGAGGATCAAAGGCAGCGTCCCGGCCAGCAGCATCTATGCCCCGAGCTACGTCTTTGTGGTCCAGCTTCAAACCGCATGTCTGGGATAGCCACATCTGAAGCCTCGTTAAGTCATCGTCGGTTATGGCGCCAGGCTGATCGCTTGCGCCGGAATCGAAAGTCTTCCAGGACTTGAGCCGTACAGTTTTTTGTGAAAGCTCGTTGAATGCGACCATCCCCGATAACGCCGGGTCATGCCGGAATAAAACCACCACGTTGCCCACCTCAGCACTGAGCTGGCCTGACTTGCTGCGCGTCAGCGTGTCGCTACTGGCCGCGATGGCATCCGCCACAGTTTGCGACAACGCCACCGGCACACGCCCGGCCCCAGTACCCGCGCCCCAAGACTTAGGCGGGTCAGCAAGCACAGCGCGCGCTGCACGCAACACTGTCCCCGACTGATAGTCGCTGCGTCCGAATTTTTCACGATCGCTTGCGGGTGCCCCACTCCAGACTTCAAGGACTGCTTCAGGATTGCCAGCACCACGTCTGATGGCTTCACAGCAAACCGCATAGTCGGCTTGAGACCTGTCACCTTTGCCGTTCCAGGCATCTGCCAGTTTGCTGCGGGGCTGCGATGAAACCTTGCCGGTGATTTCTTCAACGATGACGGCGCTGTCCTTGTCGGGGCTTCCCCGCAATTTCTCCAACTGGTCGAAGACTGCGTCGATACCCTGAACCTTGGCGTTGACAGGGTTTGAACCACCCCCCGCAGCCTTCACCGCCCGGACCATACTCAGAACCCAGTCGATACCGTCCTGCGCGGCCGATACCCGGCAGGCTGAACCCGAAAGCACGGCACCTGTGCATCTCACCCACTTGTGGGGCTGGTGGTGATAGACCTCAAACTTGACCGCCTCGCCATCTGGCCATGCACCGACTTTGACGGGGCCGATGATTTTCACTTCAGGGTCAGCCCAGGGCACTACTCCAAGAGCAAAGATGCGTAACCCGGTCCCCGACGGGGAGACCTCAACATAAGCCCCCTTGAATAACTCGACTGCCTGAGCGCCCAGCCAATGAAATTCACCTGCACGAATCACGTGGTCAAGGTCGAGGCATACGAGATCATGAGGTGCGTCCGAAAGCAGCACCCCGATACCGCCACCCTTAGGAATGTTGCCCAGCGCATCGGCCAGGCTCCCCGCTGTCTTGGGATCATCTACCGCCCCCATGTGCCCTGTACGTGGATTGATAGGCGCCTTGCCTTTGCGACCCACGGGGCCGACTTTGGGGCTCCAGTTAAACCAAAGCGGCACAAGCTGTGCCAAGTGCTCCAGGTTAGTCTGTTGCTCTGGCGTGATCACGCCGGGTACGTTCGGGAAGTCAGTTAGCGCATGCGCACCACCTCCCACGGGATCTACTTTATTCATAAAATACGTCATCCGTTGTTCTTGTTGTTTTGGATGTGGAACCCGTCACGGCTGGCACGCCATGGCGGGTTTTCTTCTTGGAGATGCGCTCAGTTCTAAGCGTATCTCCTTGCAGGGCCTAGGCCCCTGCAACCTCCCGTGATCAAGCCGCCGACAACGCCGTCGCGAGTCTGGAAATCTCGCTCAGAACTCGGCGCATCTGCATGCGGCTATCCACGTCCTGAAGCTGCTCACGCAGGGCTCCAAGTTTCCTCTGGTTCCTTGCGACGCCCCTCATAAGTCGAATGAGTAGTTCGTTCAACAGGAGGTAATCTGCCAGTGTGGCCGGTCTCTTGAGGTCCCCAAAACCAACCCTGCCCGGGTCCAGAAAACCTTCACGCTGATACGGGTCACCGCCCGTATATTTCGCAGGCGCTGGCATGCAAAGATCGTCAAGGATGCGGGCCGCAAGGAACCCCAGTTCCTCGGATTCGTCAAATGAAAATTTGCCCTTCCATGAAAGCGGTTGCCGACTGTTATGCAGGTCTACAAACCGCCGCCAGGCTTCCCAAAGGTCTGCGGTGACGTCGTCTGTGGCTTTGTAGGTCGCGCAGCCCTTTGGCGTTGTTCCTGGTTTCTTGTTCATGCCGAGACCCCCTCAGCGACAACCTTTTCAAGCTGGGCACGGGACCACCGCACTGTGCGCCCAACCTTGATGGCGGGGGGCGGTAGGATACCTTTGCGTACCCAGTCGCGCGCTGTCTGGGGGTGAAGGCCCATGTACAGGGCAACTTCTGGCATAGCAAAGGTCTCAGGACGAATCACCATTGCCAATCGGACAGCCTCCACTAATGCCCGGCCGTCGATTACCTGCGTCGGGTTTTCTGATGTAGACGAAGTTTTCATGTTGTTGTTTTTCTCAAGTCGTCGGCGGAGCCCCCGCCCTAGGTGCCTCTAGAGTTTTTCTAAAGTCAGGCCGCATACTAGGGAGGCGCTCGCTAAAAAGTAAATCCCCGGGTATTAGACTGGACCCAAGCACCCTCCAGACCACCAAAAATGAAGCCCCGTCATGTTTCCATGACGGGGCTTAATGTGGACTCCAAAGGGTAGGGTAAGGCGCCCTGAAACGGCCCATAAGGGCAACAGTGGGGCAAAGCGCCCTGGGGTTTTGCGACGCAGGCCCTACGGGCTGCGCCGTCTTCTTATCTTTGGCCTGCCCGCATAGGCACAACTACGGCCGCATAAGGCTGGCGCACTCGGTCCAGATGCCCTGACCACCACTTCATAAGTTCCCGCCGCTGGTCCATGTAGAGATTTTGGTCGTAAGCCCCGCGCACCTTGTCGGCGTGGACGTGGGCTAGGCTGAATTCGATCGCCTCGGTCCGATTCGCCCCACGGTAGGGCCACAGGTCATGCGCCGCCGTGCTGAACACCTTGCGCAGACCGTGGCCTACCAGTTCCCCATGCCAGCCCGTAGCCTTTAACAAATCGTTGACCGCGTTCTCACTGCAAAGGCGACCCTTGTAGTTGCCCTCCAGCCGAACGAATACAAAGCCGTCCTTCACACCCTGCAGGCCCGTACCGGCCTGACCCTGCCAGCCCTGTATGTCACGCAACAACTTTGCAGCCTGCTTGCTCAGTGGCACTGACCACGCCTTACGCTGTTTCATGCGACCGGCTGGTATGTGAAGCAAGGGTTTATCAGTGTCGAGGCCTTCTACCTCCGACCACTGCAGCTCCCTGATTTCCCGGGTACGCGCCCCGGTCAACGTCAGCATGCGCAGTAAGTGTGCCGTGACAGGATAGGGCAGGGCCGCATCCACACTGTGCAGGACCTTGCTAAATTCCGGTAGCTTGTCAGCCTTGAACGCCCTACGTCCGACCTGTTGGGGCTTGCTCAGTCCCTTGCGCGCGCGCGTCACTACATTGCTGCCCTCAAACCACCCCTGTGAAGCGGCATAGTCAAGGGACTTTTCCAAATCAGCACTACTGCGTCTGAATGTCTCAGCCCTGTCTTTCGCGCCTAACTTGGTGAAGCTGTCGGCGACGTCAGCAACCGTCAAAGATGCGACGGCAATGTCGCCGATATGGTCTAGATATTCCTCCAAGCGGCGCAACCGCTGTGCCGCGTATTTGGGACTAGTCAGCTTGCCTTTGGTGGCTTCGTGCCACTGCTCGACAGCCCCGCGCACAGTGCGCAATCCAAGCGCTTCCAGCGCGGCATCTTCAATGGCCTGTTTCTTCTCAGTGGCGCGCCTAGCCTTGACCGGTTGGACGCCACGGTCAATCTCTGCCAGCTTCACCTTTGCAGACCTGACGGCCTGTGACAGCGTAACGCCCCCCGTGCCACGTTCGCCCTGTGGAAAGTACCTGCCAAGACCCAGCGACTGCTTTTTGCCACCGTGGGTATACCTGATCACCCACGAAGCCCTAGCGGGCTCTGTGCCCGGTCTACGGGCCTCAAGAAACAGCCTATCACCAGCATGTAGGCGACCGGCCTTCTTGCCTGCGGGCACCTCCTTAACGAACTGATCCAACTCGGCGACCGTAATTGCCATGAAGCCTCCTAGGCATCGAAGTGGGTACGTTACCCCTTCATTACCTCCCATGTTACAGGCTCTTAAACGCTAACGTCAACTCATTTAAACGTGCCTAAACACCCAATCTTCCGAAATTCTCCAATGAAAATAAACGAAATAGGATTAAAGATGTAAGTCACTTCACTCTGCCATCATCCACTCTTCGGCGGACACCCTCTCCGCCAAAATAAAGCCCTACTCGCTACATAAAACATAGCGACTAGGGCTTTTTCTTTTACGTCACCATATCAACACGCCCCGCACCCCGCCGGCTGGAGAGTGAGCGCCGCTAACTAGCTGCTGCGCTTGTGCACCGACGCAAATGGGTCCGGTATGTCTGCGTCTTTGCCGGGTATGGCATCCTGCTTCTGCAGACCACTCAATGACGGAGTGGCGGGTGGCAGCTGACTATCCTGAAATGAGACCGATTCTTCCCACAAGTCCCAATCGGAGTTCTCGTTGCCTTCGACGACTTCAGGAGTTGGCAAGGGCCTAGGGACACGTCGCCGCTCACCCAAATGCAAAGATGGTTCTTTGAGTGCTGGCGTTGTCGCCGTTGTAGCGGCTGTGGCGTCAGATCGTTTGAAAAAATTGACCATCGCGGCACCTCGGATTTTTGTTCTGGACAGCCAACAGGATGAGCGCCATTTTGTTCGGACTTCGCGGGCAAGTCTAGCCGCCTAATCGGGATTCACGGGGAATCTCCGCGGCGGCCCTCACTCAAAACGTCCATAAAATCACACAAATCCCGGACATTTTCGGCCCTTCCCGCCCAACTTTTCAAGCGCCATGTCTGTGACGCCATCAGGAGCAACCCTCGGCAGAAGACTCATGGCCTTTTTTGATTTTCCTGCGGCTGGGTCAAGACCTGAAGTGCCTTTTCTGACCACTCGATCCATGAGGATTCAAACATGATGCCGGCCGTCAGCACCAGATGTTGCAGTTGCGCTTCCCGCGACTCGATGGGCGCCGGAAAATCATGCGCCTCCAGTTCGCGGTACAGCGACAGTTTCTGGCGATGGATGGCCAGCCGGCGCTCGATGTCTTCCTTGAGCGCGGTCGGGCCGACCACGGCCTCGGCCCGCAGCTTCAGCATCAGCTCTTCGCGCAAGGGTTTGGGGTCCTGCGGTTCGGCGGTCCAGCGTTTGAGTTCTTTGCGTCCTGCGGGCAGCACTCGGTACACTTTTTTCCGCCCTCGGCCCGTCTCTGGCGGCAGTGACTCCACCCATGCTGCGCTTTCCAGGCGGCCGAGTTCACGGTAGATCTGCTGGTGCGTCGCATGCCAGAAGAAGCCGATGGATCGGTCGAAACGACGCGCCAGTTCAAGCCCGGAACAGGGTTGCTCCAGCAAGGCGGTCAATAGCGCATGGGGCAGCGACATCCTGGCAATTTCCAGTCAACCTGCTTTGCTGCCTTTGAAGGCGGGCAGATGCTGCCCCAGTCGCTTGCCCATCTCCTGACCCAGCGCCTGCAGGCCGTTCAGTGGGCGAATCATGACTTCGAACTCGACAATCTTTCCCTGCTCATCGAAACGAATCAGATCGATGCCCTTGAGCTGCTTGTCACCGACGTTGGCACTGAACTCGAGCACCACGCTGAGCCCATCGCCGCTTGCGAGTTCACGGTGGTAGGCGAAGTTTTCGAACACGCCCAGGACCGTATTCAGAATCAATGCCACCGCCTGTGCCGACTGGTAGGGCGGAAAGGCCATGGGCGAGCGAAACACGGCGTCGGCGTGCAGGATGGTCGGCAGGTCCTTGAGATCGTGCGCGGCGACCATGCGGTGCCATGTCGCCAGTGACTCGGCTGCGGCCGGGTGCAAGTGGGCAAGGGGTGTACTCATGCTGCTTCCTTTCGAATGTCTTAGATGGTCGCTGCCAGGCGAACGCCCTGGTCAATGGCACGCTTGGCATCCAGTTCCGCGGCCACATCGGCACCACCGATCAGGTGCACGGTGCAACCGGCGTTCTGCAGGTCGGCATACAGATCACGCTGCGGCTCCTGCCCGGCGCACAGCACCACGTTGTCCACCGGCATCAATTTTTCCTGCCCGTCGATGGTGACATGCAGACCGGCGTCGTCGATTTTGCGGTAGGTCACACTGGACACCATGTTGACGTGTCGCGCCTTCAGCGAGGTGCGGTGAATCCAGCCCGTCGTCTTGCCCAGGCCGTCGCCCACCTTGCTTTTCTTGCGCTGCAGCAGATGAACCTGACGCGGCGAATCTTCGGCCTGCGCAGGACGCAGGCCACCGGGCGCGCGGTAGCCCGGATCGATGCCCCATTCGGCGTAAAACTTTTCCGGATTCACGCTGGCACTCTCGCCGCTTTGGGTCAGGAACTCGGCCACATCGAAGCCGATACCGCCAGCGCCGATCAGCGCCACAGTCTTGCCAACCGGTCGACCATCACGCAACACATCCAGATAACCCAGCACCTTGGGATGATTGACGCCTTCGATGTCCGGCACCCGCGGCTTGACGCCTGTGGCCAGCACGATCTCGTCAAAGCCGCCCTGCGCCAGCTCCTGCGCGCCGACCCGCGTGTTCAGCCGCAGCTTCACACCACGCAAGTCAATCTGTTTGCGGAAATAGCGCAGGGTCTCATAGAACTCCTCTTTGCCCGGCACTTTTTTCGCGATGTTGAACTGGCCACCGATCTCCGCATCGGCGTCAAACAGCGTCACATCATGACCGCGTTCGGCAGCGGTCACTGCGAAGCTCATCCCGGCCGGGCCGGCGCCAACGACGGCGAGACGCTTCGGTTGTGGGGTGGGCAAGGCGACCAGCTCGGTTTCGTGACAGGCCCGCGGGTTGACCAGGCAGGACGTGATCTTGCCGGCAAACGTATGGTCCAGACAGGCCTGGTTGCAGCCGATGCAAGTGTTGATCTCGTCGGCACGGCCCTCGGCGGCCTTGCGGATGAAGAAGGGATCGGCCAGCAAGGGCCGGGCCATGGACACCATGTCGCAATAACCGTCTGCCAGTAGCTGCTCGGCCACCTCGGGCGTGTTGATGCGGTTGGTGGCCACCAGTGGCACCGTGACATGGCCCTTGAGGCGTTGCGTGACCCAGGCGTAGGCGGCGCGCGGCACCTTGGTGGCGATGGTCGGGATGCGTGCTTCGTGCCAGCCTATCCCGGTGTTGATGATGGTGGCACCTGCGGCCTCAATGGCCTGGGCCAACTGGATGACCTCTTCCAGCGATGAGCCGCCCTCGACCAGATCGAGCATGGACAGGCGATAAATGATGATGAAACGCTCACCCACCCGCTCGCGCGTGCGACGCACGATTTCCACCGGAAAGCGGATGCGCTTGGCGTAGGCACCGCCCCAGGCGTCGTCGCGCTGGTTGGTGCGGCTGGCAATGAATTCGTTGATGAGGTAACCCTCGGACCCCATGATCTCGACCCCGTCATAGCCTGCGAACTGTGCCAGTGCCGCGCAGCGCACGAAGTCGCCGATGGTCTCTTCCACCTCTTGGGTGGACAGCGCTTGCGGCACAAAGGGGTTGATCGGGGCCTTGAGCGCACTTGGCGCCACCAGCTCAGGTTGGTATGAATAGCGCCCAAAGTGCAGGATCTGCATGGCGATCTTGCCGCCCTCGGCGTGGACCGCCCGGGTCACAACCTGATGCTGTGCGGCTTGGGCCTCCGTCATCAGGGTCGCCCCCCCGGTCATGGGACGGCCACGCTCATTGGGTGCAATGCCGCCGGTGACGATCAGGCCGACACCACCCCTTACCCGCTCGGCATAAAAGGCTGCCATGCGTTCGAAGCCGTTTTTGGCTTCTTCCAGACCGACGTGCATGGAGCCCATCAGCACACGATTTGGAAGAGAGGTGAAACCCAGCTCAAGCGGCTTCAACAGATGGGGATAAGGATTCATCGGAAATTTCCCTTTTATGCAATCAGTTGCATAAATATAAATCAGATCCCTTCTTATTGCAACTGGTTGCATCAATACGCACTACCGGGCTTGCCCAAGTACCAACCGGGCCCGACGGTCACTGCCCAAAAAGCCTGACGCGATTGCCGCCGCTTACCTTGGCAAGGTACATGGCGGCATCGGCGCTCTTGGAGAGGGTCAACTCGTCGCTGCCATGTTCTGGATACACAGCCACACCGATGCTGGCTGAAATTACCAGGCTCCCGCCGTCGAGGTCAAAGGGCTGATTCAGCGCGGTGCAGATCTTTCCCGCAACCAGCAGCGCATCCTGATCCCCCTCGACATGGGTCAGTAGCACGACGAACTCATCACCGCCCAAACGGCCTACCGTATCGACGTTTCGCACGCAGGCCTGCATCTGTTTCGCAACAGCACTCAGCAGCAAATCACCCACATGATGACCACAGGTATCGTTGATCGCCTTGAACCCGTCGAGATCGACAAACAGCAAGGCCAGACGCGTCTGATCGCGCCGCGCCTGCGAGACCGCCTGGCGCAGCCGGTCGTCAAACAGGGCGCGGTTGGGCAACCCTGTCAGCGAATCATGCTGCGCCAGATGGGTGAGGGTTTGTCGGCTCTCGTTCAACTCGCGCATATTCGCCACGATGGTGTTCTGCATGTCGTTCAGGCTGCTGGCGAGAAGTCCGATTTCGTCCTTGCGGGCCGATGGCAACTCAATGATCACCTGTTCCTTTGAAAACATACTCATCGCTCCGACCATATTCCGCAAGGAGCCGGTCACTGCGCGCGAAACTAGCCACGCGAGAAGCACGGCCATCACGCTCAGTGCAAGAATCATCTGCACCGTGGTCCAGCCCAATTGACTGGTCTCCCGAACGACATTTTCGAGTGGCTGTGACAGGCCGAGAATCACAAACTTCTTTTCGACTGATCCACCATACGGGAGCCGCACAAAGGCGGCCACGAGGCCGCTGGTGGCCTGTTGCACCCCTTCGATACTTGTCACGACACTGGCGCTTTTTCCATCGATCAAGGCTGCAACGGGCTGAAAAAACTCCTGAATGAAAATTCTGCGTCCCTTGTCAAACCCGAAGGCCTCGGCAGGGTCGGGGTGAATCAGGTAGTCGCCCCAATGGTTGCTCAAGTACAGCTGGTAGGCGTTGGGCAGATCAGATTTCAGGCGGGCAAACAGTCCGTTTAGATCGAGGTTGATCACGACCAGCCCCCGCACTTTGCCGTCGCCGGCAAGCACGGGTGTGGCGACCCGTACCGTCGGCTTGTGCAGCCCGGAATGTGCGCCCTCCTCGTGGTTGAGCGTGATGTCCGACAAATAGACCTGCCCCCGCCCCAACTGCAATGTGTTGAAGACATAGGCGTAATGGGCTTTTTCCTGCAGATCGCCAGCCGGGACGCGTGCCAGTTTGTCGCCATCACGATCGACGCGAACCAGTTCCAGGCCGTGGTCGTCCGCACCAATCAATCGAATCTGAAAATACTGGGGATTCACTGCCATTAACGCCGTGAAGGTATCGGCCAGCAGCTTCTTGTCATTGCCTGCGGCGAGGCTTGCCAGAAGCAAGGTATCACCGGCAACCTCGTCGATACTCGCCTGAAAGTTGCGACCCAGCACCTGTGTAGCCGTCAGCAGATCGCGTTGCGCCGCGGTCAGCAACGCGGCACGGCCGCTGGCGTAGGCGTAGTAACCCACGGTCCCCATCGCCACCAGACTGAAGCTGGCCAGCAAAAGCCCCAATTTGAAGGCGATACCGAAACGCATGCGCTAGAACCGCCCCGGCAAATCGCCGGAGATGATACGACCCCACAATGCCGCCCTGCGCTTGTCATCTTCTACAGGCTCCAGCCAGATGATCTTGTCAGTCTCCCGGGTGGTGGTGTCGGCTTCTATCGTGTTCGACAGGCCCTGGCGCCGGGTCAACTCGCTGCTCACTTTGTTGTCCAGCATGTAGTTGATCCAGCGTTCCGCCAAGTTTTTGTTTTTCGCGCCGCGTGTCACGGCCCAGCAGTCGAGCCAGGCCAGAGCGCCCTCAACCGGAATGGCATAACCAACATCCACACCGGCGTCACGCAGCAGCTTGAGTTGCTGCTTCCCGTAATTGGCAAACATCAATGCGACAGAATGACGGCGAAAGAGTTCGACCGACTCTTCCGGCAATGTATAGAAGGTCAGCACATTGCGGCGTAACGCAATCAGGTGATTCGCAACACGCTTGAAATTCTTGTCCTCAATCCGGAAGGGCTCACCAGCGAGCACCAGCGAGGCAATGGAGAAGTTGTGACTGCTGGTGTCAAAGGCAAGAACGCTTCCCCGGTACTTCGGATCCCACATCGCAGCCAGCGATGTGGGCGCCTCCTTGAACTGCTTGCGATCAAAGATCAGGCCCATTTCCGAATAGGTGTAGGGGACAGCGTAGACGTCGCCCAGGCGAGTGATGCCGGGAATGCTTTCCGAGTTCCGGAATCGGGGCAACTGGTTCGCGGTATTCGGAATGTTGGAGAGCTGCAGCGGCACGACCAGTTTCTGATCGATGTAATGCTGCATTTCCGCCGTGTTGGCGGCGAAAACATCGAAGTCGCCACCCCGGTTTGCGCTGATCTTTTCCCGCAGGACGTCATCAGAACCTACAAAGCTGACGACGACCCGCACATCGAATTTTTTTTCAAACGCCTGAACCAGATCACTGTCCGCGTAGCCGGGCCATGTCAGCACGCGCAGCGTTTCCACCGCCCGGCCTGGCAGACTCAATGTCAGACCGACAATGAACAGCAGCGCTAGACGGAGAATCATGGCAAGCTACATATCCATGTCATTCATGGCGGTGGCACCAATGATTTTTTGCCCGCCCAGGAAGGGTCGCAAGGCCTGCGGGACGGTGACCGACCCATCAGCGTTCTGATAATTCTCCAGCACCGCCACCAGTGTGCGCCCCACCGCCAGACCCGAGCCGTTGAGGGTGTGCACCAGTTCGTTCTTGCCCTGCGCGTTCTTGAAGCGGGCCTGCAGGCGGCGCGCCTGGAACGCCTCGCAGTTGGACACCGAACTGATCTCCCGGAAGGTGTTTTGTGCCGGCAACCAGACTTCCAGGTCGTAGGTCTTGCTGGCGCCAAAACCCATATCACCGGTGCACAAAGACATCACCCGGTAAGGCAGACCCAGCTTTTGCAGAATGGCCTCCGCGTGACCGACCATTTCTTCCAGCGTTTCATAACTCTTGTCGGGATGCACGATTTGCACCATCTCGACCTTGTCGAACTGGTGCTGGCGGATCAGCCCGCGTGTGTCGCGCCCGGCACTGCCGGCCTCGGAGCGGAAACAAGGCGTGTGCGCCGTGAGCATGATGGGCAAGTCCGCCTCCGCCACGACTTCATCGCGCACGAAGTTGGTCAGGGGAACTTCGCTTGTGGGAATCAGATACAGCGCCGCATTGTCCGGTGCCGCTTCCCCTTCTTGCCCACCCTTTTTGGCGGCAAACAGATCGCCCTCGAACTTGGGCAACTGACCGGTGCCGCGAAGGCTGTCGCCGTTCACGATGTAAGGGGTGTAGCACTCGGTGTAGCCGTGCTCTTCGGTCTGTACATCCAGCATGAACTGCGCCAGTGCGCGGTGCAGGCGGGCAATCGGGCCCTTCATCACCGTGAATCGAGCGCCCGTTAATTTGACGCCCATCTCGAAATCCAGCCCCAGCGGCGTACCCAGATCCACATGGTCCCTGACCGGGAAATCAAACGCCTTGGGCGTGCCCCAGCTACGCACCACCACATTGCCATGTTCATCAGCGCCGACCGGAACGCTTTCGTGCGGCAGATTTGGCACGGCCAGCAGCAAAGTCTGCATTTCCAGCTGGATCTGGTCCAGGCGCATCGCAGATGTTTCCAGTTCTGACTTGAGGCCAGCGACTTCAGCCATGACAGCGTCAACTTCGGCGACACCAGCCGGACCTTTGGCCTTGAGCATGCCGATCTGCTTGCTTGCGGTGTTGCGTTTGCTTTGCAGCTCTTCGGTGCGCATCTGAATGGTCTTGCGCTCAGCCTCCAGCGTTCGAAAGGCAGCCACATTGAGGAACGCTTGCGGTGTCTTGCGGGTCTCAAGACGGGCAATGACCGAGTCGAGGTCTTTTCGGAGAAGGGTGATGTCTAGCATGGTGCAATTGTATTTTTTTAGAGTTTCAGTCCCTTGGGCAACGGAAACTTGACCGTTTCCTCGATGCCGTCCATCTTGCGCACCGACACGGCACCCAGCGCCTTGATGCGTTCAATCACCTGGCGCACCAGAATCTCGGGGGCCGATGCCCCAGCCGTCAAACCAACACGCTGGCGGCCCTCAAACCAATGCGCCTGCAACTCGTCGGCGTTGTCCACCATGTAACTCTCGCAGCCCAGCTTGCGCGCCAGCTCGGCCAGACGGTTGCTATTGGAACTGGTCGGACTGCCCACCACGATCATCACGTCCACCTGCGGGCTCATGATTTTCACTGCGTCCTGCCGGTTTTGCGTGGCGTAGCAAATATCCTGTTGCTTGGGTTGCCGCGCATTCGGAAAACGCGCCTTGATGGCGGCCGCAATGTCGGCCGCGTCGTCGACACTGAGCGTGGTCTGTGTCACCACGGCCAGCTTCAAGGTTTGCGCTGGCTGCACACGCGCGACGTCGGCCACCTCTTCCACCAGATGAATGCCCCCGTCCAGCTGGCCCATGGTGCCCTCCACCTCGGGATGCCCCTTGTGGCCGATCATGATGAACTCATAGCCTTCCTTGTGCAGCTTGGCGACTTCCACGTGCACCTTGGTCACGAGCGGGCAAGTGGCGTCAAATATCCGGAACCCGCGGGCCGCGGCCTCCGCCTGCACGGCACGGCTCACGCCATGAGCCGAAAAAATGAGCGTCGCGCCCACCGGCACCTCATCCAGCGATTCAATAAAGATGGCGCCCTTGGCCTTGAGGTCATTCACCACATAGGTGTTGTGCACAATTTCATGCCGCACGTAGATCGGCGCGCCAAACTTGTGCAGCGCCCGCTCCACGATCTCGATGGCCCGATCCACCCCGGCGCAAAATCCGCGTGGCTCAGCCAGAAGGATTTCCTGGGGTGCCGTGGTGATGGAGGCTGCGTTCACAGGATGCCGATCACATGCACTTCGAACGTCACCGGCTGGCCGGCCAGGGGATGGTTGAAATCAAACAGCACAGCCTCCCCCTTCTCGTCACTTCTCAACTGCTGCACCGAGCCGGCAAACTGGCCCTGGCCGTCCGGCGTCGGGAACTGCACCACGTCACCCACCTGGTACTGCTCGCTGGGGTCGCCCATGTCCAGAAGCTCACTGCGCGCCAGCCATTGCAGCATGTCGGGGTTGCGCTGGCCAAAGGCCACACCCGGCGCCAGCTCAAAAGTGGCACGACTGCCCTCCGCCAGGCCGAGCAAGTGGGCTTCAACCGCAGGCGACAGTTCGCCGGTGCCCAGCGTCAGCGTGGCTGGTTTGCTGGCAAAGGTGCTGATCACATCACCGGCGGGCCCGGCCATTCGGTAATGCAGCGTAAGGAATGAACCCGGTTGAACACAGGCAGGGGTGGAGGTCATGAAGATCCCGGATAAGAGATTGGAAAGCCGAAAAAGGACAAGGCGTTTTGGCGAATAAACTGAACCCTATTCTAAAAGACTGCCCCATGCCGCTCAAAGACCTCCCGCCCGACGCCCGCCCCAGGGAAAAGCTGCTGGCGCGCGGCCCTGGCGCCCTGAGCGACGCCGAACTGTTGGCGTTGCTGCTGCGCACCGGCATCAAGGGCAAGGGCGTACTCCAGATGGCCCGGGAGCTGCTGGAGCTGAAGAAGTCCACCGACGACAACAACGATGGGTTTGACGGCATTGCCGGCCTGCTGCACGCCACGTCCGACGACCTCAAACGCATCAAGGGCCTGGGGCCAGCCAAACGCGCCGAGATCGTGGCGGTGCTGGAGCTGTCACGCCGCGCGCTGGCCCAGCAACTGAAAGAACGCACCGTCTTTGCCACCCCCCACGCCGTCAAGCACTACCTGCAACTGCATCTGGCGGCCAAACCGCATGAGGTGTTTGCGGTGCTGTTCCTGGACGTGCAGAACCGTTTGCTGGCGATGGAAGAGCTGTTTCGCGGCACGCTGACGCAAACCAGCGTCTATCCGCGTGAAGTGGTGCTGCGCGCCCTGCACCACCAGGCCAGCGCCGTGGTGCTGGCCCACAACCACCCCAGCGGCACGGTACAGCCCTCGCGGGCCGACGAGACGCTGACTCAGACCTTGAAGACGACGTTGGCGCTGATTGATGTGCGGGTGCTGGACCATGTGATCGTGGCCCCGGGCGAAGCACTGTCCATGGCTGAGCGGGGCTTGCTGTGAGCGGCAAGCCGGTCAAGGTGAGCAGCCTGGCAGACCTGAAACTGGTCAAGCGCGAGATTGAGGCGCAGGCACAGGCCCAGGCGCAACGCGCTGCCGAACTGGCGCGGGCCAAGCAGCAGGCCGCCAGTGAGAAAGATCTGTTTGTGCGGGCCGCCGGCGCGGTCCAGCCCTTGCCGGACAAGCGCCGGGTGCTACTGAAAAAAGCGCCCGCCGCGCCTCGACCGATGCAGTTTGAGCAGGATGAAAAGGCCGTACTGATCGAGGCCATCAGCGACGAGTTTGACGTCGGCACGCTGCTCGACACCGACGATCTCCTGAGTTTTCGGCGTCCCGGCATCGGCCCCGATGTCACCCGCAAACTGCGCCGGGGGGACTGGTCGATCCAGCGTCAGCTCGACCTGCACGGCCTGCGCCGTGACGAAGCGCGCGAACATCTCAGCTTCTTCATCCGCGACGCATTCAAACAGGGCATTCGCTGTGTGCGCGTGGTGCACGGCAAGGGCCTGGGGTCGCCGGGCAAAGCGCCGGTGCTCAAGAGCCGGGTGCACAGCTGGCTGGTACAAAAGCAGGAGGTGCTGGCCTTTGTGCAGGCCAAGCCGGCCGACGGCGGCGCCGGGGCGCTGGTGGTGTTGCTCATGGCGTCGCGGGGCTGAGCCTGTGCGCGGGTCTCACGCCGGCGGGCTCGAATGCTGCTCAACCGGCTTAGGCTCCTGACCAATTTATACGAAATTGACTGCTAGCCCCCGTCCATATTGCCTTAGTAGCTACTAAATATATAGCAGCCTACTGCGCCGCCCGGCGCAATGTCTCCACCACGGGGCGCCGTAACACTTCACGCAGGCCCCACCAGCCCGCGGCCAGCGCCAGCAGCGCGCCGCTCAAAGCGCCGAACACGGGTACCCACAGCGAGACGGTCCACTCGAAGTCAAACACATACTTGGCCAGCGCCCACCCCACCAGCGTGGCGACGATGGAGGCCAGAAAGCCGGCGAGCAGGCCCACGCCCATCAGTTCGGCACGCTGAACCTGACGCAGCAGACTGCTCTGGGCCCCCACCGCCCGCATGATGGCAAACTCCCGGGCCCGCTCTTCACGCGTCGCCGTGACAGCAGCGAACAACACCACCAGCCCCGCCGCCAGCGTGAAGCCAAACAGGAATTCCACCGCGCCAATGACCTGGTCCAGCACGCGCTGAATTTGCGTGATGGTGCTCGTCATGTCCACATTGGTGATATTGGGGAAACTGCGCACCAGCGCATTGTCAAAACCGGGGGTGCCGGGCGCCTTGAACGCGCTCATGTAGGTCGTTGGCACATCGGGCAGGGCATTCACGGGATACATGACAAAGAAATTGGCCCGCATCGAGCCCCAGTCCACCTTGCGCAAGGACGTTATTTTCGACTCGGTCTGCACCCCGCCGATGTCGAAGCTCAAGGTGTCGCCCAGCTTGAGATTGAGCGTTTTGGCAATGCCCTCTTCCACGCTGATGGCGCCCTGCTCTTCCTCGGTCCAGCGGCCCGCCACCACTTCGTTTTGAGCGGGCTGCCGGGCACTGTGCGACAGATTGAACTCCCGGTCGACCAGCCGCTTGGCCCGGTCGTCCACATAGTCATCCGGCGTGACCGTCTTCCCGTTGACCGCCACCAGCCGGCCACGGATCATGGGGTACCAGTCAAACTTGCTCACGCCGCCGTCGCGCAAGGCCTTCACAAACGCATCGCCCTGCTCCGGCATGACGTTGATCACAAAGCGGTTGGGCGCATCCGGCGGCGTGGCTTTGCGCCAGCTGCTGATGAGATCAGTGCGCAGCAGCACCAGCAGGACCAGCGCCAGCAAGCCCACCGCCAGGGCGCTGACCTGCACCACGGCGTAGGCCGGGCGCGCCGAAATCTGCCGGGTCGCCAGCACCAGCCAGCGCGGCGCGGTGCTCTCACTCACGCTCCAGCGCAGCACCCTCACAGCCAGCCAGCTCAGGGCGGCAAACACCACCACGGCAGCCGCAAAGCCGCCAACCGCAATCAGGCCCAGCTTCACATCGCTGCTCGCCGCCAGCAGCAGGGTGGCAAAACCGGCGACGCCCAGCCCCAGCACGCCCAGCGAAGCCGGTTTGAGGTTGCCCACATCGCGGCGTATCACCCGCAGCGGCGGCACCTGGGCCAACTGCAGCACGGGCGGCAGGCCAAAGGCCAGCAGCAGCGTCAGCCCCATCCCCATGCCAAAGATGACCGGCCAGATGCCGGCAGCCGGGAGTGCCGCATCCACCAGACCGGCCAGCAGCAGCACAAAGACATAGTGCACCGCATAGCCTGCGGCCACCCCCAGGCCGCTGGCCAGCAGGCCAATGATGGTGAACTCGAAGGCATAGCTGGAGGCAATGGTGCGCTGGCTCAAACCCAGCACCCGCAACATGGCGCAGTCATCCAGATGGTTGGCGGCAAACCCGCGTGCCGCCAGCGCCACGGCCACGGCACTCAGGAGCGCCGAGAGCAAGGCAATGAGATTGAGAAACTTCTCCGCCCGGTCCAGCGTTTGCCCGAGTTCCGGGCGCCCACCCTGCAGCGACTCCACCCGTACGCCGCGCACCTGCGGGCTCTTCACCTCCTCCAGCGCCCACTTCACAAAGGAGGCGACACCTGCGTCATCACCGGCAACCGCCATGCGGTAAGTCAAGCGGCTGGCCGGCTGAATCAGTCTGGTCGCCTCCACATCCACACGATTGATCATGACGCGTGGCGCAAAATTCATGAACCCGGCGCCGCGATCCGGCTCATTCACAATGATTTTTGCAATGCGCAGGCTGGCATCGCCCAACAGCAAGGTGTCTCCCATCTGAACGCCCAGGGCATCCAGCAAGGGCGCATCGACCCAGGCCTCGCCGGATGCGGGAATAGCGCGGGTCACCGTGTCCGGTCCACCGGGCTGGCTCGTCACCCTCAGGCTGCCACGCAACGGATAACCGGGCTCGACGACCTTCAGGGCCACCAGCTTGGTGCCGGCGCCCTTGGCATCACTGGCACGGCCCATGGTGGGAAAGCCCAGCGTCTCCACCACCTCCAGACCCAGGGCGCGGGCCTTGGCCGCAAACGCGGCCGGTGTCGCGTTGTCACTGGAAATGACGGCGTCGCCCCCGAGCAGTTGCCGCGCATCGCGCTGCAAGCCGCCTTTGAGCCGGTCGGCAAAAAAACCAACCGCCGTCAGGGCGGCCACTGCCAGCGTCACCGCCACGATGAGGAGGCGCAGTTCACCGGAGCGCAGGTCGCGCCACAAAGAGCGCCAGCCGAGGCGCCAAAAAGAGATATTCATGGCGCTACCTTAGCGCACTCGGCGTTTGGGTGCTGCACGCGCCTTGTATTGGCCCACGACCTGGACTTGATAGCGGCCACTGCGGCCGCAGGTCAACGACCGGGCGCTAGGCGGTAGTCTGCAGCCGCGCGCCTGCAAGCTCAGGTTGCAGCCGCAGGCGGTCGGCGCCGCTGAAACAAAGAAAACGCTTGTTGGTGGCCCGCCCAATGGTGCACAAACCCAGGCGCTGCGCCACCTCATGGCCCATCTGGGTGATGCCGCTGCGCGACACCACAATGGGAACGCCCATTTGAGCCGACTTGATCACCATCTCGCTGGTCAGGCGACCCGTGGTGTAGAACACTTTGTCCGCGCCACCCATCGCCTGGGCCTCCTGGAGCCACATCCATCCGGCAATGGTGTCAATGGCATTGTGGCGACCCACATCCTCCACAAACACCAGCATCTCCTCGCCGCGAAACAGGGCGCATCCATGCACGGAGCCAGACGACTTGTAAGTGCTTTCCTGCAGCCGGATGGCATTGACAATGCCGTAGAGTTGCCGCTGGCTCAGTGTCGCGGCTGGCAATACGAGCTTGTCCACTTCAGCCATCAGGTCGCCGAACACGCTGCCCTGTCCACAACCGGTTGTGACCACCCGCCTGGACGTGCGTGCTTCGATATCGGAAATGCCCTCTCGGGTCTTCACCGCCGCCGCGCCAACATCCCAGTCCACTGTGATGGATTCGACTTCCTCCACTGATTGCACCAGACGCTGGTTGCGCAGAAAACCCAGCACCAGCAGTTCAGGATGCGCCCCCAGAGTCATCAGGGTCACCAGTTCGCGCTTGTCGACATAGACCGTCAGCGCCCGCTCGGCAGGAATTGATGTCTCGTGCAGCTCGCCGTACTCGTTGACAGCATCAACTTCGCAGGTCAGCGGTGCATTCGCTTGAGTGAGAAAAGGCAGGGACATGAAAAAGAGACTACAACAAAAAAAGCCGCCACCTCGGGTGCCGGCTTTTCAAAACAACGACCTTGTCAGGGCTTCTTGGCAGGGGCAATGGCCGCGGCCGGCGTTGTGCTGCTGGGTGGGCTGGTCGCGGTCGGCGCTGCCGAATGGGCCCCCGCCGCCTCAAGCGGCTTGGTGGCCACCACTGGCACATAGGAAAAAGCGCCCGGATCGGCACAAGCTGGCATTGCGGTGGCCGGCTTGACATCCTTGTTGGCGGCTTTGGCCGTCTTGTAGTAGTGGGCGGCTGCCCGGTCCTGCGCCTTGCAGCTCAGGTAGGCATCAACCTTGCCGCTCCACGCGGCCTTGGCGGCAGCCTCGGCCGCCTTCGCTTTGGCTTCGTCACTCGGGGGTGGCAGCTTGGCCATCGCCAGTGCCGAGGCAGTAATCAATAGACTCGCAACCATCAGCTTTTTCATACGACTTATCCTCGATTTATACCTGTACGGTCTGGCTGGGCGGCAGCGGCTGGCTGCGCTGGGCAGGAATTTGGCCAGACTTCACGTCGTCATACCAGTATTCATGATGTTCTTTGGCCCAGGTCTCATCCACATAGCCGGTCTTCATGGCTTTGTAGGCCCCATCCATGCCGATGGTACCCATGTAAATGTGGCCTATAAACATGGCCATCATCAGGACAGTAGCCACCGCATGCACCATGTGCGTCACCTGCATGGTGCCGCGCTCGTACACCAGCCCGGGAACCAGCTTGTCCAGCACCAGGCCAGAGCCAACCACAATCAGCCCGAGGAAAAACACGCCGCCCCAGAACACGACTTTTTCACCCGCATTGAAGCGGTGCGAAGCCACTTCCCGGCCAGAGAACAGACCACCACCATGGGCCAGCCAGGTGACGTCTTCCTTGCGCGGCAGGTTGTCCTTGATGAAGGTACCAATCACCACCAGCAAGGACACGGCAAATACGGGCCCAGCGAAATTGTGGGCATTTTTGAGCAGATAGGCCAACCAGCCAAACAGCGTGCTGCCAAAAACGGGATGCAGGAAAAACTTGCCGAATGCCATCACCAGCCCGGAAATGGCAAGGATGCTGAAGGCGATGGCGTTGGCCCAATGCGCCGAACGCTCAAAGGGCGTGAAGCGCTCAATCTGCCGCCCGGTTTCGGCGCCGTGCAGCGGGAGGCTGCCCTTGCGCCAGTAAAACAGGGCAATGGCACCGACCACAATCAGCAACAAGGCGCCGCCGTAAGGAATGATCCAGTTGTTGCGCACTTGACGCCACGCCTCGCCCGCATTGGTCAGGCGAGAGCCGGGGTACTGCACGAAAGGCTGAATCAGGTTGCCTGCCTCGGGTGCTTCACTCTTGGGCAGACTGCTGTAGCCTGTGACGCCTGCGCCGACCTGGCGCCACATCGGTGCGTTGTTGCCCGGCTGCACCCTGGCACGCTCGGCGTTGGTTTGCGTCGCGTAGCCCGGTTCAGCGCTGGCATCCGGTTTCACTTCAAAAATATTCTGACTTTTGATGGCTCCCGCGTCAGCGGGCGCTGGCGCCGAAACCGGCGCCGCGGGGGCCGGCGCCTGGCTTTGCGCCATGGCACCACCGCCAAGCAGGGCCAGCAACAGGGCGGCAGAAAGGGCTTTTTTCATGGGGCCTCCTGTCAGTTCATCCGGCCGTAGTCATTCTGTCCCTGTTGGGTGCGGGCCTTCAGCTGCGACTCCCAGCCGGCCTTGTCGCCCTGCTTCCAGCCGCCCACCGCATAAGCCTTGCCAGTACCCTCATAGGGCGCTGCATCCTGCTTGCCCGCGCCAAGCGTTTGCGGCTTCTCGCCGCAAGCCGACAGTAACGCTGCCAGCGCGATCATCCATAACACGTGCTTCATGACTTCGCTCCTTCGGGGGCGACAACACCCGGCTGCCCGGCCTGCTTGGAACCGTAAGCCGTGCCCCAGCCCCAGACTTCGGCGCCTTTGCCACGCTTGAGCACGCGGTTACGGAAGATGTCTGCAACCACATCGCCGTCGCCGGCGATCAAGGCCTTGGTGGAGCACATTTCCGCACAGACCGGCAGCTTGCCTTCAGCCAGGCGGTTGCGGCCATATTTTTCAAACTCCGCCTGGCTGCCGTTGGCCTCGGGGCCGCCGGCACAGAAGGTGCACTTGTCCATCTTGCCGCGCACACCGAACGTCCCTTGCGACGGAAACTGGGGCGCGCCAAAGGGGCAGGCGTAAGAGCAGTAGCCGCAGCCGATGCACACATCCTTGTCGTGCAACACCACACCCTCGTCGGTGCGGTAAAAGCAGTTGACCGGACAGACCGCCATGCACGGCGCATCGCTGCAATGCATGCAGGCGACTGAAATGGATTTTTCGCCCGGCACACCATCATTCAGGGTAACCACGCGCCGGCGGTTGACACCCCAGGGCACCTCATGTTCGTTCTTGCAGGCCGTGACACAGCCGTTGCACTCAATGCAACGCTCGGCGTCACAGACAAATTTCATACGTGCCATATTCTTATCTCCTGATCATCGGTTGAGCCTGCGCTTACGCTCGCTCGACATTGCAGATGGTGGTCTTGGTCTCTTGCATCATGGTCACGCTGTCGTAGCCATACGTCGTGGCGGTGTTCACAGCTTCGCCGCGCACGATTGGCGCAGCCCCGGACGGGTAGTGGGCCAGCATGTCGGCACCCTGCCAGCGGCCCGAGAAGTGAAAGGGCATCCACACCGTATCGGGTCCCACCCGCTCGGTCACCAGTGCCTGAACATTCAGGCGTGCACCGGTAGGCGTGGACAACCAGGCCCGGTCGCCATTGCGGATACCGCGCTCAGCGGCCAGCTTGGGATTGATCTCGACAAAGGACTCCTGCTGCAACTCCGCCAGCCAGGGGTTGGAGCGCGTCTCCTCGCCACCACCCTCGTACTCGACCAGGCGACCCGAGGACATGATCAGCGGGAACTTCTCATGAACCTTGTCCGCAATATTTTTATCCTGAACTGTCTTGAACAGCGTGGGCAAGCGCCAGAACGCCTTCTTGTCGTCATGAGTCGGGTATTTGGCCACCAACTCGGGGTGGATACCATAAAGCGGTTCCCGATGTTGCGGGATGGCGTCCGGGAAGTTCCACACCACGGCGCGCGCTTTGGCGTTGCCAAACGGATGGCAGCCATGCACCTGCAGCACCACACGCTGGATACCGCCGGACAGATCGGTCTTCCAGTTCTTGCCCTCGGCTGCCGTCTTCTCGACGTCCGTGAGGTCATCCCACCAACCCAGCTTCTTCATCAGCACGTGATCAAACTCGGGGTAGCCGGTCGTGATGTCCGCACCCACGGAATGGGAGCCGTCCTCGGACAGCAGATTCTGACCTTCACGCTCCACCCCGAAATTGGCGCGGAAGTTGCCACCACCCTCCATCACATGTTTGGACGTGTCATACAAATTCGGCGAGCCGGGATGCTTGAGCGAAGGGTTGCCGTAACAGGGCCAAGGCAAGCCGAAGTAGTCACCGGTGAAGTCATACCCGGTTTCCTTGTCCTTGCCGCCCTTGGCCTTGAGTGTCTTCACATCGAACAGATGCATGTTGCGCATGTGGGCCTTCAGGCGCTCCGGGCTCTGGCCGGTATAGCCAATGGTCCAGACCCCGGCGTTGATCTCGCGCAGGATGTCCTCTGGCACGGGCTCATCCATGCCCTTGACCTTTTGCATCTTGTAGTTCTTGGACAGTTCCTTGCCAAAGCCCAATTTGTCGGCAAACTGCTGCATGATCATGTGATC
Organism: Rhodoferax sp.; assembly: GCF_030646845.1. Lineage (GTDB taxonomy): Bacteria > Pseudomonadota > Gammaproteobacteria > Burkholderiales > Burkholderiaceae_C > Rhodoferax. The sequence continues at coordinate 15,290 of NZ_JAUSLE010000013.1, read as the reverse complement.
GCTACGGCTTTCCCACAAGGGTTCAATCACTTTTTCACGCCATTGAATGGAGCGGTTGGACGCTGTGACCGAGCCACTCGTTTCAAACTGGGTAGCAGCCGGCAACAAGTACACGGCGCGGTTCGGGTTAAGGTCTTCAGCGCGGCCCGGCATCGCCGCCATGGCCGCCGTCGCCGACGGGTAGGGGTCCACCACGACCAACAGATCAAGCTTGTCCATGGCCCGCTTCATCTCCAGACCACGGGTCTGCGAGTTGGGCGCATGACCCCAGTAAAAGACGCCGCGCAGATTGGAGTCCTGGTCAATCAGTTCGTTCTTCTCCAGTACGCCATCAATCCAGCGCGACACGGTGATGCCGGGCTTGCTCATCATGGCGGGGGACGCGAACTGCTTTTTGATCCACTCAAAATCGACACCCCACACCTTGGCGAAGTGTTTCCAGGAACCTTCCACGATGCCGTAGTAACCGGGCAGCGAATCAGGATTGGGGCCGACGTCGGTGGCACCCTGCACATTGTCGTGTCCACGGAAGATATTGGTGCCGCCGCCGGACTTGCCGACATTGCCCAGCGCCAATTGCACGATGCAGGATGCGCGCACCATGGCGTTGCCAATGCTGTGCTGCGTTTGCCCCATACACCACACCAGGGTGCTGGGCCGGTTGTCGCTCATCATCTTGGCAACCCGGAATACCTGGTCTTCCTTGACGCCACAGGCCTCCTCCACCTTGTCGGGCGTCCACTTGGCCATCACTTCGGCCTTCACTTTTTCCATGCCATAGACGCGGTCGTTGATGTACTGCTTGTCTTCCCATCCGTTCTTGAAGATGTGATACAGCACGCCAAACAGGAAGGGAATGTCCGAGCCCGAGCGGATGCGCACAAACTCATCGGCCTTGGCCGCGGTGCGGGTAAAGCGAGGGTCGACCACGATCATCTTGGTGCCGCTCTCCTTGGCATGCAGCATGTGCAACATGCTCACCGGATGCGCCTCCGCTGCATTGGAGCCGATGTACAACGCGCACTTGCTGTTCTGCATGTCGTTGTACGAATTGGTCATGGCCCCGTAACCCCAGGTGTTGGCTACACCCGCCACCGTGGTGGAGTGACAGATACGGGCCTGGTGATCGCAGTTATTGGTGCCCCAGAAGCTGACGAACTTGCGCAGCAGGTAGGCCTGCTCATTGTTGTGTTTGGAGGATCCCACAAAGTAGACACTGTCCGGGCCGCTGGCCTTCTTCAGCTCCAGCATTCGCGCAGTGATTTCGGTCAGCGCGGTGTCCCAACTGATGCGCTCGTACTTGCCATTCACCAGCTTCATCGGATAGCGCAGACGGAACTCACCATGCCCGTGCTCGCGCAGTGCCGCTCCTTTGGCGCAATGGGCACCAAGGTTGATGGGGGAATCAAACACCGGCTCCTGGCGCACCCACACGCCGTTTTCCACCACAGCGTCCACCGCACAACCGACGGAACAATGGGTACAGACAGTGCGTTTGATCTCGATCTTTCCCTCCCCCACCGCGGCGGCACCTTGTGCCGCGCCGGCCTTCTTGACCAGCGTCAGCTGGGACGCTGCAAGCCCGACGCCAACCCCCAGACCAGAGCGACGCAAAAACGCCCGCCGGTCCATGGTGGGCAACGCCTGGGACAAGCCCCGGCGCAGACTGTGGACGAAAGGTGAACGGGCTGAGTTATCGGATGGACCCGATTTTTTTGTCAACAACATGGAACTCTCCAAAATCGGCGTGAGTCGGTTTGATAGGTAAATCAGACGAGCGTCGTCTTGTAATACTGTTTGACGTGTGCACTCAGGTGGTAGCCACCGCCTTTTTCAGGCGTCGCTTTCGGCGGCTGGTCTGCAACCGTTGCAACACCCTGGACTGACGGCATCAGACTGGCAACGGCGGCGATGGCACCCACCGTACTGGCGCCGGCGAACAGCGTGCGCCGCGACAACTTGCTCGTGGATTGACTCATGGCATGTCTCCTCAAATGTCCCACCTAGGAACTGAACTGCATATCAAAACTCGAGTCAATATACCGATGCCTGACTCTTTCAGCAAGTAGAAAGAAACCCTCGGAACACCTGGACCTGGTGAACCCCACCATTCGCCACTCACCCAACGAACGGCATCGCGCGGGCGTCCGTGCTGTGTGCAGAAAGCATGCCAGACACTACGTCCATGCCATGCGCCATACAAATCAACGAGTTCTCGCTTTGTTGCCCTGCAGCATTGCTTTCTGGCGCGACAACTTGTCAAGCCCTTTGCGACAAGTTGTCGCATTGGAAATCCTGCTGTCTTCGGCGCAGGAACAGGTCCCTGTCGAAGACCCCTGTTGCTGATGCGCTGAAAAACATTTGTCCAAGTCAATCCGCAGGATGTCCCGATAGAATTTGGACTCCCTAGATTGACTACTTTGACTCAAGCCCCCCCTTCCCCAGCGAATGACAAAGCCGCAGAAGGCTGGCCTTTCTGGTCCATCCTGATCGTGGATGACGAGCCAGGGATGCGGAACTTCCTCGTCAAGACACTGGTCCCGCGCTGTCATTCCGTGACGAGCGCCGGCAGCGCGGAAGAAGGCGCCGAAATTCTGCGCGACCACCACGTCGACCTGATCATCCTGGATATCTCGCTGCCCGGCCGCAATGGGGTGAGCTGGCTCAAGGAGCTGCGCGAACAGGGGTTTACGGGCCAGGTCATCCTGATCACCGCCTTTGCCGACCTGGACACCGCCATCGAGGCGCTGCGCGCGGGCGCGTCCGACTTCATTCTGAAACCCTTCCGGGTGCCGCAGATCCTCAATGCCGTCAAACACTGCCATGAGAATTCCCGCCTGGCGCGGGAAAACTATGTGCTCAAACACACCCTGTCCGCAAGGCAGGATACCGGCAGTCGCCTGGTAGGCCACTCGGCTGTCATGCGCCAGCTGTCGCAGTCGCTGGAGCGGGTCGCTGCGGTCAACAGCACCGTGCTGCTGCAGGGCGAATCGGGCACCGGCAAGGAGCTGGTCGCCCACATGCTGCATCACTCAAGTCCGCGCGCCCAGGGGCCGTTTGTGCCAGTCAACTGTGCCTCCATGTCGCCCGAGCTGATCGAAAGCGAGCTCTTCGGTCACGCCAAGGGCGCCTTTACCGGCGCGATCAAGGCGCGCGATGGACTGTTTTATTACGCCCAGGGCGGCACCCTGTTCCTGGACGAAGTGGCTGATCTGCCTCTGCCCTTGCAGGCCACCCTGCTGCGCGCTCTGGAAGACCTCAAGATCCGGCCCGTTGGCAGCGAGAAGCTGCTGCCGGTGAACGTACGCATCATTGCCGCCACCAACCGCTCCCTGGTGGAAGAAGTGGCCGCCGGACGCTTCCGCAAAGACCTGTACTACCGGCTGCAGGTGGTGGAAATCACGCTGCCGCCCCTGCGCGAACACAAGGAAGACATTGCCGACCTGGTGCGCCATTTCATGGCTCAGCTGGCCCCCGTGTTGGGCGTGGCGCCGCTGGACATCACGCCTGCCGAGATGGACTACCTGATGCAATACGACTGGCCCGGCAATGCCAGGGAGCTGCGCAACCTGATCGAGCGTTCCCTGATCCTGGGCACGTTGAATGTATCGGCCCTGTATGCGCAGGGCCACCGGGCGTCACCCACGCCATCCGCTCCCCACCAGGAGCGCAGGACCACCGACCTGCAGACACTGGAGAGACTGCATATCTGCACCATCCTCGACTCGGTCCAGGGCGACAAAACACGGGCCGCCCAACTGCTGGGCATTTCGCGGCGCACGCTGGAGCGGCGCTGCGCCGAATGGGCCGTGACGTGAAGCCAGGGGTTCCGACGCTTGCGACCCTGTTGGCCTTGCTGACGCCACGCTGGATCAGTCACTCCATCCGCAACAAGCTGCTGGCCATGGCACTGCTGCCTTTGCTGGTGGTGCTGCCACTGCTGGTGGGCGCGCTCGTCATCTGGGGCAATGCGGCCTATGACCGGCTGCTGATCACCAAGGTACGCAGCGACCTGGCCGTGGCGCGCGGCTACTTCGGGCAGGTTCTGGGGGAGGTCGGGTCCGGCACACTCGCCGTTTCGGCGTCGCACACGCTGCATCTGGCGCTGGCTCAACAAGACTTGCAGGGCCTGCAAGCCCTGCTGGCCAGGGAACGGAGCCGACTGGGTTTTGACTTCATCAATCTCTACAGCCCGCAAGGCATCCTCCTGACGGCCGACTGGACTCCGCCGAATCAGCCTGCCCCCGCTGCCGACGCGCTCCTGACGGGAGGCGCAGCGGCCAGAGCGAGCGTTGATCAAGCGGCAACCGGGCACGCCAGCCTGGCCCTGCTCAGTGCCGCCGACCTGCTGGGCCTGGCGCCCCACCTTGCGCAGCGCATACACATCCCGCTGATTGCCACGCGCGGCGCAGCGCCGGTCCATCGCAGCGTCGAAGACCGTGCCCTGGTCATGCTCTCGACCACCCCCGTACTGGGCTTGCACGGTGAAACACTGGCACTTGTGCGTGGTGGCGTGCTGCTCAACCAGAACCTGCACCTCATCGACCATATCAACCGCATCGTGTACCCCGACGGCTCACTCCCGTTTGGCAGTCACGGCACGGCCACGCTGTTCATGGATGACGTCCGCATTACCACCAATGTGCGCCTGTTCCAGGACCGGCGCGCCATCGGCACCCGCGTCTCGCAGGCCGTGCGCGATGCGGTGCTCCAGCGCGGCGACACCTGGCTGGATCGGGCCTTTGTGGTGAACGACTGGTATGTATCGGCCTACGAACCCCTGACGGACGCAGCAGGCCGGCGCGTTGGCATGCTCTATGTGGGCTATCTGGAAGAGCCGTTCCGCCTGGTGAAGTACAACATGCTGGGCCTCATCGGTGGCATCTTCCTGTTCGTGATGGTGCTCGCCGCCCTGTTCTCGGTACGCTGGGCGCGCAGCATCTTCAAACCCGTGGAACAGATGAACCGCACCATGCAGCACGTGGAAGAAGGCGACACCGGCGCACGTGTCGGGGCTGTCGAGGCACGCGACGAGATTGGTGTGCTGTCCAACCACCTGGACCAATTGCTCAATGTGATTGACGACAAAACGCAGGCGCTGCAGCGCTGGGCGGGCGAACTCGATGCGAAGGTGATAGAGCGCACCCGCGAACTGGCCCAGAGCACCGCTTCTCTGCAGCAGGCCCAGCAGCAACTCGTCAAGTCCGAAAAGCTCGCGGCCATCGGCCAGTTGACCGCCAGTGTGGCGCATGAGATCAACAACCCGATTGCTGTCATGCAGGGCAATCTGGACCTGATGCGCGAAACGCTGGGCGAACATGCCAGACCGGTGGCCGCCGAACTCCGGCTGATGGACCAGCAGGTGGAGCGGATGCGCCTGATCGTCACCCAGTTGCTGCAGTACGCCAGGCCCACGGAATACGCCGGTTACGTCGAGACCGTGGATGTCAACCGCACCCTCGACGACTCACTGGTGCTGGTGGGACATCTGCTGGCACACACCGGGATCGAGGTGGTGCGCCAGCTGCGGGCCACCACCATGGTGGGCATCAACGCCCAGGAGCTGCAACAGGTCGTGATCAATCTGCTGATCAATGCCATCCAGGCCATGCCCGAAGGCGGCACCCTGCTGCTGCGCACCCGAGACGAGGTCGATGCGCAGGGCTGCCCGGGTGTCGTCATTGAGGTCTGCGACACCGGTGCCGGACTGAGCCCGCAAGTGCATGAACAACTGTTCCGCCCTTTCTTCACCACCAAGAATGATGGCAACGGGCTGGGCCTGTGGATCAGCGTGGGGCTGGTTGAGCGCTATGGCGGCAGCGTCAGTGGCGCCAACCGGCGCGAACGCGGGGAAGACTCGCCGGGCGCAGTCTTCAGCGTCTGGCTGCTGAGCGAACCGCAATCGCCTGAAGATCAGGAAGGCGAAACCGGCGTTTCCACCTGAGTTGGCAAACGCTCCGGCGCCGGTTCAGGCCAGCATGTCAAAACCCTGGGCTTCCACGCCCATGAAGGCCCGGGTGAGCTCGGCGAGCGCGGCATAGAAACGGGCCTTCGGATGCTTCTGCAGGTCATCGCACATCATCATCACCCAGGGCTGCATGTGATTTGCAAAGAACTCGCGCTGACGGGTGAGATTGGCCACGGCCACATCGTCACCCGCAATCAGGTAGCGCATCACTTCGCACAGGTAGGCAAAGTGGTCTTCTGTCTCGGACATGCCCTCATCGCGCGCCAGACCCAGTTGAGCCAGCTCGGTGCGCAGCCTGGCCAGCGGCTTTTCGTTCAGAAAGCCACTCAGGAAATGAGAGCCGTAAAGGTAGACCTCGGGCTTGCCCATGCCGCCAAACAACGTGTTGTATTCGCTTTGAATGGCCTGATCCGTCATCTCGCGGGCGACGCCCACCAGGGCGCGCCAGGGTTCTTCCAGAAAGGCGCCGGCCGCCGGGGCCTCAGTCGCTGCAGCGCGTAGCTGCGCTATCAATTCAGTAGCTGGTGACGCATAGTACAAGAGGGCTAGCAGCCCATAAAGCTCTGAACGGGCGGTTTCTTCGTCAAGGGCGCTGGTCAGCGCGGCGTTGGGCGCAGGCATCATGGTCAGAGGTCCGTAATTTTTGTTTCGTTCTCGGCCGAGTAGATATCGATCACCCGGCAGTCCCCGCACATTTTCAGGCGTTCCAGCGCCGCGCCCTGGAACATGCTGTGACCGCTGAGTTTGCCCAGCATGGCTTCAATGGCCTTGAGCGTGCCAAAGGGCTTGCTGCAGCGCACACAGGCATAAGGCTTCATCTCGTTGATCACGACCGCTTCTCTGCGCTGGGGTGTCAGGTTCAGTTGCGGAACCAGGGTGAGTGCCTTCTCCGGGCAGGTCGTGACGCACAGGCCACACTGCACACAGTTCTTCTCGATGAACTTGAGCTGGGGTGACTCCTGGTTGTCCTGCAGGGCACTGGCGGGACAGGCGTTGATGCAACTCAGGCACAGAGTGCAAGCGTCCTTGTCAAGCTTGAGGGCGCCCAGCGGCGAGCAGTAGGCGGGCAAGGCAATGACCTCCGCTTTGACCGGGGCGTGCTCGATCAGATGGTCCAGCGCCAGTTCCAGCGTGGCCCGCTTGTCGGACTGCACCGCAAAACTGGCGCTGCGGCTGACGCATTGGGCAGGAGCGGCCTGCAGATCGCCATCGAGCGCCGCCAGATCGCGGGCATCCCGGGCATGCAGCACACGGAAATGCTCGCCCTGGTAACCCAGCCCCGCCAGAATGGCTTGCGCCACCGCCATCTGGCTGCGAATCGCCTCATGGTATTGCGGCGCTTCTTCGTCGGTCATCAACACCCAGACCTGCGAGGCGCCATAGGCCACCGCCGTCAGCCAGACCTCCAGGCCGAGCGAAGAGGTATGCCACAGTGCCATGGGCATCACGCGGGCCGGCACGCCATGGGTACCACCCCGGGTGCCACGGTCAAGTTGCGCGGCACGCCCCAGATCACCCAACAGACGCGCGCCACCCTCCTGGCTGTGCAGCAACAGCGCGGCGTTTTTTCCACCGCTGCGGGCATAGGTGCTGAGCAGGGTCTTGATCTTGACGCCCTGCTCACTGGCGCGCGGATAGGCATAGGTCAGGGCACCGCTGGGGCAGACCGTGGTGCAGGTGCCGCACCCCACACACAGATTGGGATTGACCTTGATTTGCTGACGATCGCGCTCGCTGCTGATGGCGGATGCCGAACAGACGTCGATACAGGCATGGCAACCGGTTTTGTCATTGCGGCTGTGGGCGCAGAGCTTTTGTTTGTAGACAAAGAACTTGGGCTTTTCAAACTCGCCGACCAAGGCACGCAAATGCATCAGGGGCTTGGCGTCATGGCCGTCCCAGCGCAGGTAGCCCTGGGGCAAGGCGTGCTGACTGAACGCCGGTGTGGCCCGCAAGTCAAGGACCAGATCAAACGTCTCACTTGACGTCTCGGGCTGGCGCCTGAAATCAATGGCGCCCGCGACTTTGCACACGGTGACACACGCCCGGTGCGATTTGCACAGATCGGCGTCAATCTGATAATCAAATCCAATGGCATCTTCCGGGCAGGCCGCGAGACAGGCGTTGCAGCGCGTGCACAGGTCCAGATCGATCGGGTTGTTGCGCAGCCACTTGAGCTCGAAGGCACCTAGCCAGCCCGCCAGCGACTGAATCTGGCCGCCCAGCACCGGATGACGCCGCTCCTGCATGGCACCGAGATCGCCCGCACCTTGCGTGAACAGCGTGATGTCGAGGTCATCACCCAACAGGTCGGCGGCACGCTCGGCAGCGCCCAATGGCCCAATGATCAGCAAGCGCCCTGCACTCTTGTAAGTGACCGTGGCGACTGGCTCGGGTTCGGGCAGATGGGCTGCCGCCAGCAGCGCCGCGATTTTGGGGCTGGCAAGGGCCGCACCTTTGCTCCAGCCCCCGGTCTCACGGATATTCACAAACCGGATGGGAGAGACCGCGCCGGCGGACTGTTCGGCCAATTCGGCGAACAAGCGCTTTTCCTGGGTGCAAGCCACCACCACGTCCTCGCCCGACTGGAGGGCCTTGATGAAGGCGCCCGCCTCGCGGCGGCACAAGGTGGAGTGAAGCGTCAGGTTTTCATTCAGTGCCGCGCCCAGGCTCTTGGGGTCCAGCGGCATGGTTTGGTTGCAGTCGCAAATCAGTGTGGTCATGTGCTATGCCCCGCGCTTGGGGCGTGTTGTCTGTAAGGTGATCGGTGCCAGTTGGTGGCGGCTGCATGGACTGTGCCACGGAATGATCAACAGGGGTATTGGCATCATCCCGTACCAGGTCTTCTGTCTCGTTTTTCGCCTCTTCGTCAAACAGCTTGAGAAACTTGGCGCTTGCCATTTGACGCAGCATCGATGCGGGCAAGGGGTCTGGTTTGGAATAGTCGTCAATGTAGATGTCCAGGCGATCCATCACGTTGTAGTGAGGATCGGTAAACAGCTTCTTCATCGCGGCGTTGCGCACCTCCGGCGCAACATCACGCGCCACAAAGGGAGCGAAATTGGACTGGGGCGTGAGTTCTTTCACGTCCTCCATGGTCGGTGGTGGTGCGGCAGGTGCCTGCGCTGCCAGCGCGGCTTCAGTCTCTTCTGCTGTCGCCACCTGCGGTGGCGCCACCGCAGGCGCAGGCTTGGCGACCGGTTCAGGTTCGTCCAGCGCCTTGCCCTCACGCACCGCCTGCTTGCGCTGCGACCAGCGGCCCAGAAAACTGTCAGCCATGGCCGCCCCCTGACTTCTTTTCGGTCGTGATGGACACCGGATTGCCAAAGCGGTCGGTCAGGGAGCGAAAGCTCTCCGGCCGCTTGCGCCGTTTCGGTTCGATCACATGGTGCTCATCCACAAAAGCCTGCAGCCATGCGACGACCGGCGCCGGCGCCGGGACCTGCTCCACGGTTTCCTGCGCATCCAGCCAGCGGCCTGCATCGTGGTAGCTCAGGCTCACCATCACGGGATTGGGCTTGGGCTCATCGGCAGTGGCGGACTCTTCTTCCATGCGCCACAACACAAACCAGCAAGGCGCCTGGGTCGTGACATTGAGGTAGTAACCTTCCCCATCGTCTTTGAACAATTCGACCGGGTAGCCCGGATACAGCCAGCGCTCTTCGCTATCATTTTTGTAGAGAAGACGCGGTGCGGTGCCAAAACCGTCCTCGTGCGCCACCACGTCCGCCAGCATCCAGCGCCAGGGTTGCCAGCGGCTCGCCGGGCCGGTGACGCGTTCGCGCCGCATCACCACGGCCACTTCAATCGTCGGGCGTTGAGTCATATCGTTGGGTTTCCGGTTTGGCGGATGGGCTCAATGCACACCGCGCAGTATTTGAATTCGGGTATTTTGCCGATGGGGTCGAGTGCCGGGTTGGTCAGCAGATTGGCCGCCGCCTCACGGTAGGCAAACGGCATGAACACCGTGCCGTCAGGCGTGCCGTCATCGCGGCGCAAACACACCTTCACCGCGCCCCGGCGCGAGCGCAGAGCAACCAGGTCCCCGGCCTGGATGCCGAGGCGCTCCAGCTCGCGCCCGTTAACCGAGGCCGTGGCCACCGGCTCCAGCGCGTCCAGCACCTTTGATCGCCGCGTCATGCTGCCGGTGTGCCAGTGCTCCAGCTGGCGACCCGTGATCAGCACCAGTGGGTAAGCCTCGTCCGGCTTTTCGTCGGCCAGCCTCAATGTCGTGGGTACCAGATGCGCACGGCCGTCGCTGGTGGGGAAATGGTCGGTGAACACGGTGGGCTGACCCGGGTCATCGGCACTCAGACAGGGGTAGGTCACACTGCCCTGCACCTGCAGACGCTCCCAGGTGATGCCGCCAATGGCCGCGTGCATGGCCTGCCGCATTTCTTCGTAGACCGCCGCCACACCGTCATGTTCACCTGCGTAATTCCAGTCCAGGCCCATTCGTTTGGCGATCTGCTGGATGATCCAGAGATCGGGCCGGGCGTCCCCCGGCGGGTCAATCGCCTGGCGGCCCAGCTGCACCATGCGGTCGGTGTTGCTCACCGAACCGGTTTTCTCCGGCCAGGCGGTGGCGGGCAGCACCACATCCGCCAGCCACGCGGTCTCGGTCATGAAGATATCCTGCACCACCAGGTGCGAGAGCGACGACAAGGCGCGGCGCGTATGGTTCAGGTCGGGGTCGCTCATGGCCGGGTTCTCACCCATGATGTACATGCCGCGCACCTTGTGCGGATCACTCTCGGGGGCCAGCACCTTGCGCATGATTTCCACCACGGTGTAACCCGGCTGGTCGTCGAGCTTCGTATTCCAGAAATCCTCAAACCATTGATGGGCCGCCGGATCGGTCACGCGCTGGTAGTTGGGAAACATCATGGGGATCAGACCCGCATCGCTGGCACCCTGCACATTGTTCTGTCCGCGCAAAGGATGCAGGCCGGAGCCCGGTTTGCCGATCTGGCCCGCCACCATGCACAGGGCAATCAGGCTGCGCACGTTGTCGGTACCGTGCACATGCTGGCTGATGCCCATGCCCCAGAAGATCATGGCGGCCTTGGCCGTGGCATAGGCGCGCGCCACTTCGCGGATGGTGGCCGCCGGTACGCCACACACCGGCGCCATCGCCTCGGGGCTGAACCCCTGCACACCGTCGCGCACCGCCTCAAAATTGGAAACCCGGGTCGCGATGAACGCGGGGTCGGTCAGACCCTCTTCAATGATGGTGTGGATCATGGCGTTGATCAGCGCCACGTCGGTGTCGGCCTTGAATTGCAGGCTGCGCCATGCATGCTTGCCCAGGTCGGTGCCGCGCGGGTCCGCCGTCACGATCTTCAAGCCGCGTTTGACCGCATTTTTTATCCAGGTAGCGGCCACCGGATGGTTGCCTGATGGGTTGCAGCCGATCACCAAGACCAGCTCGGCGTGGTCCACATCATTCACCTGGTTGCTCACCGAGCCAGAGCCGACGCCTTCGAGCAGCGCGGCCACGCTGGAGGCGTGACACAGGCGCGTGCAGTGGTCCACATTGTTGGAGCCGAAGCCGGTGCGCACCAGTTTCTGGAACAGGTAGGCTTCTTCGTTGCTGCCTTTGGCCGAACCAAAGCCGGCCAGGGATTTCACGCCAAACCTGTCGCGCAGCTGTTTGAGCTGGCCACCGGCCAGGTCCAGCGCCTCGTCCCAGCTGGCTTCCCGGAACACGCTGGCCCAATCCGCCGGGTCGCGCGACACCATGGTGTCCTTGGGAACATCGGCACGCCGAATCAGGGGTTTCGTGAGCCGGTGCGGGTGGTGCGCATAGTCAAAACCAAACCGGCCCTTGACGCACAGCCGGCTCTGGTTGGCCGGGCCATCGCGCCCGTCGACGCCGACAATTCTGTTGTCCCTGACCTTGTAGCTCACCAGACAGCCGACGCCGCAGAACGGGCACACCGAGTCCACGGTTTTGTCGACACGCTGCGATCCGATCAGGGTCTTGGGCATCAAGGCGCCCGTGGGACAGGCCTGCACACACTCGCCACAGGCCACGCAGGTGCTGTCACCCATCGCATCGTTCAGGTCAAACACGATCTCGCTGTGCGCGCCGCGCCGCGCATAGCCAATCACGTCATTCACCTGCACCTCACGGCAGGCGCGCACGCAGCGGGTGCATTGAATGCAGGCATCCAGGTTGACCACCATCGCAGGATGCGATTCGTCATGCCAGCCCGGATGCGACACGGCGGTCTTGGGCTGGGCACGACGCAGTGCTTTGAGTTCGGGTCGCACCGTGACGTTCAGGCGTGCCGACCAGTCACTCAGTTTACCGTGCTGGCCGACAGACTCGGGCCGCACGGCGCTGCCGGCCCCGGCGTCATCTTTGTCGTTGTCGTTCCACTTGTAGCCGGTATCAGGCATGTCCGACAGCAGCATCTCCAGCACCATCTTTTGGCTCTTGAGGGCGCGCTCGCTTTGGCTCCGCACGTCCATGCCGCTCGTGACGTTGCGGCAGCAGCTGGGCGCCAGGGTGCGCTCGCCTTCGATTTCCACGACACAGACGCGGCAGTTGCCGTCGGCACGCAGACCGTCCTTGAAACACAGGTGCGGGATGTCGACGCCGTGACGCTGCGCGGCTTTCAGAATGCTTTCGCCTTCTCTCGCCTGAACGGAGGCGCCATTGAGCTTGAAATCAACCAGGCTCATTGCGCCCCCCAATCTCATGCGCAAAATACTGCTGCACGCAGCGCACCGGATTCGGCGCCGCCTGCCCCAGGCCGCAAATGGAGGCATCCGCCATGACGGTGTTCAGGTCTTCCAGCGTGGCGTTGTCCCAGACCGGCGCTTCCATCAGTTGTGCGGCTTTGGTGGTGCCGACGCGGCAGGGGGTGCACTGGCCGCAACTCTCGGCCGCAAAAAAACGCATGGCATTGAGGGCGGCGTCACGCGCCCGGTCATGCTGGCTCAACACCACGATGGCGGCTGAGCCGATGAAGCAGCCATGGGGCTGCAGCGTGTCGAAGTCGAGCGGAAGCTGGTTCAAGCTGGCGGGGAGAATGCCACCCGATGCGCCACCGGGCAGGTAGGCATAAAGCGCATGGCCCTCCAGCATGCCGCCGCAATGCTCATCGATCAACTCCTGCACGGTGATGCCGGCCGGGGCCAGCTTGACGCCCGGCTGCTTGACCCGTCCACTGACGCTGAATGAGCGCAAGCCGTGGCGGCCATGACGACCGAAGTCACTGAACCACTGTGGGCCTTTTTCAACGATGTCGCGCACCCAGTACAGCGTCTCGAAGTTGTGTTCCAGCGTCGGTTTGCCAAACAAACCCACCTGCGCAACATAGGGTGGACGCAGGCGGGGCTCGCCCCTCCTGCCTTCGATGCTCTCGATCATGGCGGACTCTTCACCGCAGACATAGGCCCCGGCACCCCGGCGCAACTCGATGTGGGGCAGCGGACAGGGCGGATCGGACTGCAGCGCCTCGATCTCGTTCAGCAGCATCTTGCGCGCGTCGTGGTATTCGTCGCGCAAGTAGATGTAGCAGGCCTCGGTACCCGTGACCTGGGCCGCAATCAGCATGCCTTCCAGAAAGCGGTGCGGGTCCCGCTCCAGGTAAGTGCGGTCCTTGAAGGTGCCCGGCTCACCTTCGTCGATGTTGATGGCCATCACACGGGGGGCCGGTTGATCGCGCAGGATGCGCCATTTGCGTCCGGCGGGGAAACCCGCACCACCCAGACCCCGCAGGCCAGAGTCTTCCATCGCCCGGATCACTGCTTCGGCCGGTTCTTCACCATTCACGACTGCAGCGGCCAGCGCGTAGCCGCCTTGTTGCCGGTACGCCTGAAACGCTATGAAATCAGTAGCTACCTGCGCTTTATTGACGGGGGCTGCAGCCTCATTTGACTCATATTCAACCGCCTCCAGCACGACAGGCACGGTAGCCTGTGGCAGCGCTGTCTGGCCCACCAGCACGGCGGGCGCCTGCTCACACCGGCCCAGACAGGGCGCCGCGATCACGCGAACCGTATCGCCCAACAAACCGGTCAGGCGGGTCATCAGCTCAGCCGACCCGGCCATCGCGCAACTCAGGCTGTCGCACACCCGCACGGTCAACGCGGCGGGGGTCTGGTCATCGCGCAACACCTCGAAGTGGTGGTAGAACGTGGCCACCTCATAGACCTCGGCCAGCGGCAGTTTCATGTCGCCGGCCAGCGCCACCAGGTGGCGCTCGAACAGCCCCCGGTAATGGTCATTGAGCTGGTGCAGGTGCTCGATCAGCAGATCCCGGCGATGCCCGCCCGGCCGCGGCGTGCCGATCTGGGTACGCACCTCCTGCAGCGATATATCGTCGGGCTGCCGCCCTTTGAGCTGCGACACCCGGCGCGCTGATCTGCGCAACTGATCAGGCGTCGCCAGGACCACCGTCGTCACCGGTGCTGCATTGGGCAAAATGACAGGCTGCATGGTGAACAAGCTTACCAAGTCACCAAATAATGGCAAGCCCCGTTCAGGTGTCTTTGGATATCTTGATCGACGGAAACTTGGAAGAAAAATCCTTGTTCTTGGCTGCGATGGACACCGCCACCTTGCGCGCCACCGCCTTGTAGATGCCCGCCACCTCGCTGTCGGGGTCGGACACGACGGTGGGTTTGCCACTGTCAGCCTGCACCCGGATCTGCATGTTGAGCGGCAAGGCGCCCAGGTAGTCCATGCCGTATTCAGCGGCCATCTTGCGGCCGCCATCGGCGCCAAAGATGTGCTCCACATGCCCGCAGTTGCTGCACACGTGCACCGCCATGTTTTCCACAATGCCCAGAATCGGCACGCCGACTTTCTCGAACATCTTGATGCCTTTCTTGGCGTCGAGCAGGGCGATGTCCTGCGGCGTCGTAACGATCACCGCACCGGTCATGGGCACGCGCTGGCTGAGCGTCAACTGGATGTCGCCGGTGCCGGGGGGCATATCGACAATCAAGTAATCCAGATCGCGCCAGTTGGTTTGCCGCAGCAGCTGCTCCAGCGCTTGCGTCGCCATCGGACCACGCCAGATCATGGCTTCGTCTTGCGCCACCAAAAAACCGATCGACATGACCTGCACGCCATAGTTCTCCAGCGGGTCCATGGTCTGACCGTCTTCACTCTCGGGGCGGCCCTCAATGCCCATCATCATCGGAATGCTGGGGCCGTAGATGTCAGCATCAAGCAGGCCGACACTGGCGCCCTCGGCGGCCAGCGCCAGGGCCAGGTTGACCGCCGTGGTGCTCTTGCCGACACCGCCCTTGCCGGAGGCCACTGCCACAATGTTTTTGACCTTGGGCAGCAACTGGACGCCGC
>NZ_JAUSLE010000009.1 GCF_030646845.1 Rhodoferax sp. | reverse complement strand
GCAGAAAATGCACAACTCGGCCTTGCCGGATTTCCTGTTGTAGTAAATCTTTTTGTAAGGAAAGCCGCTGACGCACATGCGACAGCCGCGGCACTTTTCCTGATCGATCAGCACGATGCCGTCTTCCTCGCGCTTGTAGATGGAGCCGGACGGGCAACTGGCCACGCAAGCCGGGTTCAGGCAGTGCTCGCACAGCCTGGGCAGGTACATCATGAAAGTATTTTCGAACTGGCCGTAAATGTCTTTCTGGATGTCGTCGAAGTTCTTGTCCTTGCTGCGTTTGGAGAACTCGCCGCCCAGAATTTCTTCCCAGTTCGGACCCCAGACGATTTTTTCCATCCGCTTGCCCGTGATCAGGCTGCGTGGCCGCGCGGTGGGTACCGCTTTCATCTCGGGCGCCGATTGCAGGTGGTCGTAGTCGAAGGTGAAGGGCTCGTAGTAGTCGTCGATCTCCGGCATGTTGGGGTTGGCGAAGATGCGCATGAGCAGCTTCCACTTGGCGCCCTGGCGTGGCTCAATCTTGCCGTTTGGCTTGCGAATCCAGCCACCATTCCATTTGTCCTGGTTTTCCCATTCCTTGGGGTAGCCAATGCCGGGCTTGGTCTCAACGTTGTTGAACCAGGCGTATTCCATACCAGGCCGGCTGGTCCAGACGTTCTTGCAGGTGACCGAGCAAGTGTGGCAGCCAATGCACTTGTCCAGGTTCAACACCATGCCTATTTGTGCGCGTATTTTCATATTCTTTCTCCTTAGGCGTGGGTTGCGGGTGAGTTGTCAGTCGAGTTGACTTCGTCGTCCAGCCAGTCCACCTTGTTCATCTTGCGCACCACCACAAACTCGTCGCGGTTAGTGCCGATGGTGCCGTAGTAGTTGAAGCCGTAACTGAACTGTGCGTAGCCCCCAATCATGTGGGTTGGCTTGAGCACAATCCGGGTCACCGAGTTGTGAATGCCACCGCGGGCGCCGGTGATCTCGGAGCCAGGAACGTTGACAATCTTTTCCTGTGCGTGGTACATCATCACCATGCCGTTGTTCACCCGCTGGCTCACGACGGCGCGCGCCGTAATGGCACCATTGATGTTGAAAAGCTCCACCCAGTCGTTGTCGACGATCCCTGCGGATTTGGCGTCATCCTCGCTGAGCCAGATGACGGCGCCACCCCGGTTCAGCGTGAGCATGATGAGGTTGTCGCTGTAGGTGGAGTGGATACCCCACTTCTGGTGTGGCGTGATGAAGTTCAGTGCAATCTCTTTGTTGCCATTGGGCTTGATGCTCTGAATACCTGCTGTGGTTTTCAGATCCACCGGAGGCCTGTAGCTGCTGAAGCCTTCACCAAATGCCGTCATCCAGGGGTGATCCATGTAGAACTGCTGGCGACCAGTCAGGGTGCGCCATGGGATCATCTCGTGCACGTTGGTGTAGCCCGCGTTGTAGGACACTGTCTCTGACTCAATACCGCTCCAGGTGGGCGAGCTGATGATCTTGCGAGGCTGGGCCTGAATGTCGCGGAAGCGGATCTTTTCATCTTCACGGTACAGCGCCAGATGGGTGTGATCCAGGCCAGTCTGTTTGCCCAGCGCTTTCCAGGCCTTGACGGCCACCGTGCCGTTGGTTTCGGGTGCGAGTTGAAGAATGACTTCACAGGCATCGATGTCGGTCTCAATTTTTGGCATGCCGCAGGTCACGCCTTCATCGGTCACCAGGCCATTGAGTTCACCGAGTTGCTTGACCTCAGTCTGCGTATTCCAGCCGATGCCCTTGCCGCCATTGCCGACCTTGTTCATCAAAGGCCCGAGCGCCGTGAAACGCTTGTAGACGTTGGGGTAATCACGCTCGATCACTTGCATATTGGGGCCGGTCCTGCCGGGGATGAGATCGATCTCACCGCGCTTCCAGTCCTGCACGCCGAAGGGTTGGGCCAACTCGGCAGGTGAATCGTGCATCAGTGGCGTCAACACCATTTCACGTTCCACGCCCAGGTGACCGACGCACACTTCGCTGAACTTCTTGGCAAAGCCCTTGTAGATGTCCCAGTCGCTGCGTGACTGCCACGCGGGGTCCACTGCCGTTGACAGCGGATGGATGAAGGGGTGCATGTCGCTGGTGTTGAGGTCGTTCTTCTCGTACCAGGTGGCCGTCGGCAACACGATGTCGGAGTACAGGCAGGTGGTGCTCATGCGGAAGTCGAGCGTCACCACGAGGTCAAGCTTGCCCTCTGGCGCTTCCTTGTGCCACACCACCTCGGTCGGCTTGGCCTGGTCGTCGCCCAGGTCCTTGCCCTGCACGCCATGGCTGGTGCCCAGCAGATGCTTCAGGAAATACTCATGCCCCTTGCCGCTGGAGCCCAGAATATTGGAACGCCAGACGAACATGTTGCGTGGCCAGTTGTCGGGATGGTCCGGGTCTTCGCAGCTCATCGCCAGCGAGCCATCTTTCAGACTCTTGACCGTGTAGTCCTTCGGGTCCATGCCAGCAGCCACGGCATCTTTGACCACCTGGAACGGGTTGGTCTTGAGTTGCGGTGCGGACGGGAGCCAACCCATGCGTTCGGCACGCACGTTGTAGTCGATCATGCTGCCGCCGTAGAGCTTTTTGTCAGCCAGGGGGGACAGCACTTCGTCCATGCCCAGTTTCTCGTAGCGCCACTGATCCGTGTGCGCGTAGAAGAAGCTGGTGCCATTCATTTGCCGCGGTGGACGAATCCAGTCCAGCGCAAACGCCAGCGCGGTCCAGCCGGTTTGCGGACGCAGCTTTTCCTGGCCCACATAGTGCGCCCAACCGCCACCACTCTGGCCGATACAGCCGCACATCATCAGCATGTTGATGACGCCGCGGTAGTTCATGTCCGCGTGATACCAGTGGTTCATGGCCGCGCCGATGATGACCATCGATTTGCCATGGGTCTTGTCCGCGTTGTCGGCAAACTGGCGGGCCACGGTAATGAGCTGCTCACGCGGCGTGCCGGTGATGCGCTCTTGCCATGCTGGCGTGTAAGGCGTGTCGTCGTTGAAGTCCTTGGCCGCCAGTTCACCGGGCAGGCCGCGTGCCACGCCGTAGTTGGCCACTTGCAGGTCGAACACGGTGGCGACGAGTGCCTCGCGTTTGTCGCCTTCCTTGCCCAGAGAGATGCGTTG
Organism: Rhodoferax sp.; assembly: GCF_030646845.1. Taxonomy (GTDB): domain Bacteria; phylum Pseudomonadota; class Gammaproteobacteria; order Burkholderiales; family Burkholderiaceae_C; genus Rhodoferax. The sequence goes on along the minus strand of NZ_JAUSLE010000009.1, from coordinate 69,261 downwards.
CACAGGCACGGTGCGCACCAGCACATTGTTGGCACCCGCACCGGTTGCGTTGTTGGGGAAGTGCTCGCTGACGATGCCACCAAAGTAGGGGAAGCCGACCTTGGCCGTCTCAAGGCTGGCGCCTTCACCTTCCATGACGGAGAGCTTGAGCTTGACCTCTGCACCGTGACGCGCTTCCTTGGCTTCCAGATTCCACTGGCCTTCATCCGCCCGCCCATCAGGACCCCAGCGGAAACCGATGGCCCCGTTTGGCAGCACCACTTTGCCTGATTCGTCAAAGGCAACGGTCTTCCATTCAGGGTTGTTGGCCGCACCCAGCTTGCCATTGAAGTCGGAGGCGCGAACGTAACGGTCTGGCACCATCACGGTTTCACCGCTTGGCAGCTGGTGCTCCTTGAGCATCACCAGCATGGGCATGTCGGTGTAACGGCGCACGTAATTGTCGAAGTACGCGCTGCGCGGCTTGCCGCCATCGGGGAAGTAAAACTCCTTGAGGATGACGTGCCCCATGGCCATGGCAACAGCGGCGTCCGTGCCTTGTTTGGGCTTCATCCAGATGTCGGACAGCTTGGCCACTTCCGAGTAGTCGGGTGTCACTGCCACGGTCTTGGTGCCTTTGTAGCGGACTTCGGTGAAGAAGTGCGCATCTGGCGTGCGGGTCTGGGGCACGTTGGAACCCCAGGCAATGATGTAGGTGGAGTTGTACCAGTCAGCCGATTCGGGCACGTCGGTCTGCTCCCCCCAGATTTGGGGGCTGGCCGGTGGCAGGTCGCAATACCAGTCGTAGAAGCTCAGGCAAACGCCACCAATCAAACTCAGGTAACGGCTACCCGCGCCATAACTGACCATGGACATGGCAGGAATGGGAGAAAAGCCGACGATCCGGTCCGGGCCGTGCTTTTTGATGGTGTACACATTGGCCGCGGCGATCATTTCATTGACCTCGTCCCAGCCGGAGCGCACAAAACCGCCCAAGCCGCGCACACTCTGGTATTCCTTGCGCTTGGCATCGGACTTGGCAATCGACGCCCATGCCTCCACAGGCTCCATGGACAGTCGCGCTTCACGCCAGAGTTTGAGCAAGCGGCCCCGCACCATCGGGTATTTCACGCGATTGGCGCTGTACAGGTACCAGCTGTAGCTTGCACCGCGAGCACAGCCACGAGGCTCGTGGTTGGGCATGTCCCAGCGGGTACGCGGGTAGTCGGTCTGCTGGGTTTCCCAGGTCACGATGCCGCCCTTGACGTAGATTTTCCACGAGCAGGAGCCCGTGCAGTTCACGCCGTGGGTGGAGCGCACGATCTTGTCGTGGGCCCAGCGGTCGCGGTAGGCGTCTTCCCAGGTGCGATCTTCGCCGGTGGTGACGCCGTGATCGCCAGAAAACGGCTCTTTGGGTTGAGAAAAGTAGGTGAGTCGATCAAGAAAATGGCTCATGGGATACCTCGATAAAAATGGTGAGTTTTATATAAAAACAGCCTCTAGCCCACGTATATAAAGCGCAAGTAGCTATAAAAACAATAACAAAAAGCAACTCTGGAGATGGGCGGTGGGTGATTTATGGGTTCTTGATTTCCGAGCCTGCGCGCAGGTAGAACCACCAATTGAGAACCAGGCACACCGCGTAGAACACGGCGAAGCCGTACATGGCGAACTGTGGCGTACCGGCCTTGATTTGGGCGCCAATGACCACTGGGGCAATGAACGCGCCGTAAGCGGCGACTGCTGAGGTCCAACCCAGCACAGGACCTGCCTGCTGCCGGTCGAAAATCACGCCGATGGTCCGGAACGTGGAGCCATTGCCGATGCCACTGGCGGTGAACAGCACGATGAACAGACCCATGAAGGCCGGGAAATACTGCTCGGGTGTGGCTGAGCCGTAAGCCTGCATCATGACGTAGCCGACGGCGCCGGAGGCGAGCACCATGACCGCCGAAATGATCTGGGTGACGATGGAGCCACCGACTTTGTCGGAGATCCAGCCACCGACAGGACGTACTGCCGCGCCGACGAAGGGGCCAATCCAGGCGTAGGTGAGTGCCGATGGGGCATTCGGGTTTTTCAATACGTGCTGCATGACACCGGCTGCGTCGGCCACGTGGCTCACGCCGAAGATGACCGTGATGGCCAGAGGCAGGACCATCGAAAAACCGATGAAGGAGCCGAAAGTCACGATGTAGAGTGCCGTCAACGACCAGGTGTGCTTGTTGTTGAAGATCGCAAATTGCTTGGCGACGTTCTCTTTCATGGGGCCGAACGCGGCAACCCGCATCATGAGCAGCGCCAGAATGATGTCAAGTGGAATGGCCACCCACATATTGAGAATGCCCAGTCCGGTAGGCGCCGGCAGGTACAGGTACAACATGAAAATGGCAGGAACAAACGCCAGCGTGTAGAGGTACGTTACCTTCGCAAATGCGCCCAGCGTACGACCTGCGTCCGGGGATACCGTTTTCAGGTTGTTCATTCCAAACCAGCACAGCGCACCCAGCGGCACGAGTGACAAGACCCATGCAAAACCGGCGTTCTGGATCCACGTCGGTGTGCCTGCGGCGATCTTGCCGAAGATCCAGCCACTGTCCTTCACCAGTGTCATGGATTCGCCGCCAAACGATCCGAAGAGGCTGACCGTCATCACCAGCGGAATCACGACCTGCATCGTGGTCACGCCGAAGTTGCCCAGACCCGCGTTCAAGCCCAATGCGGTGCCTTGCATCCGCTTGGGGAAGAAGGTGCTGATATTGGACATGGAACTGGCAAAGTTGCCACCACCAACCCCTGACCAAAGTGCCATGAGCTGAAACACCCACAGCGGCCACTCAGGGTGCTGCAAAGCGATGCCGGTACCGATGGCCGGTGCCAGAAGCATGGACGTGGTAAGGAAGATGGTGTTGCGTCCACCGGCCAGTCGAACCAGGAACGAGGCCGGAATGCGCATCGTGGCACCGGAAATCCCGGAAATCGCAGTCAGCGTAAACAGCTCGGCCGGTGTGAACGGGAAGCCGAGGTTGAGCATCTGCACGGTGATGATGCCCCACATGCCCCACACGGCGAAACCGCAAAGCAACGCTGGAATCGAAATCCACAGGTTGCGGTATGCAATTTTCTTGCCTGTGCTTTCCCAGAAGGCGTTGTCTTCCGGGCGCCAGTCGGCGATGTCGGCGCGCGATTGCTGTTGGTTTGTCATGGTTTTCTTTCGAGAGGTGAAATCAATTTTGCAGACTGAAGGGGGTGGCGTTCTTGCCCATCAGTTCGCTGCGGCGCACTTCGGTCCAGTACATCCAGATCAGCGACACCCACACCACGCCGTACATCAGCATGAAGGCGCTGGTGCGAATGCCGGTCAGGTCCATCAAGGCACCGAACATGATGGGCAGCACAAAGCCACCCAGACCGCCGGCAAGACCCACAATGCCGCTGATGGTGCCGATGTTGGTTGGGTAGTCATCACTGATGTACTTGAAGACGCTGGCCTTGCCGAATGCAAACGCGATGCCCAATATGAACATGAGGCCCGTGAACACATAGACGTTCAAGCCAATGTGAAACGTCTTGGGGCCAGATGTCGTGGCAATGGTGAAATCAGTTTGCGGATAGCTCAGCAGGAAAAGGCAAATCCAGCTGACCCACAGCACCCACCAGGTGACGCTGTGGGCGCCCCATTTGTCGGACATCCAGCCGCCAACCGCGCGAAGGACGCCGCCAGGCAGTGAGAAGCAGGCGGCCAGCAAGGCCGCAGTACGGATGTCAAGTCCGAATTCACCCACGTAGTACTGAACCATCCACAATGAGAGCGCCACGTAGCCACCGAACACGATGCTGTAGTACTGGCAGTATTTGAGTACTTTCGGGTCCTTGAGTGATTTGAGTTGATCGCGGAACTTGACTTCGCTCGACACAAGGTGCTTCGGGTCGCTATAGCTGAGAAACCAGAACAGGACGACCGTTCCCAGCATGATGAATGCATAGACTTGGGGGACCATGGTCCAGCCAAAAGCGACTACCAGTGCTGGGGCAATGAACTTGTTGACAGCAGCTCCGGAGTTGCCAGCGCCATACACACCCATGGCAAAACCTTGTTGATTTCTGGGGAACCAGCGCGCCACGTAGGGTGTACCTACTGAAAACGATCCGCCGGCCAGACCCACAAACAGGCCAATGACCAGGAAGTGCCAGTAGGCGGTGGCGTAACTCATCATCCAGATGGCTGGCACGGTCAGGGCCATCAGGATGGTCATGACGATGCGACCGCCGTATCTGTCAGTCCATATGCCCAGCGGTACGCGAATGAGAGAACCGGTCAGGACAGGCGTGGCCATGAGCAATCCGAATTGCGTGGCGTTGAGGTCCAGTGCCTTCTTGATGGGGATGCCGATCACCCCAAACATCATCCAGACCATAAAGCACACGGTGAACGCGAGTGTGCTGACAATGAGCACCGAGAGTGCCTGTCCTTTTTTTGTCATGTCAAAACTCCTTTTTTTGCATGACACCACTGTAGGTCAGGCAGACCGAAAGTGGCATCCTTCTGAAGGAGCGGCGCCCAGGGCAAATGGAACTACCCGGTGCTTCTGCCTCATAGTTCTGAAGAACTATGGATGAGTCGTTATCGCAATTGTTTGCGCCAGATCAAAGCAGACCGTTTTCGGATGCGATGACGGCGGCATGAACCCGGGAGCTGACGTCGAGTTTGCGCAGGACGTGCTGCACGTGGATCTTGACCGTGGTTTCGGCAATACCATGCTCGCGCGCAATCTCCTTGTTGCTGGCGCCACGTACGATGCCGCGCAATATGTCGAGTTCGCGTGGCGACAGGCTGGCAATGGCCTGTTCGGCGGTCGTGGTGACGGCGGCAGGCGCTGCGACAGCACCCGGGCCGCTGCTTGCCGGCGCGCCCGTGGTAGCTCCCCGGTACGCGGCCACCAGTTTGCTCGTCATTTCCGGTGCCACGACGCTTTCGCCTTGCATGGCACGCTGGATGGCCGCGGTGAGGGCGTCACCTTCAATGGTTTTCAGCAGGTATCCAGCCGCCCCGCCGCGCAATGCGGCGACGAGGTCATTTTCATCCTCGCTGACGGTCAACATCAGGATGCGAGCACCGGGCGCCACCTCCAGCAAGGCTGGCAATGCGTCCACGCCGTTGACGCCGGGCAAGTGGTTGTCCAGAAGAATGAGGTCGGGTTGCAGTTCCTGTGCCTTTCGCTGCGCCTGACCGGCGTCGGCCGCATCCCCAATGACACTCAGGCGCGGGTCGCGCGCCAGCAGCGCCGTCAAGCCGCGCCGAAACAGGGTGTGGTCGTCCACCACCAGAATCCGGATGGGGGGCAGATTGGCGTCCCGCACGACAGGGTTCATGCTGCGACAGCGCCAGAATCGCGCGTGACTGGCGAGGTCATGGGCATGGGGTGGGCCGGTAGTGGCAAAGTAAGAATGATGGAGCTGCCATGACCCGGGGTTGAGATGATGTCCAGATCGGCGCCAATGCGCTGGGCACGCTCGGTCATGATACGAAGACCCACATGGGTTTCGTCGAGCTGATCGTTGTTGGGTTGAAAACCGACGCCGTCGTCGCGCACCTCAAAGCGCCATGCGGGTTGCTGCTGCACATCAAGCCAGACTTGCGACGCCCGGGCGTGTTTTCGGGCATTGGACAATGCTTCCTGAACAATGTGCAGTACCTGAATTTGCAGGTCTGGAGACAGGGGCATGCCCTGTCCCTGCATGGTCAGTGACGCTTTCATGCCGCTTTGGTGTTCAAATTTTCGCAGGGTCGTGGCCAGCGCTGGTTCAATGTCTTCGGTGTTGGTGCGGGTACGGAAGTGGATGAGCAACTCGCGCACGTCGCCGTAGCTCTCGCGCACCCCGGCGTCAATTTCTTCCAGTACCTGTTTGATTTCTGCCGAATTGCCGGACTGCACTGCGTCGCGCATCAGCTGCACCTGAATCTTGAGGAACGCCAGCGACTGGGCGATCGAGTCGTGCAACTCCCGCGCCAGCAAATGCCGCTCTTGCGATACGGCCGCTTCTTTCTCCAGCGCATTGAGACGCAGATTCTCCATGGCGCCGGCCAGATGGCTGCTGAGTGCTTCCAGGAGAGACCGCTCCGCTGGTGAAGGGTTGACTCTGGCATGAAAGAACAGGTCCACTTCTCCCATTGGCCGTTCGTGCAGACGCACGGGGATGTTGACCACGGTTTCAAAGCCGGCTTTTGCACAATGCTGCAGTGACGGCTCCACCATCGACTGGATGGGAATAACCCGCAATCCCGCCTCGGGAAATACTGCTCCGCAATGGCAGTCTCCTTTGTCAATACATAGCTCGGCGTCCACCATGGAGTTTGGCAGGCCATGGGCCGCCAGCATCAGGTAGCGCTGGTTGGCCTGGTCCGACCAACGCAAAGCGACCCCATCGGCGTGGGCAATCCGGGTGATGCTTTTTACAAAACCCTGAGCCAGTTCGTCCAGCGAGGTGGCTTTCGCGACCAGGGCCGTTACCTCGTACAGGCTCTCCAGTCGCTCATGTTTCTCTTCGAGTTGAGCGGTTTTTTCCGCCACTTTGCGTTCCAGATGGCGGTACATGGACTGCAGGTGCTCTGCCATGCCGTTAAACCCGTCAGCCAGCGTGCCGAACTCATCACTGGTCACCCGTTCCACGCGGGCGCCAAGATCACCGAGCTGGATCTTGTCAATCGCCTGCTTGAGCTGACCCACCGGTTCCAGAACAAAAAGATACCCTGTGAACAGCACCACTGCCGCGCCCAGAATGGCCATCGCCAGCATGGTCATCTGCAGCAAGTGAAGCATGGCAGTCCAGTGAGCCATATGGGACTCAATGGCCGTGACCAGGGCATTGATGTGCGACGAGAAGGCGACCGTGTCGGAGCGCAAATCACGCACACTGCTTGGCTTCGTGTCAATCCAGCGCGACCGGAAGCTCGCCCAGTCTTTTTCGACCGTCTCGAACCGTGCGCGCACGGTGTCGTCCCAAGGCACAAACAGCGGACGCTCAGGGTCACCACTTCTCAGTACGGCCAGACTCTGGTCAAATTCCATGACTTGTTCAGCCAGTGCACTGGTCTCGCCCGTGCCAATGGACAAGGACATTCTGTAGGACTGCATCCGCATCCGGCCGGCCTCATTGACGGCGGCAGCGCCGCCGTCAAGTTGCCAGGACACCCAAAGCGTGGCAGCCGTTGACAGCAAGGCAAGCAGCAGGAAGGGCGCGCCCACCAGCGCCAGCTTGGCGCCCAGACTCCAGTGCTTGTGAATCGTCATGGTCCGGCTCCGGCTGCCGTCGTCGAGATCAGGAAACGCGTTCAAAAATGGCGGCAATGCCCTGACCGCCACCAATGCACATGGTGACCAGCGCGTAACGGCCGCCCACACGTTCCAGTTCGTACAGCGCTTTGACGGTGATGAGCGCGCCGGTGGCGCCAATGGGGTGACCCAGCGAGATGCCTGAACCGTTCGGGTTGACCTTGGCCGGGTCCAGCCCCAAGTCACGCGTGACGGCACAGGCTTGTGCGGCAAAGGCTTCATTGGCCTCAATCACGTCAAGGTCGTTCACGGTGAGTCCTGCCTTCTGCAATGCCTTTTGCGTGGCAGGGACCGGCCCAATACCCATGTATTTAGGGTCCACGCCAGCATGGGCGTAGGCCACCAGGCGCGCGAGCGGCTTCAGGCCTCGCGCCTTGGCAGTGCCGGCCTCCATCAGCACCACGGCGGCTGCGGCGTCGTTGATGCCCGAGGCGTTGCCGGCCGTCACCGTGCCGTTTTCCTTGATGAATACAGGTTTTAGCTTGGCCATGTCGGCCAGGGTGCAGTTGGCGCGGAAGTGCTCGTCGGTCGTGTAGGCGACTTCGCCCTTCTTGCTCTTGAGCATGACCGGCACGATCTGGTCCTTGAAGTAACCGGCTTCGGTCGCGCGCTGTGCCCGGTTATGGCTTTCGACTGCCAGTGCATCCTGGTCTTCACGGCTGATGCCCCACTTGGCGGCGATGTTTTCGGCGGTCACGCCCATATGAATGGTGTGGAAGGGGTCGTGCAATGCGCCAACCACCATGTCGACCATCTTCGTATCGCCCATGCGAGCCCCCCAGCGGGCCGTGAGGCTGGCGTAGGGGCCACGGCTCATGTTTTCGGCACCGCCGCCGATGGCGATGTCGGTGTCGCCCAGCAAAATGGACTGGCTGGCCGAAATGATGGCCTGCAGGCCTGAGCCGCACAGCCGGTTGACGTTGAACGCCGGCGTGCCCTCAGCGCATCCGCCGTTCACTGCTGCCACGCGCGAGAGGTACATGTCCTTCGGCTCGGTATTGACCACATGGCCAAACACCACATGACCGACATCGGCGCCGGCCACATGGGCTCGTGCCAGTGACTCACGCACGACCTGAGCGGCCAGCTCGGTGGGCGGAACATCCTTCAGGCTGCCGCCATAGGTGCCAATGGCGGTGCGCACACCGCTGACCACAACAACTTCACGACCCATGGCAATCTCCTAAAGTGATAAATGTGTAGAAACCTTCGCACAATGTGCGACAAAACGGATAGCGAGATCTTACTGATCATTTGCCTCGAAAGCAGGGCCACCCAAGCCGCACCTTCTGCATTGATTGCCGGTCGGGCTGTCAGTCGCGTACGTCGCCAATCGGGTTGCGGCCAAAGTCCGGTCGCGCAAGGTAGGCGAGCACCTGCGCCGCTGCGTCGGCCGGCGATGCCAGCTGGCTGTTGGCCTTGAGGGCAACAAAACTCCCCTGATCCGGAAAATCCGCCGCGTCGGCATGGCGCAGCTGTACCTGCATGTCGGTATCGATCACGCCCGGTGCGAGCGAGCAGGCTTTTGCGCCGTTGGGTTTGAGTGCTTCGTCCAGCACGAGACAGCGGGTGAAGTGGTCCATACCAGCCTTGGCAGCGCAATAGGCAGCCTGTGAGGCCATGGCTCGGCGGCCCAGTCCGGACGAAATGTTGAGCACTTTGCGCGGTATGTTCCATGGTTCCGTCGCGCCCAAAAACGCTGCGGTGAGCAGCAGGGGAGCTTCCAGGCCCACGCGCAGTGCCCGGGCCAGATCGCCAGGATCAGACGCACTCAGTGGCGCAATACGGGGTATGGCGCCCGCATTGTTGATGAGCGTTGCGCTGGCAAATGAACCCGTCTTGCAGCGGTTCAACCACTGTGCCAACGTGGCCGCAGCCTCGACACTGCGTTCCAGATCCAGTGGCCATTGTTCAAGTTGACGGCCCACCTTGACAGCATGGGCTGCCAGGGCGTCGTTCGTATGGCGGGAAATGCAAAGTACAAAGTGATTGGCTGACAGAAGTTGCTCTGCCATGGCCAGCCCCATGCCACGTGACGCGCCAGTGAGGATGTAGAGATGTTGAGTCATGCTGAATGGTACCGGAACGTTGTCTGCCATAGCCGGCGCCGGCCACTGGTGATGCACAAAAGTCAGGCGGCGTAGGAATTGTCTGACAAGCAGACGCGCTGGCGAACAATCGCCTGACCGGCATATCGAAGGCATACTCAGGTCAAGTTTTTATGTCTTATCCATGCCTTGCATTCCACCAGCGACCAATTGTCTCGGCAATGACCATTGCTGCCTTGCAGGATTGAAAACTCAGCCGCCGGTTTCTTCAGAAGCACTGCAATTTCATGCCCCAGCTCAAGACCTATATCGTTGAAGACAACCCTGTCATTCGCGAAAGCCTGATCGCCGCGCTGGAGGAACTCGTGCCGGTCGAGGTGGTGGGGACGGCCGAGGACGAGTTGACCGCTGTGCAGTGGCTCACGCAGCCGGGCAGTCATGTCGATCTGGTGATCGTCGACATCTTCCTGAAACGTGGCTCTGGCCTGGGTGTGCTCAGGGCCATGAACGGGTTGGCAGAACGTCACAACGTGGTGGTGCTGAGCAACTACGCCACGCAGGATATTCGACGAAAATGTCTGGAACTGGGTGCGGACAAAGTATTCGACAAGTCAAACGAGATAGATGCGTTGATCGTGTATTGTGGCCGGCTGGCAGCCGGCGAAACCGGGCACGGCGCATTGGTCTGAGCGTGCCTACTGAATCAAGCCGTTTTTTAGTGCGTAATAGGTCAGGTCGCTGTTTGATTCGAGTTTCATCTTCTCCATCACACGGGTGCGATAGGTGCTGACCGTTTTGACGCTGAGCGACATGCTGACGGCCATGTGGCCGATGGTTTCGCCCTTGGCCAGTCGCAGGAATACCTGCAACTCGCGCTCGGAAAGATGTTCATGAAGCGGCATGTCGCCACCCCCGCTCAACCCCTCCGCCAGCCGCTCGGCCACGCCCGCAGTGATGTATTTTCGGCCCCGACAGACCGTTCGGATCGCCTTGACGATTTCTTCCGGGTCGCAGTCCTTGTTCAGATAGCCGCTGGCGCCCTGGCGCAGCAACGTTGTGGCGTAATGCTCTTCCGGGAACCCGCTCAGGATCAGTACCGGCAGATCGGGGGCGCGGGCTCTGATGGCTACCAGCGCATCGACACCGCTTTGGTCCGGCATGGAGATGTCCATGACGATTACATCGATCTCCCCCTTGCGCGCGATGTCAAGCGCCTCGCGACCGTTTGCCGCTTCGGCTACCACGGAGAAGTCCATTTGATCGGCAAAAAATTGGCGCAACCCGGCGCGAACCATGGCATGGTCGTCAACAATGGCGATTCGAATCATGATGTGGGATGCAGGTTCATGGTGAATGATCCCATATTTTGGGGCGAGGGCTGAAGATGGATGTGTTCAAGGTCGTCAAACGTTACCCGATTATCTTCCCGCTGGCCTGTGTGGCAGCGGCGGCGATGGTATTCATCAGCGAAGGCTCGTATTGGCAATCGGTCGGGACGCTAAACGAAATGGGCGCCACCGGGGCGGCCCATACCAGCATCAATGCCTTGCAGCGCAGCATTCTGGACGCCGAGACCGGTCAGCGTGGCTATTTGCTGACCAGCCGCAAGGAATACCTCCAACCCTATGCCAATGCGCGTAAACAAATTGACGAGTCGTTTCTGGTGCTGGATCGGTATTACGGCCAAGAACCGGCTTCAAGGGATGCGCTCAAAAAGCTGCATGCCTTGATCGAAACCAGGCTGTCGGAGATTGCGGTGACGATCCGCCTGTATGAAGAAGGCAGGGTTGACTCGGCCAGGGAAATCGTTTTGAGCGACATCGGCAAGGAGCAGATGGATGCCATCCGGACGATTAGCGCCGAGTTGCAGGAGCATGAGGCTCGGCATGTGGCGGCCAAGCGCGACGACCTCCTTCAGACGCTCAGACTCAACCGCATTGGCGTAGTCCTGTTGAGCACCCTCAGCCTGTTTGCCCTGTTCATGGTCTTGAGGCGGCCTTTCGCGATCGAGAGGCGGCAACAGGGGCAGCGACGCCAGGTGCAGGCGGAGCGCGACCTACTGGAATCCGAGGTGAAACACCGGACAGCGCAGTTGACCGAACTGACCCACCATCTGCAAACTGCACGTGAAGACGAGCGCCACCGCCTGGCGCGGGACTTGCACGACGAGCTGGGGGCTCTGCTGACGTCAGCCAAGCTCGACGCGGCCCGCATCAAGTCACGGCTCGCCGGCACGGCACCCGAGGCCCTGGCTTTGCTTGCCCATCTGGTTGAAACACTTAACAGCGGCATTGCCCTGGGGCGTCGCATCATCGAGGATCTGCGACCTTCGGCACTGAGCAATCTGGGGCTGGCGGCGACACTGGAAATCCTGGCGCGCGAGTTCGCCGATCACTCAGGCGTCGAAGTCCAATGCGCGCTGGAGCCCGTCGACCTGGAGCCGACTGCCGAATTGACGGTCTATCGCCTGGTCCAGGAAGCCATTACCAACATCACCAAGTACGCCCGGGCGAGCCACGTATGGGTCAGCCTGGCCAAGCGGGAGGACTGCGTGGAGATATCGATTCGCGACGATGGCGTCGGCTTCGACACCACCGTACCACCAAGTTCTGCGTATGGACTGGTGGGCATGCGATTCCGTGTCGAGGCCCAAGGAGGGACCCTGGTGGTGGTGTCCTCGCCTGGGCGCGGCACGCTAATTCAAGCGAGGCTGCCAAATTCGACGCTCAGCGCTGAACGGGAGCCCTTGAACCCGTAGACGGTCAAGAGTCCCGTGTCACGCTCCCTTTGGCAAGCTGTCAGCGCCGTCCTACGTGGGTTCACGAACTTCCCCGACAGTATTGCGGCGGGGCAGCCTATCGCCGGTAACTGCGCCTGGGATCACACTCGATGCATCGCAGTGGAACACCCTGCGAACTTCATCTACCCGGGCGGATGTTCCCCCGTCAGACCAGGAGCCTTGCCATGCTGCACTACGCCGTCGTCTTTTTTGTTATTGCACTGATCGCTGCCTTGTTCGGATTCGGCGGCATTGCCGCCAGCGCCGTGGAAATCGGCAAGATTCTGTTTATTGTCTTTGCGATCCTGGCTGTAGCCAGCTTTCTGTTTGGGCTTATCAAAAAGCGCTGAAGCCATGGCCTAACAGCCTGTGAAGTGTCATTTCCCTACCGGCGCTTGAGCTACCGGAACCCTGTCGAACTCATCCCAAATTGAAGGAATCATCATGTTTTCCAATAAGCCATCGGAACAATATCACCACCTCGCGGATCAGGCCTCAACCGTGCTGAATCGTGCCAACGAACAAGTCAGCGCACTGGCGCATCGTGGTGTGGACGGCGTCGTCAATACGTCAAAACATCTGCGTGACGGAGCACTGCGCGTCTCGGACAGTACGGTGAGCTACGTGAAGGATGAGCCAGTCAAGGCACTCCTGATCGCCGCAGCCGCCGGTGCGGCAGTGATGGCATTGATCAGCCTGTTGGGCCGTTCGCGCAATCGACGATAGCTTCAAGGCGACGCGCCAGACCAAAATACCGGCATCTGCGGCACCGGGCGTGCGCAGGCGGCCGCAATCAGCAGATGCCGTGTCTGACCAGGCAGGGGTCGCGATCACATACTGAGTCCAGGGGTGATGGATTCGGCCATTCGGAAATTTACCGCCCATCGGGCATGCTCAACCTCACCATTCAGATAGATGGTGAGGTTGAGCGTGGTCGCGTGTCAGCGCTTAAAGCCGTCCGGTCAACAACAGTATGACAATGATGATCACCACGAGGCCAATGCCACCACTGGGTCCATAGCCCCAGCCGCGGCTATGTGGCCAACTCGGAATGGCGCCGATCAACATCAGAATCAGGACGATCAGCAGTATGGTGCCCAAGCTCATGAGTATTTCCTTGCGTATTTAGTAAAACGATTCAGTTCGCTGGTGCTGAAGCCGGTGGCATCACGATGATCGTGGTGCTGTCTCCCGTTTTTCCGGTTGCGCCTTTGCTTCCTTCGTCGCCCTGGGTACCAGTTGCGCCTTGGCTGCCGGTGGCTCCAGTCGGGCCAGCGGGTCCGGGCACAGCCACCGGCGTGGCAGGAACATTGACCACGGTGGGTCGGTCACAAGCGGCCAGGGTCAGCGTGGCGAGCAAGGCGGAAATAAGCATCGTATGTTTCATTGGGAATCCTTGAAAAGTGGAAAATCGTGATGCGGCTGGTTTTGAGTCAGCCGCGAAAAAACCGGCACGACTTGGGTTGTCGCAATCGGAATGCCCTCAGAGTATCTGCATGCCGCGCTAATTTCTGTGCGGTGGCGAACATACCAGCGGTCTTTTGCTGCGTTCCGCGCGAGATATGACGAGACCTGTCCTTAATCTGTTTGCGGACCGAGCATTCGGCGAGCATCAACCCAGGCGTCAAACTGCTCTGCGCTCACGGCACCAAGCGCCAGTGCTGCTTCGCGCAGCGTCGTGCTCTGGTCGTGGGCGTGTTTGGCAATCTGTGCCGCACGGTCGTAGCCGATGTGCGGCGTCAATGCGGTCACGAGCATCAGGGACCCTTGCAGCAGTTCCTGAATCCGCGCCTCGTTGACCGAGATGCCGTTAACGCAATGCTGCCCGAAACTTCGCATTGCGTCAGCCAGCAGTTTCAGGCTGTCGATGGTATCCAGTGCGATGAGCGGCTTGTAGACATTGAGCTCGAACGTCCCCTGGCTTGCGGCGAAGCCAATTGTTGCGTCGTGGCCCATCACCTGGGCGCAGACCATGGTCAAGGCTTCAACTTGCGTCGGGTTCACCTTGCCGGGCATGATCGAGCTGCCGGGTTCATTCTCTGGCAACTGCAGTTCGCCCAGCCCTGCGCGCGGCCCGCTGCCCATCAGGCGGATGTCATTGGCGATCTTCGTCAAGGCGATGGCCAGCATCTTCAAACCGGCATGAAACGCCACCAGCGCTTCATGGCCGGCCATCGCCGCAAAAAGATTGTCAGCCTGCACCAGCGGAAGTCCAAGCTTTGTGGCCAGCAGGGTCGTCACACGGCTGCCGAATTCGGGGTGCGTGTTCAGGCCCGTGCCCACCGCCGTTCCGCCAATGGCGAGTGTGTGAACGGCGCCCAGCGCATGGGAAATACTCTGCTGGCAGAGGGCGATCTGTGCCTCATAGCCGCCAAATTCCTGTCCCAGCGTCACTGGCGTCGCGTCCTGCAGGTGTGTGCGTCCGATCTTCACCACGGCGGCGAACTCCCGGGCCTTGGCCGCAAGGGCGACGCGCAATTCTTCAAGTGCCGGTAACAGACTGTCTCGGGTTTGCAGCGCCACTGCGATATGCATGGCGGAGGGAAAGGTATCGTTGGATGACTGCCCGAGGTTGACATCGTCGTTGGGGTGAACCAGTCGCTCTGCGCCCACACCGCCACCGAGCGCGCGCGAGGCCAGGTTGGCCACGACCTCGTTGACGTTCATGTTGCTCTGTGTGCCCGAGCCGGTCTGCCACACGGAGAGCGGGAACTCCGCGTCGAACTCGCCCATCGCGACGCGTTGCGCCGCCTCGGTGATGGCTTGCGCCCTGCCTGCATCAAGCAGGTGCAGATCGCGATGCACGCCGGCCGCGGCCCACTTGATCCAGGCCAATGCATGGATCACCTCCAGCGGCATGCGCTGCTCGCCGATGGCGAAAAATCGAAGGCTGCGTGCTGTCTGGGCGCCCCACAAGGCCTCACGGGGCACGTCGATGGGACCGAAGCTGTCGGATTCGATGCGCGTATTGGTCATGGCGTGCTTCTCCTAGGACATGCTCGTGATTGCGCCAATTGTGAACCGAATCGGTTCACGATGCGGTCGGCTCAGACTTCGGACCTCGCAAGGGATCTCATGTCCGTACCAGTCGTCAGTCGCACAGCCCTGCTGCCTGGAAGAACTTGTCCTACACGTCCAGGGGCGCTGTCTGACAGACGCGGCAAGGCGTTTTTTGTACCATTTGCAGATCACCTTGTTGCGGTCCGGTTCCAGGACGCCGTTCTCAAGGTTGCACCCTGTCCCCTCATTCACGCGTTCGGTTTTTCGGCCTGACGCCAGGAGCTTATATGAATACCAAGATCATCAACACTCCGTACTGGAGCACCGCATCGTTCGGTGACAACGCGGACACATCGCCGATGGAATTGTCGGCTCTGGGCGAGCATCTGGATCTATGCAAGGGATCACGCGGGCGCCTGTTCGGTTTGCATTGCGTCGCACAGACCATGCACGGCTTCGTGGCGGCGCGCTTTGTGACCACGCTGGTGGTGGCTGCGCTGCTGATCGGTATCGCTTCTCTGGTGTCGTAGGGCATGGGGCTACCCGAACTGCGGAGCTTGATGCCGAATGCGCCACAGGCGTTATCCGACATCCTCGACGCTACGCGCGGTTCGGTGCAAGCGCCGATACGTTCCGAGATTTTCGGATCACAGCGTTTTGCCCAGCATGGGCGAAGTCTCGGCGAAACACACCGCGCGGCCAAGGCGACTTTCCGCGCACCGACTTTCTTTCCGCGCCTGCGAAACAATATTCAGGTGCTGCGCGAAGCGCATAGCTATATCGGAGCGCAGTCGTCCACCGGCTACGACATCAGCCCGGCCGCTGAATGGCTGCTCGACAACTTTCACCTGATCGAGGCGCAGTTCGAGGAAATCCGCGAAGGGTTGCCGAGGAGCTACTTTCGTTCGCTCCCGGTACTTCTCGATGAACCCTTGGCGGGTCTGCCGCGCGTCTATGGCGTGGCCTGGGCCTTCGTGGCTCACACCGATGGTGCGTTCGACGAAGAGCTGTTGACGCACTTTCTTAGCGCTTACCAGGAATCACGTGAACTGAACCTTAACGAGATGTGGGCGCTGCCGACCACGCTGCGCGTGGTGCTGATCGAAAACCTGCGGCGCCTGGCCGAGCGGCTGGCCACCAACAAGGCGGCACGCGAGGTGGCCAACCTGTGCTGTGATCACATTGGAACCTACACCGTGCACACGCTCGACCAGCTGCTTGCGCTGCTCAATCAGCGTGGGGTCGGTCGGATGTTTCTGGCGCAAATGGCGCAACGCCTTCAAGACCGCCGCACGACTGATGCCGCCCCCCACCCCGAGCTGTATCACGATTGGCTCCAAAACGTGCTACCCGATCGGGTCGCGACGCAGACGCAGCAGAGTGTCGACCGCGCCGCCGACAACCTCAGCGTCAGCAATGCGGTCACATCCTTGCGCGCCATCGGGGCGGCAGATTGGCCGGAGATTATCGCGCGCAGCAGCACGCTGATGCGACTGATGCTCACCACGCCCGTGTTCGAAGCCGAACACACCCTCACGCGCGACCAGACGCTGCATGGCATAGAACTGTTGGCCAGGCGCAGTGGGCGCAGTGAAGTCTCGGTGGCGCAAACGCTGCTCGATCTGATGAAGACGGCCGATGGAGGTGACAGCGCCACTGCGGTGGCCAGCCACTGGCTGCATGGCGCGGGGCGGCCAGCATTGATGCGGGCGCTTGACCTGCACGAACACGCTTTTCTTGCCTGGCGAACCGTTGCGCGCCGTATCGCCTTGCCCGTTTATCTGAGTTCGCTGCTGCTGGGCACTTTGGGTCTGGTGGCGTGGATGCTGCTGCGTCATGGCGTCGGGCCGGCCGGTGCAGGCGCTTCGGCGTGGCTGACCGCGCTGGGAGCGGCGCTGATGATATTCCCGGCGTCCGAGGCAGTTGTGGCGCTGATCAACCGGCTGATCAGCGAGTCGGCCCATCCCCAGCACCTGCCGCGAATGGCCCTGGCGAGTGGCATACCACCTGAGCATCGGGTGATGGTGGTGATCCCGGGGATGCTGACAGGCGCCGCGTCCATCGGGGACCTGGTGCACAGGCTGGAATTGCATCACCTCGCCAATCCGGAACGCCATGCCCAGTTCGCACTGCTGACGGACTGGGCTGACGCGGACACAGCGCATGTGGCTTCGGACGTTGCCTTGCTGACCAGTGCGAGGCAGCAGATTCAGGAACTCAACGCGCGCTATCCCATCGAGGCAGAAGGGCCCGGCGCTGCAGCCCGCTTCATCATCTTGCACCGCGAGCGACTGTTCAGTGAGACTGAACAACGCTGGATCGGCTGGGAACGCAAGCGTGGCAAGCTGGAGCTGCTCGTCACGGCGTTGGCAGGGGGCTCGAGCGCCGCCTTCCTGGACCTGGGGGCCGAGTCCTGCATCGCCGCCGACACGCAGTACATCGTGACCCTTGACAGCGACACCCAGTTGCCGCCTGGACGGTTGCGCGAGCTGGTCGGCGTGGCCGCGCATCCCCACAACCAGCCGCGGCTCGACGCCACCGGTAGCGCAGTGGTAGGGGGCTACGGCATCTTGCAGCCGCGTGTGGCCACGCCATTGCCAGCGCCCAGGGAGTTCACTCTTTACCATTGGCTGTTTTCCGGACAATGCGGTATCGACCCCTACAGCGCCGCGAGCTCAGAGGTCTATCAGGACCTGTTTCGTGAAGGCACCTTCACGGGCAAGGGGTTGCTCAATGTGCGCGCCATGCATGCGGTACTGTCCGGCCGTTTGCCGGATGGTCAGGTGCTGAGCCACGATTTGCTCGAAGGCTCAATGGCACGCTGTGCAGCGGTGACAGACATCACGGTGATTGAGGACGCGCCGTTTCATGCCGATGTGGCAGCGTCGCGCGTTCACCGCTGGACCCGCGGCGACTGGCAGTTGCTCCCGTTCCTGTTGCAGCCCCACCGCTATCGCTTTCCGGTCATCAATCGCTGGAAGATGTTCGACAACTTGCGACGCTCCCTCGTCGCGCCCATGTCACTGGCCCTGCTGTTGCTGGCGCTGGCTGGCGCCGTCGTGTCGCCCTGGGCCGCACTGCTGCTTGTGATGGCCGCGTTTTCAGCCGGGCCGCTGATGGGTGCGGTTGCGGGCCTGTCGCCTAGCCGCGACGACCTGGCAAAGCGCTATTTCTACGGCCAGGCCGGGACGGTCCTGGCACGCGCGCTGTGGGGCGGATTGTGGCATGTGGCGCAGTTGCTGACGCAGTCGCTGATGGCCGTTGACGCTATCGCGCGTGCTCTCTACCGCATGACCATCAGCCGGCGTCACCTCTTGCAATGGACCACGGCAGCGAGCGCGCAGGCGACGGCAAAAACGGGGTTGGCGGCGCTGGCGCGTCAGCACTGGAGTCTACCCGTGGTGTCGCTACTGCTGCTGGTCGGGCTGCTGGCTGCAGCCACACCGTCACCTTCGCTGGCGTTGCTTCTTTGCCTTTTGTGGGCGGCATCACCGGTATGGACGTGGTGGGTCAGCCGGCCGTGCCCGGCGCGCAAGGACGCTGCGTTGCCGCCTCAGGACCACGCCTATCTGGAAGGCGTGGCGCGCGACACCTGGCGGTTTTTCGAGCGCTGCGTCGTCGCCGAGGACAACTACCTGCCGCCCGACAATCTGCAGACCATGCCACATGACATGGTGGCCCACCGTACCTCGCCCACCAACATTGGTCTGTACCTGCTGAGCGTGGCCTGCGCCCGGCAGTTTGGCTGGATCGGCACGCAGGAGTTGCTGACGCGCATGGAAGCCACACTGGCGACGCTGCTCACTCTGCAGCGCCACCATGGTCATTTTCTGAACTGGTACGACACGCAAACGCGGGCGCCACTGCTTCCGATGTACGTATCCACCGTGGACAGCGGCAACCTCAGCGGCCATTTGCTCACAGTGGCCCAGGCCTGCCTGGAGCTGGCTGACGCGCCGTATGACGGAGGCGCCGCCCAGCATGCCATCCAGGCTTCAAGGCAACGCCTGGCGCCCTTGCTTTCGCTGTGGGCCGATCTGGCGCCAGCGTTGCTGAGTGACTCTGCACTGGCGCGCCTGCTGGCCATGCCGGACCCGCTGGGCGAATGCCTCCACAATGCTACGCAGTTCGAACTTCTGTTGCGCGAGGCCGCCGCGGAACTGGATGTCCTGCTGTCCGGCAGTACTGAACCCGTCGGTCCCGCCCAACCGACGCACCAGGACGAGCTGCTATGGCTCCTGGTCGACCATGAGGCGACCCTGCGCTCCGCCTGGCTGGACGTGCAGGCGCGCAGCACGGGGCACGCGTCCGGGGCTTCTGGAATGCAGGAGGCGAGTGCGCGATTGCGGACACTGGCCGGTGAATTCGAAAAGCTGGCATGGCAAGCCGATTACAGCTTCCTGTACCACCGCAAGCGCCACCTCTTTCACATCGGTTACCGGGTCGCGGAGCAGGAGCTTGATGCCAGCTTCTACGATTTGCTGGCGTCGGAGTCGCGCCTGACCAGCTTGCTGGCCGTGGCCAAGGGCGACGCACCGGTGAGCCATTGGGCATCGCTCGGCCGGCTGTTCTACGCCGTCGGGCCGAACGTGGGCCTGCGTTCGTGGTCGGGCTCGATGTTCGAATATCTGATGCCGGGCCTGGTGCTGGATGAACCGCATGGGAGCGTGCTGCGTGAGGCCTGCCGTGCCGCCATTCGAGAGCAGATCGATTTCGCGCAAGCGCAAGACGTGCCCTGGGGCATCTCGGAGTCGGCCTATGCCGGCAGCGACTACACGCTAGCCTACCAGTACGCGCCACAAGGGGTGCCCAGGCTGGCATTGCGCCGCACGCCGCCTGATGAGTTGGTGATCGCTCCCTATGCCACGGCATTGGCAGCGCAGATCGCACCCCATCTCGCCTGTGCCAACTTTGCTGCGATGGAAAAACTGGCAGCGCGTGCGCGCTACGGTTTCATCGAGGCCCTCGACTTCTCTGCGGCTCGGCAAGTGAGTGGTGAGGTGTTCACGCCGGTCAGCACGTTCATGTCACACCACCAGGGTATGAGCATCGTGGCGCTGGCGAACGTACTGCTGGGCGGTCCGGCGCAGCGCTGGGGCATGGCCAATGCGCACATCGAGGCGGTGATCTCCCTGTTGCATGAACGAGCGCCACGGGAAGTGCCGTTGCTCCGTACCCAGCCCGTCAATCCGCCTCCGCAGGTGCGACAACGAAGGCGTGTTCCCGGGCTGCTGCGCGACGTATCGCCGGGCGGGGCCGCGCTGGAACCCACCCATGTTTTATCGAATGGGCGTTACAGCGTGTCGCTGCGGGCGAATGGCGCCGGCTGGAGCCGCTGGGGTCAGACTGGCATTTCACGTTGGCGTGACGATGCGCTACGGGATGCTCATGGCAGCTTTTTCTACCTGCGTCAGGACCCGCAGCAGCGGCCGGTCTCGATCACCCATCACCCTGCGCCCGATCCGGCCGCTGATTACCAGTGCACCTACCACGCGGACCGCGTCTGTTTCGACGCGACCTGGCCCGAGTGGCAGACTCACACAACGGTGTGGGTCAGTCCGGAAGACGACATTGAATTCCGTCAGGTTGAGTTGCGCAATTTGAGTGATCGAACGCTCGACATCGAACTGATATCGGCCTTCGAAGTGACGCTATCCGACCCGCGCGCGGATGAAGCACACCCCGCTTTTACGAACCTCTTCGTGCGTGCCGAGTGGCTGGGCACCCATCAGGCCCTGTTGTTTGAACGCAAGCCACGACTCGCCACCGAGCGCGGATTGCAGGCGGCGCATTTCCTGGCTGAAACCGACCCGCAGGTTGTCGGTGTGAGACTGTCCACCGATCGACAGCGCTGGCGGGGCCGCAACCATGACGCCAGCCAGCCCTTGGCCTCGTTCGACGCATTGCCGGAGGCTTCATCCGATGCGAGCACGACGCTTGATACCGGCCTCGACCCGGTTTGCGTCCTGGCCGTGCAGCTACGGATTGCGCCCAACTCAAAGGCCCAGTTGACTTTCGCGACAGCGGCGTCGGACAGCGGCGGCACCCTGCTCGCCGTGATCGACAAGTACCGCCAGCGCAGCCACGTTCAACGCGCGTCGCTGATGTCAGCCACGCTGACCGGTATTCGCCTGCGTGCCCTGCGCATCAGCGGCGAAAACTTCGCGGCCGCCCAGACGCTGACCACGGCGCTGATGCTAAGCCTGACACGTCCCCGGGCCAGAGAGGCCCGCCTTGAGGGTGATGTGGCCGAGGTCTGCGACAGGCGACTACTTTGGCGCTTTGGCATCTCCGGTGATCGTCCCATCATCCTTGTGTCGGCCGACGTCATGCAGGGTCTTGGCTTGCTGCGGTCACTGGCGCAGGCATTGAGCCTTTGGTCCTGGGGTGGCGTCGCCTGCGATCTGGTGGTGGTGAATGCCGAGCCCACCTCCTATCTGATGGCGCTGCAGCGCGAAATTGCGGCGTTGCGCGATCGGCATTTGGCCGACAGCGGCGCGCAAGCCGGCGCCGCCACAACCGGCTTTCATCTGCTGCGTGCCGACGAAATATCGGGTGAAGAATTGAGCACGCTGCGAGCGCACGCGCGCGTGCGGCTTCATGCGGATGGCCGGCCGCTGGTGCTCCATGTGCAGGAGTGGATCAAGCTGCATGAGCAGGCATTCGAGCAGCGCCATGCCCGGTCGACCTCAGCGGTGGCCGTTGCCGCGGGTGCCACGGCTGTCGTTGCAGCGCCGGTGGGTGAATTTGCAGAACCCTCGGGGGAGTTCCGATTCGAAGTCCGCGCGGATTTGCGTCCGGTGCGGCCCTGGATCAACGTGCTGGCCAACCCCGCGTTTGGAGCCCAGTTGACGGAAGCTGGTGGCGGCTATACGTGGGCGGTGAACAGCCGTTTGAACCAGCTTACCGCCTGGTCGAACGATCCCGTGGTCGACCCGCCGTCCGAGTGGTTCTTGTTGCAGGACTCTCAGACCATGGAGGTCTGGAGTGTCACGCCAAGCGCCTGCGGCGGCGACAGCGTGAGCTACCGCGTTTCGCATGGTCAGGGCTACAGCGTCATCAGCCACCGCCGCGGTGCTGTCGAGGTGACAGCGTCGTGGTGTGTGGATGCACAGAATTCCGTCAAGCAGATCCAGTTGCGGTTCTTCAACCACGGTCACAGAACGCTGCATCTGCGCGTGATCGGTATTGCCGAATGGATGATGGGTGCGAACCGGGTCGACCGCAGCACGGTGCGCACGGCCCTGTATCGCCAGCGGTTGTCGTCGGTGGCGGGGTCGGCTGCCGCCGATCCTGACAGCCTGCAGGGACAGAAACTCACTGCGCTGCTTTGCACGCAGCGGGAACGCTCAGCCGGCTTCGGTGATGGCACGGCCTTCTTTGCCCTCGCGGACGCGGCGGACGAGGATGACGACTGGACCTGCGACCGGCGTGAGTGTTTCGATGCGCGCGGCCGCCTGGTTTTGCCTGATCACTTCGGCCAGAGCAGCGGCGACGGGCTGGACCCGTGCGC
This sequence comes from Rhodoferax sp., assembly GCF_030646845.1. Classification (GTDB taxonomy): domain Bacteria; phylum Pseudomonadota; class Gammaproteobacteria; order Burkholderiales; family Burkholderiaceae_C; genus Rhodoferax. The sequence continues at coordinate 46,608 of NZ_JAUSLE010000009.1, read as the reverse complement.
GGCGCTGTCGACGCGCATCGCGTTACCGGCTGGCGGGGCGGAAGAACGGGTGTTCCTGCTGGGCTATGCCGAGAGCGCGAGCGCTGCCCGGCAACTTGCAGTTCTGGCCGCGGCGACGCCCGCCAGGCGGCGCATGGAGGAGGTGCGCAGCACCTGGGACAGACTGCTTGGCGCCACCGTGGTGAAAACACCGGATCCGCTGTTTGACGTCATGGTGAATCGCTGGCTGTTGTACCAGGCTGTGTCGTGCCGCTTGTGGGCCAAGTCCGGTTTTTACCAGGCCGGTGGTGCGACCGGCTTTCGCGATCAATTGCAGGATGCGATGGCGCTGGCCTGGGCGGCACCCGACATGCTGCGTCAGCAGATCGTGTTGTGCGCCTCACGCCAATTCGTCGAAGGCGATGTACAGCACTGGTGGCACGCACCGCTGGGCGCTGGCGTGCGCACGCATTTCTCCGACGACTTGTTGTGGCTGGCGCACGCCTGTGTTCACTACCTGCGCGTGACCGGTGACATCGGCCTGCTTGATCAACACGTGCCGTTCATCGAAGGGGCCGCAATCCCCGAGGGTGCCGAGGATGCGTATTACACGCCGGGTGTCAGTCCCCTGGAAGCGTCGGTCTACGAGCATGGCGCCCGTGCCATCGATCGCAGTCTGCGCGTGGGTGTGCACGGCTTGCCGTTGATGGGCAGCGGCGACTGGAACGACGGCATGAACCGGGTTGGTATCGAAGGGCGCGGCGAGTCGGTGTGGCTGGGCTGGTTTCTTTGTCAACTGGTGGCAGACTTCGCGCCGCTGGCACGGGAGCGCGGTGACGATGCTCGCGCACTGCGCTGGGAGAACGCCGCCCAGGGCTGGAAGGCGGCGCTGAACGGCCCGGCATGGGACGGGCAGTGGTTCAAGCGCGCTTTCTTTGACGACGGCCAGCCGCTGGGTTCGCAGGCCAATCCCGAGGGCCGGATCGACTTGATTGCGCAAGCCTGGGCGGTGCTTTCCAAAGCGGCACCGCCGGCCTTGCAGCGCATGGCGCTGGCCGCAGTGGAATCGCATCTGGTGGATCATGAGGCCGGGTTGATCCGGCTGCTCGACCCGCCGCTTGTCCATGCAATCCCGAGCGCCGGCTACATTCAGGCCTATCCGCCGGGTGTGCGCGAAAACGGTGGCCAGTATTCACACGCCGGCGTGTGGGCGCTGATGGCGTTCGCCGATTTTGCGAAAAATCTTCCGTATTCACGCGATCGTACCGACGCCGCCTACCGCTACTTCACTTACCTGAGCCCTGCGCATCGCGCCCGCCACCCGACCCATGGGGCGGTGTATGGCATCGAGCCGTACGTGATGGCTGGCGACGTCTACACGCAGTCGCCCTATGTCGGGCGCGGTGGCTGGAGCTGGTACACGGGTGCCGCGGCATGGCTGCATCGCGCCGCCATCGAATCGATTTTCGGTCTGCGTCAAGGCCCGCAGGAATTGTGTTTCACACCCTGCATGCCTTCGCATTGGCATGAGGCCGAACTAACGCTGGTCCGCGATGGTCGCACCATGCGCTTCATCCTGGTCCGCGCCACCCCGCAGGCAGCGCTCGCAGGGACGGCGCAATGGGGTGCCGCGCTGCTGCGCCCCGGCCGGTCGCTGCATTGGCCCGGCCTGGCACCGGACACCTGCTTCGTGATCCCGTTGCTGGATGAGCCTGACACACCAGCTTGAGTTGGCCATGGTGCGCGCCCGACTTCCGACGCCGGCATGCGACATCGTCCTACACGCTCAGGCGGCTGGGGCCGATAGTGGCACCGGGCCCTTGCTTTTAAAGTTCTCTCATCGGCTTGGTGCAGCAACGCGCCGGGCCATCCCTTCAACCCAGGAGCATTCCATGACCGCCCAAACTGACCCTGCCAACAGCCAGTACGCGTTGGTCGTGGCGTGGGCACAGTGCGATTGGCTCACTGACTGACGCTCTTTCCGTTTTGCGCCCTGGGGTGGTGGGGCCTATCACCACCCTGTCAATTTCTGACATGCATTAACTTTTACTGGAGATTCACTATGTACATCCGCACCACTCTCGCCGCTGCCATGACTGCCGTTGTTTTGCTCACCGCTTCTGGCTGTGCCGTCGTTCGCGGTCAGGAAACTGTTGGCGCTTACGTTGACGACGCCGGCATCACCACCCTCGTCAAGTCACGCATGGCCGAAAGCAAGCTGGTCGCTGCCTCGTCCATCAGCGTTGAGACTCTGAACGGTACCGTCATGCTGTCCGGTTTCGCCAAGAACGCTACCGAGAAGTCCGCGGCCGAGAATATCGCACGCGGCGTTAACGGCGTGAAGGCTGTGAAGAACGAGATTGCCATCCGTCCTTGATCCATCGCACGAGCGTCGCTCGTGCTTTTTCAATCCATCGTTAAGGGAATTCCTATGAACTGGGACCGAATTGAAGGCAACTGGAAGCAAGTTACTGGCAAGGCCAAGGAGCAATGGGGCAAACTGACCGATGACGACTTCGACGTCGTTGCCGGCCGCCGCGACCAGCTTGCCGGCAAGATCCAGGAACGCTATGGCGTTGCCAAGGACGAAGCCGAGAAGCAGGTTAGCGAATGGGAACGCAAGGCAACTGATTCCTGGTTCAAAAAGGACTAGAGCCGCAGCTGGTTTTCGCCTGACAAGGGCGTGAACTGCTTGCGGGTCGTCGCCCCGGGTTCTTCCGAGAATCGCGGGGCGTTATTTTTTAGAAATGAGCACGGCTGACAAAGCCCATGGCCTGACCGGTCACGGGATGAATCAGCTCAAGTGTGCACGCATGCAACAGAAGCCGGTCCGCGGTGGCATGAGCCAAAGGACTGCCGTAAAGGGCGTCGCCCACAATTGAATGTCCCACTGCCTGCATGTGCACCCGCAACTGGTGCGATCGTCCTGTCACGGGTTCAAGTTCGACCCGGGTAGTCTGATCACGCTCGTTGTGCGACAGCACGCGCCAGCGCGTCACGCTGGGTTTGCCGAGCTGGTGATCAATGACGCGGCGTGGCCGATTGGGCCAGTCCACAATGATCGGAAGGTCGATGAGTGCCCAAGCTTCCACCGGAGCCGCCGGAATCCCGTCCACCACCGCGACATACCGTTTGGTGACCGCACGGCTGGCAAAGGCGTCGTTGAGGCTGCGTTGTACAGCCGGATTGCGCGCCATGACCATAACCCCCGAGGTGGCCATGTCAAGACGGTGCACTACCAGTGCGTCCGCGTAGAGGCGCTGCACCCGTGTGCTCAGGCAGTCCTGCTTGTCCTCGCCACGTCCTGGCACCGACAGCAGACCGGCTGCCTTGTCCAGCACCAGCATGGCCTCGTCGGCGTACAGCACTGTGACTTCAATCGGGCCCATCGACGGGCTGGAGCAGTCGTTGCAGGGTCTCGCACATTTCGTCGACGTCGTTGGGCTTGTGAATCAGTGCGCTGGCACCCTCCGTCAACGCGCTCTGCTCAATCTCGGCGGTGACATAACCGGAGGCCAGCGCCACCGGCAGGTCCGGGCGAATTGTCCGGGCCTCGCGCAAAAGGTCGATGCCAGAGTAGCCCGGCATGTTGTAGTCGGTCACCAGCAAGTCGAAGTCCCGCGGATGGGCTCGCAAGGTAGCGACCGCCTGGCGGGGATCCGTGAAGGTACTGACCCGGAAGCCCCGCCGCGTCAGCGCGCGGTCAATCAGAAACACCAGCGCTTCATCGTCGTCAACGTACATGACGTGTTTGCCCATGCCCCGCACGGCCTTCGGTTTTGGGGCCTCCGGGGTGGCGGGCACTGCGGATGCGTCGGCGACTGGAAAATAAAGCGTAAACACGCTGCCGGTATTGAGTGTGCTTTGCACGTCCACCGTGCCCAGGTGGGTGCGCATGACCCCGTGAACGACGGCCAGACCCAGGCCCGTTCCCTGTCCCACGGGCTTGGTGGTGAAGAAAGGCTCGAACACGCGCTGCAGCGTGTCCGGGTCAATGCCGCCGCCGGTATCGCGAACCGCCAGTTTGACGTGCTGGCCGCGCACACCGCTGCGGCGCTCGACCTGGCCGGTGCCGACTCGCACGTTGTGCCCGAGCTCAATGGTGACGGTGCCCCGCTGGGTGCCGATGGCTTGAATGGCATTGGTGCACAGGTTGAGCAGGGCTTGCCCGACCTGTGTGGCATCAGCCAGTACCGGCGGTGTGGCCGGGTCAATGACCACCAGCATTTCCACCGTTGGCGGCAGAGCGACTTTCAGCAGGCGCACGGTTTCCTCCACGACTTCGGCCAGTTGAATGGGAACCCGCTTGGGCGATTCATTGCGGCTGAAGGTGAGAATCTGCCGCACCAGATCGCGTGCCCGTCGCCCGGCCTTGTCGATCTCGTTCAGACTGACGAGGGCCGGCGACGTGGCGCCCGCATCCTGCTTGGCGAGTTCCACATTGCCAAGAATGGCGCCGATGATGTTGTTGAAATCGTGTGCAATACCGCCCGCCATGGTCCCCACGGCCTGCATCTTGTGGGATTCCCTCAGCTGCGATTCCAGCGCATTGCGGTGCGCCTCGATCTTTTTGCGGGCAGTGAGGTCGCGGGCAAAAATGGTGGTGGTATCCCCGTCGGGATGATGCTCAAAAGACACGCTGACCTCAATGGCAACGGCCTTTCCGCTGGCGGTAAGCCCTGTCATTTCACCGAGTTGCGCATGGCTGGTGAGATGCGAATAGCCCAGCGTTTCAACGGCATCCGGCAGAAAGCGTGCAAGGTCACTGCCAAGCGCTTCGGCAGACGGGCACTGGAAGAGCGCCGCCGCAGTCGGATTGAAGATGCTGATGCGGTGGTCTTTGTCGACGCAAATGATCGCGTCGAGCGATGAATTGATGATGGACGCCAGCCTGTTCTTGCTCAGCTGAAGCTCTTCATTGCCCTCTTGCAGCGCGGCTGCGCTGGCCTGCAGGGCCCGCCGCTCCGCCAGCAAGGGGCCCTGGTCGATGATGGCGCAAATGAAGTGCGCCAGCTCGTCCTGGGCGTTCTCGATTTGCGCAATATGCAGGTCCCCGGTGAAAACTCCGCTGGAGCCGCATGAAAAGACCACTTCGGTTGTTTCGCTGGTCCCCGTGTCTTTGGCGATGGAGAAGGCCTGCGCCACCTTGTCGACGTGTTCGTCGCACACCAGCGGCAACAGGAAGTTCAATGGGGAATCGTGCTCCAGGGGCCGGAAAAGCCGCAACGCCATGGCATTGCTCTCCAGCACCAGACCGTTTTCGTCCACCACCATCAGGGCCAGCGGCACGTTTGAAAACAGGGTGAGGAAGCGCTCGGAGGCGCCCTCAGCTGCGGCCTGGCTGTACCGCAACGCCTTGTTCTGAATTTCCAGTTCAGCCTGGTAGTTGCGCAGATCTTCAACCATCTGCGGCAGGGAATAACCTTCAGCAAGAACACCTTGCTTGTTCGCACTCCCGCGCATGCTGACCGGTCGTTTTGGCGGGGGCAGGAGAGATCTCCTGCGTTTGGACGGTGTGGTCATACGCGCGGTGGTTTCCCGTGTTTCACCTCAAACCAGACTGCATCGGCAGACAAGGTGCCGAATCGGGCCACTAACCGCGAGTTGGCGCATTTTTCAGTTTGCCGCGCACTGGCACCACGGTGGTGACCGTGGGGCGCACTGCGTCGGGGGACACCGGCTTGGGCGGTGCGGTGTCTTTCTTCGGTTTCTTCACCATTTTTTGGCTTTGCTGACCTTTTGCCATTTTTAGCTCCTGAGTTGCATGTCCAGCCAATCGAATTGAGGCCGGAACATTTGATTATCCACGCAGGACGGCATCATCCTGCGCAAAGTCTACCGCCTTCGAGGGCAGGCGGCAGCGTCGCATTCTGCTCACCGGGCGTGTGGCCCGCGCGCCCGGTTGACTTCGAGTTCGGTCACCTGGGATGCCTTGTTGCCCCAGGCATTGCGGATGTAGGTCAAGACCGCCGCTGTGCTCTTGTCATTCAACTGCAGCACAAACGGCGGCATGCCAAAGGGCCGCGGGTTGCCTTCTGTGGCGGGTGCAAAGCCGCCGTACAACACCATCTGGACCAGGTTGGAGGTGTCGGACAGGGTGACCCCACGGTTCTGCGCCAGCGGGGGATAGGCACCACGGACGCCTTCGCCACGGTTGCCGTGGCATTGCGCGCAATGGGTTTCATACAGCTTGGCGCCGATGCCCGGCACAGCCACTGACGGCGCGCTCTGCGCAGCCTGCTCGGCACGCGGCGCCTCTGGCGTGGCCGGCAAGGACTTCAAAAACCCGGTCATCGCGCCAAGATCCTCGCTGGACAGGTATTGCGTGCTGTTGCGCACCACCTCAGCCATCGGGCCCGCGGCCGACCCGCGCGGCGATACCCCCGTTTTGAGCAGCGCGGCAATGTCCTGCGGGCTCCAGTCAGCCACACCGGCTTCAAGGCTGGACATCAGGGACGGGGCATACCAGTTCTGCATCGGAATCATGCCGCCCGCCAGATCAAACCCGCTGTTGCTGGCGCCCAGCGCGTTGCGCGGGGTGTGGCAACTGCCGCAGTGCCCCAGGCCGCGCACCAGGTAGGCGCCCCGATTCCATTCGGCGGACCGCGCGGCGTCCGCCTGGTAAACGCCGGGCGTGAAATACAGGGCACGCCAGACGGCCATGGCACTCTGCGTGCCAAAGGGCCAGCGCAAGGCGTGGGCGGTGTTGGGCTGGCTGGCAGGTGGCAGTGTCTGCAGGTAGGCGAAAAGAGCGTCCGAGTCCGCCCGGGTGACCTGGGTGAAGCTGGTGTACGGAAAAGCCGGATTCAGCAGGCGGCCGTCTTTCGAGCGGCCGTCATGCATCGCCTGCCAGAAATCAGCGGAAGACCAGCCGCCAATGCCGGTGGCGGCGTCGGATGTGAGGTTGCTGGAGAACACCGTGCCGAAAGGCGTTTCGATGGGGCGACCACCCGCAAATGGCGTCCCGCCGCGCGCGGTATGGCAGCCCATGCAGTTGCCGGCCCGGGCCAGGTAAGCGCCTTGGGCGAGCAGGGGCGTGGTGGGCTTGGCCGGCGCTGCCACGGCGGGTGTCGCCTTGTCGGGCAAGGGCGCGCTGCCGCAGTCAATGCGCTGTGCGCCATGGGGGGCGGGCGGCAGGGCCGTGAGGGGTTTGGTGTTGGCGGGCATGGGTTGTGCGGCCAGCCAGTGGGCCACGGCCGCCACGTCCTGGGTCGTCAGTTGCCCGGCAATTTTTGCCATGCAATCGGGGGCGGCGGCGCGGCGTTGCCTTGTTTGCCAGGCGCCGAGCTGGGCACTCAGGTAGTCACGCGGCAGGCCCAGCAGGCCGGGGATGTTGGGGGCCACGCCCATCAGCGCGGGGCCGTGGCACTGCACGCATGCCGGTATCTTCTGGCTGGCGTCACCTTGCGTCGCCAGCATGCGGCCCCGTTCCAGTACCTGTGCCGTTGCCACGGCGGGCGGGGGCGCAGGGTAGGGCAGATCGAGTTTGGAGAAGTACTGCGCGATCTCCATCAAATAGGCGTCGGTGAGCGGGTCCACCATGCCCGTCATCAGACCGTAGTGGCGCCTGCCGTCCCGAAAATTCAACAGCTGGTTGTACAGGTAGCCGGCCGGTTTTCCCGCCAGCCTCGGGTAATAGCCGTCCGGCCCGGCACGACCTGCTTTGCCGTGGCAGGCCGTGCAGGCCAGCGTGCGCTGGGCCATGGTGTCTTCGAATTTGGGTGCAGAGACGGCCTGCAGGGGCAGCCATGCGAGCAGGGCGATGAAATGAAAGCGAACGAGAGAACGAAGCATGGGGTAAGACTTGAATGGGGAATCGAGTCCCTGAATTTTGCACCCATGCGCCTTCCGAAGCCGCCGGGACAGTCGACCTGCCGGAATGCGGTCTGTACGGAAAGAACGGCTGCACATCTGCTATAGTTTCGATAGCTACTAACGCTTATTTCACGTGGGCCAGGGGCCGATTTCTTATAAATTCTTCGTGATCCGCGCAGGCGCGCAGGACCCGGCATTTTTTCGGGCTGTTGGCAATACCCGACACCACGGTGATTTCGGCAGTGATAACTTCGCGTCTCCATCCGCAACTACGACTTCACCGCCATGCCTAAAACCCTGATTGAACCCTTTCGCATCAAGAGCATCGAGCCCATCCGCATGACCACCCGGCCTGAGCGGGAGGAACTGCTGGAAGCGGCCAAGCTCAACGTCTTCAAGTTGCGCGCCGAGGACGTGCTGATCGACTGGCTGACCGATTCCGGCACCGGCGCGATGTCGTCAAGGCAATGGGGCGCCATCATGGAGGGCGACGAAAGCTACGCCGGGGCGCGCAGCTTCTACCGGCTGGAGGCGGTGATTCAGGGCATCACCGGCATGAAGCACTTCGTGCCGACGCATCAGGGACGCGCGGCCGAGAAGGTGCTGTTCACTGCCGTCTGCAAAAAGGGCGACCTGGTGCCCAACAACAGCCACTTCGACACGACCCGCGCCAACCTGGAATACATCGGCGTCGAGGCAGTCGATCTGGTGATTCCCGAAGGCCTGCAGCCGGCGCTGATCTATCCGTTCAAGGGCAATATCGATCTGCAGCGGGTCGAGGCGCTGCTCAAGACTCAGGGCGAGCGCATCCCGTTTGGCATGATCACCGTGACCAACAACACCGGTGGCGGCCAGCCGGTGTCCATGGCCAATATCCGGGCCTACGCGGCTTTGTTGAAGCAGCATGGCAAGCCCTTCATCATGGACGTCTGCCGCTTCTCGGAGAACGCCATGTTCATCAAGATGCGCGAGCCGGGTTATGAAAACACGTCCATCCGCGACATCGTGCAGGAGATGTTCTCCTATTGCGACGGCTGCACCATGAGCGCCAAGAAGGATGGCATGGTCAACATCGGCGGCTTCATCGTGCTGCGCAGCGAAGAGTGGATGGACGCCGTGCGCAACGTGCTGATCATGACCGAAGGTTTTCCCACCTACGGCGGCCTGGCCGGGCGCGATCTGGAGGCACTGGCCGTGGGGCTGGAGGAGGGCATGCAGGAAGACTACCTGCGCTATCGTCTGCGCACTGCTGAATACCTGGGCGAGCGGCTGGAAGCCTCTGGCGTGGGCTTTGTCAAGCCCACCGGCGGCCATGCGGTCTACATCGACGCCCGCACCGTGCTGCCGGACATGCCGGTGCAGCACTACCCGGCCTGGGCGCTGTGCAATGCGCTGTACCTGGAAGGCGGCATCCGTGGCGTCGAGATCGGCTCGGTCATGTTCGGCAAGCGCCTGGCGGACGGCACCGAGACTTATCACAGCATGGAACTGGTGCGCCTCGCCTTCCCCCGGCGCATGTACACCCAGTCGCACTTCGACTACGCCGCCGAGGTGATTGATGAGGTGAAGCAAAAAGCCGCCAGCATCCGGGGTGTGCGCATCACCAAACAGCCGCAGTACCTGAGGCATTTCACTTGTGAATTTGCCTGGGTGGAGGGTTGATATTTGCAGTCATGTCTTGGCTGTCGCCAACGGCAGGAAGAGTGTGAACGACGATGCGGAGAACTCACGCGGTCAGGTTGCCGCTCACCCCGAATGGAAGCGGTAGGTATTGCGCCCCGCCGCCTTGGCCCGGTAGAGTGCTGCATCCGCACGCTGCAAGAGGATTTCGGCGTTGTCGCCGTCCATGGGAAACATTGCAATGCCAACGCTGCCACCAATGCAGACTTCCTGCCCCAAAGCCATGACAAAGGGCTGGTTGAGCAGTCGAACGAATTCTCGGGCCACCTTCGCGGCGCCTTCGGGCCCTTCGACATCCTCCAGCACCGCCACGAATTCATCGCCGCCCAGTCGCGCCAGGGTATCCATGTCGCGCACATGCGCGACGAGCCGCAGGCCCACCTTTTGCAGCAGCTCGTCTCCAGCCGTGTGTCCCAACGTGTCATTGACCGCCTTGAAATGATCAAGGTCGAAGTACAGGACGGCCACTTGGCTATGGTGGCGTTTGCTGGCCTCCAGGGCATGTTCCAGCAGGGACACGAGTAACAGGCGGTTGGGCAGGCCGGTGAGCACGTCGTGGTGGGCCTGGTATTCCATGTGGTCGGCATGCTTGAGGCGGGTGAGGTCGGAAGACGTGCCGACGTAGTTGACCACCTTGCCGCTTCGGTCATACACGGCTTTGATGGAAAGCCGTGCCAGATAGAGCTCTCCGTTGTTGCGCTGATTCCAGATTTCGCCCTGCCAACCGCCCGTGGTCAGAATGGCGTGCCACATTTCCTGGTAGAAGTCTGCGCCATGCCGTCCGGACTGCAGGCGGCGCATGTTCTGCCCCAGCATTTCGGCCTCGGCGTAGCCGTTGATGGCGGTGAAGGCCGGGTTGATCGCCAGAATGGTGCCACTCGGGTCGGTCACGACCGCGCCGTCCTGAATGTTGGCAAACAGCAAGGCTGCCAGACGCTGCGCGCTCTCCGCCTGCCTGCGCTCGGTGATGTCCTGCACCGTGCCGCGCAATCCCACGACCTCACCGCGGGCATTGCGTACCGCTTCACCGCGTGCATTGAGCCACATCGCGCTGCCGTCCCCGCGGAGCGCCGGTACTTCCAGGTCGTAACCGATGCCAGTTCCTACTGCTTCCTGGAACGCGGCGTTCAGCTGCTGCCACGCCGCACGAGGATAAATGGTGTCCATCTGTTCGGCAAACGGCGGGATGACCTCGCGCCCAAATAGCCGGTGCAGTTCCTCAGACCCTTCGACGGCGTCAGTGCTGGCGTCCCAGTGCCAACTGCCGAGCTGAGCGATACGTTGCGCTTTCGCCAATTCGGCCTCGCGCTCCTGCAGCGTTGCAAGGCTCTCACGGAGCGCTTGCGTGCGCTGCATCAATAGCCGCGCAGTACGCGCCATAGCCTGGGCGACCGCATCTGCTTCGCGGAAGTGGACTTGGGAAGCAACCACCGCTTCACCCGCTTCCAGGGCAATCGCCGGGGCCGTCAGCGCGTTAACCGAGCTCGCAATCCTGCCGCCCATGCGCCAGGCCAGACCGATGCCCACGCCGAACAGAATCGCAATGCCCAGACCCAGGAGGCTGACGGTGCGCATCAGCTCCGCTTCCAGACTCTGGCGGGGAATTCCGATGGCTACGCTCCAATTTGTGAGGGGCGAGCGGCTGTAGAAGGTAAGGGTCGGGATCCCTTCTTGCGTTACGATTTCGAGGGAACCTTCGGGCACTGCCAGCATGCGCTGGACAAGTTCCACGGGACCCTTCTGCCCAACGAACTTTTCAGGGGCATGCGTTCGTGCAGCAGTCGTGCCCGTGCGGTCGAAAACGCCGACCACCCAGTCCGGCGGTAAGTGCTGGCCGCGCAGGATGTCGGTGAGGTGCTGCGGGACGAGTCCGATACTCAGGACATAAACAACCTTGCTGTTCGACAACACCGGGACATCGATACTGATCACGGGGCGTCTCGTTATGCCGCCGAGGAAGATGTCGGAAACGACCGACCGTCTAGTAGCGAAGACGCGACGGAGTTGCTCGGGATTGCCATGGCGGGGCAAAGGTTCTCCAAAAGGGCGCAGGGTGTTGACAATTTGCTGCCCGGTTTTGTCGCTCAGAACGATGTTGCTGCCGATGTCCGCTTGTTGCAGCAGTTCAAGTGCCCTGCGATGGAACCCTGCAAAGTCCTGCGTTGCAAGATAACTGGAGGTCGAGAGCGCCTGCGCCACAACCTGGGCTTTACTCAGTTGCGCGTCGACCGTCTGGACCAGGGCGTGGGCCGTTTGCATCGTGGTTTTTTGAAGTTGATCGCGTTCGACTTGATATCGATGAACAAACAGGACGACAGCGCCAATTAAGCCGGGAAGCAAGCAGGCGAGGGCCAACCAAAGGAGTAGAGCGCGCACGGACCACAGCGAAGTCAAACGCTCTGGCGGCTTGCTTCTCCCCTCGGCAATCAAATCAAGCTGGGAATCAATATCCCTTCTCCACAAAATGCTATCTGGGCCGCAAATGACATGAGTCCATAGCGACGCAGGGGCAAAGAATATGCAGAAGGACAAGGGCTATATGTCCTGAACCTTTGACATGACTATTGTTGGCCGCTAGCGCCCATCCCATTGCCGCACCCGAGAGTCAGCGTCTGCACAGCCGACAGTCGGGAAAATAGTTGACCGTTGGCATTCACCGGTCAACAGCTGCAGCCAGTCCAGTTCGGCTGCAGAGCGTGAATAGCCGTTATAGCCGTCCCATCAATAGCATCACGACAATGATCACCACCACCACTCCCAACACACCGCTGGGCCCGTAGCCCCAACTGCTGCTATGCGGCCAGGTCGGAAAGACGCCGATCAGCATCAGGATCAGGACAATCAACAGTATGGTTCCCAGACTCATGGTTTTTCCTTGAAGTTGTGACTAGGTAGGCTCAGTTCGCCGGCGCTGAAGCGGGGGGCATCACGATCACGGTGGTGCCATCGCCGGACTTGCCGGTTGCCCCCTGACTGCCCTCGCTGCCTTGGGCGCCGGTGGCGCCCTGCGGACCTGCAGGTCCGGGCACCGCGACGGGCGCGGCGGGAACAGTGATGACAGTGGGCTTCCTGTCACAGGCGGCCAGTGTCAGTGTGGCAAGCAACGCCAGAATCAGCATCGAGCGGTTCATGGGAAATCCTTTCAAGTTGAAAAATCGTGGCACGGATGGCGTCAAGATCCTCAGGAGAACACTCACACCTGAGAAGTCGGTTCACTGACAAATTCGCCCAAGGTCCCTGGGCTCGGGTACGCGCCATTCGTGGTTTGCAGAAAATTTCCTATTGTTTTTTGACAGCATCCTTCAGGGCCTCTTTGGCATCCTTGGCGACTTCCTTGACATCCCCAAGCGCCTTTTCGGCCTTGCCCTCGGCTTGTTTTTTCAAACCTTTCGCTTCTTGCTCCTTGTTGCCAACCAATTTCCCTGCTTCTTCCTGGACTTTGCCGGCGACATCTTTAACTACGCCCTTGACCTGGTTTTTGTTGATCATGCTTACTCCTAAAGTTGATGGGAGTTGATCAGGCCTCCTCGAGAAAGAGCCACTCCCAACTGCGTATTCAATCAGGCGTTAAAAAGTTACATATTGAGAGAACGCAAAGACGGACCCCCTCAAGGCGCATAAACCATGGGGCTCAAGCGGGAAGCGACGAGCGCGATGCGACCTGTCACGAGGCGCTGGACCGGGACGTGGCGGTGCAGCCACGCCTGTCGCGTGCGCGGCCAAAGTAAGCAGCCCGGGCAATCGCGCTGCGTGGTTCACCGCACAGACTGAGGTGCAGTCCATCGGTATCGTGCCTTGTGACACTTGGCGGGGAGCAGGCTGTTTCCGCGTCACCATGTCTTGTTGACCCGGCACCCAGAATGATGCTCGGGCGCTTTACAGGCTTCATCCACGTTCAGAGGAGAAAAATCATGACCCAATACCAGATAGCAGTTATTGTTGGCAGCCTTCGTCGCGATTCGTTCAACCGCAAATTGGCCAACGCCATTGTGAAGTTGGCGCCATCGGAGTTCTTGTTCAAGCAAGTAGAAATCGGCGACCTGCCGCTGTACAACCAGGATGACGACGCGAACCCGGCCGAGTCCGTCAAACGATTGAAGGGCGAAATCGCAGCTTCGCAGGGGCTTCTCTTTGTCACGGCTGAATACAACCGTTCGGTGCCCGGTGTGCTCAAGAATGCCATCGATCACGCCTCTCGCCCGTATGGCCAAAGTGCCTGGAAGGGTAAGCCCGCCGGCGTGTTGGGGGCTTCGGTTGGCGCCATCGGCACGTCCATGGCACAGCAGCATTTGCGTAACATTCTTGCGTACCTGGATGTGTCCACGTTGGGTCAACCTGAAGCGTTCATTCATGCCAAGGATGGGTTGTTCGACGAGACCGGCAACTTCGGCGACGACAGCAAGAAGTTCTTTCAGGACTGGATGAACCTCTACGTTTCCTGGGTGAAAAAGCAGACCGCCTGATCGGTCGTCGCCAGCTTGGAATGCCCTGTCTATGCGCTGTCTGCTGATCCTCGCCCATCCTCGCCGCGACAGCCTGTGCGGCGCACTTTTTGATGCCTATGCCGGGGGGGCGCGGCAAGCTGGCGCGGAGTACCGGGAGCTGATCCTGAGCGAGATGAGGTTCGATCCGGATGTCCACACGGTCTCGCCCGAGCTGCAGCCGCTGGAGCCTGATCTCGTGCGCGCCCAGCACGACATCGCTTGGGCGGAGCACCTGGTGTTCATCTACCCGACGTGGTGGGGCACCTTCCCGGCCCTGCTCAAGGGCTTCCTCGACCGCGTCCTGACGCCGGGGTTCGCCTTTCGCCATGTCACACATGACAAATGGGACAAGCTGCTCGCTGGCCGCACGGTTGACCTGATCACGACGATGGACACGCCGCCGCTCATCTACCGGCTCGTCTATCGGGCACCGGGACGCCAGGCGCTGGCGCGCGCCACACTCGGTTATTGCGGCCTGCGCACCGCGCGCGTCGATACCTTTGGGCCGGTCGTCGCCTCCGACATCTCGCAACGCAACCGATGGCTGGACCGCGCGCGGTCCAGCGGTTCGCGCCTGATTCACGGCGCACTCTCCCCAGCGCAGCGCCGTCTGCAACGGCTCTTTGCATGGCTCGCCGCCTTGCGTCTGCAGTTCTACCCGATGACGTGGATCGCCTACACCGTCGGCGCGCTCACAGCTGGCGCGGGCAAACCGATGTCCATGGCACCGTACCTGCTCGGCTACCTTACCCTGTTCTTGCTCGAAGTGGCGACCGTCTTCCTCAACGATTGGTTCGATTTCGACAGCGACCGGCGCAATCAAAACGCCGGACCGTTCACCGGCGGCTCGCGCGTTTTGGTGGATGGCCGGCTCGACCGCGCGGCGATGCGCAAGGGAATCGGCCTGTCGCTCCTGGCCGCATTGGCGGCGCTGGTCGCCCTGCTCGCGGCCGCCCCAGCAGCATCGGCCATCGCGATCGCCGCGCTGTATGCCGTGTTCGCCACGCTCGCGCTGATCTACACCGTCCCGCCGCTAAAGCTCTCGCACCGCGGATTCGGCGAACTCGATGTGGCGCTTACCCACAGCGCCGGCGCAATCATGGCTGGTTACGTGGCGCAGGGCGGCGGCTGGGCGGACAGCCTGCCATGGCTGCTGGCGCTCCCCCTGGGGCTATCGGTGTTGCCTTCGATACTGCTCGCTGGTTGCCCAGACCGCGATGCCGATCAGGCTGCTGCCAAGCGCACGCTCGTGGTCATCCTGGGCAAACGCAGCACCGCGCGTCTGGCAATGGGGGCAACCGTCGCTGCGCCAGCCCTCGCGGCGCTGTTGTCAGTGGCCCGACCGGATATGGCCGCGCTGCTGGGCTGGAGCGCCGCTGGCGGCGCTGTCCATGGCGTTTGGCTGGTGCGGCGGCTGCGCCGATTCACGGCGGGTGAAATGCCCGAACGCATCGACGGCGCAATTGTGTTGGCACTCACCTTCATCCTTTGGTTCTGCGTCCCGCCGCTCATCGCACTGATGCGCGCGCCAGGATCGTGAACGCTTCCACGCAGTCACGCATGTCCCGTCCGCGGTCAAAGTGGCCAGTTTGTCCACCCCGCTTGTACGACGACCCACAGACGTGTTAAGGCATTCCAGACAATTTGAACGCGGTTCCGTCCTGCACGGGTTTTGCCAAGGAGAAATACCATGAACGAATACCGCCCCACTTATGGGTTTTTTTGCCAACCGTGACGATGCAAGAAGCGCATTTTCCACGCGCCTTGGGCGGGGACTGGCGCGCGAACGGCTGCAGATTTTAGAAGCCGACTCGGCTGCGTCCGCACCCGTACCGAAAGCAGAAAGTGACGCGGTGCTGAAAGACATAGTCGTGGACGGCACCATCGGAACCGCCGTGGCCAGCCCAGCACCCGACGCCGGGAACAAGGAGGGCAAGGAGGGGTGGTTATCGGCGCTGGTTCGCGATGCGATTGCAAGCGGTCAAATTGTGCCGGTGGTCGATGCCCGGACGGAGGAGGAGACTGCGATCGCACGGGAAATCATCCAGGCCTCGGTTGGTGATGACAAAGACATCAGCATGGCGTGAACGCGTGCGTCTTGTCGCCGCGCTGCACGCCGTAGGCCAGCGGCGTGGAATTTTTTTCGCCGATGCGCCACTGATTGAATCGGGCCATTTCGTTGGTGTACCGATGCCGCCGGTCCATCGATCTCACCCTGCGTGAAGGGCGGGAAATTGTCAGGCCATGCCTCGACAAGCGTCGGCGCAGCGCTGGCAGGCCTCGGCGCAGTGCTGGCAGTGCACCATCGCGTGCTTGGCGCACTCAGTTGCGCACGAGTGGCACACCTCGGCGCAGAGGGAGCACACGGCCTTCATGTGCTCATCGCCGCGCGTGATCGACGCCGCGGCAAGCCGGCAAATGTCGGCGCATTCCATGTCCAGCGCGATGCAGCGAACCATTGCTTTGGAATCGTCCTCCTTGAGGCAGGCGCTGGCACACTGAAGACAGGCGGCGGCACATTCGTTACACGCAACAAGGCATTCTTTCTCGATCTGACTAAGCATCTCAATCTCCTGAAGGCACCGTAGATTCGGTCCCTCATCCTTGCGCGAGCCTTGCCGGGCGTCTGTGCGCAGGCGAACGCAGCAACGGGGAACGAAACGGAATTCACAGGCAACGCGGATTTTTCTTGAGGCAAGGCTATTGACAAGAAGAGATCAATTGGCCGGGTAGCAGGCAAGGAGAAGTTGCTGCGTTCGGTGCCGCACAGACGGCTTTCGGTCGATGCCTTACTGTCGTTTCCATGTGAGGCTTCGGGCTTTCCAGAGAACCGTTGCCTTAGATTTACTGGACAATTCACAGGAGATTTGCATGGATAAGACTGATCCCCCACAAGCATTTGGGGTCTTCAAGCCAGTGGGATCCACCGTGATCGCATTTCGCTCCGCTGCTGATATGCAGGCGGCGGTGAATTCCTTGCTTGAGCAGGGGTTCGCTGACTCGACCATGGTCCGCTACACGCCAGCGGAAATGACGGTCCAAGTCGAGGCGAACCTGCAAACTGCGAGTCCGCTCGCATCCTTCGGCTATGAACTGGACCTGGTCAAGGCGCATGGAGTCTTGGCCGAAAACGGATGCAGTTTCCTGGTCGTGCACGCCCCCGACGACGCGCAGGCCGAACGGGTCGCTGCAGTGGCGCGTGCGACGAAGGCGGTCTCAGCGCAACACTATGGCACCTTCATGATCGAAGAACTGACCGGCCTGACACCGGGGCATACGCCAGACGCGACATGATCAGGCGCTATCCCGTCGCCCATCTTGTTTTAAAGTCCGTTGCTGCGCAGGCGTTTGAGTCGTGAGGCGCAGAATGCTGACCTGGCGTCAAGCGCCGTCGTGACCGCGACGGTGACCGAGGTCACCAAGGCCCTGGGGTGGAGTTTTGGACGGATGAGAGATGATCAGCATGGCGACAGTAGTAACATTGCATTCCAGTGGCCCAAGCCTTGACGTGACAGTTGGTCTGTCGACGTGATGCTGACTCCATTCACCCTCCTGCCAGTACCTACCTTCGCGGAATTGGCACTGCTACGCCGGCGGCGCGCTATACCATGGCGGAGTGCCTGGACGCATTCCATCAAGCCATCATGGCGTTACGTTGTTGCCCCCCTCGCTGACCTCCGTGATGACCGCGTCCGGGATACCCCAAAGCCTGCACTGAACCAGTGTCTATTTGACGGCGTTGAGCCGCTTGACCCCCGCCACAAAGCGCGCCAGCGTTGCCGACAGCACGCCGCTTGGAATCGTCACATCGATCAGCTGGAAGCGCCCGCGCGTGACCATCGCCTTGTCCAGCGCTGCCTTCAGTTCGCCGCGCGTGTTGACCCGCACGCCATCGCCGCCCATGCCGGCCGCCATCTCGGCAAAGCCCCAGTGGCCCAGGTCATTGAATGACGACTCGGGTTGGAAGGTGCGCAGCATCTCCCAGCTGGCGTTGTTGAAGAGCAGCACGATCGGGTCCCAGCCGTAGCGCTTGCAGTTGCCCAGCTCCCAGCCGGTCATCTGAAACGCGCCGTCGCCCACCAGGATCAGCGGCCGCTGGCCGGTCGCCGCCTGCAGACCCAGGCCGGCAGGCACGCCGAAACCCATAGTCGCGTAGTAGCCGGGAGCGACCAGCGTCGTGTGCTCGATCTCCATCGCGGTAAACAGGCAGTCGCCCATGTCCGAGGCAATCGGCATCTTGCCGTGCTCCGCCATCAAATCATTGACGGCGGTGGCGATGTCGGTCGGCGTGATCGTGGCCGAATCGGCCAGCAGTCCATGCGGGAAGGTCTGACGCTGCACGGAGAAAACCTTTTCGTCCGCGCCAAGACGCTCCAGCATGCGGTCGACCAGCGCCGCCAGCGGCAATTGCGAGTAGGTGTGATAGCCGATGGTGACCCGGCCATCCAGCGCCTGGATCGTCTTGCGCATGTCGATCTTGGTCTCGGACACGGCGAAATTCGTGTCGCAGATGATCTCGCCGAGCAGGAACAGGCCATCCGAGCTTTCGACCAGCTGGGTGACTTCCGGAAAACCCGCCACGCCCATGTAGGTTCCCACGAGGGGTGCATTCTGGTCGGCCAGCAAGCCGCGGCCCATGAAGCTGGTCACCACTGGCACACCGAGGCGGCGCGACAGCGCGGCGACCTTGTCTTCAAGCCCGTAACGGCGGACTTCGACGCCCGCCATCAGCACCGGTGACCTGGCCTGAGACAGGCGACCGAGAATCTCGTCCACGCAGGCATTGAGCGCGTCCTGGTCTGGCGGCAGTTCGATTTCGGGGGTGACCGGTGCACAGGGCATGGCCACCATGTCGCGCGGAATCTCGATGTAGACCGGCTCGGATCGGCGCAGGCAACTGGCGAGCACGCGGGCGATGTCGGCCGGCGCGCGCGCTGCGTTATCCAGGCGCACCTGGTCGCAGGTGATTTCCTTGAAGATCTGAAACTGGGAATCGAGCGTCTTGGCCTGATGGTGCAGCAGAAGCCCGGAGCGTGATTCGCCCTTGCCGGGCCCGCCGGAGAGCACGACCAGCGGGGATTTCTCGGCGAAGGCCGCCGCCACCGAGTTGATCATGTTCAGCGCCCCGGCGCCGTAGGTGACGGCGGCCACACCGAGACCGCCCTGGATGCGCGCCGACGCGTCGGCGGCAAAGCCCACGCCGGGTTCGTGCGACAGGGTGTACAGCGGCAGGATTTTCGATTCTTCGATGATTCGAAAGTAGGGCAGCGCAAAGTCGCCGGGAATGCCAAAGATCTGGCGGGCACCGTGCGCCTTCAGCGCCAGCAGCAGGGATTCGGTGAGGTTCATGCGGGGTGTCTCCAGTGTCAGGTTCTGGAGAAAGTATCGCGCTTACCTCACGCAAGAATCCGTTGTAATCTGCCTGGAATGGCCGGATCGAACATGTTTCGTGCGTTCCGGCCATTCCGTGGGCGCTTAGCGCGGAACAATCACGCTGTCGATGACGTGAATCACACCGTTGTCGGCCACGATGTCGGTGGCGGTGACCTTGGCCCCGTCCACCATCACGCCGTCCATGGTGGAGACGGTCAACTCCGAGCCCTGCACGGTCTTGACCTTGCCGGCTTTCACATCCGCTGCCATGACCTTGCCTGGCACCACGTGGTAAGTCAGCACGGTCGTCAGCTTGGCCTTGTCTTTGAGCAATGCGTCGAGATCCGCTTTGGGGATCTTGGCAAATGCGGCGTCCGTGGGTGCAAACACGGTGAAGGGGCCTTTGCCCTTGAGGGTGTCCACCAGGCCAGCCGCGGTCAGGGCCGTGGCCAGCGTCTTGAAGTTGCCGGCGCCAACGGCGGTGTCAACGATGTCTTTGGCCTGGACTGAAAACGCGCCGCCAAGAGCCAGAACGGATGCGATGAGGGTCTTTTTCATGAATATCTCCAAAAATGACTGATGCAGTGTTGACGCCAAAAATGTGGCGTGGGTGGAATATACATACCGTAAGGTATCCATATGAACTGCATGGTATTTATCGATACCAACTAGTTTTGACTTTGATGCGATCGGAATGCAGCTTGGGCGACTGAGGGAAAAGATTGCGGCGACAATCCAACTCCCATTTTTACTATTCGCCTGGTTCGCCCGGGCATTCTTCATGTCCAGTACGTCCAACTACGAAGTCCGCCCCGCTACCTTGCGCGATGCCAAGGCGATTGCCGAAATCCACGTCAGTGCCAGTCAGGCTGCCTTCAAGAGCGTCGTGCCAGGTGAGCAGATGCCCGCCGTCTCCATCGAGAAAAGCCAGGCCTACTGGCGTGACGCCATTGAGTTCATCGAACCTCAGGTCCTTGTCGCGGTCGATGACGGGCAAGTCGTCGGCTTTGTCGGCTTCGACCGTTCGCGTGACAAGGGCACACCCAACACCATGGGCGAGATCTGGGCGATCTACGCGGCTCCCTCGTACTGGGGCAAGGGTGTTGGCCTGGCCCTGTGGGACGCGGCCCGCGAAGGCCTGTTGGAAGAAGGTTGCAACAAGGTGACGCTGTGGGTGCCACTGGGCAATGAGCGGGCGCTGCGCTTTCACGACCTGGCGGGCTTCAAACGCGAGATGACCAGCATCAAGACCGTGCCCATGGGCTCGGTCAAGGTGGAAGAAATCCGGCTGAAGCGCGACCTGAGCTGATCGCGCCGCGAATCAGGTGCGGCGCACCACGACGCTGCCGATGGAGTAGCCGGCCCCGAAGGAGCAGATCACACCCACCTCACCAGCCTTGATGTCATCGTGGTGGCGATGAAAGGCAATGATCGAGCCCGCGGAGGCGGTGTTGGCAAATTCGTCAAGAATCACTGGAGCGTCGTCTGCTGTGGCATCGCGCCCCAGCAGTTTTCGGCCAATCAGCTGGTTCATGGCCAGATTGGCCTGATGCAGCCAGTAACGGCGCACCCCGGTGGGCGTCAGGCCATGCTCAGCGAGGTGCCTGGTGATGTGCTCGGCCGCCAGCGGACAGACTTCCTTGAAGACCTTGCGTCCTTCCTGATAGAAAAGCTGGTCCCGGTCGTCAGGGTCGCGGTCCTCGCTACGCGACATGAAGCCCGCGTTGTTGCGGATGTTGTTGGAAAACGTGGTGAGCAGGCGGGTGCCAATGACCTCAAACGCGCCGGGCGGGGCGTTCTCAAGCCGCTCAATGAGGATGGCGGTACATACGTCACCAAAGATGAAATGGCAGTCCCGGTCTTTCCAGGCCAGGTGGGGTGAGGTGATTTCCGGATCGACCACCAGGATGGCCCGGGCCGATCCGGTCTTGACCGCGTTGACCGCCATCTCGATGGCGAAGGTGGCCGATGAGCAGGCCACGTTCATGTCGAAGCCAAAGCCCTGGATGCCCAGCGTGGTCTGGATTTCCACAGCCATGGCCGGGTAGGCCCGTTGCATGTTGGCCGCGGCGCAGATGACGCCGTCAACGTCCTCGGGCTTCTTGCCCGCACGTGCCAGCGCATCCCGCGCAGCCGCCACACCAATCTCGGCCATCAGGGAAAGCTCGCTATCAGGACGGGTCTGCAGGCGTGGACGCATGCGCTGCGGATCCAGCACGCCGGTCTTCTCCATCACGTACCGGCGCTTGATGCCGGACGCCTTCTCGATGAACTCGACGCTTGACATGGGGATGGGCTGGCGCGTGCCGGCCGCGATGTCGGCTGCGTGAGCCGCGTTTTCCTTTTCAGCGAAGCTGTTGAAGGCCGTCACCAACTCTTCATTGGTGATGACCTCAGGCGGAATATAGAGGCCGGTACTGCTGATGGCGACACGATGCATAAGGAAGGTCCCGAAAAAAGTTCTGGGTTGGAGGCGTCCAACAAGGGGGTGATTATCGGCCGAATCCGGGCCCCAGCTGGTTTAAGCCGGCGCTCGTGCACAGCGGCGACAATCTGCGCTTGTGCGTTGCACCCACTCTATGAAAGCGTTGAACCATGGCCAGTAGCCTGCTTGCACTGATTGACGATATTGCCACCGTACTCGATGACGTGGCCTTGCTGACCAAAGTGGCCGCCAAAAAAACCGCGGGTGTGTTGGGTGATGACCTGGCCCTCAATGCCCAGCAGGTGTCGGGCGTGAAGGTGGACCGCGAGTTGCCGGTGGTCTGGGCCGTGTGCAAAGGCTCGTTTGTCAACAAGGCCATTCTGGTGCCAGCGGCATTGGCCATCAGTGCGTTTATCCCCTGGGCGGTGACCCCGCTTTTGATGGTTGGCGGTGCCTTTCTGTGCTTTGAGGGTTTTGAGAAACTGGCCCACAAGTTTTTCCACAGCGGCGCCGAGGACGCAGTTCACCACGAGGAACTGGTACAGGCGCTGGCTGACCCGTCCATAGACCTTGTTGCGCTGGAGAAAGAAAAAATCAAGGGCGCTGTGCGCACCGATTTCATTTTGTCGGCCGAGATCATTGCCATCACACTGGGCACCGTGCAGGCAAGCCCGCTGGTGACCCAGGTGACCGTGCTCACTGGCATTGCCGTGGCGATGACGGCCGGCGTCTATGGCCTGGTAGCCGGCATTGTCAAGCTCGACGATGGCGGACTCTACCTCAGCCAGAGGGCCGGCGACAACGTGGCGGTTCGCCTGCAGCGCAGTGCAGGGCGGGGCATTCTTATTGCGGCGCCTTACTTCATGAAAGGACTGTCGATTGCCGGTACTGCCGCCATGTTTCTGGTCGGGGGCGGCATTCTGACGCACGGCATTCCGGGCGCACACGGCGTGATCGAGCATCTGAGCCTGGTCGCCGGCGCGGCCCTGCAGCCGGTTGTGTCGTTGGCGCTCGACGCCGTTGCCGGCATCGTGGCGGGGGCGGTGGTGATGGCCGGTGTGACCGGGGTGAAGCGGTTGAGGTCGTGATTGTTTGAAGCAATATCGGGGTCTAGCCCTCACGGAATAAGCGCTGATAGCTATCCAAAATATAGCAAGCCGGATACACTGAACAGCATGGCGTATGTTCCTGACTTCACGCAGGCTGGATGTCCCGCGATCCACATGGAGGGGCTTCGACCATGAAAATGCTGAGACTGCCGCGCGCGAAAGTCCAGGTCGGACTGCCCTTGCCATGGAACGTGCGCGATGAGCAGTGTCTGTTGTTGCTGTCGAAGGGCCATGTCATCGAAAGCGAGCATCAGCTTGAGCTTTTGCTGCAGCGCGGCGCTTTTGTCGATGTCGAGGAAATCAAGGCGTTGGCGCGGGAGGCCGAGCCTGCGCAACCCAAGGCCATCGTGTCGCCGCCCAATCTCTTTGACCTGTGGGACCGGACCACCGACGAGTTGCACAAGTTGCTGGGCGAGGTGGCGCAACAGCCGGATTTCGCCGCGCGTCTGGATCAGTTTGCGCGTCATCTAGTGGAGCTGGTTGACTTGGGTGCGGATATTGCGATTTACCGCATTGTTCGCCAGGACAACGCCAAGAATTTCTACTACGGGTACTACCACTCGGTGCATACCGCCACGCTGTGCGTCTTGATGGCGCGTCATCTTGAATGGCCACCGGACCGCATGATGAGCCTGGTCAAGGCGGCGCTGACCATGAACCTGACGGTGCTTGACTTGCAGGGACAAATGGCGGGGCAGGATGTCCCGATGAAAGACAAGCAACGGGAGGCGATTCGCCGGCATCCGGCCCAAGCCGTTGAACTGCTGGAGAAGGTGGGGGTTGCCGATGCGGACTGGCTGACTGCCATAGCCCAGCACCACGAGCGACCTGATGGAAGCGGCTATCCGTTGGGTTGCACCGAGCTTGATGAACTGGCCGTGGCATTGCGGGTGGCCGATGTATTCATGGCGAAGATCAGCCCGCGTGCCTTGCGTGAGGCGTTGTCGCCGCAGGTGGCGATCCGCGAACTTTATCGCGAGGACAAGGGCGGGCCGATATCGACGGCCATCATCAAGGAGTTCGGGATCTATCCGCCCGGTGATTTCGTCAGACTCGCCTCAGGTGAACTCGGCCTTGTGGTGCAGCGAACGGGCAACGCGCGCGCGCCAATTGTGGCCTCCATCACGGACACCGCCGGTCATGCCGTCGCACGGACGCTGAGGCATGACACGGGGCAGAGCGCGTTTGCGATTGTGGCCAGCGTGACCGACAAAGCGATGCTCATGCGCTTGCCGCCCGAGCGCTTGTACGGATTCTCCGCCGCACCGCCGGCGTAGGTTGCGCGGCCGGATCAGACCTCGCCGCCAAAGCGCTTGGTCAGGTTGGCGATGTACTGTTCGATCATTTTCTCGAACTCCCCCTCCACTACGGGGGCAATCACCATCTTCATCAGGCCGGGCAGGGGAATGGTGAGGTCCCCCGTGATCTGCAGCACGATGTGGGTGGATTTCTTCTTGTCGGTGATCTTCCAGCTGCCAGACACCAGGGCATTGCCTTCACCCTTGACGGGCGTCCAGACGATGCTGCCCTTGGCCTTGTTGGAAACGTACTTTGAGGCGTAGATCGTTTGCAGGTTGATCTGGGCGATGCCAATTTTGGCCATTTCCCAGCGATAGGCGCCACCCCCGAGGTCCACCAGTTTGTCGACTTTGGGAAAGAAGCTGGCCGAGGTGGGCACGTCCGCAAGAACGTCGAAGACTTCGGTGGCGCTGGCTTTGACTTCAAACTCGTAGCCAAGATCGATATTCACATTGATGGTCATAAGAAGCTCGCTTATTTTTGACGGGGATCGTGGTGGGTAGCGCGGGGGACTCTCGGTAAGTAGCTGTCACAAAGTATAGGGTGCCTCTGGCAGCTTGTTGGGACCACCCCCATTGTGTAACGAATTGATTTCAGCCTCGAACGCGGAATTTGGGCCGTGTACCATTGGCGGCCATGAAGGTTGATCCCGCCATTGTCCAAATGTTTGCCGAAAATGTCCGCGCGGAAGTGCTCGTGCGGCCGACAGGCATCAAGCTCGACCGGGCCATCGTTCAGAAGATCAAACAAAAGGTGCCGATCTTCAGCGGCATGACGCCGGACTGCCTGATGAGCACGCTCGCCGTCGCAGAGTATTTTCCGGTGAAGGCAGGCGAGGTGGTGTTCAAGGAGCGCGATATCGGCGACTCATTCTTCGTCCTCATCGCCGGTGAGGTGCTGGTCGAGAAGAACACGAATGGCAAAGTGGTTGAACTGGCCCGCCTCAGCGCCGGCAGCTGCTTTGGCGAGATGGCGCAGGTCGGCAACCATCTGCGATCCGCCACAGTGCGTGCCACGGGTGACGCGGTCACCATGCGCTTCTATCGGGAACTGGTGGACTCAAATCCCGAAAGCGCGCACATCATCTACCGCAATATTGCGCGCATCCTCGCCAGCCGGCTGGACGAATCCAGCGTGATGCTGGCCGATCTGGTGGGGCAAAAAACCACCACCTGACGGCCATTGCATTCGTTACCGATCAGGATTGCGACAGCATCCGGTCTTTTGCAACGAAATACTTGCGCGCGTAGGCCACCAGTTGTGCGTCGCTCGGATGGTCGATGGTTTCTACGCCGATGATCTTGTCGGATAGTTCATGGTCGTGTTTGAGGATGTGCTTGACCAGCTGCAATTTAGCCTGGGCAGGGCCAACCACCAGTATCTCCTGGGCGCCCTTCAGTGCCTCGGCGACGGCGTGATAATAGGCTTGGTCTTCAGCCGGGCGTCCGGAACCCACGACGCCGCTCTTGGCGTGCAGATGGGTATGCGGCTTGGATGGGTGAACCACCGATTTCTCCACATCGTCGGGCGTGATATGCATCACATGGGCTTCAGAGTGATCGAGCCAGACAACGGCGTGATAGTGCGACATGCTTTTCCTTTTCTGATTGACAACATGAGAGCTTATTCCATTTCAAGAATGGCATATTGACGAAGGTCAAGATAGCCTGACTTCCAGCGGCCCCGCTTTCCCCTTTCTTCCTGTTTTCAATGACCATTCTTCTGGCGCCCATGGAGGGCTTGTTGGACTTCGTGCTGCGCGACATTCTGACCCGTGTGGGTGGTGTGGACCGCTGCGTCTCGGAGTTCATCCGCGTTACCAATACTCTGCTGCCTGATCGCGTCTTCATTCGTGTCATGCCTGAGTTGCTCAACGGCGGACGGACCTTTGCCGGCGTACCCGTGCGGGGCCAGTTGCTGGGCTCCGACCCCGTCTGTCTGGCGGAAAACGCGGCATGCCTGGCTGCCCTGGGCCCCGACGGCATCGACCTGAACTTTGGCTGCCCGGCCAAGGTGGTGAATCGCCATGGCGGCGGGGCGGCCTTGCTCGATGAGCCGGAACTTCTTTATGCCATCGTGGCGGCGGTTCGTCGCGCCGTGCCGGCCCACATGCCCGTGTCTGCCAAGATGCGCCTCGGATTCAACGACGATTCACGCGCGGTGGAGTGTGCGCTGGCCATCGAAGGCGGTGGCGCCAGTGAACTGGTGGTGCACGCCCGCACCAAGGCGGACGCTTACCGTCCACCCGCTTACTGGGAGCGCATTGCGGACATTCGTGCCGCTGTACACATTCCGGTGGTTGCCAATGGCGAGATCTGGAATGTGCAGGACGCCATGCGTTGCCGCCAGGAGTCGGGGTGTGACATGTTGATGCTCGGCCGGGGCATGGTCACCGACCCGGGACTGGCGCTCGCGATTCAGGCCGCCACTGCAATGCGTGAGAAGCGGCACCCGCTGCATGCCAGTCCATCCAGTCATTCGAGGTCAATCTCCGATGGGTCGACGATCACTGCGGTGGAGTGGCAAACCCTGTTGCCGCTGATCGGAGATTTCTGGCGTCTGGTGTGCGCGCGGCTGGAGCGCCGCCAGCAAGCCGGGCGGCTCAAGCAGTGGCTGAACTTCCTGCGTCGCCGCCACCCGGAGGCTGAGGTGGCCTATATGGCGCTGCGCACCATCAATGAGCCGGCGGCCATTGACCAGTGGCTGGCTTGTGCTGGTGTGCCCGGCTGCAATTCACAAAACTAGATACAGTCCTTTTATTACTTGCCATTGAGGAAATTCCCATGAAGACCAAAGCTGCAGTTGCCTGGAAAGCAGGCGCGCCCCTGACGATTGAAACGGTGGACCTGGAAGGCCCGAAATTTGGCGAGGTGCTGGTCGAAATCAAGGCCACCGGCATTTGCCACACCGACTACTACACGCTCTCGGGCGCCGACCCGGAAGGCATCTTTCCGGCCATTCTGGGGCACGAGGGCGCGGGCATTGTGGTGGATGTGGGGCCGGGCGTAACCTCCCTGCAAAAGGGTGACCACGTCATTCCCTTGTACACGCCCGAGTGCCGCCAGTGCAAGTTCTGCCTGAGCCGCAAGACCAATTTGTGCCAGCTCATTCGCGGCACGCAGGGCAAGGGGCTGATGCCCGACGCCACCAGCCGCTTCAGCCTGGACGGCAAACCGATTTTTCACTACATGGGCACCAGCACCTTCAGCAATTACACCGTGGCGCCCGAGATTTCGCTGGCCAAAATCCGCAAGGACGCCCCGTTCGACAAGGTCTGCTACATCGGCTGCGGCGTCACCACCGGCATTGGCGCAGTGATCTTCACGGCCAAGGTTGAAGCCGGCGCCAACGTGGTGGTGTTTGGCCTGGGTGGCATTGGCTTGAACGTGATTCAGGGCGCCCGGATGGTGGGCGCCGACAAGATCATCGGCGTGGACATCAACCCGGCGCGTCACGCGATGGCGCGCAAGTTCGGCAAGACGCACTTCATCAACCCGAAGGAAGTCGAGAACGTGGTCGATGCCGTGGTGCAGATCACTGACGGCGGTGCCGATTACAGCTTCGAGTGCATCGGCAACACCCAGGTGATGCGGCAGGCACTCGAGTGCACGCACAAGGGCTGGGGCCGCAGCATCATCATCGGCGTGGCCGAGGCCGGCGCCGAAATCAGCACCCGACCGTTTCAGCTGGTGACAGGACGCAAATGGGAAGGCTCGGCATTTGGCGGCGCCCGCGGCCGCACCGACGTGCCCAGGATCGTGGACTGGTACATGGAAGGCAAGATCAACATCGACGATCTGATTACCCACACCATGCCGCTGGAAGACATCAACAAGGGATTCGAGTTGATGAAGAGTGGTGAGTCCATTCGCGGCGTGGTGCTGTACTGATGACTGCTTTCGAGCTTCTGAGTGAGCACGGGTGTTTTGGCGGCATGCAGCGCTTTTACCAGCACGCCTCGACGGAGATTGGTTTGCCGATGCGGTTCTCGGTGTACTTGCCGCCGCAGGCCAAGATCGATGCGGCGGGCGGCAAGGTACCGGCCGTGCTGTATCTGGCGGGCCTGACCTGCAATGAAGAAACCTTCATGGTCAAGGCCGGTGCGCAGCGCATGGCGGCCGAGTTGGGCCTGGCGCTGATTGCCCCCGATACCAGCCCGCGCGGTGCCGCTGTGCCCGGTGAGACGGACAGCTGGGACTTTGGCGTGGGCGCCGGTTTTTACCTCGATGCCACGCAGGCTCCGTGGTCACGGCACTACCGCATGGAAAGCTACATCACTGCAGAACTGATTCCGCTGCTGGCGCAAGAGCTGCCGGTGGACGCCCAGCGCCTGGGCATTTTTGGGCATTCCATGGGTGGGCATGGGGCGCTGACACTGGCGCTCAGGCACCCCGCGTTGTTCAAGTCGGTGTCGGCCCTGGCGCCGATCTGCGCGCCCACGCATTGCCCCTGGGGCCACAAGGCGTTTGCCGGCTATCTGGGTGCCGATCCCAGCAGCTGGGCAGCGCATGACGCCAGTGCCCTGATGAGCCAACGCAGCACCGAGCCGTACCCAGGTGGCATCCTGATCGACCAGGGTCTGGCCGACAAGTTCCTGCCGACGCAGCTCCACCCGCACCTGTTCGAGGCTGCCTGCGCCCAGGTGGGGCAGCCCTTGACGCTGCGCCGCCACGCCGGCTATGACCACGGCTACTACTTCATTTCGACGTTCATGGCCGACCATCTGGCGCATCATGCGCGGACCTTGTTGGCGACACCGTCCGCGCAGCCCTGAACATTCGTAGCAGCGTGATCTCAGGGCGCTGGCGCCTTGCGCCCGCCAATGCCCAGGTAGGTTTCGATGATGCGCGGGTCGCTTGCCAGGTCACCGGCAGCGCCGCTGAGTGCCACGCTGCCCATCTCCAGCACATAGGCCCGATCGGCGACGGCCAGTGCGGCCCGTGCGTTTTGCTCCACCAGCAATATGGCGACACCGCGGGCACGCAGAGAAGCCACCACCTGCAGCACTTCGCGCACGATCAAGGGCGCCAAACCCAGGGATGGTTCGTCCAGCATCAACAGCTTGGGCCGGGCCATGAGTGCGCGGCCGATGGCCAGCATCTGCCGCTCGCCACCGGACAGGGTCGATGCCATCTGTGCCCGCCGCTCCTGCAGGCGGGGAAAGATGCCAAACACCTCGTCCCGACAATCGGCCTGATCGCGCTGTCCCCGCCGCCAGCGTGAAAAGCCGCCCAGCAAGAGGTTGTCTTCGACAGACATCTCACCGAACAGCTCGCGCTTTTCGGGCACCAGGCCGACGCCACTGGCCACCAGCACTTCGACCGTCGGGCGGAGAATCAGCTTGCCGTCCAGCCAGACCTCCCCCGTGCTTGGCAGCAGGCCCATGGCAGCGGATAGCAGCGTTGATTTGCCGGCACCGTTGGGGCCAATGACAGTGACGATTTCGCCCGGATTGACGATCAGATCGACCTGGTGGACGGCCTCGACCACGCCATAGCAAACGCTCACACGTTTGAGTTCCAGTACCGGGTTCGTCATGCTGCCAGCTCCCCGTCTGCACCGCCCAGGTAGGCCGCCAACACCGCTGGATTGACCTGCACTTCGGCCGGCGTCCCATGGGCAATGACCTGGCCGAACTCCAGCACTGTGATGCGGTCGGCAATGTTCATGACAAATTCCATATCGTGTTCTACCACCAGAATGGCCAGCCCCTCGTCCCGCAGTTGCGTCAACAACCTGGCCAGTGCCTGTTTTTCAAGGTGTCGCAGGCCGGCCGCGGGCTCGTCCAGCAACAGCACGCTCGGTTGCCCCGTCAGTGCCCGGGCGATCTCCACCACGCGCTGCTGCCCCAGGGCCAGCGAGCCAGTCGCCTCATGCACATGCGCGCCCAGGCCGCAGCGTTCGATCTGGCGGCGAGCCTCCTGCATCAATGCGGATTCTTCCGCACGGTCCAGACGCAGCATGGCGGCCAGCCAGCCGCGCTGGCCCCGCTGGTGCGCGCCCAGCGCCACGTTGTCCAGCACGCTGCGCGTACCCAGCAGACGTACATGCTGGAAGGTGCGACCCAGTCCCCCTGCGGCAAATGCGCGTGACGGCTGGTTTTTCATGTCACGCCCCAGCAGGCTGACCACGCCGGAGCTGGGATCGTCAACGCCCGAGATCATGTTGAAGAAGGTGCTCTTTCCGGCGCCGTTGGGACCAATCAGGGCGTGTACTTCACCGGCGCGAACATCCAGATTCACGTTGTTGTTGGCCAGCAGACCGCCGAATCGCTTGCTCACTGCCGTGGCGCCCAGCACCACACTGCCTTTTGCCGGGAGCGTGCGTTCGGCGAGTTGATGGATCGCCCCGCTGCGTGTCGCGGCCTGCGGATTGAGGTGGCGGTTGACGCGCACCGCCAGGCTGGGCCACAGACCTTCAGGGAAGCGCTGCAGCACGAGCAGCATCAGAAGCCCAAAAACGATTACCTCGAAGTTGCCGCTGCTGCCCAACAGGCTGGGCAAGATATCCTGCAGGTACTGCTTCATCAGCGTGATGAGCGCCGCCCCCAGCACAGCCCCCCACAAGTGGCCGGCGCCACCCACGACCGCCATGAACAGGTATTCGATACCGATGTTCAAGTTGAATGGCGTGGGGTTGACGAAACGCTGCAAGTGCGCATACATCCAGCCTGACAGACTGGCCAGCAGGGCTGCCAGCACAAACACCTTGATGCGGTAGCGTGCCGTGTCCACGCCCATGCTTTCCGCCATGACGCGGCCCGTTTTGAGTGACCGAATGGCCCGG
The DNA here is from genome assembly GCF_030646845.1 of Rhodoferax sp. GTDB lineage: Bacteria > Pseudomonadota > Gammaproteobacteria > Burkholderiales > Burkholderiaceae_C > Rhodoferax. Next base: position 15,658 of record NZ_JAUSLE010000009.1, on the reverse strand, counting down.
CCCTCCCGGGAGTCCAGCAGGTTGTGCAGTCCCCAGAGCGTCAACAGCAATACGGTCCAGGTCAGGAGGCCCAGCTCCCGCACAGATCTCAGCTCGATCGCACCCACCGACAGGGCGGGCAGTCCGGCCATGCCCGTGTGGCCACCCAGGAATTCGAGATTGCCGAACAGGAAGTACAGGCTCAATCCCCAGGCAATGGTGCCCAGCGGCAGATAGTGGCCGGACAGGCGCAGTGTCACCGAGCCCAGGAACCAGGCGACTGCGGCGCTCATGGCAAGTCCCACGAGCAGCCCGATCCAGGGCAGCAGTGCAGAGCCCGGCGCCAGCCCGACCAGTGCCGCAGCGGCGGGTGCCGTGCAGAACCAGGCGGTGGCATAGGCACCCAGGCCGACGAAAGCCGCCTGGCCAAACGAAGTCATGCCGCCAACGCCGGTGAGCATGACCAGCCCGACCGCGACCAGCGCATACAGGCCGATGTAGTTCAGCATGGTGATGGTGAACTCGGGCAGGAAGCCCCAGATGCCCAGCAGCAGCGCGATGGCACCGAGTGTGAGATGGCGCCGTGTCATTCTTCGTCCTCGACGTGATGGCTGTTGCGCGAGCGCCACCACAACACGGGAATGATCAGGGTGAACACGATGACTTCCTTGAAGGCACTGGCCCAAAATGATGAAAACGATTCCAGCAAGCCCACCAGCAGCGCCCCGGCGAGCGCCAGCGGATAGCTGGCCAGGCCGCCAATGATGGCGGCAACAAAGCCTTTCAGGCCAATCAGAAAGCCGGTGTCGTAGTACACCGTGGTGAGTGGTGCGATCAGCAGCCCAGATACGGCCCCAATGAGCGCCGCCAGCGCAAAGCTCAGGTCGCCCGACAGTTCCGTGGGGATGCCCATGAGCCGTGCGCCGACGCGGTTCATCGCCGTGGCACGCAAGGCCTTGCCGACAATCGAGCGTTCAAAAAACAGGAACATCAGGGTGACCAGCACGCTGGCCACACCCATGACCACCAGCGACTGTCCGCTGACCGGGATGCCGCCCAGATCGAGGCGCAGTTCCGAAAATGGGGGTGTGCGCGAGCCCTCGGCACCGAAAAACAGCAGGCCCAGTCCCACCAGTACGCCGTGCAGGGCAACCGACACTATCAATAACGTCAACACCGTGGCATGCGCCAGTGGCCGGTAGGCCAGCCGGTAGAGCAGGGGGCCCAGGGGGGTGATCACCAGCAGGGTGGCGATGGCCTGCCCCGTCAATGAAGCAGGTGCCAGCACCAGAGCCACGACCGCGGCCAGGGCGGGGAAAATGAGGGCCCACACAGCGGTTGATTTCCAGTCAACCGCCACACCGCGCTGGTGCCTTATGGTTTCCACCAGCAGGGTGAGCGCCGCCAGCGCGAGCAACAGCCACAGGGTGCCCGGGCTGCGGCCCGCCTGCAGCGTTGCCATGGTCAGGGCGCCAAAGGCGACAAACTCGCCTTGCGGGATGAAGATGACACGGGTGACGGAAAACACCAGCACCAGCGCCAGCGCCATCAGGGCATAGACGGCACCGTTCACGATGCCGTCCTGCGCCAACAGCAAGGCGATTTGCAGGTCCATCAGGGCTGGTACTTCCAGGCGCCGCCTTCGATCTTGACCATCACGCGTGCGCGCTGGTCCAGGCCCAGGTGGTCGGTAGCCGACATGTTGAAGACGCCGTGCGCACCGGCCAGTTCCTTGACTGCTTCCAGTTCGTCACGCAGTGCGACGCGGAATGCCACGGTGCCCGGTTTGGCTTTCTTGAGCGCAGCAGCAGCAGCCACTTCCATCAGCTTGCCGGCGTCCCAGGCGTGTGCGCCGAAGGTCGAAACTGATCCTTTCCCATTGGCGGCTTCATACTTTTCCACGTACGCTTGTGCCGATTTTTTCAGTGGATGGCTGGCGGGCAGCTGGGCGGCCACCAGGACCGGACCTGAGGGTAGGAACGTGCCTTCCACGTCTTTGCCACCCACGCGCAGGAAATCGTTGTTGGCGACGCCGTGCGTCTGGTAGAACTTGCCGTTGTAGCCGCGCTCCTTGAGTGCACGCTGTGGCAGTACGGCCGGAGTTCCAGAACCCGCGATCAGCACAGCGTCGGGCTTGGCAGCAACAATCTTGAGCACCTGGCCGGTCACCGATGTGTCGGTGCGGTTGAAGCGCTCGTTGGCAACGATCTGGATGTTCTTCAGGGCGGCAATTTTGCTGAATTCCTGATACCAGCCTTCGCCGTACGCATCAGAAAAACCGATGAATCCAACGGTCTTGACACCGCTGCTGGCCATGTGGGCCACGATGGCCAGTGACATCATGATGTCATTTTGCGGGGTCTTGAAGACCCAGCGTTTCTTGGCATCCTGGGGTTCCACGATGCGGGCGGACGCCGCCATGGAAACCATGGGCGTCTGCGACTCGGCCGCCACATCGATCATGGCCAGCGAGTTGGGCGTGGTGGTGGAGCCCAGCAGCACATCGACCTTGTGTTCGTTGATGAGTTTGCGGGTGTTGGTCACTGCCGCCGTGGTGTCGGACGCATCGTCGAGCACGATGTAGTTGACTTTCTGGCCCCCGATGCTGGTGGGCATCAAGGCAATGGTGTTTTTCTCCGGAATGCCCAGTGACGCGGCGGGTCCGGTGGCCGATACGGTGACGCCAACGTTGATGTCGGCATGGGCCAGGGTGGCGGCTACCAGGGCGGCCACCAGGGTCAAAGTTTTCTTGAAAGTCATGTCATGTCTCCTGTTAAAAGTGTTTTCGAAGCGGATCGCGTGCGGCGGGTTGGTGGGGGCGTTGCTGGGTCAAGCCGCACGGCACCCAGTCCGCCCAGAAACAGGTCGGCCACCACAGGGGCCATCTCTGCGTGGGAAAGCTTACCTTCAGGCTGCAGCCAGGTGAACATCCAGTTCATCATGCCGAACAGCAGCATGGCCAATGGCTTGTTCAGGCTGGCGGCCACCAGTTCAGGCCGGGCCAGCGCCACGGCCTGGGCAAATGCGGTGACCACTTTGCGCTGGACGGACAAGACCCGGTCCTGGTCCTGCGGATCCAGAAATTTCACGTCTTCAGTCAGGACCCGGTGTGCGTGGCGTGCACCGGCGTATTCCTCGACAAAGCGCTCAATGAGTTGGCGCAGGCAGGCATCGGGGGATAAACCCAGCCCTTGCACTTCCTCCACCACGGTCTGCAGGCGGGAGACGTGGCTGGTGGCGATCTCGGCCAGCAGTTGCGATTTGTCGCGCACGTAGTGGTAGAGGGCGGGCTTGGAGACGCCGCAGGCCTTGGCCACCTCATTCATGGAGGTGCTGCTGTAACCCCGGGTGGCAAACAGCTCGGCCGCGCGGGCCAGAATGTCCTCACGCTGGGTGTCGTAGCCGGGGGCGCGTCCGCGGGCCATGTGTCGTCGTTCGCTCAGCGTTCGTCGAAGGAAATGACCACACGCTCGGTGAGCGGGTGGGATTGGCAGGTCAGCACATAGCCTGCTGCCACCTCGTGCGCTTCCAATGCAAAGTTGCGCTCCATGCGCACTTCGCCTTCGATCAGCTTGGCCCGGCAGGTGCAGCACACGCCGGATTTGCAGGAGTACGGCACTTCCAGTCCGGCCTGTGCTGCGGCCTCCAGAATGTTGCCGTGGTCGGTCCGAAATTCAATTTCCCGGCTCAGACCATCGCGAATGATCAACACTTTGGCCTGGGGCGCATCGCCCGCCAGTACGGCTTGCGCCGGTACCTGGCCGCCGGCGGCTGCCGGCACGCCAAAGCGCTCGATGTGAATGCGCTCGGACGCCACACCGGCGGCGCGCAAGGCAGCCTCCGCCTCGTCGTTGAAACCATAGGGGCCGCAGACAAAGACGTGGTCGAGGCGCTGCGGCTGAATCACCGGACCCAGGAACTCGGCGAGCTTGTGCTGATTCAGGCGTCCGCTGTTGAGCGGCGCGTCCATCTGTTCCTGCGAGAACACGAGGTGCAACTCCAGTCGCGTCAGGTAACGGTTCTTGAGGTCTTCGATCTCCTCCTTGAACATGGTGGATTTCTGCCGGCGGTTGCCGTAAATCAGGGTGAAGGTCGATAGCGGCTCACGGGCCAGCACGGACTTCATGATGGACAGAATCGGCGTGATGCCGCTGCCGCCGGCAATGCCCAGATAGTGGCGAGCCGCCTGTGCATCCAGCGGCACAAAAAAACGGCCTTCGGGTGGCAGGACGTCGATGCTGTCGTCGACGTGAAACTGCTCGTTGATCCAGGTCGATACCAGTCCCCCCGGCACCTTGCGCACGCCAATTCGCAGGTCATCGTCATCGACGCCAGAGCAGATGGAATAGGAGCGACGCTGTTCCTCGCCGCCGAGCCGGCTGCGCAGCGTCAGGTGCTGCCCCTGGGTGAAGCGGTATTCGTTCTTCAGTGACTCTGGCACCTCAAAAGAAACGATCACTGCCTCGTCGGTGTCGGCTTCCACCTGCTTCACGCGCAGGGTATGGAAATGGGTACTCATGGCCAGTTCTTTCGGTTCATAGGGGCTTGAAATGCTCAAACGGCTCCTTGCAGGCCAGGCAGCGGTAGAGTGCCTTGCATGCGGTGGAACCAAAGGCCGAAATGCGCTCGGTATTGGCGCTGCCACAGCGTGGGCAGTCCAGCGCGGGGGCTTTGTGGCGCGGCGTGAAGCGCATGACCACGCCCTCGCCGGAGGCGACTGGTCCGGGCGGCGCAATGCCGTAGTCGCGCAGTTTGGTCTTGCCTTCAGCGCTGATCCAGTCGGTGGTCCAGGCCGGCGCGCGCTGCAATGTCACGCTCACGGGCGAAAAGCCGGCGGCCTCAAGGGCAGCCACGACATTCGACTCGATCAGCTCGGTGGCCGGGCAGCCCGAATAGGTGGGGGTCAACACCACGTGCAGGCCACTGCCTTGCAGCAGTACATCGCGCACGATGCCCAACTCGCACACCGAAACGACCGGGACCTCGGGGTCAAGCACGGTCTGCAAAACCGCCCAGGCTTGCGCCAGACGCGGTGTCTGCGTGGGGCTGGCAGCGTTCACCAGATCCCTCCGGGGAAAGCGCGTTGCAGGTATTGCATCTCGGTCAAAATGAAGCCCATGTGTTCGCTGTGGCGGCCTGTTTTCCCCGTGCTGATAAAGGCGGTCGGTTTGGGCAGTTGCAGGCCCGCCGCATTCAGTACGCCGCTCACCTCTGTCATCCAGTCGTCACGCACATCGCCCCAGCGCGGCCCCAGGCCAGTCTGGCTGGCCGCATCGTCGACGGCATCGTTCTCGAACATCTCGGCGACATAGGGCCACATGAGCGTCAGCGCATCCTGCATGCGGCGACTCGAATCCTCGGTGCCGTCACCCAGGCGCACCACCCAGTCGCCCGCATGCTGCTGGTGGTAACGCGATTCCTTGAGGGCCTTGCCGGCAATGGCCGCCAGCTCGGTATCCCGGGAGGTCAGCAAACGCTGCCACAGCTGCTTGAACAGGGTGGCCATGACGAAATTGCGCAGCACCGTGAAGGCAAAGTCTCCCCGACCAGTGCGCGCACCGCGCAGCGAATTGGGCAGCTCTGCCAGGGTCAGGTTGAGGTAGTCCCGCTCATCCCGCAAAAATGCCAGCTGGTCTTCGTCGCGCCCCTGGCCTTCAAGCTGGCCGGCCCGGGTGAGCAGCGCACGTGACTGGCCAATCAGGTCCAGTGCCATATTGGTCAGCGCAATGTCTTCTTCCAGCGCGGGCGCATGGCCGCACCATTCGCCCAGCCGCTGGGCGAGGATCAGGCAACTGTCGGCCAGGCGCAGCACATAGCGGACTTGCGCGTCGCTGGTCAGGGGCAAGGAGGCTTGCATGGAATGACTCCCATCCATCACATGTGGTCCACGGCTTTGGGCAGCGCGTAGAACGTGGGGTGGCGATACACCTTGTCTTCCATGGGATCGAAGAAGCTGCCTTTCTGGCCCGGGTCGGAGGCGACGATCTGGTCGGAGCGAACGACCCAGATGCTGACGCCCTCTTGCCGGCGGGTGTAGACGTCGCGTGCCAGCTGGACGGCCATGGTGGAATCGCTGGCGTGCAGGCTGCCGCAGTGTTTGTGGTCCAGGCCCGCCTTGCTGCGAACGAAGACTTCCCACAGAGGCCATTCGGCAGCGGTAGTTTGGGTATTGCTCATGTTGATTCCTTGGAAGTTGTTGGCGCGGTGCAGTGCGGGTCAGGCCGCTTGTTCCTGCTGCGCATGTTTCGCCGCATAGGCCAGTGCTGCTTCGCGCACCCACGCACCGTCTTCCCAGGCGTCGACGCGCGCGGCCAGGCGCTCCCGGTTGCAGGGTCCGTCGCCGCCCACCACGCGCCAGAACTCGGCCCAGTCGATGGGACCCACGTCGTAATGCTGGCGTTCCTCATTCCAGCGCAGCGCCGGGTCGGGCAGGGTGACGCCCAGTACCTTGGCCTGCTCCACGGTGGCGTCAACGAACTTCTGGCGCAAGTCGTCGTTGCTGATGCGCTTGATGCCCCAGCGCATGGACTGCGCCGTGTTGGGGGATTCTGCGTCAGGCGGGCCGAACATCATCAGCGACGGCCACCACCAGCGGTTCACCGCGTCCTGCACCATGTCGCGCTGGGCGGGCGTGCCTTGCGTCATCATGGTCAGCAGCGCCTCATAGCCCTGGCGCTGGTGAAAGGACTCTTCGCGGCATATGCGAATCATGGCGCGCGCATAAGGGGCGTAAGAACAGCGGCACAGCGGCACCTGGTTCATGATGGCGGCGCCGTCTACCAGCCAGCCGATGACGCCCATGTCGGCCCAGGTCAGGGTCGGGTAGTTGAAGATGGAGCTGTATTTGGCGCGGCCGGTATGCAGCGCGTCAAGCAACTGGTCACGCGAGGTGCCCAGGGTCTCGGCCGCCGCATACAGGTAGAGACCGTGTCCGCCTTCATCCTGCACTTTGGCCAGCAGGATGGCCTTGCGTTTGAGGGTGGGTGCGCGGCTGATCCAGTTGCCCTCGGGCAGCATGCCCACAATTTCGGAGTGGGCGTGCTGGCTGATCTGGCGTACCAGTGTCTTGCGGTAATGCTCGGGCATCCAGTCCTTGGCTTCAATGAAGTCACCGGCGTCGATGCGGGCTTCAAATGATTGCTCGGCCTGCAGGTCTTCCGCGCTGCGCAGCATTTTCTTGGCTGCAGCCTGTTCCCTGATTTCCTCCGGGCTCATGTTGTCCATGGATTGCGTGTACATGTGCAGCTCCTGTGAAAGTTGGTTCTGTCTGAGGTGCGGGTTACATCTTGCGCAGGTCGATCACGCGTCTGGCCTTGCCGACCAGCGTGCGCTCGATGCTGTCGGGCAATCCCACGGTAACCTGCGTGCTGATGCCTACGAAGGCCTTGATCCGGGCCCGAACCCAGTCGCGTGCTTCATCCGCGCTGATGGTCGCCGAAGGCAGCAACTCGCAGCGCACTTCCACCGCGTCCAGGCTGTCGTCCCGTGTCACGACCAGCTGATACTGGCCGGACAGCTGGCCGTGCTTCAGCACGATCTCTTCAATCTGCGTGGGAAAGACGTTGACGCCGCGAATGATCAGCATGTCGTCGCTGCGGCCCACAATCTTGCCCATGCGGCGCATGCTGCGGGAGGTGGGCGGCAGCAGGCGCGTCAGATCACGCGTGCGGTAGCGGATCACCGGCAGGGCTTCCTTGGTGAGCGAGGTGAAAACCAGTTCGCCTTCCGAGCCATCCGGCAGCACTTCACCCGTGTCCGGGTCAATGACTTCAGGATAAAAATGATCTTCCCAGATCACCGGGCCGTCCTTGCTTTCAATGCATTCGCTGGCCACGCCTGGCCCCATCACTTCGGACAGGCCATAGATGTCGACAGCGTCAAGCCCGGCATTCGCTTCGATCTCGGTGCGCAGTGCCTCGGTCCAGGGCTCGGCACCGAAGATGCCCACCTTGAGACTGGACGCCCGGGGGTCCAGTCCCTGGCGCACGAACTCTTCAATCACCACCTGCATGTAGCTGGGCGTGACCATGATGATGTCCGGCTTGAAGTCCTGGATCAATTGCACCTGCTTTTCCGTCTGCCCGCCGGACATCGGAATCACCGTGCAGCCGGCGCGCTCGGCGCCGTAATGCGCGCCCAGGCCGCCGGTGAACAGACCGTAGCCGTAGGCCACATGCACCATGTCACCGGGACGGCCACCAGCGGCGCGGATGGAGCGCGCCACCACGTTGGCCCAGTTGTCAATGTCTTTCAGCGTGTAGCCCACCACCGTGGGTTTGCCGGTGGTGCCCGACGAGGCGTGGATGCGCGCCACCCGCTCTCTCGGTACCGCCAGCATGCCGAACGGGTAGTTGGCGCGCAGGTCCTGTTTGGTGGTGAACGGAAACTTGACCAGGTCCGCCAGCGTTTTCAGATCGCGAGGGTGCACGCCCCTGACATCAAAAGCGGCACGGTAATGCGGCACGTTGTCATAGGCGTGCTGCAGCGTCCACTTCAGCCGTTCGGTTTGCAGGGCCTGCAATTCGTCCTGGCTGGCCTTCTCGATGTGTTCCAGATCACCTGGAGCGGGAGTCTTGACTGGCATGGTGGGGTGAATCCTTATGGCCGAGGTTTGTCCGGGCTCAACTGGCTGAAATGGGGAGATCGGTCAGGGCCACCACCGGCTTGCCCTTCATGCGGTAGGAGCGACCACGGAAAACCGCCACACGCACGCCGTTCTGGTTGCTCACCTCCACGTCGTAGACACCCGTGCGACCGCTCAGGCTGACTTCGGTTGCGCGCGCCGTCAGCACATCGCCGCCGCGCACCGGCGCGATGAAGTCGACGGTCAGGGACGAAGCCACGGTGAGTTCGTTGTAGGAGTTGCAGGCAAACGCAAAAGCAGAGTCTGCCAGCAGGGTGATGAACCCGCCGTGACAGATGTCAAAACCGTTGAGCATGTCATCGCGTACCAGCATCTCGATCTGGGCCGAGCCCGGGCTGATCTGGGTGACACGCAGACCCAGGCCGCGAGAGGCACGGTCCTTGGCCATCATGCCAACTGCCACGGCATCGGCAATTTGTTGTGGGTTCATGTCGGATTCAGTCATCAGGTTCTCTGGCGATTGTTGGATAGCCGCGTATTGATCTGAAACAACCAATACTCTACCGACCGGTCGGTAAACAATATATCCATCATATCGTTGATACAGGTCACCCCTGACTAGTGAAGACCCTGATGCGCTTGGCGCGAAACTGATGGCGGTGAACGGCCGCGCCGGCCGGGCAGCGCCGACCGCCTTTCCCGGCTGTCAGTCAAACAGCCCGTCGAAGCCGGTCATGGGCTCAAAGCGTTTGTTGCGGTAGATCAGCCGGGTCGGGCCCGGCAGCGCGCGCGCGCTGACCGAATGGCGCTCGTCGCCGGGGTAGCAAATGACGCGCGAACCTTCATGCTCGAACGGCTCGGGCTCAATCACCGGGGGCAGGCGACCGCGTGCGGCCTGCAGCACGCTTTGCACGCTGGCGTGACCGGCCAACTGGATCAGACTCATGATCTGCGGCGGTGCGAGCTCGATCTGACCCTGCCAGTATTGCTCCAGTGCGGCGCGGGGTCTGAGCCAGACGCTTTCAGTCGTCTCGTGGTTGTCATGGCTGGCAATCTGATCCGCGGGTACCGCCGAGACAAAGAAGCGGGTGTCGAAGCGCTTGTTCGTCACCGACGGCATCCTCGGGGTAATCCAGCGCGACCAGGGCAGCACGCTGCTGCTCTGCAGGCGCAAGGCCATCTGTGACAGCACGGCATCAAAGCCGCGACCTTGGCGCAGCAGCTCGGCGGCCCGCGCTGCATGCTCAGCGGAGGCACCGTGCGCAAACAGAATGCCCGATTCCTCGAACGCCTCCCGCAATGCCGCCACATACAGGCTGGCCGCAGTCAGGGGCTCAATGTCAGGCTCATTCAGACCCGCGTGCAGCGCATGCAGGGGCTGGTCCAGGTGCGCCTCCATGTCCAGCTGCGCGTCAGACGGGTCCACCTTGCCGCCGGGAAACACATAGGCCCCGCCCAGCACGTCGGACAGACCGTGGCGCTTGAGCAGAAAAACTTCGATGCCCGCGACACCGTCGTCCGTGTCGCGCAGCATCACCACGGTGGCGGCCGCGCGGGGTGGAGCGGAGACGACTTCAGAATTCAGTTCCATGGACGGCTTTCAGTTGGGCTCTGCACAGTGAATTAAAGTACAGGGTTGGTCGTCTGAGACTATCAGAGTCTCAGCCCTCAATTTATCTCCCTCACATCAGGAAAAAAAAGCCATGACTATTGATTTCAAAGGCCGCGTGGCCATCGTGACCGGCGCCGGCGGCGGACTGGGTCGTCAACATGCCCTGGCGCTGGCGGCGCGTGGCGCCAAGGTGCTGGTGAACGATCTGGGCGGCGCGCGCGACGGCTCCGGTGGCTCGGTGAGCGCCGCCGAGGCCGTGGTGGCCGAGATCAAGGCAGCCGGCGGCGAGGCGATGGCCAACGGTGCGTCGGTGACCGACTTTGCGGCGGTGCAAGCCATGGTGCAGCAGGTGATGGACGCCTGGGGCCGTGTGGACGTTCTGGTGAACAACGCGGGCATTCTGCGTGACAAAAGCTTTGCCAAGATGGAGCTGGCTGACTTTGAACTGGTGGTGGACGTGCACCTGATGGGCGCCGTGCACTGCACCAAGGCGGTGTGGGCCATCATGAATGAGCAGAAGTACGGCCGTATTGTCATGACCACCTCGTCGAGCGGCCTGTACGGCAACTTTGGCCAGTCCAACTATGGCGCGGCCAAGATGGCGCTGGTGGGCCTGATGCAGACCCTGTCGCTTGAAGGCGCCAAAAACGACATTCGTGTCAATTGCCTGGCACCCACGGCCGCCACCCGCATGACCGAGGGCCTGATGCCCGAGGCCATTCTGGAAGCCCTCAAGCCCGAGGCCGTGGTGCCGGCCATGCTGGTGCTGGCCTCGCAAGACGCGCCCACCCGCACCATCCTGTGTGCGGGCGCCGGCACCTTTGAGGCGGCCCATATCACCATGACACAGGGCGCCTGGATTGGCACCGACGCGCAGGCCCCGGAGCGCCTGGCCGAGCGTCTGGCCGAGGTGACTGATCGTGCCGGGGAAACAGTGCCGCAAAGCGGCGCTGCGCAGGGCACCAACGAGGTGACCAAAGCGATGGCCAACGTGGCACGGACTGCCTGATCTGATCGAGAACGCCCTGTCGGTGCGCCACTGCCGTAAGAAGGGCTAGGTGGCTGTTCGGGGGATGGACGTTTCGGGCGATTCAATGGGCTGGATACCGAAGACCTTTCCGAAGGTGCCGCCTGCCCACATGAACCCCATGAAAGCGACGAGTTCAACGAGTTCGGGTTCGGAGAAGTGCTCGCGCATGATGTTGAGTTGAGTCTCATCGATTTCGCGGTGGTCGGCTGCGAACAGCTGCGCCAGCCCGACGGCTAGCGAGGTGCGCAATGCCTCATGCATGGACTCAGGCGGACCGCCTTTGGCCATGCAGTACTCACAGCCATGACCAAGTGCCAGTGTCCGGCGAACCTGCTCCAGCAGATCGGCGGGAAGGACAGAGCGAGAATAGAATACTTCTTCAAGCTTTGACCACGGCTCCAAGACGTGAGGGGCGTGGCCCATCACTCTTTCGTACGGCGTTGCGCCGATGGGGGATCGCGAAATTCTCGCCATGGTGAATGTGGCCATTTAACCTAGAAGTGACCGGCGGACTATAGGCAGACGACAGCCTGCCGCAAGGACGTCCGCGTCGACTGATGGGATGGACTCCCCCGTTTTTTTGCGCAATATTTGCGTACTGGTCTTCATTGGCGTGGGGAGCAGTTCTTTAAAACGTAAGGAGTCCGACATGAATGCTACTACTGTTGCCGTCGATCTTGCAAAGTCCGTGTTTCAACTCGCTGTTGCCGATGAACATTGGCGTGTGGTTGAAACACAGCGCCTCACCCGCACTCAGTTTGAACGGTGGTTCTTGAACCGTGAAGTGTCTCTGGTCATCATGGAAGCCTGTGGCTCGGCGCACCACTGGGGCCGCTGGCTCAATGGCCTGGGCATTGAGGTGCGGCTACTACCGGCCCAGTACATCCGCGCCTATGTCAAACGTAACAAGACCGATGCGGCAGACGCGGCGGCACTCCTGGAAGCGGCACGGGCCTCTGACATGCGCCCGGTGCGCGTCAAGTCGGTTGAGCAACAGGCCCTGCAAGGCATGCACCGCATCCGCAGCCTTTGGATGGGTACGCGCACCAGCCGCATCAACGCCTTGCGTGGCTTTTGCCGTGAGTTCGGCATTGCCATCCCCATGGGTGCGCGTACCGGCGTTGAAGCGATCAGCCGTGTGCTGGCCGATCCGGGCACCGCAATTCCCGATTTGATCCGTGGCACGGCCAAGTTGTTGGTCGAAGAGATTCGTCTGCTCGAAGGCCGGATCGCCCAACTGGAGCGTGAGTTGGCAGCCCTGGCCAAGTTGAGCCCGGCCTGCACGACCTTGCTGTCGATTCCGGGCATTGGCCTGCTCACCGCCACCGCCCTGGTGGCAGCTACCTCGGGCGATGTGAGCCACTTCAAGGATGCGCGCCACTTCTCCAGCTGGTTTGGCTTGACACCCAAGGAGTACAGCTCGGGCAACAGCCGCTACCTGGGGCGCATCTCCAAGAAGGGGGACCGCTACCTGCGCATGTTGTTGACCCACGGCGCCAGGAGCGTATTGCGCGCCTCCAAGGTGGCGGACAACGCAGGACGTGAAGTCTGCGGTGTGCGCCGCTGGGCGCTGGATGTGCAGGCCAGAAGCAATCACAACAAGGCGGCGTGTGCGCTGGCCAACAAGCTGGCGCGGATTTGTTATGCCACGCTCAGGGATAAGGAGCCGTTTGGTGAACAAACCGTGCGGCTTGGCAAGAAGATCAGCAGGGAGAGTTTTGTGATGCCAGCTTGATTGCCAACATCCAGAACAGCCGTCACCAAGAAGAAGTTTTGAACACCCATCACGCGTTGCGACGAGATTGATCGACCATCATGGCCAACCGGGTTCACCCCACACCGACTGACGCCGATAACACTTCCGGCAGCTTGCCTGCCGTTCGTATCGACTGGCGCATCGGTGACGCAGATTCCATGTCGGCACGGACCACAACAGAGTCCACCTTAGATGCCGGATATACGACTGCAGGCGCATCCCCAACAGCCAAACTATCGGTCAGTTTCTTGCACTTGTGGGGGAGTCCATATATGCCATGTTAGACGCGCACATTCGCTTCCTCCAGAAGCTGGGTGATCTTCGTATAGTACCCATGCCAGTCGCCAGCATCGGCTTCAATGGTGAGCTTTCGGCAGTTAAGCGATGCAAATAGCGAGTCGGTGAGGCCTCGGTACTCCTCGTACATGGTGGTGAGACCTAGCAACCCTTCGAGCTTTCGATGTTTAGCATACGGCGAGCGAAGTTTCCAATCAAGCTGGTAGGACTCCCACTTGCCTCCCCGCGCCTCGAAGACAGCGTGGATGGCACGCCGGACATCAGTGTGACGAAAGTAGATCACCACCGGGCCCAACGGGTCGAGAACACCCATCAACTCCGCAACGTGTGCCCTAAGATCAGTCGCCCGCATCTCCATCATGAACAGATGCGTCTGATCACCATGAAATAGCTGCCCGTCCATGACGGTGAAGACGCGATCATTCAGTCGACGGTCTACGTAGCGCGCCCATTTCGCACGGACTCGGCACGCAAGTACGCTCGGTTCTACTTCCAACCAAGGCTGGAAGAAATCTGCGAGATCGTCGGAGGCACGCACTGGGTGAGGGTCTGCCGCCTCGGTATAGGTCGCAACCTGCAATCCCGCAGCTGTAATTCGTTCGCCAAACGCGCGGGAGGCCGTCGATTTGCCGGCACCCATGATGCCCTCGAAGATCAGAAGTCGGGATGGAGAACTCACGGGCCGCGCAGCGGTGTCGGTCTAACGATTAGCGTTTATCCGCCGCGCTGCGATGCTGATAGAAACCATAAAAGCCTCCCGCGGCTGATAAACCATGTTGGACTGAACCGCCTGCAGAGGCAGTCGCTATAGGGGATTGAAAGCTTCACCCCATGTGTTGAATCGAATTATGACCCGGCTTGCACCAACGCCCGCCAGTCAAGATCGTGACGATCCGGCGCAGCACCTTGCAATCCGGCGTAGTGCATGCGTATCTGCGCTGCCCTGGCGTGGTCTTTCCAATACAACGCGCAGCAGCACCCCGCAGCCTCTCGTGCTGCAATGCCAAACCATCCCAATACCCGCCACCTCATGGTGGTCCCCGGTTCGTGGGTATTACGGTGTGCTCTGGCGTGGGCAGTCGTGCCTGTCCATGTGAGACGGCCGTGATTTGCAACTGCCCCACCTTGCAAAATGGACACAAGCGCAGATCGATTCTGGTCACCCGTGCCATGAAGTCATGGGCGCACTCTATGGCCCGCACACTGGGCTGTGGCATGTGCAGGGACTGGCGGGCCGCTGTGAGTTGGACTCCTTTGCAGGCTGAGGCTAGCACCCCATAGTGGCGGATACGCTTGAGACCGGTGGGCAGGATGTGCAACAGGAAACGGCGCACAAACTCTTCTCCCTCCAAACGCTCCAGGCGTTTCCCACCCTGGTCGTTGACGCGAACATTGAATGCCACCTCGTCGGATGTAATGGTGCGAATACGCTCATTGCTGATCGCCGTGCGGTGCGTGTAGCGGCTCAGGTACTCCAGCACCTGGGCGGTGCCACCCAGCGGGGCCTTGGCATAAACAACCCATGCGTGTTTGTAGAGTTGACGTTGGCGCTCATTCCAAAGCGTCCCAGAGGCTTGTGGATCGCGTTCAATCTGGCCGGCGCGACGCGCCTGTCCAAGCGCTTGCATAAACTTGCCCCGAAACACACTGGACAAGGCCTCCACCGGGAACAAGTAATCTGGCGCGCGCCGGTGTGGCCCATATCCGGTCTTGATTCAACACCCCGCAAGCCATCACCCCGTGAACATGCAGGTGCACCAGCAGGTCCTGCGTCCAAGTATGTAGTACCAAACTGAAGGCGGGTTTGCCACCAGTCATCCCCATCCACTTTGGGTTCGCCGCAAACTCCGTTAGTGTCTGGGCGGTGCAGGTAAACAGGGTATCGATGACCCAGCGTGGGTGGGCTGCGTACAAGGCGTTCAAGCAGTGCGGCAAGGTAAATACCAGGTGCACATAGGGCACGTCCAGCACTTCACTCAGGCGCCCCTGTAGCCACGCATCTTTGGCGCGCATGCCGCACTGCGGGCAGTGCCGGTTACGGCACGAGTGGTATTGCCAGTGGTTGTGACCACACTGGTCGCACTCCAGTCGGTCGCCACCAAGGGCTTCGGTGCGACAGGCAACGATACCCCGCCAGGCTTTGGCCTGGGGGGTGTTCAGGGTGTGTGTTGCCAGATATTGCGCACCGAAGCTGCGCAGCACCTGGGCTACGGTGCCTGCCATGGCAGTACGGGTGCGGGTAGCGCAGGACTACCCGCCTGGATCTATGACGGGATACAAACCTGCCAGCAGGTCCAATGGGTCGATGTCTTTGGGTGGCCGAAACTGTGGACTGATGAGATGCAAGTAGCGTCCGGTGGTAGCAATGTGGGTGTGGCCCAAGAGCTTTTGGATGGTGTA